>DATAWP010000013.1:0-2660 GCA_036267155.1 Tepidisphaeraceae bacterium
TCGAGCGCTTCTTCAACAAGCTCAAACAGTTCCGCCGCGTCGCCACTCGATACGACAAGCTGCTCATCAACTTCATGGGCTTCGTTAAACTCGCCGCTATCGCGATCTGGCTTAAATAGTTAAATCGTCACTACGGCCTAGGCGTGCTCTGATGACTTGCCAAATAAACCGTCGTCGGCCGGTGCGCTTAAACCGACATCACCCGCTGTGCTGCAGGGTCCAGCCCGGGCCTGGGCTGCCGAAGGTGGCGACGCTGGCGATAGTGGCGCCATTCATCTCCCACGCCGCGTAGGACGTGGCGCCGCCTGACGTGTTCTCGAACAAAATATCGCTCTTGCCGTCGCCGTTATAGTCGCCGATCGCGGCAAAGCTCCATCCGGTCCCCGGGCTGCCGAGATCGCCGCCGCCGGTGATCGAGGTGCCATTGGTCTCCCAGATCGCGTAATCGCCGGCAGTGTTCTCGAACAGAATATCGCCTTGGTCGGTGCCGTCGAAATTACCGACCGCGACGAAATTCCAGCCGGCGCCGGGACTTCCCAGCGTGACGACATTGCTGACCGTGGTGCCGTTCATGTCCCACAAGGCGTAGCTGCCGCTCGTGCTTTCGAACAGGATGTCGCTGCTGTTGCCGGTGTTGAAGTCGCCGATGGCGATCTCGTTCCAGCCGGTGCCGGGGCTGCCGACATTGCCGCCGCCGATCACCGCCGTGCCGTTGGTCTGCCAAATCGCGTAGATGCCGGCTGTATTCTCGAACAGAATGTCGCCATTGCCGGTGCCGTCGAAATTGCCGACGTCGACGAAGCTAAAGCCGCCATCGGGATCGCCGAACGTGGCAACGTTGGTGACCGAGGTGCCGTTCATGTCCCATAACGCGAACCCGCCCGTCGAACTCTCGAACAGGATGTCGCTTTTGTTGCCGGTGTTGAAATCGCCGGTGCCCTTCTCGGTCCAGCCCGACCCTGGGGTGCCGACATTGCCGCCGCCGATCACCGACGTGCTGTTGGTTTGCCACACTTCGTAGTTGCCAGCAGTATCCAGGAACAACAAATCGCTGCTGCTGAAGTCGGCAGACGGTGTGCCCGTGGTGCCCGCGAGCGTACCACTGATATTGCCGGTCGTAGTAGCGGTAAGCGAGTTCAGCGGTGACCAGGTGCCGGCGTTGGCATCAAAGACCTGGACGTACAGCGTCTGGCTGCCCGCCGATGAGCCGCCGACAAAGTCGACACTGCCGACATTGCCGGCGTTGGCATTGATCCACTGATCCGCCGCCTCGGCGGTGCCATTGATGGAGAGATGGCCGCCGCCTCCTGCGTCCCAAAAGCGGTAGAAAATGCTGTCGTCATCCGGGTTCGACAGCGTCAGCTCCGAAGCAATCGCGACCGATTGATCCTCGGCGACCGAGAAACTGCTGCCGGTCACGCTCGCCGGGACAGCCACCGGCGCGGATGCAGTGATTGTGAACGAATAGCTCTCCGCGTTCCCGTAAGAGCCATTTTCACTATTATATTCTAGCTCGAATTCGTAGCTTCCGGCATTCAATGTAACAGTGGCAGGCGACGACAAGTGGCCACCCGGTGCGCCAGACCCGCTGAGATCGATGATTGGAACAGGACCGCTTGCAGAGACCGCGAAGGTAATCACTTCAGTGGTTGGTAATGAAAAATTCCAAATTTCGTCATTGTCGCCCGATGCGGTAAGGTCTCCATAACCAAGCTGCTGTGAGCCACCGGGAATAGAGCCTAAATTTTGGGATGCGGTGGCAGTCGTGCCCCATTGTCCGAAATTGGGATTATATCCAATATACGCGGTGTCAAGATCCACTCCCTCGCCGTCAACCAGCGTGGCGCCCGTAGTATTTGTTTGTTCTATATTCTTATAGGCGACTGAATCAACTTCGGCCGACCAAGCATCAGCCAACCATGTATATTTCACTCCTGTAGATGGGTCATTGGTGTCATTGGTAAGATAACTGAGAGTGTCGCCGGCGCCGTATACTCCTATGCTATAAGGAGCGTCCGTCTGAGTGAAGTACGTATTAATTTCCTGGAAGTATTCGCCAATCTCACTTAAAGCCGCAAATTCAGAACTGAGCCCGCTCTTCAAATTTGCGGGATCAAGATCTATAGCAAAATAAATTGCTCCAGACGTTTGGCCAGCTGCCTGCGCGGATGCTATCGCGTCTTTTGCGTCGGCTGTGCCCTGTCCGAGAGCTCCGTTATTGTCGAAATAATTTACCCAGGCGTTGGTGTATTGACCGTTCGATCCGGTATCCGACATCTGTCCTTTTTCAAAAACGGATATAATTTGTACGTTTTGCGCCTCGAGTGCCGATACATCTGTTGGTCGAAGATAACCGTAGTCATTGGTCGCGCCGATATATTCGACGACAAACTGATACCCCGCAGATTCAATCGAGGCGGCGCTTATATATTGTGTGGGTGTGATAGTTGTCGTCCCATTGGGGGCTGGCACCCTGTAATCAATGCCATATTCCAGTGAATCGTCTCCGCCACCGTCTCCCGGCGCATTGAGCGTGATGTTGCTGCTGCTGGCCAGATAGGTGCTGGGCGGGTCAGTCGTGTTGCGTTGGACGATCGCGCTGAACTGATCGCCGGTATGGCCGTCGACATAGGTGTTGAGCGTCACGGTCGCGGTGGTCT
>DATAWP010000014.1:0-38217 GCA_036267155.1 Tepidisphaeraceae bacterium
TTGGAGTGATCCCGCGAGTTACTGGCCCTTCCCCGTAAAGGAGGTAAGCATGAACCAACGCAACACGAGAGCACCCGGGGCAACGACAACTGCTGCGCGCTATCAATCGATGCCCGCGATTCCGCGACCGATGCCCGCTCCGGACTCGACAGGATCAACACCGATGCAACATGCGGGCTAGGCGCCATTGGAGGTAGCGGTTCCTTCCTGAACGCTTATGCGAAGCCGAAAATCGAATTCGTGGAACCCGTAGGGGGAGAAAAGTCGAAGCCTGAAAAGGTCATCACTGGCGCTGGCCGCGCCATCACGGAACATGAGGTGCAAATTCGTCACCTCCAGAGCGCCGGGCGGAACAGAAGGAAATGTGACGGGCAATCTGAATTGCACGGCGAATTCTCCGGCCGTGTTTGCAATTGCTGCCGGCATCGGCTCCAGTGGCAGTGGTTCGACAGACACCTGATAGGTCTGCGCCGACGAGCCAAAGGTCGGAAAAATACCCGAGACCGTTTCCGTAGTGGTCATCCACGTCGGTCGTTCCGTCGGGATCAGCGAGCCAACCTCCGTTAAGAACAGATACACATGCGTGATTGGACTTAGGGTTTCCGCC
Source organism: Tepidisphaeraceae bacterium (assembly GCA_036267155.1). Classification (GTDB taxonomy): domain Bacteria; phylum Planctomycetota; class Phycisphaerae; order Tepidisphaerales; family Tepidisphaeraceae; genus PALSA-1353. The sequence continues at coordinate 608 of DATAWP010000014.1, forward strand.
GAATCATTCCGAAGTTGGACGGGAACTGAGAACTGTCGGCTTCGCGCCTCGCCGATTATTACCGGGGCGTCCGCGCGAGAGAGCGGATTTATCGCCTCAACACCCGAGACAAAAAGGGCAAGCCGTTCCAGCCGCACGGGGCTTCGGTTTCGAGTCGAATACTCAATGGCCCAGCGAAGCCTTTTGCCCAGTTCCGTTTTAAGTACGTCGATTTTCCCCCCATACACAATGTGCGGACGGTGCTTGAGGTCGAATGGGATATCGTCGACCGACTGCGTCAAGAGTAACACCGTTTTTCCGAGGGCGTGCGCGTATCCCACTTCATAGAAGACGTTCGGATTGCGGCCAGTCATGTCAGCAACAACAACATCCGCTTTGTTTATTTGGGTGAAAATTCTATCCAGGATTCCCTCGGTGAAAAGTTGCTCATCAACTCGTTCTGCGTAGGCTCCAACATCTTCGGCCGCGCCTTTGATGCCAAATTTGTAGATGTCCGAGAACGCCTCTTCAATGGGCATAAGGACAAAGACAAACGGTTTAGGAAGCGTCGATTCATTATTCATTCAAAACTCTCCTGGCGCCCTGGGCTGCAAATATCACGGGCTTCGGGATTCCTTCCAGATACAATCGCGCCAAACACATGCCTTGAAAAACACGGACAAGTGTAATCCCCCGATTGGGGCAGGCAACATCGATACCTAGCAGAATAGGAGCGATGAAAAAGCGAGCGGCAGACAAGACTGGGGAGTGGAACCGGGACGTGAGCGCATTACCTACCATGGGAAGCGCTCGCGTCTCGGTTCCATCTCCCGTTCTCGTCATCGCGGTAGATCCGCTGGAACGTGACGGTGAACCGCGTCCCGGTTTCGGCTTGGGTCGCTACCGTCCGTTCTTCCCTATGGCCGCGTTGCCGCTGCCGATTCGAATTTTTTCCCGCTCGGCGCCATCCCGCTTCCCCGAGCCCCACTGCCGAATCTATTTCGTGAATTCAACCGTAACAGTGACAAGTTGGCCCCTGGCGCTATCGAAAACGCGGGAGTTGTCACCGCCCGTCCTCGCCATCGATTGGTTTTGTAGCCGTCCGATGCCTTAACCGCATCGTCTTGGGTGCTGCTCCGGGTGCGTGATCTGGACATTTGAACCCTTCCCCGCGGTCACTATAATGCCGGCCGGTGCCCGGGGACTTGACGGCTGCGCGTCGCGCACGCCCCGTGATGGTGAGTCGAAATAGGGAAAGGAGCTTCGGCCGATGGCGGACGAAGGGCAAATCATTCGTGGAATCGATTGGCGGGAAGCGTTTCCGTTCACGCATATTTTCCGCTCGTTTCGGATCGCCATTCACCTTTCCAAACTCGCGTTGGGTCTGGCGCTGTTGCTGAGCGTTTACTTCGGCGGCCGAATTCTGGACGGGCTCTGGCCCGTTCATGCCCGGGCCGTGGTGGGCGAGGTTGCCCAGTATCAGGCAATCGCCAACGGCGATGATCAAACCACGCTGAGCGCCTGGCGGGAACAGGCTCAGAAGGACGTCGACCAGCAATACGCTCAGACGCTGATCAGCTTCGGCATCGACAAAAAACTCAGTGGTGAAACCGACGACGCATTCAACGCCCGCGTTTTGGATGATGCGCACAACGCCCGCTACATGGACGAGGTGCACAATCAGATCGTCAAGAATCGCGAAGATGCCGTCGCCAATGCCCAAAAGCAATACGGAGCCGCGGAGAAGAAGAGCACTTCCACGACAGACGACGGCGCCAGCCGTCTGCGCGCCAGGGACCAGGCCATCGTGGATGCCTATAGCACCGCCGAAGCGCAGTGGAAAGGGGTGAAGATCATCAAAGGCGTCGGGCTATTTTCCGCATTTTTCGAATATGAAATCCGCCAGGTCAACGGGGTAGTGGACGGCGTGAGGCGCAATAATTGGCTGGAGACCGACGGCGTCAAGGACAGCGTCTATAACTTCTTCGCGGTGGGACCGGTCTGGCTGATATGGAACCACACCGTCTTCTTCATCGTTTTCGCGATTCTGTTCCTGCTGTCGTGGGCGCTGTTCGGCGGCGCCATCAGCCGGATCGCGGCCGTGCATGTTGCTCGCGATGAGAAAATCTCGGTTCGTCAGGCGATGAACTTCGCGGTGGGCAAGCTGCTCTCTTTCGCATCCGCGCCGGTCATTCCTCTGGTCATTGTGATTGTCATTGGTTTGTTCCTTTCACTGGTTGCGCTGATCGGCAACATTCCCTTCCTGGGTCCGCTGGCCATTGGAGCGATGTTCGTTCTCGCTCTGCTGGCCGGGTTTGTGATGACGCTGGTTTTGCTCGGAACCGCCGGCGGGTTTAATCTCATGTATCCGACCATCGCCGTCGAAGGCTCGGACAGTTTCGACGCGATCAGCCGAAGTTTCAGCTACATTTACGCCCGGCCCTGGCGAATGCTGTTCTACACCACGGTTGCGGTGATCTATGGAGCCGCAACTTACCTGTTCGTCCACATGTTCATCTGGCTGACCCTCGTGCTGACGCATCATTTCGTCGGCATGGGCATCTTTACCGCGGCCGACAACACCAAAGATCTCTTTTCCACCATGTGGCCGAATCCGATGACCACGGGCCGGCTTTCCTATTCCGCCGATTACGAGACGCTGGCCGCCGGTCAGCGTATCGGCGCATTCTTCATGAATTGCTGGGTGATGCTGCTGGTTTCGTTCCTGGGCGCCTTCGCCATCAGCCTGTATTTCTCGGCCAACACGATCGTCTACTATCTGATGCGCAGCGAAGTGGACTCCACGGAAATGGACGACGTTTATCTCGAGCAGTCCGAAGAGGAGATGGAGCCCGCTCTCAGCGGCGCATCGGCAACGGTGACGGTGACGACGGAAACGACCGACGCCGCTCCGGCCGATTCCAATCCCCCGCCGGGCGATAGCGCCCCAGCCTGATGCGCTCTGAATTATGATTCAATGATGCGGTCGAAAGCCCACGGCGTCGCGGCCGGCGATTTTACAAATCCGTTGACGCCTTCCACCCAGGTACATTCTCGTCGCATTGGATTCGACCCGCGAATCATGGATAATCTTCTGCAGCGATTGTCCGAAATTAAGCGGCACCCGTAGCTCAATTGGACAGAGCATCGGTCTTCGGAACCGAGGGTTGTAGGTTCGAGCCCTACCGGGTGCAATCTACTTATTCAATAAAGAGATAGGGTCGTTTCTGTCCCCAGCTCATCCTGCCCTAAAATTGCCCAAATCGCGTAACGGTATCAGAATTCGCAGTGAAATTTGCCCGCATCTGGCCGAAAGGGACGTTATGGCAACGCGCGCTGCGGACGGCTTATCGAAGCATAAAACAAAGGGCTACAGGCTTTGTTTAGGTAAGCGACCCGGTGGCGGATATCGCACATTTTGGCTCGGGCAAAATCGGGCAGTGGCGGAATATGCGGCTTTCATGTACCGAGAACGTTTCGGCTTCATGCGTGACCGAGGGCGGGAGATCTGGACCTATTGCAGTTGCTAGCATTGCCGTTTTCCACAGATTCCCCAGAATCCCCATTTTGGTACACTTTCGATAGTTTAGAGTGCAAATTCAGTGCTGCGCGGTGTAGCTCATCGGGAGCGCACCGACCGTCGATGAGGGTGGATTCGATGTCTTTCTCGCTCCACTTCAGAGCCTGAGTCAGAGGGAGGGGGTTGCTCCGGCAGAAAATCCGACGGCCTTTCAAGAACTTGGGAAATCGAAGCCGCCAAATGCGGGTGAATTTCCTTGCGTCATGCTCTGGCTTGAATACATCAAGGTGTTTTACAATCGAAATCGACTGCACGGCACGTTAGGCTATGTCAGCCCCGAATCGTTCGAGGCGGCCTGAAACAATTCATTCGGCGCGCCCACCATTCGTGGGGAAGCCCGGCGCTTCAGATGGAACGTGCCATGCGAGTCCATCAATTCATTGTGCTGTGTTTGTTACTGATTTGTACCGCGAGAGCAGTCCGGGCCGACGCTCCGCCGGGCATGCAGTGGATCCCCGGCGGCGAGTTTGTGATGGGAACCAATGATCTGGATTCTTTTCCCAACGAACGGCCGGCGCATCGCGTGCGGGTCGACGGATTGTTCATGGACGTTCACGATGTAACCAACGCCGAGTTTCGCCGCTTCGTCGAGGCGACCGGATATGTCACCACCGCGGAGAAACCCGTGAATTGGCAGGAATTGAAACAGGAACTTCCTCCCGGCACCCCCAAGCCTGACGACAGTCTGCTCGCGCCCGGATCGCTGGTATTCACGCCGACGGGCCATGAGGTGTCATTAGATGATGTGTCGAAGTGGTGGCATTGGGTGCGTGCAGCAAACTGGCGTCATCCCGGCGGCCCAGGGACAGACATAAAAGGCAAGGACGATCATCCCGTTGTCCAAGTTTCCTGGTTTGATGCCGTCGCCTATGCCAAGTGGGCCGGGAAGCGGCTTCCAACGGAGGCCGAGTGGGAATATGCCGCTCGAGGAGGATTGCAGGGCAAACGCTTCGTGTGGGGCGACGAATTCCATCCAGGCGGCAAATGGATGGCTAACACCTGGCAGGGCGATTTCCCCGTCCACGACACCGACGACGACGGATTCGCCGGAACCTCGCCGGTCAAATCATTTCCGCCCAATGGATACGGCCTTTACGACATGGCCGGAAATGTCTGGCAGTGGTGCAGCGATTGGTACCGCGCCGATTCGCCGCAAACGTGTGCGGCCAAGGGTTGTTGCGCCAATCCAACGGGGCCTCTTACCAGCTTCGATCCGCAGGATCCCTACGCGCCCAAGCGCGTAATCAAAGGCGGCTCGTTCCTTTGCAGTCCTCAGTATTGCGAAGGCTATCGTCCCTCGGCACGACGCGGCGAAGCGCCCGACACAGGAATGATGCATATCGGCTTTCGCTGCGCGATGTCGGTTCACAAGAATTGATCAGATCCGATTTGTGACAGGGAGTGCTACTTGAATCGCAACCACTTGTCGTACATACGGCACCAACGTTGGCGGCAAGGACCTTCGCGGCCCGTCCCGGTCAGTGGCCGTCGCCGTCAGTGGCCGTCGCCGATGACAACGCCTGGCCGATCTACCGGGTCACCATCCCTGCGGGATGTATCACCCTTTCATTCCTGTCAAGGTCACACCCTCAATGAAGTAGCGCTGGAACAGGAAAAAGATGACGATGACCGGCAAAATCATCAGCAGGTTGCCAGACATGATGAGCGGCCAGTCAACATTGGCATCAAGGCGCATGGCGAAAAGTCCCAAACCAAGAGTGAACTTGGTTTGATCGCGCAGCAGGATGAGGGGCTGCATGAACTCATTCCAAGCTCCCATGAACGTCATGATGGCGATAGCCGCCAGGGTTGGTTTGACCTGTGGCATCATCACATACCACCATATCTGAAACTCGTCCAATCCATCGATCCGCGCCGCATCGTCCAACTCGCGGGGAATGGTGCGCATGTGTTGGACCATGAGAAAGATGAAGAATGCGTTTCCCAGCCAAGCGCCGATCCACAGCGGGTTCAATGTGTTGTACCAGCCTATCGCGCGCCAGATGAGGAACGAGGGAATCATCGTTACCTGGCTGGGCAGCATCATCGTCGCCAGCAGGATTCCCATCGCCAGCGAACGTCCGGGCCAATTCAGCCGTGCGAAAGCGTAGCCCACAAACCCCGAGGAAAATAGAGCGCCCGCTAGCTGCAGGATGACAACCACCAGGCTATTGCGAACGTAGGTCCAGAACGGCATGGATCGAAAGGCGCGCGAGTAGTTGCGTTGGAACTTGCCCCACATCGCTCGGAGAGTGGAACTCGGCCAGAGCGTAAGCGTTAGCGTCGCCTGCGTGGGCGACGCGGGTCCCGTCACTCGCCCGGCCGGGGCGAGCGAAACCCAGTTGCGAGCCCCCAGCGTCTGGTCCAGGAACGTAGGCGGTTGCAACAGGATGCTGGCGCCGCGGTGCTGCGCGATGTAGCTCGTCTGCTCCGATACATACCGCTGATCACCCACCTGCAGCTGGAAATCCATGCGATTCCAGGAACCGTCACCTTTGTACGCGATCACGAGTCGGAGCAATTGGTCGGCGGGGATGGCGGCATCAAACACCGACTGCAAAACAACCGGTGCAGCCGACGAATTGGCAAAGCGATAACGGAGCGCTTGCACCCCTGTGGAGTCGATCGGAACCAACTCCGCATCACCCGATAAGACCTTCCACAGATGTCCGTCCTGCGCGATCGGCTTCACGTGCCCCGTTAGGGAGCGAACCTGCAAGTCGCCGAATTCCAACCGCGCCAACCGGCCATTGAGCACGGACGGAAGATCGCTACGTGCGAGCCCATTTTGAAATTGGCCACGAATTCCCTCCGTGTCTCCTGTCGTCCACGAATTCTGGTCAATCCATTGGACGCCGAGCCGCGCCGCCTCAATAGCGGCGGCTTGCCTGAGCGGCTGAATGTCCGCGTCGAACATGGCCGCGGGCAGCGGAAGCGTTCCAACGGCCGAGAACGAATCGGACAGCAACTGCGGATAAACCCGATTCCACTGCTCTCGTGGCGCCATCTGGGGCCGGTCCACCTTGTCCGCCTTCAACACATACGGCGACGATGCGATGAACTGCGGCAATGCGGGAAACACGGCGGTGCTGGTCACTTCCTCGTCTGTCTTCAGGCTCAGGCCAAACATCCAGACGAACGGAAAGAAAAACAACGCCGCCAGCGTCAGCAACGTCAGATGCACGATCCATTGGTTGAGAATCGGCCGCAGTACGCGCCGGCGCAGAGATGGCGGCGATTGCCGCAGGCGGACTGGCGACGGCCGGGCTCTGATGCGCATGAGAGTGCTAAGTACGCTCATAGTGCACCCATCTCCGACTTGCCCACAACTGCGTCAACGTTAACAGCAACACGATCAGGAACAGTATCCAGGCGAGCGCACTGGCATAACCCATTCGGAAGTACTGAAACGCACTGCGAAACAGTTGGTAGGCGTAAAAATTGGTCGAGTCGGCCGGGCCTCCTTGGGTCATGATGTACGCTTCGGTGAAGATCTGCATCGTCGCGATCATTCCCACCACGGCGTTGAACAGGATGTACGGACTCAGCATCGGCAAAGTGACGTTAACAAAGCGGCCCCAGGCTCCAGCGCCGTCGATAGCGGCGGCCTCGTACAATTGTCGCGGAATTGATTGTAATCCCGCCAGCCAGATGATCATGCCCCCGCCCGCGCTCCAGACGCTCATCAAGATGAGCGCCGGCTTGCTCCAGCGCGGATCCTCCAGCCATCCGGGTGGCGTGAATTCGACGCGATGGCCCGCGATCAGGCTGACAGCAGCCGCCAACCAATGCGCCGGCGGTGTCGAAAATATCCACGCCAGCGCCAGATTGATCGCGCCGAAATTCGGGTTCAGCAGCATCAGCCACAGCAGCGAACTGGCCACGACCGGCACAATCGACGGCATGAAGAACGCGGTGCGATATGCGCCGATTCCGCGGATTGAGCGGTCGAGCAGCATCGCGATGATCAGCCCCACTCCCATCACCAGGGGCAGGCGAAGCAGCATATAAGCGGTGTTCCATAGGCTTTGGAAAAAGATGTCGTCCGTGAGCAGATCACGATAGTTTTGCCAGCCGACATAGCGTGCGGGGCTCAGAACGTCATACCGTGTGAAGCTGGTGATAATGGTGAACAGAATCGGCCCGCCTGTAAGGCAAATCATCCCAATCAGCCAGGGGCTGGCGAACACCAGTGCCGCGCCCACCTCCCGCTTTTTGTAGGCCCGTGTATGCCGGTGACGCCGATAGGCAATAGCTCCAGCTGCCCCGCACAGGACGATGAGGGCCCCATATCCCCAAAAATAAGCGGGCCAGTTCACCTTGTGCGGCGGTGGGGGTTCGAGGAAGGCGTCAAGCTCGGCCTGTGCTGCGCGCTGCGCGGTAGCAAGCGCATGCTCCACCTCCGCATCCTCATTTTTGACGGTTTCGGAATAAACATGGTTGATTGCCGCATCCATGGCCCGCACCTGCTGGTTCCAAAGTACCTGGCCGATTGGCGAGGGGGGCCGAATTCGCGCCCGCGGCAGCATCTGCTTGATCACCACATACGCCTGCTTAATCCGCAGCGGCACCTTTGGATCATTCGACACCCATTGGCTCTCAAGCTCTTCAAAATGCTTTCGATTGGGATCCGGCGTTGGAAGGTAGAGCCTCCCCTCAGCCGCCATCGACTCGCGATCTGCTTGCTGCAGGAATCGGTAGATTCGGGAACTGGTGAGAAATTGAATGAGCTTGAACGCACCATCCGCTTCGCGCGCTCCCTTGGGAATGATGTACGACATCCCGCCCGACCAGGTGATTGGCTTGGCGCCGGCGGCCAGGCGATCAGCCGGCATGGGCGCCGGGGAAGTAAGGAAGTCCAAGTCGGGCTTCCAATTGATCATCTGCTGGAGCGCCCAAGTCTGGTCGATTTTCATCGACACTTCGCCCGTCAGAAACGGGTCGAGCGGTCCGGCCTCCTGAAAGCTCGATTCGAAGGAATTCACTTTTGCGACGCCGCCGGCGTCATCGAACAGATCCACCATGAATCGCAGCGCGCGGCGCACCGGAGGCGTATCGAATGTAACCTTCGTGCCATCACGGCTGAGCAGCTCGCCCCCGGCCTGCCACGCGTACATGTAGAGCCAGCTGTTGCCGACGTTTGGCGCGAATCCGAGGCGTACGAGCCGCCCTGTCGCTTGATCGACGATGGTCAATCGTTTGGCCAGCGCGCGCAGCTCTTTCCAGGTTCGTGGCGGGCGGGGCTGGCCCGTCCTGGGGTCTACCATTCCTACCTGTCGAAGCTGATTGGCGTTGCAAAATAAAAGCCGGCAATCAACGGTGGCGGGAATGCCGAACAGGCCGGCTTTGCCGCTAGTTCCGGGCTTGCGATAACTGCCTTCCTCGACGGTCCAGGGATAATCTTCAGAGAGATCAATCCGGTAGGGATCATGGGGCCGCTGGTGGGCAAGGAACGGCGTTAGCTCGGTGAGGGCTCCGCGTGCCGCCCATTCGGGGATCGCGAAGCGGTCGAACATCATCATGTCGGGAGGAACGCCTCCCGCGATAGCGGTCAACAGACGCTGGCCATCGGTCGTCGTATCGGGCGCGACCGAAGAGCTGTAAACGACGCGATATCGTGGATTTTCCAGATCGAATTGGTGCAGGGCCAGTTCGACATTGGGCCCCAGCATCGCGAGATTCCAGACGACGATCTCCTGCTTGCCGTCGGGATGAGCAGGCCGCGTTGCCTGCCACGTCCATAGCGCCACCGCTAGGACAACGATGACCGCCAGCACTGTCGCAAACCGGAGCGAGACCATGCCGCGCCCGCGGAGAGCGAAATGCCTTTGTGCATCGGCTGACAATCGGGTGCTTTCGGGCATGGGCAGTGGCTAGCCAACCTGCTGCCAATGCAATATCAACTGACAGCGGTCGCAGGCGCCGTCGACTCGCGAACGATCAGCTCTACATCAATCAGCGTCATTCCAGCCAGTGGCTCCGACGGCTCGGCCATCTGCGCCATCAGGCGCTCGTAGCAGGTCTTGGCGAACGGGCCCGGTACGAAGCGAATGGTGGTCAACGGCACAGGAAGCAGCCTGGCCAACGGGTCGTCGTCAAAACCTGCCAGCAGAATGTCCTTGCCAATGGTCAGCCCCATCCCCATCAGATGCCGACCGACCAGTGCTGCGTAGTGATCCATTTTACAGACAACCGCGTCTGGCTTGCAATCGTTCATCAATGACTGGGAGAAGGCTGCGTCCAGATCTTCCAAAGCCGCCGGCCGGATCAACGATTTATCGACGGGTAGCCCGTTGTCCTCCAACGCGTCGCTGTACCCGCGCAGGCGATCCGACGCCGCGCTGGACACGAACGGCGAGCCGATGAAGGCGATCCGCCTGCGGCCCTGCTTGATCAGATGATCGGTGACCAGATACCCGCCGCGGCGATTGTCGTAAGTTACCAGCGGCAGCCTGCTGCGATCGGGGAACGAGACGATGTCCCGATCCACGCAGATCACAGCCATACCCGCCGACAGCAGCTTGTCGACGACCATCTGATTGTAGTGCGCTTCGTTCTGGGGCAATTCGACCGGGTAGTAGAACACGCCGGCGATGCCCTGGTTGATCAGCGCTCGGGCGGCATTCATCATCTGTTCAAGCCGATTGCCCGCGGCGCTGGTGACGATCTGAAGCCGAAGATGATCCTGCCGATGGGCCGCCAGCGCGGAAAGATGAGCGTGAATCTGGCCGCCAATCCAACCCAGGTCAGACGGGTCTCGCGTGAAGGGCGCCAACAGCGCGACATGCTTTTCCTGCTGCATCGCAATGTGGGTGCCAGCACCCCGTTGACGGTTCACCAGCCCCTTGCGTTTCAAGTCGCGCATCGCCCGGGCAATCGTCGTCCGCGATGCGGAAAACGTCTTGGCTAGGGCAGCCTCGGTTGGCAGCCGATCTCCGGGTTGAAAAAGACCGGACGTGATGTCGCCCAGAATTGTCTCGAAGACCTCGCGGTGACGCGGCCTGCGCGCGTCGGCGGCGTTTGCCGATTTACGCACGGTCGTGGATGTTTTTTGCGGTTGCTGACGTATCATTGGGTCCGCTGAAACGCTTTATAACCGAAGATAATAACCACAAGTCAATGACCAGTCAAAGTAATTACTTATTCCAGACGAATTCTGATATTATCGTCGCTTCCGCCGATTAGCCGGTCTGTTGCAGGGCTGGGGTTACATTCCCAAGCATCCGGTGATTTTGGCCTCCATTTTCTCGCTCCTTGGGCAGTAAGAAAATAGAGCTTAGACTGTAACCAATGTAAAATTATAATCTTAACGCTGAAACCGCCAATGAGGGTACTCATAACGCAACAGCCGGATTGAGAATCGCGAGGAGCTTGTCCTTTCAAAAAGTCTGACAATAGATTTAAAAATACTATTGTAAATGCATCAACACTTGATATCCTATCAACCCGGAGAGTCGGTCAAAGCCAATGCCGGCAACAATTCGAATTGAGGGTTACCGGCGTGTCCGCCAACCCGGAGGAGAGCATGCAGCGAATCGACGGAGCTTCGGCGAGCCGCGCGGATTTTGAGGTTCATCTGATCCTGTTTAGGAGGGTAACGGCAGTGCCAAGCCGTACCGACTCGTCCATTTGCCGCATCATGTCGTCTTAAGGTCGGCAAATCAGCTGTTTCCTTCCACCGGTAAAGTGGAGGCTGAAAAATCGAGAATAAGTTTTTTTGCGATTCAATCGGAAGCAGAATTTGCGGGAGAGGAATTATGAAAAAAGTTGGACTTCGTTACGCACGTTTGTCGACGGCCGTAGTCGCTTCACTGTATGGCGCTTTTGCAGCCAACGCACAAACTGTGACTTGGGATCCATCCGGTTCCGTGACTCCTACAGATGGGTCGGGAAACTGGGACACAACATCATCCCAGTGGTATGACCCGGGCACCAACTCGGTGGTGACGTGGTCGAACGCCATTCCGGATTCGGCGGTTTTCGGCACCAACACAACGTCCGCCAGTGTCTCGCCTTACACGGTTTTGCTCAACGACAACCTGGTCGTGCAGGATATGACGTTCGGCAACGCGTCAAACGGCGCATACTATAACATTGCCGATCAGGGCGACGGCGCCCAGACGCTCACGCTGAACGGGAACATTCTTAAAACCGCAACCAGCGGTGGGACGGTTTTTCAGTTGACTAACGCGCTGGTTCTCAGTGCCGGCGCTCACGTCGTCACCCTTCAGGACAGCCCGGGCGATGTGCCCGCCGAGATGACGATGGACAACGCCATCACCGGCGCGGGCTCCCTCACTCTGGACAACGGCTTTAACTCCTCGGGATACCCTCAGTGGGGCACGCTCGTGCTGAACGCGGACAGCGACTACAGCGGCGGCACGAACATTGTCAAAGGCCGGCTGGTCGTGAACACCTCTAATGGCCTTGGCACGGGGCCCGTCACGATCAGCAGTCAGGGTAACCTCGCGTTCGGCGGCGCTGGGACCAGTCCGGTCGGCAACCTGAACATTACCAATCCGATCACGATCACGCGCGACACCTACAGCGGCACGGACTACAGCGACTACCCCGACGCGATCACCAGCTCGAACACGGGCAATCCGTCGGACGTGATTACGTTGTCGGGGCCGTTGACCGTTGACTCAACCAACGCCAGCATTGCGGCGGACACGTCGACGATCGTTATTTCCAGCAATATCCAGCAGGGTCCCGATGTCACCAATGGAGTCCTGACGGTGGACGGCGATTATGCCGGATTCATAACCCTTAGTGGCGATAACAGTGCGCTGACCGGCGGCATCCAACTCATCGGCGGCGTGGAACTCAATGTCGGCAGCCTCGCGAATCTCGGCGGCGCAACCGCCACGCTAAATTTCAACGGCAGCGCGACATTTCATCCGGTCGATGGGTTCATCTCAGATTTTGGCACGCTCAATGTGAATTACAGCACCTTCGCCGGCGGCATCGACGTCGACGACGGCCAGACGTTCACGATCAATCAGGACCTCGGCGGCACGGGCAACACGACCGGGTCGATCGGCAAGCGCGGCTTGGGCACGCTGACCCTGGGCGGCACCGATATCCTTGGCGGATCCACCTATTGGGATTCCGGCACCGTCAACGTAACGGGCTCGGTATCGCTGGGGTCGCTTCATCTGCGCAGCCCCAACGTCAACATTACCGGCACCGTTACCACCACCAACGGCTACAGCAGCTTCGGCCAGGATTCCACCGGCACCAACGGCGGACCTGATATGGCAACCGTCACCCTGTCAGGCACTGGCGCGCTCATTCTCACCAATCAGGACTTCAATGTCTCCGACAACGCCAACACCGCGGGCACCCTTATTCTGGACGACTCCTCAACGGTCACCGCTGGCGCTAACAGTTACTTCGGCAAGAGCAGCGGCGCCACCTCGACGGTGACCCTCAACGGCACGTCCGTCTATACCGGCGATGGAACAGTCAACATTGCTGACGCCTCCGGCGCGACCGGTACTGTGACCCTCAACGGCACCAGCATGCTCAACGCCAAGGGGACTTTCAATATCGGCGGCGCCGGCGGTACGGGCTCTCTCACGTTGAACGACAGCGCCACGGTCACCGCCACGACGTCTTTGTTCATCGGTGGCGGCGTCGGCGGCGGCAGCGGCACGATTACCGTCAACGGCGGCGTACTCAACGCCAATAAAGGCGGCGCGCAGACGTTCGCCATCGCCGGCGGCACGGACGGCGTGGGATACGTCTATAACAATGGCGGGACCATCAACGTCAACGGCGAATTCTGGGACGGCAACAATGTCGGCAGCCAGGGACTCTTCGACCAGACTTCAGGCACAACCACCATCAGCGACTGGTTCGTCGTCGGCCGCAACGGCGCCACATCCACACTGACCGTCTCCGGCGGGACAATCACCCGTACGGCCACCAACACCGGCGACAACAACTACATCAGCGACCCCGGCAGTACCACCAGCGCCGTTAATGTCAGCGGTACCGGCTCGATCGTGATCGACGGCGGCCAGTACTGGCTCGGTAATGGCGGAGACAGCGCCGGTACGCTGAATATCTCCGAGAACGGCTCGTTCACCGTCAACAACAATTGGCTGGCGGTCAGCCGAAACACCAGCGGCGCTCCGGCCAGCGTGATCAATCTCAGCGGTGGATCGCTGACCGATACTGGCGTTTATAACCTGGCCACCAGTTCTGGCACTTCTTTTACGATCGGTAGCGGGGGCAGCGCCGTCGGTATCGTCAATCAGACCGGCGGAATCCTCACGTCCGATTCCACCTTCGTCGGCGAAAACGGGACCGGCACGTTGAACATCAGCGGCGGTACCAGCTTTCTGAACAACACTTTGACGGTCGGAACCGATTCCTCGGGCAACGGCACGTTCAATGTCAACAGCGGCGCCGACATCACGGCGGGACCGATTACCATCGGATGGGAGAATTCCGCCACCGGAGTTGTCAACCTCAACGGCGGTTTGCTGACCGCGGCCTCTGTCCTGGGCGGTAGCTCAACCGCCGCAAAGACCTTTAACTTCAACGGCGGCACGCTCGAGCCTTCTGGCAGCACGACGAGTTTTATGAGCGGCCTGACCACTGCCAACGTGGAGGCGGGCGGCGCGATCATCAACACCAACGGTGACGCCATCACCATCGCCCAACCTCTGGTCCATGCGGCAGCTCTGGGCGCCACCCCCGACGGCGGGCTGAGCGTGTCCGGCGGCGGCACGTTGACCCTCGTTGGCGCCGATACCTATACCGGCGGCACCAACGTCACCGCCGGCACGCTCGTCATCGGCGCCGCCGGGGCTCTTCCGGCCAACAGCGCCGTCTCCATCACCGCCGGGACATTACAACTGGCTGCCAATACCGGTGGCGAAACGCTCGCGTCCTTGTCCATCGCCGGCAACGGCACACTGGACATCGGCAACAATCACATGATCCTGAGCGACCCCAGCGGCAGCATTGATTCCACGATCGAAAGCTATCTGGCCGCCGGCTTCAACGGCAGCAATTGGAACGGCACCGGCGGCAGCATCATGACCTCCGCTCCAACCGGCACCATCTACGGCATCGGCTGGGCGGATGGCGCGGATGGCGGCATCAGCGGCCTCACTTCCGGCCAACTCGAAGTCAAGTACACGCTCTACGGCGACACCAATCTCGACGGCGCGGTCAACAGCATCGACTTCGGCACGATGGCCGCCAACTTCGGTAAGTCGGGAAATACCTGGGACCAGGGCGACTTCGACTACAATGGCACGATCAACAGCATCGACTTCGGATTGCTCGCCGGGAACTTCGGCAAATCGCTTGGCAGCGCGGGCGACGTGGTGACGGCGGCCGACTGGGCCGCGCTCGACGCCTTCGCACAGGCCAACGGGCTGATGGCTGAAGTGCCCGAGCCAGCTTCAATGGGAATGCTCGCCGTGGGCGGTTTTCTCGTACTGCGGCGGCGTCGGAATCGGTGACTGCCAAGCAAGGGCATGGCCCAAGAGATGACTTGTGACGAGGAGAAGCAAGGCGTTTACTCTCGTGGAACTACTGGTGGTGATCGGCATCATCGCGCTGCTGATCGCGATCCTCCTCCCTGCTCTCAGCAAGGCACGAGAACAAGCGAACCAGTTGGCTTGTGCTTCCAATCTCCGGCAGATGGGCATTGCGCTCGTGATGTACATCAATGACAGCAATTATTATCCAGGGTGCCGGTGGGCAACCTCGCGGAATAATCCTGCCCAGTCCCCAAGCTGCGATTACGCCGTCTGGGCAACGCGGTTGCGCAAATACATGGGGGGCTCCGGCGTCCAAAAGGTCTTCTATTGCCCGTCGCACGATGACCGGTATGTATGGCAGCAGGATGACTTCAGCACGCGGCCGCTGGCCGATGATAGCGACACCGGCTTTGGGTATAGAAAAGGTGAAAGCCTCCTGTACGAAGGCGTCCCGAGCGGTGACGTCCAGCGATATTTTTCATATGGCTACAACGATTGGGGGGCGTACGACCCCAACAATACGGCGCAAACTCCTCCGAGCAATCCCTTCCGCCAGCGCGGATTTGGCGCCGATCTTTGGCAGACGCCGCAGCAGCCGGGCACGATTAACGGAACCCCGATCGTCTCCAACGAGATGAAGGCCTCACTCGTGAGACATGCGGCCCAGGTCATTGTCATTTGTGACGTTAATGCGGGAAGCACCTTCGACTTCAATGTTGACCCCGACGACCCGACCCAGGCTCCCGGCACGATTCACCATGGTGGCGCCAACTGCCTTTACGGCGATGGTCACGTGGAGTGGCACCTCCAGAAGGAATTGATCTTGTATAACCCCAAAAATACAAACGTTCATTTTATTCCCGGAACTAACAATTGGAACACGATCGCCCCGCAGTGGGACAACGATTTCCTGCCCTGAGATTTATTTGGCGCGGTGTGTCCACCGTGTGGTACGGATCGCGCCGTCGCCAAATCTGAATATTGTCAGTCCTTTTTATTCGCCAAGTCGCGGATCAGCCGGTTGCTGATCCGCGATAGTTTTTGAGGGCTGATATTTGGCGCCGTTCCGATGGGTTTTGGGCCGCGATTACCGCTGAGACGCGGGGCCACTGACCACGGAAAGATGGGCGAAGCTGGCTCGGGTGGTTTCTGACGCGCTCGCGTACCGTCGCACGCCAATCGCTCCGTGAGCGAAACTACTGTCGGTCACGGTCAGAATCGGAGCTGCGATGTCGCCGACGAACACGCGGATTGTCGAGCCGGCCGCCACCACGCGGATATGGACCGGTACGCCGGCTTGCACGGCCAGCTTGGCATCGGCCAGCAGGGTCCAGTGGTTGTCGTCGGCGCTACCTTTGCCGAGGAGGATCCGCCGGTCGCTCGGGCTGACACCGACGTAGTAGCCATCGAAGGCGTTGTCGCCGATGCTCGGCCGGGTGACGCGGAAGATCAGGCCGGTGTCGCCGGATGAGGCGGGTGTCACGTCGGCATCGTAGGTGAAATCGGCGAAATCGGTGCCGGTGGCGACGGCCATCACGCCGGCGATGCCGGCGGTGGTTGGGGCGCACCATTGGCCGTTTTCCACATACCATCCGCCACCGTAGGTGACCCAGCCGGGTGCGTCGGTATTGTGAAAGTCGCACCGGAATTCGCGGGCGGGCGCGGCCGGCCGGCCGAGCCAGGGGAAAGCGGTCACGCGGAGCGTCTGCGCGCCGAACGGTACGAGGGTGACGGTCTGCTCCGGTTGGTCCGAGGATACGGGGCTGAAGGGCGGGTCTTCGGCGATACGGCCGGTCCAGTTCATCCGCCACGAGGGCAGTTGCTTGCCCGAAACGGTCAGCGTCACTGGGCTGAGGTCCGGCTGGAAGGGGCTGCCGGCTGGCGGCATAGGGAAAGTGTGAACGGCCACCGTGTCGGCCGGGTGAGCCGGATTGATATTCAGGGCGAAGTTCCACGGATCGGGCGAGGTGAGTTCGAGCTGCACGAACCCATCGGGGCCGGGCTTCACGACCTTTTTCTGCTGCGGCATTTTCAGGGAGAAGACCAGCGGGCCGCGGCAAAGGCAGACAGAGTTGTTTACGCCGCGGATCGTCGACAAGGTCATAGGCAGCGAGAGATCGACGCCATCGCCATCGGCCCAAGTGCGGTTGAGCGTCACGAAGGCGCCGGCGGCCGGGTGCGGCTGTGATTGACCGTTGACGCTGAGCGTCGCCGCAGTACACCAGCCGGGTATGTGCAGCTTTAGCGGAAATCTGGCCGGGTGCGTCAGCGAAAGCGTCAGGTGGATGCTCCCGTCAAATGGATAATCGGTTTGTTCGGTGATGGTCACGGCTCCGGCTTGCGGCAGGGTAGCGTGCACAATGGTGGGACCGTAAATGGCGGGCGCTAAGCCGCTGTCGGCGGTTGCCATCCAGGCGTGCTGGACGAGCATCGGCCATCCCATGTGCAAGTTGTAGCAGCAGCAAGGGAAGCCGGAGACGGGGCCGGGCATCATGCAGTCGCCGTAATCCTGGTCGAACCCATGCCCGCCGCGGATGGCGATTACGTTGTTGGTGGCGGTGTAGTACTGGTACAGTTTGAGGTCTTTGGTCATCGCCCCGGGCAGGGCGTTGTAGGCGGTGCGCTCCAGGGCGTCGGCGATCACAGGGTCGGCCAGGATGGCGAACGCGGTTTCGTCGCTGAGCATTTGCTCGACGACGGTGCAGGTTTCGACGCCCTGGATGGCGGATCTGCCCGACAGCGACTCGGTGCCGGTAAGCACGTCCAGCGGGAGGGTCGTTTCGCGGAGTAAGTGGCCAAGCCCGATTCTGAATGCGTCACGATCGGCCGGGTTGCCGGAGCGCTGGTACCAGACCGGCGGCATCTTCATCGCCTCGGCGATGTTCACGGCGTGTTGGGGCATGATATCGTTGCCAAACTGCATGAAGCGGTTGTGGGTGAAAATGTCGGTCCAGTCGTACGCCTGGGCGTGCATCAGATCGGCCACCTGGAGCATGGCGGGGTCGCCGGTGCGGTTGTAGACCCAGAAGGCGGTGTCGATCTGATCGCCGGCGCGAGCCTTGGCCCAATCGTGAAGTGGCCGGTGCGGCAGTTCGGCGAGCATGTAATGAAGGTACTTCTGGAGCATCGGCACGACGCGAGGATCGCCGGTGGCTTCGGCGTACTGGCGGAGGGCGTAGGTCATTACCATGCGCGGCCACCAGTCGTTGTTCGACAGGGGGCCGAACGAGCCGTCAGGCCGCTGGCTGTTAAGCGACCAATCGATCCACTTCTGCGCTTTTTGCTTCAGCCCGGTGTCGCCGAGCGTATAGGCCAGGGCGACCAGGCCCTTGACGTAGTAAGGTCCTTTCTCCCAGTCCTCCGCGTCTTTGCCGGTCCCGCCAAGCCAGCCGCTGTCGGGACCGAGCTGCGGGATCACCTGCTCTGCGTGGCCGGTGAGACCATCGCGTTGCAGGCGTAACTCGGTCAACAGCCAGCCGGTGGGGCGAACGTTGCCCAGCGGCAGAGGAACAAATGGTGTGGCCCGGAGTGGACGGCGATTTGGAACGGCCGCGGTATTATGATCCGCTGCAACAGCCGGCGTCACGGCGGCGATCAACAGAAGCAAGCCGAAGGCTGCGCGGTGGTATTTACGCATTGTGAGCTGCGGTTACTGATGTGCGGCCGTCGTAAGGATGCACGTGCTCGCGCACTTTCCGTCGGGTCAGAGGCGAATGGCAACGCATATACAATACCAATTATAGGTATTATAACGAGGTTAAATTGAAGTCAAAGTTCGGCAGCGAAAGTCGCGGGTGGCGCAGCGGTAAACCGGATCCGGAGACTGACCAGTGAACTTTATCTTTCAGCGTCTGGCACTGACTGTCGCCACCATCGCCCTCTGCTCAACTGCCGTGTGGGCGGCCGGCCCGTCGACCCAGACGGAGGCTGCCGAACCCCGTCTGTCGTTCCAAACGTCCGCGTACTGGCGTCCGCGGCTGAACGTCGACGCAGACGTAGCGATGGTCTACGGCGTATCGCCCACTACCGCCGATCGCATGAAAAGCTGGCGCGACCACGGTTACATCATCAACCTCATGACCGGCGTCGCCTGGGGTGAGTATCAGGATTACCTCTTCGGACGTTTCGACGGCAAGAACCACGAGGACGAAGCTCAAACCACGCGCGATGGGCGCCGGCTTGGTCATGGCAAGGACGTTTATTATATGTCGCCCGGGCCGGCATACGGAGCCTATCTGTCGATGCTGGCCAAGAAGGCGATCGATGACGGCGCAGAGGCATTGTACCTGGAAGAGCCGGAGTTTTGGACTGCCGCGGGGTATGGACCGCGGTTCAAAGTTGAGTGGCAGCAGTACTACCACGAGCCGTGGCGGGATCCGGAATCCTCGCCCGATGCTCAGTACCGCTCTTCAAAGCTGAAATATTACCTGTACCGCCGAGCGCTGGCGGATGTGTTCAAGTTCGTGCGCGAGTACGGCCGCAGCACGCACAAGGACATCAAGTGTTATGTGGCGACGCACAGCCTGATCAACTACGCCGACTGGGGAATCGTCAGCCCCGAATCATCGCTGTTGGAGGTGGGGTGCGACGGGTACATCGCACAGGTTTGGACTGGAACCGCGCGCACCCCGAACGTGCTGGACGGCGTGAAAGCCGAGCGAACGTTTGAGACCGCATTCCTCGAGTACGGGCAGATGCAGAACCTGGTCCGCGCGTCGGGGCGCGACATGTGGTTTTTGAACGATCCCGTGGAAGACAACGCGCACCACACCTGGGCCGACTACCGCTACAACTGGCAGAGCACGCTGACGGCGTCGCTTCTGCAGCCGGAGGTGTATAAGTTCGAAACGATGCCCTGGCCGGAGCGGGTTTTCCAGGGGTATTATCCGGTGAACGCCGGGCCCGAGGCGATGCACTATGGGATCAGCCTGGAATATCAGACCGAATTGCAGGCGGTCATTCACGCGTTGGGACAGATGAAACAGCCGGGGTCGGCGGTCCATTGGGATCGGCGCGGAACAGCGGGCGTTGGCGTGCTGGTTTCGGATACGCTGATGTTCCAGCGTGCAGGACCGCAGGCGTCCGATCCGGAGTTGGGGCAATTCTTCGGCTTGGCGTTGCCGCTGATCGACCGCGGCGTGCCGGTGGAGGCGGTACAGTTAGAAGACGCCGGAATTCCGGGCTTCCTCTCCAACTACAAGATGCTCCTATTGACCTACGACGGACAGAAGCCACCTAGGCCGCAGTTGCACACGGCCCTGGCGGATTGGGTGAAAGCGGGCGGTGCGCTGGTCGTCGTCGACGATGATAAAGATCCGTACGACAAGGTCCGCGAGTGGTGGAATACCGGCAAGTTCCACGACGCGACACCGAGGCTGGACCTGTTCCGCCGGCTTGGGTTGCCAGCCGCGCCCGATGGTCCGCAGCGGGTCGGGAATGGAATCGTTCTCTACGACGCGCAGTCGCCCGCGGCGCTCTCCCACGAGAAGGGGGGCGCCGACGTGGTCCGACACTTGTGCATCACGGCCGCCAAATCGGCGGGGATTGATTGGCAGGAATCACCGGCGCTGGTGCTGCACCGCGGTCCGTACGTGGTGGCCGCCGTCCTGCCGTCAGCCAGCGAGCCGATGGAGCTGAGAGGACATTTCATACCGCTTTTCGATCCGGCGCTGCCGGTGGTGAACCGGGTGGTCATTCGTCCGAACCAGCGGCAACTGCTGGTGGATCTGGATCGGCTGCAAAATGCGCGGCCGTGCGTCGCATGCGCCAGCGGCCGGGTGGTGGGCGAGCGACGGGAGGGCGGGAATCTCTCCTTCGACGTCAGCGGGATCGACGACACCCCGTGTGTGATTCGCGTGGCCTGCGCGGACAAGCCCACTTCAGTCACCGTCGAAGGCCGATCCATCTCCCAAGGCGATTGGTCGTTTGGTGATGGCGTCCTGCGACTCCATTTCGAGAACTCGATTAACCCACAGCATGTTACCATCAAGTACTGATTTGAGTACGCGGAGGCGGATCAAATTTCAAATGATGATATTGAATATGCTACGAATTTGCATTAATCTTCGTATCTTCATCCCGACGCCAATGCTCTGTCAGCAGGTGGGATGAACTCGCTTGTTGCTGCAAAGGGCGGGCGGCGGTGGACTTGCGGAGCAACGGAAATGTCCATCCAGAAGGTATGCCTTCGCTTGGCTGTCGGATGCGGATTGCTGCTGGGCGCGGCGATACCGGCTCTGTCCGCCCCTAAGCGCCCGAACGTCATCCTGATCCTCGCCGATGACATGGGCTTCTCCGACCTTGGCTGCTACGGCGGCGAAATTCACACGCCCAACATCGACAAGATGGCCGCTCAGGGGATTCGCTTCGCTCAATTCTATAACATGGCCCGCTGTTGTCCGACTCGGGCATCGCTGATGACCGGCCTGTATCCGCATCAGGCGGGCATTGGGGCCATGAATCAAAAGCTCGACAAAAAACCGGCGTACGAGGGGGAACTGAACGACAATGGTGTCACGATCGCCGAAGTGATGGGCGAGGCCCGTTATCACACTGCCATGGTGGGCAAGTGGCATCTGGTTCATCTGACCATTGCCTCCCTGCCCGAAAAACGAGCCAAGGCGGCGCTCGACTTCAAATCCGACGTGCCCATCTCCCCCAGCGAAGCCGACTGGCCTTGCAACCGCGGATTCGAGGAACATTGGGGCACGATCCCCGGCGTCGAAAACTACTTCGATCCATACGGCCTGGTTCACAACGAGCAGACGATCCAGCCCGACGGGCCCGATTTTTATTACACCGACTTTATCACCGATCACGCCGTGCAGTTGATCGACAGCTACGCCGACGGATCGGCCAGGCCGTTCTTCCTGTACGTCGCCTATACGGCTCCGCACTGGCCGATGCAGGCGCGGGAGGCGGACATCGAAAAGTATGCGGGCGTTTACGATGTCGGCTGGGACGCGATCCGGCAGGCGCGCTTTGATCGGCAGGTGGCGATGGGGTTGTGCAAAAGCCAGTGGGGCCTGTCACCGCGGGCGTGGCTGCCGTCGCTGAACGATGGTGACAGCAAGGTCGGACCGTGGGACACCGCGCCGGCGAAGCCATGGCAAGCGCGACGAATGCAGGTCTACGCCGCCATGATCGAGACGCTGGATCGCGGCGTCGGGCGGATCATGGCGGAACTGAGCGAGAAGGGGTTGGACGACAACACAATGGTCATCTTCCTGTCCGACAACGGGGCCTGTCAGGAGCAGGTGCAGCCGGGCTGGTACGACATTCCCGACCACACGCGCGACGGCCGAAGGATTGAGGTCGGCAACAAATCCAGCTTCCTGCCGGGTCCTGAAACGGTCTTCCAGAGTTACGGCCCCGCCTGGGCCAATGCTTCAAACACGCCGCTGCGACGGTTCAAGCATTTTACCGAGGAAGGCGGGATCTCAACGCCCTTCATTGTCCGTTGGCCGGGTGTGGTGAAGCAAATCGGGCAGATTCAGCACGACCAGATTGGCGATGTGATCGATCTGATGCCCACGGTGCTGGCAGCCACTGGCGTTGCCTACCCGAAGCAATACCATGGCCACTCGATTCTGCCCGAGGAAGGAATAAACTTGCTGCCGGTCATTGAGGGGGCGCCGACCCTGCCGCGTCCCGCGCCGCTTTGCTGGGAGCATGAGGGAAACCGAGCCGTGCGCATCGGCGATTGGAAGTTGCTTGCCGCCCACAACGAGCCATGGAAGCTGTACAACATCCCGGCCGATCGGACCGAAATGCACGACCTCTCGGCGGCACATCCAGAGATCGTGCGGGAACTGCACAGCGCCTACGACGCATGGGTGAAGCGAGTCGGCGTGGAAGAGTGGCCGATCCCGGATTGAATTCTGCGCCGTGGCCGCTGGTTTTCATGGCAAA
This sequence comes from Tepidisphaeraceae bacterium, assembly GCA_036267155.1. GTDB lineage: Bacteria > Planctomycetota > Phycisphaerae > Tepidisphaerales > Tepidisphaeraceae > PALSA-1353. The sequence continues at coordinate 23,582 of DATAWP010000014.1, forward strand.
AGCGCGAGAAGCAATGAATGAAACTTCGCACAGTCGCCGCCGCATCGTTACGATTCTATTTGCCGTGAGCGGGGCGTTGGTCGCGCCCGTCTTTGCGGCGGCTGCACCATTCCGTCCGCCGGCGGCGCCGCTGGTTACCAGCGATCCATACCTCAGCATCTGGTCGGCGGCCGATCATTTGAACGATCGCAACACCACGCACTGGACCGGCCACGAGCAATCGCTGCTGAGCGTGATTCGCGTGGACGGCAAGCCGTTTCGCATCATGGGCCGCGATCCGCAAGATGCCCCCGCGCTGCCGCAGGTGTCGCTTTCGGTGATGCCAATCACCACGGTCTACCAGTTCGAAGGCGCCGGCGTGCATGTGACGCTGACGTTCCTTACCCCGCTGCTTCCGCACGATCTGGAATTAATGGGCCGGCCGCTCACCTACCTCACCTGGCAGGTGAATTCAATGGACGGGCAAACACATAGCGTGCAACTGCTGTACAGCACCAGTTCGGAACTGGCCGTCGATAACACCGCCCAAACCGTCACCTGGGGCCGCGAATCAGCGGGCGATCTGACGTTGCTCAAAGTGGGCAGCCAGCAGCAGCGCCGGCTGGACAATCCCGGCGATGACACGCGCATCGACTGGGGCTACGCCTACACCGGCGCCCGCTCCGATCAGTCAACTTCGGCCATCGGGGGCATGAAGGAAGTCCTCGCCTCGTTCACCGAATCCGGCAAGCTGCCAGGCAACGACGACACTCGCCAGCCCCGCCGTGTGAGCGACGACCAGCCGATCTGCGCGTTTGCCTTCGACCTGGGCGGCGTCTCCGCCGATCCGGTTTCCCGGCAAGTAATGATCGCCTATGACGAGATCGAATCGATCCTCTACTTCGGTAAGCCGCTGCAACCGTACTGGCGTCGAAACGGAGGCGGCGCAATCCAGTTGTTTCAAAAAGCGGCCGCCGATTACGCCGACCTGCTGCCTAGGTGCGAGCAATTCAACCGGGAACTGGTCGGCGACGCCCGGCGCATCGGCGGCGACAGCTATGCGAGCATCGTTGCGCTCGCCTACCGGCAGGCCTGGGCCGGGTGCGGCTTCGTCGCCGATTCGCACAAACAGCCGCTGCTGTTCACAAAGGAGAATACCAGCAATGGCGACATTGCCACCGTCGACGTGATCTTCCCGATGGATCCGATCTGGATGCTGCTCAGCCCCAACTTGGCCAAGGCGTCGCTGGTGTCGAACCTCATGTACTCGGCCAGCCCGCACTGGAAGTTTCCAAACGCCCCGCACGATCTGGGCACCTATCCCATCGTGTCGGGCCGTGATGACGGTGGCGAAGGGATGCCGGTGGAGGAGAGCGGCAACATGCTCATTCTGTGTGACGCAATTGCGCAGGAGGAAGGCTCCGCCGAATGGCTGCGGCCGTGGTGGCCGCAACTGACACAGTGGGCCCATTACCTGGAGAAGTACGGGCTCGATCCGGAAAATCAGCTTTGCACCGACGACTTCATGGGCCACCTGGCCCACAACGCCAATTTGTCGATCAAGGCGATCCTGGGACTGGCCGCGTACGGCGATTTGTGTCGCCTGCGCGGCGACGCGACCGAGGCCGCCCGGTACAGGGACTTGGCCAAGGCCGACGCGCGGCACTGGGTGAAAGTCGCCGACGCCGGTGACCATTCGCTCCTGGCGTTCGACAAGCCCGACACCTGGAGCCAGAAATACAACCTGGTCTGGGACAGAATCCTGGGTTTGAACATCTTCCCACCGGAAGTCGCGGCCAAGGAGATCGCGTACTACAAGACGCGGCTGCAGCGGTATGGCCTGCCGCTGGACAGCCGCACCAAGTTGACCAAAACCGACTGGTCGCTCTGGAGCGCAACCCTGGCCGCCGAACCCGCCGACTTTCACGTGTTCGTTGATCCGATCGTCGATTATTTGAACGAAACCATTTCGCGCGTGCCTTTTGTCGACAGCTACGAGACCAACAACGTCGACAGCAGCGGAATGCACGCTCGGCCCGTGATCGGTGGCGTGTTTATCAAGCTCCTGTCAGACAAGCGATGCTGGCAGAAGTGGTCGCAGGGCGATCAGCAGCAGGTGGGCGGCTGGGCGCCGCTGCCCAAGCCGCCGAAAGTAGTTGAGATTGTCCCCGACGCCCGCACGCACGCGGCCGTTTGGAAGTACACCACCGATGCTCCGGACGGCGACGGCTGGACCAAGCCGAACTTCGACGCCGATCACTGGAAGTTCGGCCGTGGCGGGTTTGGAACATCGGGCACCCCGGGCGCGGTCATTGGCACTCGCTGGAATACGTCAGATATCTGGATTCGTCGGCAGGTGCGTCTGCCTGAAAGCCTCGATCCCGCCCAAGCGCAGTTTGTCGTTTATCACGATGAAGACGTGGAGATTTATGTGGACGGCGTTTTGGCGACAAGCGAGAGGGGATTCAATCCCTCGTATCAGCCGCTGCCGATCAACGACGCTGCCAAGGCCCTGCTCAAGCCCGGCGCGAGCGTGACGATTGCCGCTCACTGTCATCAGACGATCGGCGGCCAGGATCTGGATATTGGTTTGGCGAACGTGGTTCCGTCGCGGGAATAACAAAGGGCGCGCGTGGCGCGCCCCGGTCATTCATTCAGTGGAGAAATCATGAGGAATTTAGCTCGGATCAGATCGTTGCCGATTTGTTTTTGCGTTGCTCTGCTGTTTCTGCCGCGGCCGACGCTCGGGAGCAAAATCGAACGAAGCAGCTTTGGGACGAGTTCAGATCAACATGCCATCGAGCAGTACACGCTGATGAACGACGCGGGCGCTTCGGTGAGTTTCCTGAATTACGGCGCCACCGTCACGAGCCTGAAGGTTCCCGATAAGTATGGGAAAATCGGCGACGTGGTGCTGGGCTGCAACAACATCGAGCAGTATGAGAATCAAAGCCCGTATTTCGGAGCGGCCATCGGTCGCGTCGCCAATCGCATTGCCCGCGGCATGTTCAGCATCGGCGACCATCACTATGCCCTGGCGATCAACAACGGCCCGAATCATCTGCACGGCGGATTTCGCGGATATGACAAGCGAGTCTGGAACGCCGAGACGATCATGACGACTGATGGGCCATCCATCCGTTTCACGTTGAAGGACCCCGATGGCTGCGAAGGATATCCTGGAAATGTTCATGTCACAATCATCTATTCGCTGGAGGCCGACAACACGCTGAAGATCCAGTATTTCGCGACCACAGACCAGCCGACGCCGATTAATCTGACCAACCATTCCTATTTCAACCTGAAGGACGCGGGCAAGACCGACATTCTGGGACACGTGATGCGCATTCATGGCGATCATTACACGCCGGTGGACAGCACGCTCATTCCTACCGGCGAGATTGCCCCGGTGAAGGGAACGCCGATTGATTTCACGGTGGCCAAACCGATCGGTCGGGATATCAAGGCGATGGGCGGCAACCCGATCGGGTACGATCAGAACGTGGTTCTTTCCAACCAAAGCGGAAAGCTGGCGCTGGCGGTCGAAGTGTATGAGCCGACTTCAGGCCGATCCATGCAAGTCTGGACGACCGAGCCGGGCGTGCAGTTTTACTCCGGCAATTTTCTGGATGGATCGATCAAGGGAAAGTACGGCGATGTGTATCATCAGTATTCCGCCTTCGCTCTCGAATGCCAGCATTTCCCCGATTCGGTGAATCACTCGAATTTTCCGAGCGTCATCCTGGAGCCGGGTGAAGTCTATCGGCAGATTACCGAGTACCGATTCTCCACTGCGGCAAGCCAGCCGTTTTAGTTTATGTTGTGGTCACCGTGCTCTGGCGTGGAGGGGTTGGGGCGGGATTTAAGCGGTGGCGGACGCCACGAGGCTATCCCTCACTACGATTCGCAAGTGATTGTTGGAGGTTCGCGCTCGACAGCAAGGATGGCATCGTCGATCAGCGTGGCGATGTCGGCGCGGGTGGCCTGATTTTGCAGATTCGGCCAACGCGCCTCGGGCGGCACCCAGAAGACGCGCTCGGCCGTGTATTCGTCGCGGCTTTCAAGAAGCGCTTCAAGTTGCTTTCCAGTGATCCCATCTTTTTCAAGCTCCACTTTCAGTTGTTCGCGGCGCGATTCGAACGAGTCGGAGATGTACTTCAGGAAGAGGAGCCCGAGGACAACGTGCTTCACAACGCTGAGCCGAGGTTCCGCTTGATCATGGAATTGACCGTTTCGACTTGCCATCTCTGTCCGTACAGTTTCTTGTCGGCCTTGCGTTTGAATCGATGATACATGTTGCGGCGATGACGCGCCGTCGGCGGACTTTTGCCGGGCCGGCCGGCGTTGGGCGGGATAATCGAACGCACGCCCATGTCCTGACGGGCGATGCAATGATTGGATTCCGAATCGTACCCGGCGTCGGCAACGACGATCCGCACTTCGGCCCGTCGCCAGGCATCGAACAAGACCGGCTCAAAATGTTTCGCGTCACCGCCGCCGCCGGTGGTGGCGCGGGCCGAGAGGATCAGGTGACACGAACTGGCCACCGCCAACGACAACTTGGGCAGGCGTTTGACGACCCGCAAGCGGCGCAGATTTGTTTGGATTTTCAACTGTTTTGCCCGGCTCTTGCGGGCCGTCTCGCGGCAACGCTTTTCAAAATGCCGGCTGACGTGGCGGGATTCAAACAGGCTGCTGTCAATCGCCAGCGGCTTCACGCGGCCCTTGATCATCCGCCGCTGTTGGGCCCACAGAACCACTTGGTCCAGCATACGATTCATCAGCCCCGGTTTGACCAACTGCTGAAAGGCTCGGCACAACGTATTGTGATCCAGTGTACGCACCAGGCCGATGTCCGGCCGCCAGTCCCGAGAATCTTCCAGCAACGCCTTGTCTCGCCTGAAAGGAGGAACTGCCAGAAGTTAAGCTGTCTGTAGTCCCCAGACCTTCTTCGCATCCGCCTTGGGATTGAAGATGTGGTTTGTGCATCGCCCACGGCCAGCAAATGGGTCGTAAACTCGACCTGCGTATGGTGAGTCATGTAGTCAATGCTTTATTTCAGGTCTTCCATTGCCAGAACAGCGGCCTGGTGTACGCGACGCACTTGAATTGAAGTATGCATCGGACCTCGCGACGCGTCAGAACGGTTTCCCCCCAAAGTGGATCAGTGGCCTCCGCATCAATCCGCGTAATCCCGATAGACCGTGATGATTTCCGCAATCCGGCTCAGGAAGGCGTCGTGGATGGTGGGGTCGAATTCCGTGCCCCGGCCGGATCGCAGGATTTCCACGCATTTTTCCAGCGGAAACGCAATCTTGTAGGGACGCGGACTGTGCAGCGCGTCGAACACGTCCACGATCGCGGTGATCCGGCCTTCCAACGGAATCGCCTCCCCGCTCATTCCCCGGGGATAACCTGAACCGTTGAACCGTTCGTGATGCGTCATCGCGACCGTCGCCGCCATCGTCAACAGCGGCGAATCGAAAGACTGTCGCGGCATCAATCCGAGATCGGTGTACTTCCGCGCTAATTCAGCCTCGCTGTCGGTCGTCGGATCAACGATTGCTTTACCATATTCGCAATGTTTTTTCATGACCGCATATTCCTCGGGGGTGAGTTTGGCGGGCTTGAGCAAAATGGCGTCGGGAATTCCGATCTTGCCGATGTCGTGCAGTTGAGCCGCCAATTCGATCATCGCGGATTTCTCCGCGCTGTATCCCAATTGCGCCGCCAGAATCGCCGCGCATCGGCCAACGCGGATCACATGCCGCCCTGTCGCGTCGTCCCGATATTCCCCCGCGCGCGCCAGGCATTGGATCACGCGCAGGCGCGACATCTCGACTTCCGCGGTCCGCTTTTGAACTTCACCCTCCAGCTTCGCTGAATATCCCGCCAGATAATCCTGATGCGCCTTGACGATCAGCACGTTACGCAAGCGTGGAACAAGCTCGTTCGGATCGACCGGCTTTGCCAGGAAATCGGTCGCTCCCAACTCCAGCGCGGATAACTTTGTCGCCGAATCGCTAGAAGCCGTGAGAATGAGCACTGGAACGTGCTGGAACTGCCGGTCACCGCGAATCCATTCCAGGATCTGCAGCCCGTTGACCTGCGGCATCATCACGTCCAGCAGCACCGCGTCGGGTTGTTCGGCGCGCAGAATGTCCATCGCGGTTGTTGAATCGGTCGTGGTCACGAAATTCCTGTATCCTGCTCCCTGCAGATGCTTGCGAACCACCTTGATGTTGATCGGCTCGTCATCAACGATCAAAATCTTCGCGCCTAACAGACGAACATCCTCGTTGCTCGGTTCCGGCCGATTCTCCGGAGGCGAACGCTCGGCCAGACGCCGGGAAATTGTGTCCGGCACGACGCTCATGATGCGATCCCCCGTGCATCCGCGCCCGTGACGACTTTTGGCGCGGGACGCACGACGCGCTGTCCCAGGTCCTGCACGTCCGCCAACGCCGCGGCGATTTCATCCAACCGCTTCTCTCTGGCCAATTGTTCCAGCTTTGCCGCCGGATTGGTGAACGCGTTGAAACCCGCGGTGCCACCGGAACCTTTGAGCCAATGTGCCAGCGACGCCAGTTGCGACAATTCCTTCCGCTCCCAGGCTTTTTGCATTTCGCCAATTTGCTCGTGCAGTCGATCGGCGAATTCCTGAACGATTTCCAGAAACTCCGGATCTTCAATTGGCAACGTCGATTCCAGCAGCGGAATATTCTTCGGTGCTGACGCCGGCGCGCGGCTGGGCGCCATTCGCGGACTTGGCGCCGCCGCGTCCGCGGGCAATTCACCCGTTAATGCCGACAGAGTCCCCAGCAGCAGATCCATGTTAATCGGCTTACTGAGATATCCCGAGCAGCCGGCCGCTTTGCATTTCTCTTCTTCCCCCTTCATGGCATTGGCGGTCAGCGCGATAATCGGCAGCTTGCACCCTTCCTCCCGTAGCCGCCGCGTCGCGGTGAAGCCGTCCATGACGGGCATCTGCATGTCCATCAGAATCACATCGTATTTCCCCGCTATCGCCTTGTCGAAGCCGATCTGGCCGTTTTTTGCCAGCTCAACAGTTGCGCCCGCGCGCTGGAGCACAATGGTAATCAGCTTTTGATTGGAAGTTCCATCTTCCACAACCAGGACACGCACCGGCTTCAACCGGATCACGGTCGCTGGCGAACCGGCCGCCGCGGAATTGCCCAATGTCTGCACCAGCGGATCGAACATCTCGATTGCCTCCGCCGGTCCGGCATCCACGGATAACGTGAACACGCTGCCCTTGCCGTATTCGCTTTTGACCGAAAGACCGCCCCCGAGCGCGGTCGCGCATTGTCGGCTGATGGAGAGTCCCAAACCCGTTCCGCCGAAGCGGCGCGTGATGGAATTGTCTGCCTGCGTGAACGGATCGAAAATTTTCCGCAACGATTCCGGCTTCATGCCGATGCCCGTGTCGACGACGTCGATGACGAGCCGCGGCCGCGGGCCTGAGCGATCGAGCCGTGCCGCCAGCCGCACGCCGCCTTTTTCGGTGAACTTGATGGAATTTCCCACCAGATTGGTGATCACCTGCCTCAGTCGCGTTGGATCGGTGAGAATCGTCGCCGGCGCGGGTCCGTCCCAGGCGAAGGAAAGCTCGATGCCTTTGTCCTGCGCTCGAATGCCAAGCACGGCCACTACTTCGGAAATAATCTGGTGGACGGGACATCGCGTCAGTTCGATTTCCAGTTTTCCGGATTCGATCTTGGAAAGATCAAGGATGTCGTTGATCAGTTCCAGCAGATGCTGGCCGCTGGAATGAATGGTGTTGAGAAACTCCAGCCGTTCCGCCTCGCCGTCTTCGTAGCCGCGTCGAAGAACGTCCGTGAAGCCCAGGATGGCGTTCATCGGGGTGCGGATTTCATGGCTCATTCGCGCCAGGAAGTCGCTCTTGGCTCGATTCGCCTCATCGGCTGCCTCCTTGGATTTGCGCAGCTCGATTTCCTTTTCGACCAGCGGCGTGACGTCTTCGAAACTGGCCAGCGCTCCGCGTGCCTTGCCGCGCGGTCCGGCGACTGGCGAGCAATTCACGATGAACGTCCGCCGAATTCCCGTCGAGTCTTTCAAATGCAGGGTGTGGTTGCGCTGCGGCTCATTGCCCCGCACCGCCAGAAGCCAGGGAAACTCGGCCACCGCCGCGCCGCGCTTCTCGTCCGGTAAATCCTGCTCCCACGGCAGTTGCGCCGCCCGCGCGCCCATCAGTTTGTCCGGCTCGCATCCGAGCACGGCCGCAAACGCCCGGTTGGCCAGGGCAATCCGGCCCTCCTGATCCAGGATCAGCAAGCCTTCCGCCAAAGTGTCCAGTGCCGCGCGCACGTGCGGCGGCACGACCTTCGACGGATCCAGATGCTGCAGCGTCCGTTTCAGATAAACCAGAAACGCCGCCATGCTCGCCAGCGACACGAAAAGAATCATCTTCGTGTACGGCGAGTAAACGAATCCGAACCACCCAGCCCGCTTCAGAGGCCGGAACCGGAATTCCACCGATCCCCACATTTTATCCTGCGACCAAATCGGCACGAACACGCGCGTCGCGGTATCCGCGCCGGGCTTGGAATGGCTCCAGTGCGCATCGTGATCGCCGATATCGGTGATGAGAAATCCGTCTGCCTTGCGCACGCCCAACGATAGAATGTCGGGGTTCCGCCGCGCCTCGGTGCGCAGGACGGCATCCAGTCCAGACATGTCGTTGCGCGATACGAATGCCGAAGCGTTCACCGCAATAGCCTCGGCGAGCGTCGCGCGACCCCGCATCGTCGCCGTCTGGTCGTTGGGCACAAACCCCAGAGCAATGGCCAGACCCATCGCGCTGATGAGCAGCAACTGCAATCCAAATACAATCTTCACGCGGACGGGTATACGGTTCATGGCATCTTCCTTGCGGTTTCAGGCGGCGTTCCCATCGTTGATCCCGTTGACGTTTTCGGCGCTCTGGTTCGAGCGATCGACCAGCGACTCCAGCGATTCCGCTTCGCTGGCGCTGCGGCGCTTCTTTCGCTTCCTGGAATTCTCGAAGCTGTCGAGCACGGGCAATGGATCCATTGATTTCCAGGCCGGGAAAATCGAAAGCAGGCTGCTTAATAGAGAACCGCCGCGTAACAACCAGATGAAATAAGCGGCGGAGGCGCCGAAGGAGACCACCGTCGCCGAGCCGGCGGCAACCTTCAGCGACGTCTGCGACGCCATTTCAGATTTCACCGTGTCGAGATTATTCAACATCGGACTTTGCGGCGCCAGGAATCTGAAGACCTGGTCGGGCACCGTTTCAACCCGCTCGTCCGGCACGTCGGCCGCTGGCGTTGGCGGTTTCGTCGCCGCGACCGCCGTCGCAGTGGCTGAGGGCGTCGGTGCCGGTTTGCCGGTGGCGCTGCTGCTGGAATTCCGTTGCCCGAAGTTACCCGTCGGCATGGGTGTTGGAGCGGGCGTCGGCGCGGCCGTTGGTGTGTCATCGACCGCCGGCGACGCTGTCAATCCGACGATCGGCGCATCGGAAAATACGTTGACATAGGTTCCGCCCGACGATGGTGATGCTGTCAACGTCGCGCCGCCGGTGGAGTTGGACGGCTGATTCAGAATCGCGGCAATTCCTGAATTTGCGCCGGAATTCGACGACGCTGGCGCCCCTGATGTCGATCCGGTCGCCGGACCGGACGCGACCGCGGTCAACTGAACGAGCACCACCGTCGCGCTGCCGCTCTGGCCTTCGCTTCTCGCGATGATGGTGGCATTGCCGATGCCCGCGTCCGGAGCAGAGTAAAGACCGTTCGAGTCGACCGAGCCGATGCTGTCGAGCGTCGACCAGGTGAAGACGGGCTGTGAAGCGAGGGCGGCGCCGAACTGATCAAGTCCGGTCGCGGAGAATTGCTCGCTGGCCGACCGTTCTATGCTGGAATCCGCGGGTGTCACCGCGATGGTGGAGAGTGTCGGAACGACGTGCACCGTCACGGAGCTTGCAATGCTGGCGCCTTCGGCATCCACGATGGTCACGAGAAAGTCGTATTCCCCGGCGGCGGTGAATGTGGCCGTTACGTTTTTCGACGCGTTGTCGCCATTGGCGGAAAAAATGACCGGCGCGGGAGTACTTCCGGTCGTGCTCCAGGTGTAAACCAGATTCGACTCGCCGCCGTCGTCGGCGCCGAGAACGCCAAGTTGTGTGGACGTGCCCGTCACCGGCGTGGGTGTGGCCACGGCGGGGGCGGCGGCCGTGGGCGCGGCGTTCGTGACGGCAATCGACGCATCGCCGAACACCCCATCGCTGGTCGCCGTGATTGTCGCCGGCCCGGTGCCTCCCGAACCGGCCGCGGCGTACAGCCCATTCCCGTCGATCGCCCCGTTCCCGCTCGACACAACCCACGCGAAGGCGGGTTGCAACGACATCGTGTCGCCGAATTGATCGTAGCCCGCCGCGGTAAACTGCTGCTGGCCATTCTCGTTCAGATTCACCGCACCCGGGGTAACGACGATGCTGGCGAGCGCCTGCACGACCGTTACGGCGACGGTTTCATCGGTGACGGTCCCATTATCGATCGCCACCTGGAACGTGTAATCCCCTACGTCGAAAAATGTTGCGGTCGTGGTCTGGGCGGCCGATGAACTGTTGACGCTGAAGGTTGGATCGGTGACGCCGATGGGCGCGGAGGTAACCGACCACGTATACGTGACGCCTGTGGTCGCGCCGCCGAGTACCGAGAGATTGGTGGTGGTTCCGGTGACGTTGCTCGGCGATGCGACGGCAGTACCGCTGGAGACGATCGTGATGTCCGCCGATCCGCTCACCGAACCGCTGGAGGCGATGACCGTATCGGCACCCGTCGAACCGGGGGCGGTGTATAGTCCGGTGGAATCGACGGGTGCCCCGCTCGTCGTCGACCAATCGAACGTCGGCTGCACGGCCATCCTTTGTCCGAATTGATCGAGTCCGGTCGCGGTGAACTGCTGAGTCGCGCTGATCGTCACGGCAGCGCTGGTGGGTGAAACCGAGATGCTCGTCAACGTTTGATCGACCACGACCGTCACCGAGCTGGTGGTGGAAAGGCCGCCGGAATCGGTGATCGTCGCCAGCAACTCGTATGTGCCGGCCGCGCTGAACGTCGCCACGGTATCCTTCGCGGCATTGGAGCTGTTGAGGCTGAAGCTGGGGTTTAGCGCTCCCGCCGGCTTGGCGGTGACCGACCAGGTGTAGGTCAGGTTGGATTCCCCACCATCATCAGCGCCGAGGACGCTCAGATCGGCGAACGTGTCGGTGATGGGATTTGGAGTTGCTTGCGCGGACACGGCGACCGTCGGCGCGGCGTTGATGACGGTGACCGTCGCCGAGCCGATCATCGATCCGTAAATCGCCGCGACCGTCGCCGTTGTCGGCGCGTCCGGGGCGACATAATTTCCCGCGGTTCCCGAAAAATTCCCGCCTCCGGACGTGACCGCCCAGCCAAACGCCGGCTGCACCGCCATCGCCTTGCCGAATTGGTCGTATCCGGTCGCTGTGAATTGCCGACTGCCGTTCTCATTTAAACTCACGGAAGTCGGCGTGACGGAAATCGAGGTCAGCGTTTGAGCGACCGTCACGCTGATCGTCTCGCTGGTGGAGCCAAGCAGTCCGAGGAGCGAGCCGCTTTCGAACTGGAAAGCGTATGTTCCCGCCTGAAAGAACGTGACGATCGCGGAGGTGCCGGATGAACCGACGTCTAGATTCGGCGTCTTCGCGCCCGACGGCTTGCTGGTCACCGACCAACTGGAAGAAGAAAGAAGACCGCCGCCCGCGCCAACCACCGTCAGCGTGGTGCTCGTTCCGGTAACCGTGCTGGGCGAAGCGAGGATCGCCGGCGACTTGACCACGGAAATGACGGTCGAGCCGCTGATCCCTCCGCTGGATGCGCTGATCGTTGGCGTGCCCGATGATGACGATGAGTGATAAAGCCCGCTCCCGCTGAACGATCCGCTGCTGGCCGACCAGGTGATGGTTGGTTGCGCGGCCATCGCAATCCCGAATTGGTCGTATGCGGTGGCCGCCAATTGCTGGGTGCTGCTGGTCGTCATGGTCGCCGGCGGGCTGATGTCGATGCCGCTCAGCGTTTGCGACACTTGCACGGAGACGACGCTGGTGGTCGAGAGTCCGGCGGAATCCGTGATCGTCGCCTCGAATTGATAGCTTCCCGCGCTATAAAATGTCGCGATCGTGTTCGATGCGCTGTTGTTGCCGTTGACGCTGAACGTGGGTGTCATCGCGCCGCTGGGTTTGGACAGCACCGACCAGATGTAGGAAAGATTGCCCGCCCCGCCCTGGTCGTTGGCGGTGACGCTGAGGCTGGTGGTGGTTACGGTTACCGTGGCGGGCGAAGCGGCCGCCGGCGTGATGACCGTGGGTCCTGGGTCGGAGGTGATCGCCGGATTTTCCGTAGGCGGCTGCGAAGCCAATTCAATCGACGACGTCCCACCAAATAGGACACGCGGCTCCAGGTGCTCCAGATAAAATGATAATCGCCGCATCAACCGCTTCGCTGACGGCGCATGGTCGCGCCGTTGGCTACGGCGCGATGTTGACACGCCGAAGCGCGTTGACAGAGATTTATCAGCGTCCGAAGGGGAAGGCATTAACTCCAACTCAGAAGGGCGATGACATCGGTTCACACGGAGCTATACGGGATGTTATCGGCCAAAAAGTGGCCCCTCTTTTTTCCAGAGCGCGATTCTCCGGGCAGAATCGGAAGGGTCTTTTGCAACGTACGCGGAATGATGTGCCGCCCCTGGTTCCGAGATTATTATCGCACGTTCAGACGGGAAACGGGGTGGCGCACATTGTTGTTATCGCCCGAAACAATGTGTGCGACATCTGAACATCGTCTGACCTTTCCCCCTAAACCCGATCCGGCCGGAAGGTTAGGATTTCGGCCCGATCAAGGAGGATTTGGTCATGAGTCGCAAGCGTTATTCAGCCGAGGAGATCGTGAACAAGCTTCGCCAGGCCGAAGTTGAATGGGCCAACGGCAAGACGGTGTCGTGGTGTGCAAGCAAATCGGCATTACGGACCAGACCCGAATGGCATTCACATAAGAAACAACCATAACTCCGCGCCCCGGCGCGCGTTATGGGTACTCGCGCGAACAAAGGCCTCCTGCGACAATGGTGTTGCTTTACGACACCCTTTCACAGGAGGCCACGGATGGCTCACAATCTCGCTTGTTTCCCCGTTCAATTCAAGGGGCGTTTCCGCCGACTTCTTCCTGCCGAGGTGATTCTCGACGCCTGCCGGCAGGCCTCCCATGTTTTCCGCAAGCGCACGTTCGACCCGGTCGTCACGATCCACCTGTTCATTGTGCAGATTCTCCACGGCAACACCGCCATCCTGCATCTGCGGCATCTGGTGTCGTCGGCGGTGAATGCCGCGGCCTATTGCCGCGCGAGGATGCGCGTGCCGCTGGCGGTCTACGAAAGCCTGCTGGACCACACCGCCTCGCTGGTCTCTCCGGCGGGCAGGCGGGGGCTGTCGACCATCCGCCGCGTGCTTTTGGTGGACGGCACCAGCAGCCTGACGCCCGATACCCGCTCGATCCGCAAGCTCTTCAAGCAGCCGGCCAACATCAAGCCAGGGTGTGGTTATCCGATGGCCAAGGTTCTGGCGGTGTTCGACGCCGCCAGCGGAGCCATTCTTCGGCCCATCATCTGCTGCCTGTTCGTGCATGAGGCTTCCAACGTCTGGACGCTGCATTCTCTGCTGGAAGCGGGCGACCTGCTGATCGGCGACCGCGCGTTCTGCTCCTACTTGCATCTGGCGATGCTTTCGGCAAACAGCGTTTTTGGATTGTTTCGAGTTCAGCAGAAACAGAAGCTCGACTTCCGCGAAGGACGCCGGCACGGCGGCAAGGGCCGCACCAAGAGCCGGTTTATCCGCAAGCTCGGTTCTCTGGATCAACTGGTCGAATGGTTCAAGCCGAAGCAGAAGCCCAAGTGGATGAGCAGGACGCAGTTCGCCACGCTCCCGTCCGGATTGATCGTGCGGGAGATTCGCTATCACCTGGCGGCCCGCGGGCAACGCACCCGCGTGGTGACGATCGTCACCACGCTGCTGGATGAAAAGCTTTACCCCGCGGAAAAGATCGCCGAACTTTACGGCCTTCGCTGGCAAGTGGAGACACACTTCAGGGAACTGAAGACCGGCATGAAGATGAGCCAACTCAAATGCAAGACCGCCGAAGGAGTGAAGAAGGAACTGCTGATGTACTTCATCACTTACAATCTGATCCGCCGGATCATCCTTCAAGCCGCCGAGCAACAGCGCGTGAGCGTGAGACGGATCAGTTTCATCGACGCCCTGCGTTGGCTGGCCAGCGCCGCGGACAATGACGATCTGATCCTGCTGGTGGTCGTTCCGTTGCGTCCCGGGCGCCACGAGCCGAGGGTAAAAAAGTATCTTAAATACCGCTACCGCTCAATGACCCGGCCAAGACACATCATGAAGAAGCGGCCTTACTTATATGCGGACAAGGCTAACCCGGATTATTCCGCTGCCTCCGCGCGCGACGGGCCTCCTTGTGGTTTAATGTCTTTTATCAGGAAGAGTTAAACCGTGCAGGGAGGCCGCGTATGTCGTCGCAGAGTGCTGAACAGCTTTCGTTTGATTTTCTCCC
>DATAWP010000015.1:0-4880 GCA_036267155.1 Tepidisphaeraceae bacterium
GTGAAATTGGTGAACGGCAGATAGAGCAGCGACACCCCGCGCAGGCCGTAATACCAGAACAACAGCCAGCGGCCGTCGAAGCGGTCGGACAGCCAGCCTGAGCCGATGGTGCCGACAAAGTCGAAGGCGCCCATCATCGCCAGCACGCTGGCGGCCATGGTCGCTTCAAGCCCGTAGTCTTGGCACAGCGCGACGAAATGGGTCTGAACGAGGCCGTTGGTGCTGCTGCCGCAGACGAAGAAGGTCGCGAACAGCACCCAGAACACCGGCACGCGCGCGCAATCGCGCAGCACGATCAGCGGCGACATCAACAGCGAGCCCAGGCCGATGCCGGCGGGCGGCGGCGGCGAGATCGCCGTTTCGCCGTAGAGCGGCAGATAAAGGTCGCTCGGCCGGTCCTGCATCAAGAACAGCGTGACGATTGCGGTCAGGCCGAGGATCACCGAGACAAACACCAGCGCCATGCGCCAGCCGTAATGCGTGGTCAGCTCCGCGATCAGCGGCAGGAAAATCAGTTGCCCGGTCGCCGAGCTTGCCGCCAGCATGCCCATCACCAGCCCGCGGCGATGATTGAACCAGCGGGTCGCCACGGTCGCCGCCAGCACCATGGCGGTCAGCCCGGTGCCGACACCGACCACCACGCCCCACAGCACGACAAGCTGCCAGACCCGCGTCATGCCGAGCGACGCCAACAGGCCGGCCGCGATCAGCGCCAGCGCGCAGACGATCACCCGGCGCACGCCATAGCGGTTCATGAACGCGGCGGCGAAGGGTCCGAACAAGCCGAACAACAGGATGCGCAGCGCCAGCGCCGAGGAAATCTCGGCGTCGCTCCAGCCGAATTCATGTTCGAGCGGAACGATCAAGACGCCGGGCGTGCCCATGGCGGCAGCCGTGACCAAGAGCGTGAGGAAGGTCACGCCGACCACGACCCAGCCGTAGTGAACGTTGCGGCGGCTCAAGCTCGCCGCCAGCGCAGTCGTTGCCATGATCTTTAAGTCCGCCGCTCGCAGCCGCCGTTACATGATGGCTGTCATCATTCCTTGCCTATTGATGACGATCGTCATATAACTTGTCAATCATGAGGCTGCATAGCAGAGGCGCGCCGTGAGAGTAAGCCGAGCCAAGGCCGCGGAAAATCGCGATCGCGTCATTGCCGCGGCCGGTGCGTTGTTTCGCGAAAACGGCTTCGGCGGGGTCGGCGTCGCCGACATCATGCAAGCGGCCGACCTCACTCACGGCGGCTTCTACGGCCAATTCGGTTCCAAGGATGATCTTGTCGCGGAGGCGTGCCGGCAGGCCGCGACAGAAGCTGCGAGCAATTGGCAACGCGCCGCCGCGAAAGCTCCTGACGATGCCTATGCCGCTTTACTGCTGCGCTATCTGCGGCCGAGCCATCGCGATGAGCCGGGCCGGGGCTGCATCTTCGCAGCGCTCGGCGCCGACGCCGCGCGCAGCGGTCCGGCGGTGCAGCAGGCTTTCGCCGACGGACTGAAGCCCCTGATCGATCTTCTCGCCAAATCCGCGCCCGGCGCGTCGAAGGCGCAGCGCCGCCGCAGAGGCGTCGCCGCCATGGCGGGGCTGGTCGGCGCCTTGCTGCTGGCGCGAGCGGTCGGCAAGGGCGCGTTGTCGGACGAAATTCTCGAGGCGATGCGGCGCGAATTGCTGGCCGTCGAGAAATGACGCCCAAGACAGATGCCAAGGACTAAAGTCCGCAGCCTTTAGCTCCCAAAGTTTGTTCCCTAAATGTTCTTGACCGCGCTGGGCGATTATATACCTTGCAAACCATTTCGATATGTAGTAGGCTGATCTTATTGGAGATTAGCCATATCAAAGCTTTCAAAATCAGCGTTCCACGTCGAGGCCCAAGCCTTTGATTTTCTTGAGAAAACCTTATGGCCGGATGGCGCGGTTTGCCCGCATTGCGGGTCCGTTGGGACCGCCACTAAGTTGCAGACTGCCGAGGCCGAAAACGGCAAGCGTGGGGCCCGGATTGGCCTCTGGAAATGCAATGAAAAGGAATGCCGGAAGCAGTTCACGGTCAAGATCGGGACCGTGTTCGAGCACGGCCGTATCCCGCTGCATAAGATGTTGCAGGCGGTCTACCTGCTTTGCTGCTCCAAGAAGGGCATTAGCTCCCACCAGTTACACCGCGTTCTAGACATCACCTACAAGTCGGCTTGGTTCCTGAGCCATCGTATCCGCGAAGCCATGCGGACGGGCTCGCTAGGCCCGATGGGTGGCCTTGGCGGCATCGTCGAAGCGGACGAAACCTATATCGGTCGTCAGGAAGGCATGGGTATCGATAAGACCGGCTACCACAACAAGAACATGGTCGTGACGCTCGTCGAACGCGGCGGTTCTGCCCGCTCATTCCACACTGGCGGTCATTCGGTTGCAGATATCGTGCCGATTGTGCGGGAAAACATTGAACGCGAAAGCCGCCTCATGACCGATAGTGCGCGGCATTATCAGGCGATTGGGAAGAAATTTGCTGCGCATGGCACCGTCGATCATTCCAAGTTTGAATGGTCGCGCGGTGACATCCACACGAACACGGTTGAAGGCTTCTATTCGATTTTCAAACGCGGCATGAAGGGCGTCTACCAGCATTGCAGCGAAAAGCATCTCCACCGCTATTTGGCGGAATTTGATTTTCGCTATAGCAACCGCGTTCGCCTTGGCGTGGACGATGAGGCACGCGCCCGGCGCGCGTTGAAGGGCATCACTGGGAAGCGGCTAACCTATCGGGGACCTGATAAAGCACAGGTTAAGGCCTAGTAAAATAAGGAGAAAAAATACTTGACAAAAGGGGTATGCACCCGAATCGCGAATCGCTATATAGACATTGCGGCCGTTGCTTGGTGATAAGGGCCCCTGGGCACTTCTTCGGATAGCCAAGATCGCGAATTTCGCCGGTCGCGCTTTTTCTTTCCCTTCAATAAAAATTTTCTTTGCCCGGCTTGAACAACTCGTATTCGTACGAGATTCGATCCTTGATTAAATCATACGAACGTACGTCCCACTGATCTTTACTTTCCAATTTGCGTTGTATTGCCCATGCGCAATAGTCGGCGACCTGTAAGCATGGATCAGCGTGACAAGGCATAAAATCAGCGCGCCACTCTCCCTTTCGCCTTGTCTGTCGCATTACGTCTGCAACCGCTTCTTGGAAGGCGACTCGTTCCTTTCGGGTGCCTAGGGATGCAGTGGTAACGAGGGTTTCAGAATCTTCGGTCAAGTAACCGGCCATTCCATACTTAAAATGATAGAAATAGGCATGCTGATAAAAGCGCGCTTTGGAAGTCCTAAGTTGCGGTTGCGCCTTGCATTTTTCCATTATGGTGGCTTGTACCTTGAATGGAAATTTGGTGAGTATCTTGTAGACCTCGTCGCGCACCGATTGCTTATCAGTCGTGGCGTGGAAGTAATCACCCAACTCTGCGCCCTCCCAAGCGAGGCGGCGGCGTAAGTTCAATAATTCGGTGCCTACTGCGCAGTCATCCATCGTAACCGTGCAGAGAACGAAAAAAAGGCTTACATTAGGCTCGCGGTTGAAAGTGAAGCAGCCCGCTTCATCTGCAAAAATGAACTTATTTGGCATGATCCAAAAAACCCAAGCGCAACAATCCCGCGAGAGCAAACAGCAACTTGCAACCTTCCGCAAGGCCGCGCGCGAGCTAGGCGCGGACGAATCCAAAGAGGGATTTCAGGACGTGCTACGGAAGCTGGCCAAGGCGAAACCATCGCCTGAGAAAAAAGCTAAAGTGCGCTAGTCCCCACTTGGGGAAATAATAACGACCATTTTTGCGGCGTTTGGGTCGCCCAATGTAATCTTATGGTCTGGCGGTGGTGCCATCATCCCCACATACATGCGCTCTACCTTAAAGCCCTTGCTCTCCAAGTATTGCTGATACTGATCTGCGACTACTTGGTCGGCGTGCGACCCAATAGATTGCAACGCGATTACTTTCCCTGCCGGGAGTTTGCTGGCCAATTCAGCGGCGAGTCCGGGATCAAAGGGCAACCGTTGGGGCCCCACATTGATCGTGTTGTTTCCGCCGCTTTGATTCCAGGTGTTGATAGTTGGACCGTCCCCCTGCGGGGCCGCCGTGCCGGTATATTGGGCCTGAGCTGGCCGGACGTATTCACCGATTCCGACAAGTCCGATGCCGCCTATCGCAGCACCGATGACGAAAAGAATGATCCTTTGCGCGGTCACTGGCTGATCTCCCATTCCCGCCCAAACGAGGCATACGCCCGCGAGTGGAATCAGGCCACCAGAATACCACAGAAGTTCTGCAACGGGACGTTTGTCATCCCGCATTTTCAGCCCCCGATTGAGGCTCACACCGCCGAAAGCAACCACGGCGGCACCGGCTAAAATGAGGATTTGGGTATCGGCAACCATCGAAAGGGCCGCATACCACGCCTAGGCGCTGGTTTGCAAAGTATATCATCGCCCCGCGCTGCAATTTGCGGTAGTCTTGCGGTTGCACAGGGCTGACACCCTCCGAGACTGCTGACATTCTGCAGGGCTGACATTTCTTCAGGGCTGACATGGTCCAGCGCGTCTCCACGGTTGCGTTCGAGGGCATCGAGGTACGGCCCGTCGACGTTCAGGTGCAGGTAGCGCCCGGCATGCCCGCCTTCACCATTGTCGGCCTGCCCGACAAGGCGGTCTCCGAAGCGCGCGAGCGGGTGCGCTCGGCGCTGATCGCCTCGGGGCTGGCTTTGCCGGCCCGCCGCATCACCATCAATCTGGCGCCAGCCGATATGCCCAAAGAAGGCAGCCATTACGACCTGCCGATCGCGCTCGGCCTGATGGCCGCGATCGGCGCCATACCGCACGATGCGGTGGCGGGCTTTACCGTGCTGGG
>DATAWP010000016.1:0-4530 GCA_036267155.1 Tepidisphaeraceae bacterium
TTGGACAACTTGCGACAAAGGTGTACTTTCGCCCTGCTTTTCCGGGCGTTTACGAACACGCTGCGGCAAAACAACCTAACACACAATGACATCCCTTTTCAACAATGCAGGATGATACGGCAATCGTGAAGCCGCAACAGCTTGACGCGATTATGCGGGACACCGCGGCCCTTGGATTCGGCATGGCGTCCGAACCGCTCACGGGGGCGTTGCTGCGCACGCTGGCGGCGTCCAAGCCGAATGGCCAGTTCCTCGAACTCGGCACGGGGACCGGCGTCGCAACCGCATGGCTTCTCGACGGGATGGATTCGGCATCCACCCTTTTGACGGTTGATTCGGACCCGGCTGCCGTCGCCATCGCCCGCAGGCACTTGGGGCATGATGCGAGAGTCAGCTTTCACGTTAGTGTCGGGGACGTGCTGCTCGCTTCGCTCGCCGGGAAGGCGACCTTCGACTTCATTTTTGCCGACACTTGGCCTGGAAAGTACGATCACCTTGAGGATGCCTTGGCGTTGCTCAAACGAGGAGGTCTTTACGTCATTGATGACATGCTACCCCAACCGAACTGGCCCGATGGACACGCCGAAAAGGTTGCCGCCGTGATTCGGCGATTGGAGGCTCACCCCGACCTCGTGCTGGCGAAAATGCGCTGGGCCACTGGCATCATCATCGCCGCGAAACGTTAGGCATCCCCGCCTGCCTTTGAGTCTCTCTTGCCGTTGCTGAACCGCACCAGCCGCGCGTCAACCGCGTCCTACCTCAAGAAATGCGATTGGCAAACCGGTTACAATTCCGCCAGAATATCTCGGCCCCGCCCGAAAACGAGCAAATACCCCAACTTCAAAATCCATCCCAGCGGCTTCGCGACGGAAACAAGTTTCCAGTTCCGTAAAATATCCACTCTCTCGAAATACCAGTGAAAAACACTTTGGAACTTGCTCAATCGCCACAAAAGGCGCGCTGATTTTTCGGAATTCTGTTGGCAAATCCGCCGCTCCATCCTAAGCTGCTTCGCCGCGGCAGAGCGAGGGTGCAATTCGTCCGCTCGGTGCCAGCTGACCTGTGAAGGGAGTTAATGCAACCAGACATCCCAGGTTACCGAAAGTCTCTCGCACCAGAGTTTGTCTAACAAAGCCTCAACCGGAAAGGAAGTTTTTGTGATGGAGATCTGGAAGTCCGTGAAATCGTCAGGGAGAAAATCGACACTTGCCCGCCGTCGGCTTGCCATGCTGAGCGCGGCTGCCGCAGTTGGACTGCCGCTGGTGGGGACCGTGGGGGTGGCGTTTGGGGATATCGGTATCTTGTATGAATCGGGCAGCAGCAACCTCTATTTGCCTCAAACCGGGACCTATACCATCTTCGCCGAAGGCGCCATGGGTGGTGGTTCGGATTCGTCTTACGGCGGCTTGGGGGCGGAGGTACAAGGGACGATCAATTTCGCCGCCCGGGACCAGCTTACTTTCGATATCGGCGCGATGGGGGCCGGTGAAGTCGCCAGCGGTTTCGGTTTTGGCGGCGGCGGCGGGGGTGGCACTTTTTTGTATGACGATAACACTTCGACCATTCTGGCTGTCGCCGGAGGTGGTGGCGGGGCGGGCGTTGGCGTAACGGGAGGCGCGGGACAGGCGGGGACCGCTGGTCAAGCCGGCGCTGGTTCCGATGGGGCGGCCGGTGGCACCGGAGGGGACGGTGGACAGGCAGGCCCGCCAGGGTCTGCCGCGGGTGGCGCCGGCGGCGGCGGGTTTTTGACGGCGGGCGCGTCCACCACATTCAATAGTTCTTCTGCCGGCGGGGGTGCCTCCTTTCCAGGAGGGCTCGCGGGCGGCAAGACGTTTTTCGGTACCACGTCATACCCTTCCGGTGGCTATGGCGGTGGTGGCGCCGGGCTGGCGGGCGGCGGAGGCGGCGGGGGATATTCGGGCGGCGGCGCCGGGGGTCTGGAGAACGCCGGCGGCGGCGGCGGATCGTACCTGGCCTCGAGCTTCACCAGTACATCACTCAGTTCCGGGTCGAATGTCGGCAACGGACTGATCGAAATCGAGCCCTCGACTCCCAATCTCACCATCAATTACCTGGCGACGGGTACCATCGCTGGAATCATCGCGGGTACCGGTTCGGTCACCATGGCAGGCACCGGAAACGCCATCCTCACCGGAGCCAACGTCTATAGCGGCGGCACCACGCTCTCAGCCGGAACCGTCACCATCGGCGACGGCGGAGCCGATGGCTTGCTCCCCGGCGACGTCACCGACAACGCAACCCTCGCCTTCAACCGCAGCGATAGCTTTACGTACAGCGGCAATATCTCCGGCACCGGCGCGATCCAACAGCTTGGCGCCGGAACGCTCGTCCTCACCGGCAGCGAAACCTACACCGGAGCCACAACTATTTCCGCGGGTACCCTGCAATTCGGCAATGGCGGATCGGCGGCCCTGGTCAGCCGCAACATCACCGACAACGCGCAGCTTGTCTTGGACGCTGGGACTTCCACGTTTTCCGGCGTGATCTCCGGTACGGGCGGATTGACCAAGCTGGGCGGCGTGTTGATTCTCACCAGCCAGAGCACCTACGCCGGCGACACGAACATCGATAGCGCCGACATCATCGACGGCATCAACAACGCACTGCCCACGACAACGAACCTCATCACCAATGACGCCTCTCTTGCCTTTAATACCGGCATCACCGCGCAAACCGTCGCCTCCCTCAGCGGAAGCAGCGGCAGTGTGAATCTCTCCACCAACGCCACCCTCACCGTGAATCAGTCAACCAACACCGTCTACGGCGGGCAAATCTTCGATGGCAACATTGGGGGGCCGTCAACCGATACCGGAAAGCTGGTGAAGCAGGGCACGGGCACGCTCGCCCTCACCGCGACGAATGATTACGGCGGCGGAACAACGATCTCCCGTGGATCGCTCCAAATCGGTGACGGCGGAACAACCGGCTCCGTTGCCGGCAATATCACCGACAACGCAAACCTCGCCTTCGATCGCACCGATAGCATCACGTTTTCAAACACCGTCACCGGCAGCGGCTCCCTCACCCAGCTTGGCACCGGAACCGTCGCGATCACCGGCGCCGATGCCTACTCCGGTGGAACAATCATTTCGGCCGGATCGCTGCAAATCGGCGCTGGCGGAACGACCGGCTCAATCACCAACAACGTGACCGACAACGCCAATCTCACGTTCGACCGCTCCGACAGCATCACTTTTGCCAGCCAGATCACCGGGTCCGGCTCCGTCACCCAGAGCGGCTCGGGTACGGTCACGCTCAGCCAGACAAACAACTATACCGGCGAAACCACCGTAACCGCTGGCGAATTGGTCATCGCCACCGGCGGTGCGTTGCCCGATCATGCGGCCTCTATCTCCGGTGGCGTCCTGCAGTTGGCCAAGAGCACGGGTCTGGCACAACTCACGAGCCTATCTGTCACCGGCGCTGGAACACTCGACTTGGAGAACAACCATCTCGTTATCGATTACCAGGGGCCGAATCCCGTCTCCAGCATCCGAGGCTATCTTGCCACTGGTTACGCCGGCGGCGCCTGGACCGGCGCCGGCATCGACTCCTCCACCGCCGCCTCCAACCCGCAGTACGCCCTCGGCTACGCCGACGGCGCCGACGGACTCGTCGCGGGCATCGTTTCCGGCCAGATCGAAATCAAATACACCCTCTACGGCGACACCAATCTCGACGGCGCGGTGAACAGCATCGACTTCGGAAACATGGCTGCGAACTTCGGAAAATCCGGCAAAGTCTGGGACCAGGGCGACTTCGATTACAACGGCACGGTCAACAGCATCGACTTTGGATTGCTCGCGAGCAACTTCGGCAAGTCGGCCAGCGGCGCGGACGTGGCGCTGCCAGAGAGTGATTGGGCTGCACTCGATGCATTCGCGGCGGCGAACGGATTGATGGCCGATGTTCCGGAGCCGGCGAGTGCAGCGATGATGGTAATGACTGGATTGGGAATTCTGACGCGGCGGCGACGACGATCATCGCGTCATTGAAATCAGAAAACCGCAGCTGCTGCCGCCGCGGAATCCACCGTCAACGTCACTGCACGCAACTTCCGGGGGCTCTTCGTGGAGGAACCCGACGCCGTCCGGGCTTGGGGGTGCGGTGTGGTTTACGCATCGCGCACCGCATGATCGAGTCGGCAAGTTTGTTACCGGCTTGATCGCGGCGTCTCAAGAAGAACTGGCCGTTTTCTGCAGCGCGCAACCATACGCAACGCTTTACCAAACTTGATGGCGCATCGCGACGCCTGGCGATTGTCGCGCAAAATCATTGTTCAGCCCGGTGAGACACTTTTCGGGCTGTCTCGCGGCGCGGGCCTATTTAGGCCGAACTCAAGTTGATATCGTCATAGAATTTAACATCCTAAATCCTAGCTAATCCACCGCCTCTGGCGGTGAGAATTCATCAGGCTCTGCCGTTTCTGCGTTGTTCGTGATAGACGGTCCTCCTTGAGGAAGGCCCCGAAAGGCGAACCGTCATGAAAGATTGGCAGAGTCAGGCCCA
>DATAWP010000017.1:0-2270 GCA_036267155.1 Tepidisphaeraceae bacterium
TTGGAGTGATCCCGCGAGTTACTGGCCCTTCCCCGTAAAGGAGGTAAGCATGAACCAACGCAACACGAGAGCACCCGGGGCAACGACAACTGCTGCGCGCTATCAATCGATGCCCGCGATTCCGCGACCGATGCCCGCTCCAGACTCGACAGGATCAACACCGATGCAACATGCGGGCTAAGGTCGCCACTTCCTTCCACGATCCCGTGTCCCATACCCGGGCGTATCCGAGGGAGCTGCCCGCCGCCACTAACTTTCCCGATGGAGCGAATGCCCACATTCCGAATGTTTCCAGGATGTCCAGGTGCGTATTCGTGCTGCTTTGCTGCGCTAGGTTACGAATTGAGAAATCTCCCTCCTGACCGGCCGCGACCAACTGCTGTTCATCCGGAGAAACACCGCCGTTCGCAAATTCTGCAGGGGCGGCCCAGGACTGGATTTGGCGATTCGCCGCCAGATCCCATTCGATCAGGCAATTGTCAGCTTCCGACCAGACCACCAATCGGCTGCCCTGGGCGAGGAATGTCTGCGGGAACAAGCGCCCCGTGGCGGGCTTGAAGGCAAGCGAGAGAGAGCGCCGCAATATGTCCCACACCGAGATGTTGCCATCGGGTGAGGGGGACGCGAGGAATCGCCCATCAGCAGAAAAAACATCGTCCTCATTGGCAGTTCCCTTGATTCCGGTTTCCAGCAACGGTTCTTTCTCCTGGAAATCGCTTCCGATCCATTGCGCCACCTGACCTTCCGGGTTGACCGTCAGGACCGAGCGGCTATCGGGAGCAAAACTCCAGTTGATAAGATTCTCGGGCCAAGTGATGTATTCCCGTCGCGGATGAGTGACCGATGTATCCCACAAACAAACCGTGCCGTCTTTACAACCACTGACCAGGGTTCGATTGTCCGGCAGCAGGGCCAGCCGCCATACCTCCAGACGATGGCCGCGCAATACGTCGGTGCAGGTCCGGCTGGGGACGTCCCAGGTGCGAATGGTCTGGTCGGCGCTGGCCGAGGCGAGTCTTTTGCCATCCGGCCAGAACACCAGGGAGCCGACCCACGCGGTGTGGCCTTGGAGGCGGCCGATTTCCTTGCCAGTGGCGACCTCCCACAAGCGGATGTCCGACTCGCCGAAACCGGCGGCGGTGGCCAGCGTTTTCCCATCGGGTGAAAAGGCCAGGGCGGTAATGTAAATGTTCGACGCCACCGCGGTCCACAGTTCCTTGCCATTGCGCAGGTCAACAACGCGAACCCGTCCTTGATCCATGCCGTAAGCTGCGATGCTAAGATCGCCAGTTGCAGCGAAGGCAGTGCTCGCCGCCATGCTAGCCTGTTCAGAAGGATAGCTGGCCAGTTGGGCGCCAGCGGAGGCTTTGCCTTCCGCGTCGCTCACGCGCCAGAGGGTGATTTGTCCTTTTTGGTTGGATCCGGTGGAGGTCACCAGCGTCCGGCCGTCCTGTGAGAACGCCAAACCATCGCACCAACCTTCCAATGGCAATTCGGCCATAAACTGGCGCGTCGCCGCGTTCCACAGACTCAGGCTGGGCTTGCCTCCTGCCGCGTTATCCTCTGCGGCGAAAGCAAGCAGAGGCCCAGTGGGCGAAAAAACGGCGCGGACTTCAACCCGGCCTTTCGCAAGGTGAGCCACCTCCTGTCTGGTTTGCAGGTCCCACACGAAAAGCCCGTCCCGATGCACGACTCCGATCGCCAGCCACCGGCCGTCGGAGGAAACGGCCAGTGATTCGATTTCGGTTTTCTTGCACAGGACCGACAGCGCATCGCTGCGCGTTTGCCCCCAGAGGTAACGCCACTCCCACCCGCGCAAATCAACCTCGCCGGGTTGGGGACGTTGGCGGTCAAGCAAATCCTGCGCTCGCCCCAGATTGTTGCTGCGCAGCGCCTCCATTGCGACATTCATGTCCGACGCGTAGCCTCGCTGACGGGCGATGAGTTCATCGGCTTGAGCTTGGCGGCGCAGATTGGCTTCGTTGGCCTGGGCGTCGAGGGCTTTGGTTTCACTCGCTTGGGCCTGTTGCTGCGCAGACAATGCTTCCTGTTTTGCCTGCGTCGCCCGCACCGCTTGCCAAGTGCTCGCCGCGATCCCCAGCAAAAGCGCCGCCACTACCATGGCCGCCGCCCCGAACGCCAGCTTGTTCCGCCGAATCATTTTTCGGAAACGATAGATTGAACTCGGCGGGCGGGCGCTGATCGGCTCGTTGTTCAGATGATGCTGAATGTCCACGGCCAATCCATTGGCCGTCTCGTATCGCCGCGTC
>DATAWP010000018.1:0-101615 GCA_036267155.1 Tepidisphaeraceae bacterium
CATCGCTGCTGCGCAACGCCGGTCAGCAGGCGAAGAATCTGCTGGAGACGATCAAATCGATGTTGATCGCGGCATGGGCTGCGGACAAACCGCCGACCATGCCAGCCGGTCCCTGAACGCTGCTGCACGGTAAACAGTTACTTTTTTTTTGAATCTTTGCCTTGGAATTGGTGGCTTCAACGCTTGGTTGATCTCCGACGACGGCCGAGAATGCCCACACCTGCCAGAAGCGCCAAGCTTGCGGAAGCGGGTTCCGGTACATCGGCCATCAGACCATTGGTCGCGGCGAAGGCATCGAGCGCCGCCCAATCGGACGCAGTTACCACGTCGGCATTGCCGCCAACTGACTTGCCGAAGTTGCCGGCGAGCAATCCGAAATCAACGCTGTTGACTACGCCGTCATAATTGAAATCGCCCTGATCCCAGACCTTTCCGGACTTGCCGAAGTTGGCGGCCATGTCGCCGAAGTCGATGCTGTTGACCGAGCCGTCGAGATTGGCGTCTCCATAGAGCGTGTACTTCACTTCAAGTTGCCCCGAGGTGATTCCGGAAATTCCGCCATCGGCGCCGTCGGCATAGCCGATGCCAAACTTGGTGCCGGTTACGGAGGAGGTGATGATGCTGCCAGTGGTGCTGGCGCCGTTCCAGTTGCCGTTGTTGTAGCCGTTGATGAGGTAATCGCGGATCGTGGAGTCGATGTTGCCGCCGGCGTCCGCGAGGACGATGTGATTATTGGTGATATCCAGCGACGAATTGCCGTTAATGATCAGGGAATTCTGATCGCTGCCGCCGCTGTTGGTGGCCAACTGCAACGTGTTGGCGACGGAGCCATCGCCGATGGTAACGGCGCCGGTTCCGGTGATGCCGGTGATCGAGGAGTTAACGTCGACGACGCTGAACGCGCCATTGTTGATGATGGCCACATGATGGCTGG
Source organism: Tepidisphaeraceae bacterium (assembly GCA_036267155.1). Lineage (GTDB taxonomy): Bacteria > Planctomycetota > Phycisphaerae > Tepidisphaerales > Tepidisphaeraceae > PALSA-1353. The sequence continues at coordinate 935 of DATAWP010000018.1, forward strand.
AGTTGGACACGTCCGTAAATGGATCGACCGATCCGTCAACGGTTACCGAGGCGGTGGAGGAAACCGCCAGGACCGATCCCGGCGTCACTGAAACCGTTCCGCCGGTTTGAGAGATGGAGACGGGATTGGCCGAATCGGTGAAATTCAGCGTCCCGCCCGCCCAGGTGAGGCTGGGCGAGCCGCTGATGGCAAAGGAGTTTCCAGAGCCGACATCGATCGTGCTGTTGCCTGGATTGACGGTGATGGGCCGGCTGGTAGTGACCAAGCCGGACGAGGCCGCCAGCGCCAGCGTTCCGCCACCGAAGGTCAAACCGCCCGTCGAATAACCCAGCAGAGCATCCGAAGAGGTAACCAGGGTTCCGCCGTTCAGGATGGTGCCGCCGGAGTAGCTGTTAAACGTCGTGCTGTTGAGCGTCAAGGCGCCGCTGTAGTTAGAGCCAAGTTCAATCGCAAGCTCGCCGCCGCCGCCGGGCGTGTTCGCGTTGTCCGTGATGAAGCCGGCGAAATTGGTGCTTTTGGACCCGTTGATGATGAGCGTGGCGTTGTTGCTCGAATTGTCGGTAACCAATGCGTTGGTGCCCGCGCCCCCGCTGTCCAGCGATCCGATGGTCTGAGAAACGCCAAATACGTCGAGGATGGCGTTTGAAGTCAAATGAACGTCGGTGCCCGTCGGCAGAGCGTTGTTAACATCAATCTGGATTTCGCCGGCCGCCCCGTTGTCGATGGTGGTGGCCCCGGTGTAAGTGCTTTGGCCTTGCAGGTAAACCACGCCGGCCCCGCCCGTGAAATCCACGTCCGAATCGCCGGTGATGGCACTGGTGATGGCCAGCGTATTGCCGGCGGTGGCGCCGATATTTGCGATGAAATTGGAAATGTTATTTTGGTTGAGAATGATCTGGTTATCGACGGTGGTGACGCCCTCGGAGACGAAGTTGATTCCACTGGATAGGAAGCGGACCGCTCCGCCGCCGTTAATATCGCCGCCGTAATATCGCAGCTCCAGCGACCCGCTGAGGTCGAGGTCGCCGGTGTAGGTTCCGGGCGAAGATGAACCGGAAATCCCATAGGATGCGCCGCCGGCGCCGCCTCCGGGGTTGAAATTCATAGCGCCGCCGAGAATCGCGACCTGGCCAATGATGGTCGTGGGGACCAGCCCCGTGAGAGTCAACGTGCCGCCGCCGATCTTGGTCAGATTCCCCGAGCCGGAAAGGTTCTGGCCCAGGGTGACGTTGTTGCCATCGGTGTCGATCGTGCTGGTTCCTGAAGCGAGATCGATGGATTGACTGGGCGACCCCAGGGGAAAGATCAGGGGCGCGGTGAACTGCAACGTGCCGCCGGATAAGTTGATCCCACCCGCGCCTGTGCCCAACGCGCCGGTGCTTCCGATGCTGAGGACGCCGGATTCGACATTGGTGGCGCCGCTGTAGGAGTTGAATGCGTTGCCCAAGGTCACCGTGGCGGTGCTCAAGGGGTTATTAACTGTCAGCGTTCCCGTGCCGCTGACGACGCCGGAATATGCTCCATTGCTCGACTCACTAAAGATCAAAGAGGAATTGTTGGTGATGCCGCCGGTGGCGGGCAGGCTTTGCGTGGAGGTTTGCAGTGTTCCCTGGGCAATGGTGGTGCCGCCGGTGTAACTGCTGACGCCACCCAGCACGAATGTGCCGGGGTTGGAGATCGTCAGGGCCTGGCTGCCGCCGGTTTGGGAAATGCCGCCGTTGATGCTCACCGTGACGCCCGCGTCAGCGGTAAAAGTTTGTGAGGCTTCAAAGATAATCGGCGCGTTAATGGTCGTGTCGTTCGAGGCGTCGATGCCTTGCGCTAGTTGCAGGGTGTTGGTTCCGCCAGGCGTGCCGATGGTGTACGGGGTGCTCGCCTGGCTCAAGACCAGTGCTCCCCCCACACGCACCGCGCCGCCGAGCGTGATCGTTCCGCCGTTGCCGCCGTTGCCAATGATCACGGGATTGTTGGACGTGTTATCGTACGGCGCCTGGGCCACGACCGGGTTGCTGGTGAAGAAATTGGTGCTTCCCGCCGCCCAGGTTCCGCCGCCGTCCACCGATGGATCTGACCCCCCGACGGACCAGTACCGCTCCGAACCGGTATCGGTAATGTTAAGGATCAGATCGTTGGCATTGGTGGTCAGCGAATAGGTGCGATTGGTTCCGCCGGGCGTTGTGCCGAGGGTGAATTGCGTGCCGGAATTCGCCAGTGCGCCGAACGTCGCCAGGGTGTAAGTTCCGTAGGCGAGCTTGGAACCGGAAATATTGACGGTTTCGTTGCCGGATGTGTCCAGTGCGATGTCGCCGGTGACGGCGATGTCGTCGGACTGTGCGGTGGTGCCGCCCAAAAGATCGAAATCAAAGGCCGACCCATCGTGGGCGGTAAGGCTGCCTCCGATTCCCAGGGATCCAATCAGATTGGCGCCGCCCGGCGTGACGATGCCGCCGCTGTCAACGGTCAGGTTGCCGCTCAAGCCGCCGGCGCTGACCGCTTGCCCCAGGACGGTGATCCCGCCGCCGCTGGACAGTGTACCGCCCGATGCGACGGTAACATCGCCGGCGCCCAAGGCACTTCCGTTGGCGCCATTGGCGAGATTCAGAACGCCTCCGGTGATGGTAGTTCCGCCGGTGTACGAATTGGGTCCGGTCAGGCTAAGTTCAGCACCGGGTTTTCCATTGTAAATAACACTGCCGCCAGGAGTGACGGTACCGTCCTGGATCATGCTGGTCAGGCCGCTCACCGCACCGTAGCCGAAGGTTGTGTTCATTGTCTGGTCGATGGTAAGCGCCGTGCCGTTAAGGTTCAGGGCCTGGGTGTCGCTGCCCGTTGTAAGAGTGAAGTTGCTGCTGAGGTTTCCGATGGTCTGAGCGGCATTGAACAGATTAACGGTTGTGGTGTTGGTGGAGGTTTGGAAGAACTGCAAATCCCCGGTGCCGATGGAGGAATTGGCCGTCGCGTTCACTGCGCCGTTGCCGATCTGAAGGCTGCCGCTCCACGTATTGCCGGACCCGGATAAAATGAGAAAGCCGCTGCCTTGTTTTTGAATGTTGCCGCTGCCGGTGACTTGGCCGGAAAAAGTCAGCGTGTTGGTGCCGGTGCTGGAGATGACAACATATCCCAACGCCGAAGATCCGGAAGTGCTGGCGCCGATATTGACATTCCCCGCGTAGGTATAGCTCTGGCCTTTGCCCGCCGTTCGCAGAGCGCCGCTGCTGCCCTGGGAGACGCCGGGTCCGACTCCGGGGCCGTTCAGATCGAGAGTTGTTCCTGCTCCATACGTTCCGGCGGCGTTAAGCAGAAGCTGGCCTTGCTCATTAACGACGATGGTCCCGGTGGTGGGAAGGGCCGATGGATCCACTTCCACGGTCGCGCCCTGGGTGGCGGAGGAAGTGCCGATGACCAGCCCGCCTGTGAAGGAGTTGGTTCCCGTGAGATTGTAGGAGGCGCCGTAATCAGCGGGCGTGCCGCCGCCCAGCAAGGTCAGCGCCGCTCCCGTTCCCGTGATGTTGCCGCTGATGTTGATGGTCTGGCCGGCAGCGCTCAGGCCGCTGTTGGGTGAGGCCACGATGACGTTCTGCGTGCTGTTTAGCGCAAGGTTGTCGCCAATGTTGATCGTATTGGTCGCAGCTGATGTCGACCCAAACGCCAGAACAACGTTTGGCTCATTGCTCAGCGTCCCGCTGACTTGGGGAACGGTTAAGGTTTGTCCAAAAAGCGTTACGGTTCCTCCCCCGCTGATGGTCACGGCGGGATTACTGGGATTTTCAACAAAAATCGCGCCGACGTTGACGCTGCTGCCGATGCTGATGGTGTTCGACAGCGGCGCGGCGCCGCCGAAAAACGCGGTGTCGGCCGAGCCCGGCACGGCGTCGCCGCTCCAGTTGGCGGCTGTGAACCAGTCGGAACTAGTCGTGCTGTTCCATGTTTGCGTCGCCGCGTTCGCAGGCAGGTAAAGACTGCCCGAAATCATCACGCCGCCTATCGCGGCTGCCATGGCCCGCTTCTTTGATCGCGTCATTGTCGTTTCTCCCGCCCGGTCAGGGCAAATTGAAATTATTTCCGATGAATGTCCGCCCTATTCGTGGACACTGCATCTCTGCTAGTTCCCCGCGGACATTTAAGCTCCCAAAGCAAGCACCCCGTCAGCGGCGTGTTAAGATCGATTTAATAGTGGGAAATCAGTCGCTCGACGTCGTCCACGGCACCTCGCCAAACGGACACCAGATCACGTGGTTATCAGGACGATTGATCGTTGGAATGAGGTCGGGATTTTCGGACCTTGAAGTGATCCAAGGCTGAACCTGCGTCCAGGCGAACCATCCCACGTGGCCGTCGGCAAAGAGCAGGAAGCCGCCGCCGCGGTGCCGGGCCGTAAACCGCGAATAATCGGCCTTGGCCTGGCCTATCTTGTTGTCAGACCCCTGGGGAATGATGTAATGCGCGCCCGGATTGGGGTAGTAGTTGATTACCGCGGGATCCGAACTCCGGGAATACTCGCCGTATTCCATCATTTTTTCGGCCATGATGACGACATCGGACCCGGGCCTGAGTTGCGCCAGCTTGACGCGAGTGATGACTTGTCCGCTGCCCAATGTCGTGAAAAGCTGCGAGTTGAAAACGTAGCTTTGATAGAACGGAAAGGTGATGTTCGTTCGATATCCATTTTTCGCGTCGGTGCCGTGCAGTGCGAAGAAATTGCCCGGACCGGCCGACGGCGAGCTGGTTTGACCGGTGAAAATCTCCTTCGTTACGCCGGATCTCCCCAAAGGGGTGCCCGCCAGCGACATCGGCGAGCCGGCTGAGGGGCAAACCCAAATGCTGTTCGTCCCCGCCGTGGGAAGGCTCTGCGGTTGCCCGTTGTAAAGATAATCAGCCATCAGGCTGTAATAGGACCGATTGTTCACCAGCGGAGGAATTGCGTTGAACCACAACGCCGGGTCGTCAACCCCAGTCGGGATGTAGTTGCCGTTGCTGTCATAGGCCGGAGCGTTCGGACTCGTTCGACCGATGAAATTCGATCCCGTATTGCTCCCGTCCGGCCCGTCCTCCGGCAGGAAACCCTGGTTGGCGTCGGCGTAAATCTGATAACCAACACCGAACTGCCTCAGATTGCTCATGCATTGAGTTTCCTGCGCGGCTTTCCGCGCCTTGTTCAACGCCGGCAATAGAACGCCAACAAGAATCCCGATAATGCCAATAACGACCAATAGTTCAACGAGGGTGAACCCCGACCGTCGTCGATACATTTCACTCATCGATGCCGCCTTCCCTTGAATCCCGAAGGCAGGATCGTAAGAGCGAATTATTTGCACAAAATTAGCAAATGATGTGCGCGGGATTTGGCCGGACCCGATTTAATCCAGGGCCTGTCGCAGATCTTCGATAAGGTCACGAGAATCCTCGATGCCCACCGACAGCCGAACCAGCCCGTCATCGATGCCGATTTCCGCTCGCCGCTGGGCTGGAATGCTCGCGTGCGTCATCAAGCCCGGATGTTCGATGAGGCTTTCGACTCCCCCGAGGCTTTCGGCCAGCGTGAACAGCCGGCATCGTTCCAAAAATCGGCGCGTGCGGGATATCCCGCCGTCCAGAATCGCGCTCACCATCGCGCCGCCGCTGAACATCTGCCGGTTGGCCAGCTCGTGTTGCGGATGGCTCGGCAACCCCGGATACAGCACGCGCCGAACATCCTTGCGCGATTCCAGAAACCGGGCGATCTGCCCGGCATTCGCACAGGCGCGCTCCATTCGGATCGCCAACGTCTTGACCCCGCGCAGCGCCAAAAAGCTGTCGAACGGCCCGGAGATTCCTCCCACCGAATTTTGCAGAAAGCCCAGCCGTTCCGCGACCGCGGCATTCTCTCCCACCACGGCGATCCCCCCGATCATGTCGCTGTGCCCGTTGATGTATTTCGTCACGCTGTGCACGACGACATCGAATCCAAGCGTCAGCGGCCGCTGGATGTACGGCGTGGCGAATGTATTGTCGGTCACCGACAAGAGATTGTGTTTCCGCGCGATCTTGGCCAGCGCCGTCAGATCCGCCAATTTTAGCAGCGGATTACTGGGCGTCTCGACCCAGATCATCCGCGTGGTCGGCCGGATGGCCCGCTCAACGGCCGCCAGATCGGCCGGATCGACATAAGAAAATTCCAGGCCCGCGCTCTGTCGCCGGACGCGCTCAAATAAACGGAATGTTCCGCCATAAAGATCCTCCCCCGCGATGATGTGCGATCCGGCTTCAATCAGTTCCAGAACTGTTGCAATGGCCGCCAAGCCCGATGCAAAGGCAAACCCGATCTTGCCATCTTCCAGATCAGCCACGCATCGCTCAAAAGCCCAGCGCGTCGGGTTATGGCTTCGACCATAGTCCAGGCCTTTGTGTACCCCCGGCGATTGCTGCTTGAACGTGCTGGTTGTGTAAATCGGCGGCATGACCGCGCCGGTCGCCGGATCGGGCACCTGCCCGGCGTGAATCACTCGCGTCGCAAACTGCGCGCGCGGACCCTCATCGGGCAAAACCGAATTACGCGGCAGCGGGGCGGCATTCGGCGAGTTCATGGTCGATCCTTCTTCTTCGTGTGTTCCTTGCGCAGAAAATTCAGCACGTCAATCCGCGTGATCATGCCGTGAAAACCCTGCTGATCATTCACCACCGCCACCAGTCCCGCGTCGAGACCCCGCAGCAATTCTTCAATGCTGGCGCGATGATCGATGCTCTGAATATTGGTGGTCATCACCTGCCGCACCGGCCGATCGAACGCCGCATCGTCACGCCGAACGGCCAGGAGAAGATCCCCCTCGTCCACGATTCCCACGAGCTTTTCTCCATCCATCACCGCCAATTGCGAGACATCGTACAATCTCATGCGCGCGTAGGTGACGGTCAGGGGATCATCCGGCCCAACCGTGACGACGGCGCCCTCGCGGAACGGCCGGCTGATGAGATCGCGCAGGTCGCCGTAAATTGTCCGGCCCGCCAATCCCTGATCCGCCATCCAAAAGTCATTGTAAACCTTCGTGAGGTATTTGCTTCCCGTATCGCAGATGAACGTCACGACGGTTTTCGGCTTGCTCTGTTCCTTGCAATATCGAATCGCCGCCGCCAGCAGCGTGCCGCTGCTCGATCCGGCGAAAATGCCCTCCTGCTTCAAAAGCGTGCGCACCATATGCAGCGAGTCGGCATCGGAGATGCTGTACGCCTGCGAAACCCGGCTCAGATCGGCGATCGGCGGCAGGAAATCCTCGCCAATGCCCTCCACCAGCCACGAACCCGCCGTGCCGATCTTTTTCGTCCGAATGTATTCCGCCAGAACCGATCCGACCGGATCGGCCAGCACGATCTGCACGTTGGGCGCCACCTTGGCAAAGTATCGGCTCAGGCCGGTAAGCGTTCCTCCGGACCCAACGCCGCAAACGACCGCGTCGAGATTGTGATTCGTCTGCTCCCAGATTTCCGGAGCCGTGCTCCGCTCGTGCGCCAGCGGATTCGCCGGGTTGTTGAACTGATTCACGTAAAACGCCCCGGGCGTCTCCCGTGCGATCCGCTCGGCCAAATCCTGGTAATACTGCGGATGCCCCTTGGCCACATCCGACCGCGTCATCACAATGGTCGCCCCCAGCGCCCGCAAGTGCAGCAGCTTTTCCTGGCTCATCTTATCCGGAATCACCAGCGTGAGCCGATACCCCTTGCTGGCCGCCACCAGCGCCAATCCCAGCCCCGTGTTTCCCGCCGTCGCTTCCACCAGCGTTGAGCCGGGCGCGATCTTTTTCTCCCGCTCGGCCGCTTCGATCATCGACCGGCCGATGCGATCCTTGATCGACCCGCCTGGATTCTGGCTCTCCAGCTTCACCAGCAGCGTACACGGCCCCGTATCAAACGATCGAACCTGGAGCATCGGCGTATTGCCGATTAAATCCAGGACATTGGTGAAAATAGACATGCGCCTCCGTGCGTGAACATTCGGATCTCATTGTAACGAGCGATCAAGGATGGATCGAGGCTGCGCGACCTGGTCAATGTCCCACAATGCCTCAAAATGCCCAAGTTTTGGGAGATTGAATTTGAGGCCGTCGTAGAAATCGAGCGATGCGGGGGGCGAAGTCAGCGGCCATCGGAAGTTCTCGAATACGGACCGGCCTCGGGTCGAGCCAGCGGAAAACATTGGCCCTCTATATATGTGTCCAGCAGGTGAAAGTTTTGGACCTGTTTTGCCCCGACAAAATACCCGCGTCAGGATTCGAACCTGAGACCTCCGGTTTAGGAAACCAGCGCTCTATCCAACTGAGCTACGCGGGCTCGTTTTTAGCACGCTATCGCGGTTTTGACGCCGAAGCAAGGCAGCGATTGGCTTTCCTTTCTGAATTGCCAAAACACTGGATTTGCCGATGAGGTTCTTGATGTCTCTCGCAAGGCTTGTTGACATCCGTTACGTAACGCATTACGTTTTACGGCTGATTCGGAGCATCCGCCACAAGGGATTAAAACGTCTTTATGAACAGGACGATCGCCGCGGCGTGATGGCTGAGCACGTCGTCAAGCTGCGCGACATTCTCGCGCGGCTCGATGCGGCACGCTCGGTGTCGGACATGGACCTGCCGGGCTTTCGATTGCATCCGCTCAAAGGCCAACTGAAAGGCGTCTGGGCGGTGACGGTTCGTGCGAACTGGCGCGTGGTCTTCCGGTTTGACGGTCCCAATGCTATCGATATTGATTTGACGGATTATCATTGAAAGGAGTCGGCAACATGGAGATGAAAAATCCTCCCCACCCCGGCGGCTTTGTGCGTCGTCAGTGCATCGAGCCACTGAATTTAACCATTACCGAAGCGGCCGCAGCCCTCGGCGTAACGCGGACGACCTTGTCCGAACTCGTCAACGAGAAGCGCGGCATCTCGCCGGAAATGGCCGTCAGGCTGTCCAAAGTCTTTGGCGGCAGCGCCGAAAGCTGGCTGGTTCAGCAGGCCCAATTTGACCTCGCCCACGTCCGCCCCGGCCGTCTAAAGTTGAAGCGGCTCCAAGTGACGTAGTCAATGGGCAGACTATTTTGCTCGACACTTGCCCCTGGCATGTTATCTTATTTGGCATATGACCCTTAAAGTCGAACTGCCCAGCGACCTTGAAGCGACCATTCGGCGTAATGTGGACGGCGACCTGGACGTTTATGCGCGCGAGGCGCTTGCGGTTCAGTTGTACCGTGATCGCAAGCTGACTCACGGGCAATTGCAGCGCTTCCTGGGTGTCCAAAGTTACGATGCGGATACGATTCTGAAAAAGCATGGCGGCGTGGATGAACTGACGTCCGATGAATTGGCTGCCCAGGTGCAAGCCTCGCGCGATATCCGCCGAAAGCCCTCAATCTGATGATCGTTGTCTCGGACAACTCTCCGCTGCAATACCTGATTCTGATTGAATGTATTGAGGCGTTGCCGGCCCTGTATGGGCAGGTCTTAACGACGCCGCAGGTGCTTGAAGAACTCAGTCACGCCGACGCGCCGAATGCCGTACGTGCGTGGGTGCAAACCGCGCCCATTTGGCTCAAGATCGAATCGCCTTTGCAGATCAGTTTTCTCGACGCGATTGATAGGGGCGAAGCCTCGGCAATATCACTTGCTCAAGAACGCCATGCCGACTTAGTTCTGATAGACGAACGCGCCGGCAGCGACACCGCACGCCGCGTTGGAATTCAAGTGGTCGGCACACTCGGCGTTCTGATCGAAGCCGGCCTTGAGCGATTGATTGATTTTAACGTCGCCCTAAATCTGCTCACCACGCAAACATCCTTTTATGCCTCCCGGAACCTGATCGAATCCGCCCGGCGAATTTTTCAAGAACGCACACGGCATCTTCCGCGCGAATAGCGGGCAAAGCTCGAATTAAAGGCCTCTCGAAACTCCGCCGCCGAGCGCGCCGCCCAAAACGCTGGCGATGGCGGCGGAGCGATTAATCACGGAGAACCGACTCGTGGATAGTCTCCTATTGACCATGAGCCTGAAAGCGGGCCCGAGAAGTTTGGAACTTGTGGCTTCCTTACTGTCAGACAGCCCAGGAAGCAGATCGCTCACCGCCGCGCTGGGGTCGGCTCCGTCGTCGGGAAGCGGATGCCCGCGTCGGTTATTCTGAGATTTGGATCTCCATACCATTCCGGCCCGAGGTTCTCGTTTTGGATGATTTGCTGCCAGTGTTCGACCCCGTCTTGCCAATGCGAAGGATACCATCGCCCCTCGGCGACACGTGCGAAGTCCAGATAAACAACGTGCCTCAGGAAGTTGAGCTTGTCGCCGCCACGGGCGTTGCTGTGCTCAACTGTTTCGACCGGAAGATCGTCGTGCGCGGGGTCGAGCCAATACAGCGCATCGGAGTGGTAAGCCGCTTTCGAATCAGGCACCTGGAAGGTGGAGGTTTCATCGATGTGGACCACGATCAGACCGGGTCGCGCCGGATCGCGAAGAATTTCGACTTTCCTCGAACCGAAATGGTCGGGCAGAGGTGCCAGCAGCGGCCAGAACACCATCGCGGATTTCACTTCAAGCGAGGCGCTGTTGCCCGTGGTAGGCTGGATGTTGAATCCACTTATCATATCGCCGTGCCAGGCCGTTTTGCCGTCGAAAGCATCACTCCCGAGCGGCCGTACCGATCTTAACTGAGAAACCACGTCGGAAAGCATCGGTGTCGGCCAGCCCTTTGGGAAACCTTCGCCGCCCCAGAGCGCCAGTTCGGGAGAGAGCAGATAAATTGCATACAGCGCTTTATCGCCCTGCCGCGCGTCGATCGTGAGTTGGCCTTCCGAGTGGCCGCGCCCAGTCTTGTGGCATTCCAGCAATACGAAATCGCCCCAATCGCGGTCGATTCGTTTCTGCAGGCGGGCCTCAAATGCTTTCACGTCGATCGACTCGTCTTTTACCAATTGCGCGGTCGGAGGGAGATTGGACATCGCCGGGCGATTCGCATCCGTTTCGACCTGGCGATTGTCCACGATCCGTGCCGTTTTCGGCACGCCGAGATCGTAGATATCGCGAATATTCGGCTCGCCATAAGTGTATTCCATGATTACCGGCTGACCCTCTATCTGGGAAGTCATTTTGCGGATCAGTTTCGACTGTGGATCGACCCATAGGGTCGCGTTGCCATTGGGCAGCTCTGGATACTGATCCAGCGTCTTTTTTGAATCATCACTGAGCGTCAAATTGAATTTCTGTAAACCCTGATCGTTTGATTCGGCCACAGTGGGCGCAGTAAGACCGCGCGACGTTATCCGCTTGAGGAAGTCAGCCAGCTTGAATGGAAACTCGGCAGCGCGCCGCGTCTCGGCGGCATCGCCCGGCACCGACGAGATGAGGACCGTACCGGAGAGACTGGTATACGTCCGCATTTCGTGCGCCGCCGGTGAGTACATTTGGACAATGAGTGCGCCATATACATTCGCGACGATCGCGAAATCGCCGCTGCTGGTGTTGATGTCAATGGATTGAACGCGCAGTTTTATTGCCGACAAAGGGTCGCCCTGACCAACCGGCATGACATGCACCCATCCCTTGAAGCCCCGTGTTGCGTTGGCAGCATTCTGCAGCGCCTCGGCGGCATCCACTTTTTTGGGCAGCATTGCCGTGACTGCGAATAGAGCGACCACTACTGCAAATGCCGCGGCCAAGCTGCCGGACATGATGAGCAGGGTCTTTCGGCGTTGAGTTTGCCACTGGCGCGTATCGCCTGTGGCGAGTTGCCGCCGCACCGCAGTCACCGCATCGTGCATCTCCCCAAGGGCGATCGGCATATGCGCCAATTGGCGAGCCTGACGCAGAAGCTGCCGATATTCGCGGAGTTCAGACATGGTTCTCCTCCGGACAAACTGGATTGCCGGGTAGAAGCCGCTCTGCCAGCTTTCCGCGAAGCTGCCGCACAGCGGCGTGGCATAAACCGCGCGCTCGATGCGGCGTCGTTTGGATCTCCCTGGCAATCGCTTCGTATGATTGCTGTTCGATAAACCGCATCACGAAAATCCTTTGGCCCGATTCACCCAACTCGCTTAGAGCGTCGAGCAACCGTTCATATTGCTCCGAGAGCACCAATCGTTGGAGCGGCGACGGCTCGACAGAAACGATTTCCATCGCCGCCGCCAGCGGCACCGGCTTTACACCAGTTCGCCCTTTTCGGCGCCATTCCATTGCGAGGTTGATCACCGATCTGAACGCATAGGCCGTTGGATCATTTGCCTCGGCGAAAGCATTGTTTCGGCCAAGGCGCACAAACAAGTCCTGAAAAAGCTCCGCCGCGACATCCGCCCGCAAAGTCAGCCGCGCCAGCGTTGCGTATAGACGATCTCCCTGTGCGTCTAGCAACCGGTTCAAAGCCTGCCGCATGACGTAGGACTTTGTAGGTTCGGGCATCGGACTCTTACGATATAGATGCGCCGCACGCCGTTGCGCAAAATAAATCTGGTGCAATATAAAAAATCCAGGTGCTACACGCGCTATCCTATGAGCAGGAACGTCGTCCGTATCCGACGACCCCCAAAAATTGGCCGAAAGCTCGGGAATTTTCGGTACGTGATCGAGTTTCCGCCGATTCGCAATTTGTCTCTTACCGTTCTATTGTCTCGCAAGAAGTCGCGGTATCGTCCAAGCAAGACAGTAGCAATTGCTAAAGCGGCAGCCGATACAAGCCTCAAGCCAGTGGCCCATCGCATCTGAACCGGCTATAGCCGTTTGACCTTGATCCGTACCTGAGGAGTGGACCACTCCCCATCGCGGCCGGGCGCATTTCGTCAATTGCTAACGCGATACATGCCGCTGCTGTTCTAATACTTCTCCAGAACCGCCCGCGGCATCGCCACGATCCCAGCCCGAATCGAGTCCGGCATTTTCGGCCAGAAGGCAATGAGCATCGCAAGTTCCGAATCGGTGTCGGCCGGTTGATGGCAATTCAGGCCGGTCGGCGGCCCTGCCGCGTCCACCATGTGTTCACCTTGACAAGTAACTCCCTGTATTTCCGAGGGATTTTCGCACTCAATTTGATCAACTGAGCTACGCGGGCTCGTTTCCTGCACGCTATCGCGAATTTCTCGTGTCAGAGCAAGTCGATGGATTTTGACTGTGCCGAGCGTGGCGATTCGCAGCCGGCGGGAATGGTTTTGCTGCCGATGCGCTGGAACAATCTATGATGTCCGGAATCGTCCGCGAATGAGGTCACGACCGACGCCGCCGACACCATCAGCCATCGACCCGCGCTCAAGGCTGGCGCGGTGCGTGTGTCGGGGCTGAATCCTGAGCTTCAATCTTTCTGCTCCGGAGTTTGGATGGCATGCGTCGCCTCGAAGGCTGCCAAGTCGGCTCGAGTATTCAGATTGATCCATGCCTCCGCTGGCCAATCGGTGGGCGTTTCCAGTGCGGAGAACGCGTTGTCGGAACAGAGGTCCTGAACAGACCGCCGGCCGGCGTCCAATCGCGTGGCGATTATCTCGGCGGCGGCGGCGCGGAATGCGGATGGAAATGGTTCGACGCCGGTTTTGACACGGCACATGACTCCATCGCAGTGTGGCTTGGCCGCCAAAGATTCAACGAGCCAACTTAGCATGGATGGAACCACGCCCGGCATATCGACGGTGACGATCACCGCCATCGGAGTCGGCAATTGTTTCAGTGCCGTCAACATTCCGCGAAGAGGTCCCAAGCCATCGGTAGGATCAACGACCTCGCGATCGAACAATTCGTAACCGGGGGGATGAACGACTGCCGGCGCCGTGACGAGCATGGTCGGACCGGGCCATTGCATTCGTTCGAGAAGCCAGCCGAGGATCGGTCGGCCCGCAAGCTGAAGCCGAGCTTTGGGCACGCCCATGCGGCTTCCTTGTCCACCAGCCAGCACGGCAAGCGTGACAGTCGAAAGATCGGTCGACGGGTGCGCGGGCATGCAGAATTCTCGCCACCCACGAGACGGCTTGGCATTCGATGCCGACTGATTGCACCTTGCAGGAGTCGAACCTGCAACCTTCGGTTCCGTAGACCGACGCTCTATCCAATTGAGCTAAAGGTGCTCCAATTCCGCGAACGAATCATATTCATCATCCACAAAGATGTGTCAAGGTTGCTTTTGCAACCTGTCGCTCGCAAACTCTTGCGCTTATGGTCTTCTATTCCATCGAAACCTACGGCGAGCTGCGCTCGCATCTTCACCAGGAATGGCTCATCACCAACGGCCTCGGTGGATTCGCCTCCGGAACCATCGTCGGATGCAATACCCGACGCTATCACGGGCTGTTCTGTGCCGCGCTTCTGCCGCCGGTGGGGCGGTTTCTTATGCTCAACCGCCTGGGCGAAAGCCTTCGCATTGGGGGCATGGACGATCGGGCGCTGGAATTATCCGTCAATCAGTTTGGAGACACGTTTCACCCACGCGGAGACAAGTATCTTCGCCGGTTCGATATGGAAATTGCGCTGGCGCGCTGGGAATACGAGGCCCAGGGCATTCGCGTCATCAAGGAAGTCCAGATGCCCTGGCAAAACAACGCCGTCGGCATTCGTTATACCGTCGATCCCGGCGAGCGCCAGGTTGAGCTTTCGCTCATGCCGTTCGTGCGCATGATGGATTTTCACGCGCTGCGGCATGAGAAAGCGACGTTCGAGGAATCGCACGGAGCGAGGGATTGTTCGCTCAAGCTGGAATCGAACAAGCTGGTTATCACGGCGGATGGCGGCTCTTTTGAGCCGCGGCCGGATTGGTGGTATGGACATACCTACGCCGTCGAAACCGAGCGCGGGATGGATGACAAGGAGGATCTGTATACTCCCGGCCGATTCGTTTTCACGGCCTCGCGCCGGGCATCGATTACGCTGTGGGCCGGCGTGGATCCGATGGCCAGTTTCAACTGGGACCGGGAGATCGCGCGGCGGCGCGACGTGGTGAAATTGACGCCGTCGGCGTCGCCGACCATTCAGCGGCTGCATCACGCGGCCAACGATTTCATCGTCGCCCGTAAATCGCCCGACGGCCGGCCGGGCTGCACCGTGATCGCAGGATATCCCTGGTTCGCCGATTGGGGACGCGACACCATGATTTCTCTCCCCGGCTTATTTCTATGTCCCGGCAGGTTTGATGAAGCCCGGCAGGTCCTGTGCCTTTTTGCGCAATATGTCAGCGAAGGGATGATCCCCAACCGATTCGACGACTATACCAATGAGCCTTCGTACAACACGGTGGATGCGAGCCTTTGGTTCATTCATGCCGCGTTTGAATATCTGCGGCTCTCGCGCGATTCGGCGACCTTTGAAAAATTCCTTCGCCCGGCTTGTCATGCGATCGTGCGCGACTACACAAAGGGGACGCGATTTCACATTCAGGTCGACCCGGCCGATGGATTGGTGAACCAGGGCGATGAAAACACGCAGCTCACGTGGATGGATGCCAAGTGCAACGGCGTCTGTTTCACGCCCCGGCAGGGCAAGGCCGTGGAGATCAACGCCCTGTGGTATCACGCGCTGCGGCTCATCGGCGATCATCCGCGCGCCGACCGCGTGGCCGAGAGTTTTCGCAAGGCGTTCTGGCTGAATCCGTTTCGGGGATTGGCGGATGTAGTGAACGATTCGGTGCGGGATGCGTCGATGCGCCCCAATCAGATTTTCGCGGTGAGCCTGCCGCATAGCCCGCTGACGCGCCCACAGCAGGAGGCGGTGGTCGAGGCCGTCCGGCGCGAATTGCTCACGCCGGCGGGGTTGCGGTCGCTGGCAAAGGGCGCTCCCAACTATCACGGCCGATATTTAGGTCCCATGTGCGATCGCGATGCGGCATATCACAATGGCACGGTGTGGGCATGGCCGCTCGGAGCGTTTCTGGATGCGTACCTGAAAGTGCATGACCGCTCGGGTCAGGCGGTCGCCCAGGCGCGGCGATGGCTCGAGCCACTGCTGGAAACGATGCAGGAGGCGTGCATTGGCCAGATCAGTGAGATCTTCGAAGGCGATGAGCCGCATCGACCTGTCGGTTGCTTCGCGCAGGCGTGGAGCGTTGCGGAGGCATTGCGATTGGCGACGGAGTTGGGAATGTGAGAAGAAATAAATCCGAAATCCGAATGACGAATCAAATCCGAAATCCGAATGACCGAATGAAGACAAAGTGCCCGCTTCTTCGTTTCGGATTTCGGATTTCGGGTTTCATTTTCTGTGCCCTCTTTGTTTTCGGTGTTGAAGAGGCCCACGCAGATGCCGTCTCGTTGCCGCTCAAGGGATATTTTCACCCCGGCCGGGCGATGCCGGTGCGATGGGATATTTCTTCCGGAAAGTCCGCTGACGGCATCATTCAACTGTCCGCATCGGGCGCGATCACCTCGCTCGTGCAATGGGCCGGCAACCCGCACGGAATATTCCCCTGGCTCGTCATTGACCGGAACGTTCGCGATATCCGCTGGCGGTTGCCGGATGGTTCTGGAGGGAGTTTTTCCTCGCTGCATCCGCTGGAGGATTCGGATTGGCTGGTGGCCAGCACGCTGAACGATGATTCGGCGGCGGGCAGCCTTTTCCGCGGGCGTCGGGTGATTTTGCTACATTTGCCGAGTGGCATGGACGGTCCGGCGATGGCGTGGGAAACACTTGATGCCATTCTTCTGACACCCGAAGCGCTGACGAAAATCTCGTCGTCGGTCCGCGGCGATCTGTTTGCCGCCGGTGTTGAGTTGGCGGTGATGGGGGAAGCGCGTCCGGATGGGATTCTCCCGTGGCAACATAGCGGCCCATGGTGGCTCGCGTCGGCAAACCTGCGTCTTGCGCCGATGGTGGACAGCGATGCGTATGCGCCCACCTACGGCTGGGTCGCCGGCCGCAGTGCTGAATTCCGCCGGCATATTTTTTTGCTGGGCGCGATTTACTGCCTGATCGTTGCCGGGATCGCTTTGTGGCGATCGCGCTGGATGGCGGTCGCGATCGTCGCGGCGTCCATTCTCGCGGGATTCGTTTTTGCGTCGGAGAATCGCAAATCTTCTCCGATTTTCCGCCGCGGCGGAGTCGTACGTTTAATCGACGGATCGGCCTTGAAGGATGATTGGGTTTATCAGGTCTCGCATCGCGACGCCGATTTTCGGATGCCGGTTGAGGACTCCGTTCGCCCGGTGTTTTTCAGTTTGTCCCAACTGCGGACGATGAACCTCGCGATGGACTGCGGCGATAGCGGCCAGCCCGTTGCCATCTCCGGCCGGCTCTCAGCAGACGAGCCGCTGGCCCTGATGCACCGGCGGTTGTCCGTAAAATCCATTGGCGGGCCGCTCGTCGCCCCGGCGACAACTCCCCTGCGCCTTCTGGCGGCTGATCCCATGTATCGCGGTTTCGCGATCGCGGGGCAAGTCAGTGGTGTCACGCCGGACGACTCCTGGCCTACGCTTATCTTGAAGCGAACCAACCCTACCCAACCTTGACAAAGCTTTTCGGATCATCCCATTGGTCCTTATCAAACGAAGTGGATTTGTCCACGATGATATGGCCATTGGCATCGACGGAGATGGCATAGCGCTTCAGCGGCTTTCTAGCTGGGCCGCGGGTTACGATTCCGTCGATGTTGAACCTCGAATGATGCTTGGGGCAAATAAAACTGTCCTTGTCGTCGGCTTCGTTGATGGTGACGCCGTGATGTGTGCAGACCGAGGTGCAGGCGTAAATCTTGCCCTCGTGGCGAATGATCGCAACCTTGTTGGGGGCGGGCATCCAGGTGGGGGTGATGCCGTCGGCGGAGTAGTCCGATTTCGGGCCAGCATCCAGAGTGCTCGGAGCGGCGGTTGAGTCATCGGCCAACAGGTTCGCGGTACTTCCCAACCCGCACAGACAGGCCGCGCAAGCCACGGCGGCGACAAACTCCCTTCGATTCAACTGGTCCATCTGGAACTCCTGCAAAGTTTGCCTTGTTTCTCAATCCGCTCCAACCGATTGGAAATGATAACTCGGCCACCGAATTTGGTAAATGATGGCGGAACAAGGATAATATGGCTGGGAAAACCGATATTTAGGTCGCGCGGAGATCGCGCTAAGTCGGCGCTAATGCCTTGACGCCGAGGGCAAATCACCGAAAGTTATCGAGCATCAAATTGAATGGGAAAGAGCAAGAGGGCCCGAGCCAATGAACCTGCTGGAGCGGACACATATGAGCCGAATGAACGACCCCGGCCGTCAGGCCGCAGTGCGACTCCCGGCATCGTCAACCACCAAGAAAAAAGTGCTCATCGTGGATGACGAAAAGGACATCGTCGATCTCCTCGCTTACAACCTCGGCCGCAACGGCTATGAGACGATGGTTGCCGGCGACGGCAATTCGGCGCTGGACATCGCCAGTAAAAATGCGCCGGATCTGATCATTCTGGATTTGATGCTGCCGGGCATCGACGGGACGGAGGTCACCCGGCGGCTCAAGGCGGATGCGCGGACGGCGAATCTTCCCATCATCATGCTGACCGCCAAGGGTGAGGAAACGGATGTGGTGGTTGGATTGACGCTCGGAGCGGATGATTACGTCACCAAGCCGTTTAGCATGAAAGTTCTGCTGGCGCGCGTGGGCAGCGTTCTTCGCCGAGCCGAAGCCGACTCCGGCACGCTCGGGGAGAGCGGGATTCTGCGGGCTGGCCCACTCAAGATCGACACATTCAAGCACGAGGTTCTCGTTGACGGGGAGTCGATCAAATTGACTCTCACCGAATTCAAACTTCTCTCGGCCCTGCTCATCGCGCGCGGGCGCGTGCTGACGCGCGATCAGCTCATGGACAAAGCCATGGGCACCGACGTTTTCGTCACCGATCGGGCCATCGACGTGCACATCACCGCGATCCGCAAAAAGCTCGGCACGGCCAGTTGGCTGGTGAACACCGTTCGGGGCGTCGGGTACCGCCTACGGGAATCGCCGGAAGATAATGATTAAAACGCTGCCCAAGCCCATGGCCGCGCCGTGGGCTTTGTCCAGTTCATCCGCTTTCCGCGAATCGGGAAAATCATCTTGCATTGCTCTTTTTCCGTTTGATAATTTGAGCATGAGTCCGCAGTCCCTGCTGGTCCGATTTCTTTTGCCCGTGCTCGGTACGGGCCTCGTGATCGGCGTCGTGGTCGCCGTTGCCGCAATCGGCCCGCGGGCCTGGCACACCCCGGGAATGTTGGCGCTGGATACGCTGGGGGCATCGGTCATCCTGGTTTTGGCTGGCGTCGTTCTTCGTCGCCGGAAATGGGTGCTGCCTCTTAGCCGGCTTGAACAGGCCGCGGCCCGCATGGCGCGCGGGGAGTGGGACGTGCGTGTTCAGCCACACGGCGCTGACGCCATGCAGCGGATGGCCGTCAATCTCAATCAGCTTGCCGCCCAGGCCCACCGCCAGCTTTCCGACTTGCAACAGCAGCGGGGCGGGTTGCAGGCCCTGGTGGATACGCTTCCCGATCCGATCCTCGCCGTTGGGCCCGCCGGTCGCATCACGCTTATGAACGCACCGGCCGCCAGGCTCCTTTCCCTTCAGCCGCAGCAGGCTCTCGAGCAGAAAATGGTGAGCGTCGTGAACGACGAGCAGATCGTGGAATTGTATGAGGCGGTTGTCGGCGCCGGCAGCGCCAAGGCTGCGGGACCGACCACGCTGCTGCATCGGGAGATCCGTCTGGTCCGCAACGGGCAACGCTGCACCTATCAGGCGGTCGCCACCCGCGCCCCTGGCGGGGGCGCGCTGCTGGTTCTGCGCGATGTCAGCACCCTGGCCGGCGCGGTGCAGATGAAAACCGATTTCGCCTCCAACGCCAGCCATGAATTGCGGACTCCCATCGCCGCCATCAAGATCGCGTTCGAGACCCTCCGCGAGGTTTATCACGAGGATCCGGCCCAGTGCGAAAAATGCATTGCCATCATTGACGGACATCTGCGCCGCCTGGAAGAACTGTTGCGCGATCTGCTGGACTTGTCGCGCGTCGAAAACGCCGACATTCAGCCGCGCGTGATCATGGTAAGGACCTCTGAATTGCTTTCCGTTCTCCGATCGACCATGGCCGCGACGGCCCGGCAAAAGAACGTGGACCTCCGTTTGGGCGATGGCGACCCAAATACTCCAGCGGAAATCCGCACCGATAGCCGCCTGATTAACCTGGTTCTGAAAAACCTGGTGGAGAACAGCATCAAGTTCACGTCAGGCGGCGGACGGGTGACGGTTTCGGTTCGAGAGTCACAGCCCGGCGGGACGGTGACGCTATGCGTCTCGGATACGGGTATCGGAATCGCGCCGGAACATCTCGACCGGGTTTTTGAGCGGTTTTATCAGGTTGATTCCGCCCGTAGCGGAAGCGCCGGCCGCGGCACGGGGCTGGGGCTGGCCATCGTCAAACATGCCGTTCACGCCCTCGGCGGGGTGGTCAGTCTGCAATCAGCCATGGGCGTGGGAACAACCGTCACTTGCGAATTTCCACAAACGGCCCGCCCTTCCCCCGAGGAGGATATTCAACCCGCCGTCGCCTGAGTTTCCGGAAGGAATTTTGCCAGCACGATCAGCGCGGCGCCCACGGTCGCGAAGATCATTTGCTCGTTGGCAAACGCCAGCCAATAGAGCGGCGCCGCGATCACGATCACCACGACAACGCGCGGCATGGATCGGTGCGGCCGAACCATCCGCAGCCAGATGTATGCTGGAAAGATCAGGCCGTAGAAGCCAAGAAGTACCCGGTAGATCAATTCGCCCGAAGCGATTCCGTTGTAGGTGAATCGGTTCGGAAGCAGCACGCCGAGAAGAACCGCGACCACCAGCAGAGCGCTGAAACCGAGAAATCGCCGGAGGCGGATTTTTCCTCCGATCCGGGCAATCTGCTGCGCGTGCAGAGCCACCGTCAGGCAGCTTTGGACGATCAAGTAGGTGGCCAGGATGATCGCCAACTGGGGATAGCGCGACCGATCGAACGCCGCCACCAGCCAGCCGCTGTACGCGACGGTGATCAGGAGCATTGCCGGAAAGATGACGGCGAAACCCAGTGTGAAAGCCGCGCGGGATTCGGATCTCCGCATCGCCTGCCTGGCCGCATGAAACGTCGGATCCAGCCATGGGCAGCAAAGGAATCCCAGCATCCAGGCAGGGGCGAGCCAAAGGTTGCTGATGGGTGGAAGGCTTGCGCCCGGCAGGGGCTGAGCGACATAGGGCAGTTCGCCTCGGGAAAATCCCCACGCCATCACCGCCGCGGAGACTCCCAGCACCAAACTCGCCGCCAGAAATTGGCCGCCGCGTCGCCAGTGAAGAATGAGCCAGAACAAAAAAAAACATGCGGCCAGCGCCGGGCCGGCGTTAGGCCCCGCGATTGCGCGAATTAGCCAGGCCGCGAAATAGGCGTGGAAGACGATCGTAATCAGCGAAAACCAGATCACCGCGGCGTGATTCTGACCGACGATCTGTTCGCTTTGCCGGCGGTCGCGCAAGGCCCATCCCATCGCCACGGCGCCGACGATGTTCGGGATCGCAAACGCGATGACGCCCCAGATGCCCAGTTCCCGCATGAGAATCACCGGCAGATACATGCCGATGCACCACGTCCAGGACATGGCCAGATAGACCGACCATCCCGCAACGCGGCCGGCGCTGGATAGGCTGTTGGTTGAACTCGATTCGTCCACGGATCGGAAGTGTATGCGAAAGGAGAATCAGGGCATGCTAAATATCCGAACCGACGAGGATTCCCTTTTTCCTCGCCTTCTTGATTTTGTGCTGAATCTTCGGCGTGACATGGAACGTGGCCTCGCATCGCCCAACGCGTTTGTCACGGTCGCCCGGCGTCGAAACCTGCTGGACAATCTCCAAATCCAGCGTGACGTTGAATTCGTCCCCTCCGACCAACAACTGCCCAACATTCTCGCGCGGCGTCATCCTATAAACCGCCGGTCCGAAGCAGGGTCGCAGAAAGGTGTATTCCAGGTGCTTGCAGACAACCGTGTAATCTCCGCCGCAGATTCCGAAGACGTACATGCCGCCGGCGATTTCGCTGTTGGCCAGGAGCGCGCCGCCGGCCATGGCTCGATACCAATTGCGGTTAAACCGCCGGAACGGAAGAATCGCCGCGTAGGTCTCGGCATTGATCCGCTTGATCCTGATCCCGCTGAAAAACGCGTAGGGCAACCAGATGAGCGAACAGACTCGGTGCCAGAAATTATCTCGCACGGAAAGCCGGCTGACGAACGCCTCAATCCTGTCGTACCATCGCGACAACCGGCCGATCGGAATGCGGGCCGAGATGGGACGCACAACGGGCGAAGATTGGACTTCATCGGCGGGTAAATGATCGGTGGGTAAATGAATCGTGCTCATCCGCTCGGTTCTTTCCGCTATATATTAATCTCGACAAATTGTATACGCATTCAGCAGCGGTTCCGGTAATATTCCGGGAAATCTTAATGAGGAGGCAACATGAAGGCTACCCCAAGGAATCTGGAATCTGAAATTCGCCGCGGACGAATCTTGCCTGGAATGTCCTTCCAGCAGAAGGTTTGGGCAATCACTGCCCGCATCCCGCGCGGTCGGGTGATGACCTATGCCGACGTGGCCCGCCGCCTGAAAACCAGCGGTTACCGCGCCGTTGGAGGGGCTTTGCATCGCAATCCCTATACTCCGCAAGTCCCCTGCCATCGCGTCGTTGGCAGCGACGGCCGTCTCACCGGCTACGCCCACGGTCTGCCCAAAAAAAGGCGAATGCTGGAAGAAGAAGGCATCCAATTTGCCGGCTCACGCGTGGATCTGAGCCGTCACCGCATCGCGCGCTAGCGAAGTGATCCGGCCGCGGGCGATTTCGAGAGTTTGCTCGATCAGTTCGGCCGTTTTCACAACCGGGTTCTCGGCCGTGAATTTTTTTTTCACAACCATGCAAACGGCGCGATGGGCCGGGTCCATCACCCGTTCCAATTTCCACGCGGCGGCGCGCGGCGAAAATCGTTTTGCCCGCAGGAACTCGGCGACGCCTAGTTTTTGCAATCGCAATGCATTGTCCGCCTGATCGTGGGCCATCGGAACGACCAACTGCGGTATTCCCGCCGCCAAGGCCTGGGCCGACGTCCCGATGCCGCCGTGATGCACGATGGCCGCGCATCTCGGCAGCAGCCGGCTGAACGGCGCGTATTCCACGTGGCGAATCGCCGGCCCAAGATCGGCCGGCAGATGCTCGGGATGGCGCGAAACGAGCAGGCCCCTGCGTCCCAGCATCCGGCACGTTTCCACCGACACCGCGAAAAATCGCTGACCGTGCCGCATCGCGCTGCCGGGAGTGAACGCAATCGGCGGTGGGCCGTCTTCCAGAAACTTTTCCAGTTGCGGGTCGATCGGCGTGATGTCCGCCTCATCGTAGAGCGGGAATCCGCTCAGCACGGTCTGCGGCGGCCAATCACCGGCCGGCGGGCCGAACCACGGCGGAAAAAGGCCTATCAGTCGATCCGGCGAGTGCATCCATCCGTCAAAAATCCGCCGCACCGGGCCCAATCCCAGCGTCGCCCGAAATGTGTTCAGCCGACGAGTCAAGTGCCAATCGACGACCAGTACGTCCACCACCCGGAAGGTCAGCCGGTTCCACCATTTCGGCAGCCGAGCCGACACCGGCAGCGGGGGAATCCAGGGCGGATTCTCGATGCTGCGAATGATTGCCGGGGACAGATGAACGCTGACCGCCGGCGCGCCCAATACTTCCTGAGCCACCCGGCCGGCCAGCAACAGCGACGACAGCACCAGAATCGTGCTCCCTTGTTCGTAGTTTTCGACGATTGCCCGGTAGAACGGTTCAAAGAGTTCGGCCGTTCCCTCCGCGACGACTCGAAAGCTCTGGGTTGGGTGCCACAACTTCGCGTTGGTGGAAAGTCGCTCAAATTGCTCGATCGTTCCAACCGGGATGAATTGCAGGCCGGCGGCTCGCGTCAGGGACTCGTACATTGCCGGCGCGATAAAACGCACATCGTGGCCTCGATCCCGCAGAGACCGCCCCAGCGCCAGAAATGGATGCACGTCTCCATAGCTGCCCAATGCGGCAATAATGATTCGCAGGGGCGGCTGAGACATAGAGCCGATGTTATGGCGATTCCACGCGGTTTGTGAAATCCCGCACGCACTCCTTGCAAACCCCGGGGGCCGTTCTTAGACTTTGCGGCCTTGTTTCCCATGCTTGCGGTTCATTCAACGGTGTTTTTGGCGGAAGCCGGCTCGACGAATTATATGATCGAGCCGCTGGTGATCCTTCTGCTCTGCGTAGCGGGGGGGGTCGGCACGCTTCTGCTTCTGCCGAGCCGGAAACAATCGCCGAAGTTGGGAGGCCTGCTTCTGGCCGTCGCAGCGTTGGTGCTGGGGATCATTCTTTTTCGCGCCGCCTTCGGCCCAGCCAAGTCGGAGACCGGACCGTATTTCTGGATTTTTTCCGCGATCGCCGTCTTCGGCGCTATCCGAGTGATTACCCATCCCCGGCCGGTTTATTCAGCTCTCTATTTCGTTCTGACCGTCTTCGCCAGCGCGGGCCTGTTTATCCTGATGTATGCGGAATTCATGGCCGCGGCGCTGGTTCTGATCTATGCCGGGGCGATTCTCATTACTTATGTTTTCGTCATCATGCTGGCCGCTTCGGCGCAGACGCCGGGTGATCGTTCGCCGTTGGCCGGCCTAGCTGAATGCGACGTTCACAGCCGCGAGCCGTTCACGGCCGCGTGCATCGGCTTTGCCCTGATGGGTGTGCTGCTGTTCGTCATTTTCGATAAGGGTGATGGACTTGCAGCGCCGAACTACGCGCCCCCCGCGGCCCAACAACTGTCCGGCGAAGAGCGGGTTCACGGCTCGACACAGTCGATCGGGCAATATCTCTTCCAAAATCAGATCGTGAACTTCGAGTTGGCGGGGCTGATCCTGACCGTCAGCATGGTCGGAGCCATCGTCATCGCCCGGCGGCGAGTCGTCGGCATCGATGAGAGGTTCGAGCCGAGCATCGAGACCATCTCCGCCAACGCCACGCCGGTCAGCGACGATCCGCGGAGCATTCCCGTGTACGGCACGACCAATCCCAGGCAAAAGGATTTTCCGCAGAACTGATGACCATGCAATTTTTGTCGCTTCAATATTATCTGGCCGTCGGCGCGATCCTGTTTGTGATCGGACTCATCGGCTTCATCACCCGCAGAAACATGATCGTCATCTTCCTTTGCACGGAATTGATGTTTCAGGGTGTGCTCATCAACCTGATCGCTTTCAGCCAGTACACGGGCAATCTGGCGGGGCAGGCGTTTGTCATATTCGTGTTGGTGATCGCCGCTTCGGAGGCTTCGCTGGCGCTGGGCTTGGTTATTTTGTTGTTCCGGGAGAAGAACACCCTGGATGCCGACGCGTGGCGAGACTTGAAATGGTAAGCGCGACTTTCTTTTGAAGGAACATGGACGCACTTTTCGCGGTCAAATATTCTTACCTGATCCCGCTGCTGCCCCTGGCGGGGGCGATCATCGCTGGATTCTTCGGCGCCAAAATCCTCCGCGGCCAATCGCATTGGCCGATCTGGATCGGCGTCGCCGCCAGCGCCGTCATCACATTTTCCCTTCTCTTCGGCATGATGGGTCTGTGGCACGACGGCAAGCCGATGAGTGTCAGCGTCAATTGGTACACGTGGATTCAGGCCGGCTCTTTCAAGGCCACCGCCGGGGCGTTCTTTGATTCGCTTACCGCCGTCATGCTTTGTGTGGTGACCGGCATCGGCTTTTTGATCACCGTCTATTCCGCCGGATACATGAAGGGCGAAGAGGGGTATTTCCGCTTCTTCGCCTACCTCGGTCTGTTCATTTTTTCCATGACCTGCCTGGTCATGGGCAACAATTTCATCATGCTCTACCTCGGCTGGGAGGGCGTGGGATTGTGTTCGTATCTACTCATTGGCTACTACTATGAGCGCCCCTCCGCCGTCGCAGCGGCGAAAAAAGCCTTCATCGTCAACCGCATCGGCGACTTCGGATTCGGCCTGGGCATCATGCTCATATTCCTGACGTTTGGAACGGTCAGCTATTTCGGCGCCGGCGTCGGAACGCACACCGGCGTTTTGGAATTGGCCACGCTGCCGATCGACCAGCTTTCGCAGATTCCGCACGTCAACGCGTCATGGGTTCCGACCGCGATGAAATGGGTGCCGTTCCTGCTCATGCTGGGCGCGTTCGGGAAATCGGCGCAGTTTCCGCTGTACGTCTGGCTCCCCGACGCGATGGAAGGCCCGACGCCGGTGTCCGCCCTGATCCACGCCGCCACGATGGTCACCGCCGGCGTCTACATGATCGCCCGGTGTGGAACGCTGTTCGTCTCCAACCACGCGGCCATGCTCACCATCGCCGCGGTCGGCGCTTTCACGGCGCTTATGGCCGCAACGATTGCCCTGCGGCAATTCGATCTCAAAAAGGTTTTCGCCTACAGCACGATCAGCCAGCTCGGATACATGTTCGTCGGTGTGGGATGCCTGGCGCCCGTGGCCGGCGTCTTTCATCTCGTCACTCACGCATTCTTCAAGGCGTTGCTGTTTCTCTGCTGCGGCGTAGTGATGCACGCCATGCACGGCGATCTCGACATGCGCAAAATGTCCGGCTTGAAAAGAATCCTGCCCAAAACCAACTGGTTGATTCTCGCCGGCTGTCTGGCGCTGTCCGGCTTCCCCCTCGTCAGCGGTTTCTTTTCCAAGGATGAAATCATCGGCGCGTCGTTCGGTCTCAGCACGTTTCTCGGCGTGGTGATGCTCTTCGCGGCTTTCTTGACGGCATATTACACATTCCGGCTCTATTTCCGCGTCTTTCAAGGCCCGCTTGTGGTTGTGCCGCCGCCTCACGACTCCCACGGGCACGGACATTCCGATGAACATCACAATCACGAGCCGATGCTGATGATTCTCCCGCTGGTCATTTTGGCGATAGGCGCGATCACAGCGGGGTACATCAATTTTCCCGCGACTCATCTGGGTGATTTCCTCGGCACCAGCCCATCGTTCTCTGACTCTTACAATATGGCCGTCGCCCAATCTGCGGCCGGGCCGAATCTGGCCGAAGGCATGGGACACGTGGTCGCAGCCGAAACCGCACACGGGCCGCAGATTTCTTTGCTCATGATTGTCAGCGGCCTGATCTCTATCGCCGGCATCGCCCTGGCATTTTTGCTGCATCTGAAGAACCGGGCCCTTGGCGACAAGCTGGCCGAAGACTTCGGCCCCATCACGCGTCTTCTGGAAGGCAAATACTATGTCGATGAGATCTATCAGGCGTTGATCGTGAATCCGCTGCACATGATCGGCGAATTCTCATATCGTTTTGATCGATGGATCATCGACATGCTCGTGAACATGGCCGGCTGGATCGTCCAGTTGACCGGATATTTCCTGAAATTTTCCACGCAGCGCGGTTATCTGCAGGGTTACGGCGCGGCGATGCTTCTGGGCCTCGCGGCCATCTTGTTCCTGGTTTTCATGCACTGACGGATAGCGATGAACAGTCCACTGCTGATCCTCCTACTGCTGATTCCCGCCGCCGGCGCGCTGATCGGAGCATTGCTCCCCATCGCCGCTGCCCGGTCGTGGGCGCTGCTCATCAGCGTGGCCACGCTGCTCGTCGGCATCGTCATCGCCTGCGAATTTCAGTACGGTTTTTCAGGGTTTCAATTCACCTTTGACAATCCCCATCTCGCGTTGCCGTTCGGCTCGTCATTTTCGCTGGGGATCGACTCGATCGCCCTTTGGCTGGTTCTGTTGACGGTGCTGCTGATGCCCCTGTCGATCGCTGCCAGTTGGGAGGTCATCAAGGACCGGCCGCGCGAATATTACTCCTGGATGCTGCTTCTCCAGGCGGCAATGCTGGGCGTTTTCGTCACCCGCGACATTCTCGTTTTCTACATTTTCTTCGAACTGACCCTGGTTCCGATGTTCTTCATCATCGGCATCTGGGGCGGACCCGAACGCCGCGGCGCCGCCGGGAAATTCTTTCTATTCACGTTCACCGGCTCGGTCTTCACGCTCGCGGCCGCGATTTATCTCGGATACCACGCCGGCACGTTCGATATCGCAGCCATCGTCGATTATGCCCGCAGTTCCCTCACCGATTCCGAGCGATTCTGGGTTTTGCTGGCCCTGCTCGCCGGGTTTTCCGTGAAAGTGCCGCTGTTTCCGGTCCATACCTGGCTGCCCCTTGCCCATACCGAGGCCCCAACGGCCGGCAGCGTCATTCTCGCCGGCGTGCTGCTGAAGTTGGGAACCTATGGTCTGCTTCGCCTCGCCCTGCCGATTGGAATCCTCACCGCCAATTCCGTCGCTTTCCCTCACGTGATCCATTTCCTGGGCTGGCTATGCGTGATCGGCGTCATCTATGGCGCGCTGGTCGCCTGGGTCCAGCAGGATGTGAAAAAACTTGTGGCCTACAGTTCGGTCTCGCACCTGGGATTCTGCGTGCTGGGAATGATCGCCCTGAACACCTACGGCATCGAGGGCTCGGTGCTGTACATGATCAACCACGGCCTCAGCACCGGCGCCCTGTTCCTCGTGATCGGAATGATCTACGACCGCTATCACACGCGCGACATCAAACAACTCTCCGGCCTCGCGAGGCGAATGCCTATCCTCGCGTTTTTCTTCGTCCTCTTCACGCTGGCCAGCATCGGCCTGCCCGGCCTCAACGGATTTGTCAGCGAATTCCTGACGATCCTCGGCGCGTTCACGTCGCAATATCTCGGCATCGGGTTCGGCACGTTTGCCGCATTGGGAATCATCCTCGGGGCGGTGTACATGCTGCACATGGTTGCCTGCATCATCTTCGGCCCGCTCAAAACGCCGGACTTGCATGGGCACGGCGAGGTTCCCGGTGATATCGGCAAGCGTGAGATCGCGATTCTTGTCCCCCTGGCGCTGGCGGTCGTGTTGCTGGGCGTATATCCATCCGGAGTCCTGCGCTCGATGAACGACGCCGTCACCCGCATTGAACAACCGATTGCACAACTGCAACAATTTAACGGCGGTGCGCAGCACCGCGGGTTGATCCCTGCCGCCGAACTGGCGCTGAAACCATGAACGATCTGCTTCGAGCGATGTTTCCGGAAATCGTGCTTTGCGCGGTCGCGTGCGTCCTATTGCTGATGGGCGTCTCGATGAAAGCCGCCACCCGTCGCGCCGCGCCCGTTCTGGCTATCCTGGCTCTGCTGGTGGCGGGGGCCTCGCAGCTTTCGATGATCGGCGGCAGCGCACCGCGGCTCGATTTACGCTGGAACAGCGTCCGCATTTATGAATTTGCCCGTTACGTCAAGCTGCTTTCCTCCGCCATCGGAGTGCTGCTGGTGCTGCTCGCCTGGCCCAGCAACAGCGACGCCACCGGCGGCCCGGCGCATCACTTCGGCACCGAAGCGGCCGAGTTCTTCGGCCTGATGCTCCTGTCCATCGCCGGCATCTTCCTCGTCGCCGGCGCCAACGACATCATGCTGCTGTTTCTCGGCATCGAGTTGGCCAGCATTCCAACCTACATCATGGTCAGCATCTCCGCGCCCCGGGCCATCGCGCAGGAAGCGGGCGTCAAATATTTCTTCCTCGGCGCCATGGCCGCGGCGCTGATGCTCTTTGGATTCAGTTATCTCTTTGGAACCACGGGAACCACTCGGCTCGATCTGATCGCGCAGCGCATCAATCCGATCACCGGCCTGACCTCCTGGCAACTATTGGCGGTGGTTCTGCTGATCGTCGGCTTTGCGTTCAAGATGGCGGTCGTCCCGCTTCACTTTTATGCCGGTGATGTTTACCAGGGCGCGGCCACGCCCGTCACCGCGTTCCTCAGCTTCGTTCCCAAAATCAGCGGGTTTGTCGCCCTCTTGAAGGTCCTATTCGCCGTCACCGCCGGAACCTGGCACATCGCGCCGCAGATCGTGAAGCTTTTATGGGTTCTGGCCGTCCTCACCATGAGCGTCGGCAACGTGCTGGGCCTTGTGCAGGTCAACATCAAACGGCTGTTCGCGTACAGCTCGATCGCACACAGCGGCTACATGCTCGTTGGCGTCACAGCCCTTATCAGCACCACCAATTACGAAGTTCAATCCACCGCCCTTCAGGGGATTCTGTTCTATCTGACCGCCTACGGATTGATGAACGTCGCCGCGTTCGGCGTGCTGATTCTCCTGCCCGGCCGGCTCAATCAGCCGTTCACCAGCGCCGAAACCTTCGACGACATCGCCGGCGCCGGACGCGAGCACACGCTTCTGGGATTGGCCATGGCCGTGAGCTGCTTCAGCCTCATCGGCATTCCGCTGACGATCGGATTTTTCGGAAAATTCTTCCTGATCCTGCCGGCGTGGAAGGCGAATCTCACTTGGCTCGTCGTGATCCTGGTCATCAATGCGGCCGTGAGCGCGGGATATTACCTTCGCATCGTCGGCTCGATGTTTCTCAGCACTGAAACGCCCGGCCCGCGATTCCGCCAGCAACCTGCTTCGGACAAACCGGTTCACCATCCCATGCCCGTTCTGGTGTCGGTGGGCATTTCGATGGCAGCGGTCCTCTGGTTCGGCATCGTCTTCCCGGCCACGTCGCGCCTGGTGACTCGCGCCGCCACCGCGGCCCACATCGAGCCGGCCGTGAATTCCCCCGTCGCAGCCGTGTCCCAGCGATAGCGCATTCTTTATAGCAACATTGAAGCTCGCGGGATCGCAATCCCGCGGGTCTTCAATCACGAGACATGATCCGCCGGCGTGGTTTCCCCATCGTCGCATAATCCATCGCGTTCCCCGCTAAAGCAGGTTCGCCTGTGCGTTATCGGACCGGCGATGAAAGAAAAAACTGGTCCGATCCACGCATCTTAACCGAAGCATATTACGGAGCGATCACCCCGGATCGCTCCCGAGGATCGCACGCCATGGAGGGCGTCTTTTTGCATCGCGTTTTCCGGGTTGAAGCGGTTGCGGCGGCCTATGGCCCGTCGCGGGAAAGGAGCCCATCATGTTTGCATCCAGACGCCGGGTTTATCCGGCTCTCGTCGTGCTTGCAATTGGTTTCGGAGCCGGCGCCGCACGCGCCGATGATGCATCTAATCAACAGATGCAGCAGAAAATCGACCAGCTTGAGGCCAAAGTCGATGCGCTACAAGCCCAACAGAATCAATCGCTAACTCAGTCAAAAAATCAGGCCAAGCAGGATGATTCGGCCACGATGAACAAAATCGTTTCCGACGCCGATAGCCAGAGCCAGCTCCTCTCGCCCGTGACCGGCGCCAGCGGTTACGATCCGGCGACGGGCTTTCACATTTCCAGCGATGATGGGAATTTTTTCCTCCATCCCTGGGCCCTGGCCCAATTCCGCGGAGTCATCAACGACCGCCAAGCCATTCAAGGGCTTGCCGACGGCGGTGAAGCCGATCGCACCACGGGAAGCACGGAAACCGACGGATTTGAAGTTCATAACCTCATGATCGGGATGAACGGCCACGTCGTGACTCCCAATCTCCAGTATTACCTGATGATTGATACCCCCTCCTCCGGCGGAGGCGAAACGCTGCAAGACGCTTACATGACTTATCGTCTCGGCGACAACTGTCCGTGGACGTTCAAAGCCGGACAATTCGTCGATCCCGTCTGGCACGAAAGCAACGTGGACGATGGACATCTATTGATGGTGGACCGCTCGCTGGTCGGCGCCCTGCTGGGCGGCAACACCGGGCTGAATAATATCGCCGAGCGCGTTCAAGGCGTCGGCCTCAGCTTCAACAGCGATTGCATTCGCGGTGAATTTGATCTCACCGACGGCTACGGCACGGCAAATACTCCGTTTTACAACACCGCAGCCGCCGCCAATCGGCCGGCAACGGACTTCGGCATGTCCGGACGCGTCGAAGCAAAAGTGTTGGGCGATGCCACCGCCTGGAACGGCTACGATTCACTTTCCGCGAAGGATGATACTGCGGATTCC
Organism: Tepidisphaeraceae bacterium; assembly: GCA_036267155.1. Classification (GTDB taxonomy): domain Bacteria; phylum Planctomycetota; class Phycisphaerae; order Tepidisphaerales; family Tepidisphaeraceae; genus PALSA-1353. Next base: position 32,811 of record DATAWP010000018.1, read on the forward strand.
TTGATCGTGGGCGGCGGTCTTGAATGGACCGAGGCGGCCAACCTCGACAACATCTACCTGACGCTTGATGGCCAATACGCCTCCCCCCGCGGTCTGAATATTTACGCCGCCGTTCTGGAAGACTACGCCGCCTGGTCGGACCGCGCGGCCGGGCAAGGGGCCTTGGAAGAAGATCTCGCCGGCACGTACCCCAACTTCGGGTTTGTCGCCCAGGCTGGATTCATGATCAATCCGCAGGTCGAGCCATTCGTCCGGTATGACCTTTCGCTCCTCAATAGCCGATATGCGGACATTCTCGCCTTCGGTAATAAGAATCCCGGCGGCAACGAAAAGGCGACGGCCAACAATCACGAGTTCACCGTCGGCCTGAATTACTATCTATTCAGCTACCGGGCCAAGGTAACGGGCGACGTGTCGTTCCTCCCTAACGGATCGGTGATCGATGCCACGGGTCTGGGAATTCTCGCCAACGAGAATCACTCGGAATGGGTCGGTCGCGTTCAGTTCCAGTTGTCGATCTAACGGCCCGCGAAGCGCCATCGCGAATGACTGCAACCGCAGGCTGAGTCCAACAACTCAGCCTGCGGTTTCTTTGAGAGAGCCAATGCACTGGCAGTTTCCGGTCGCCACGCTGCTTTGCGTGGCTTGTTTCACCCGCCCGTGTTCTGCTGCGCCGCCACCGGCAACTCAACCCACCGCAACCGAGGCGATGCAAAAGAAAATTCAGGACCTTGAGGCCAGGATCGATCAACTGGAAGCGCATCGCGCCGGCATAAATCAGACCCAACCCCCGGGCGATCAAGACGAAGTGATGGGTCAGATCGTCGATGATGCCGATCGGCGATCGCAGCTTCTTTCCACGGGCTACATGACCACTGGCTACGACCCGAACGTCGGATTCATTCTCCAAAGCGACGATGGCAATTTTTCCATGCATCCAAGCCTGCTTTTGCAGGCCCGCTATGCCGCGGTTGATCGGAAGCAAATTCTTCGCGGCGAGGGCGGAGTCACAGCCGCGCAGGGCGACGATACCGAAAACGGATTTGAAATCACCCGCTTTCGATTTTCGCTGGATGGCAGCGTCATAACGCCGCTGCTCAATTACTATGTCCTGATCGCCAAGGACGCCCGGATGCCGCAAGTCACCCTGCTGGACGCCTACGTGATGTATCGCGCCAGCCCGCAGTCGACCGTGGCGATTAAGCTCGGCCAATTCAAAGATCCTCTCTGGCACGAGCAGAACCTGCTGCCGAGCCGGCTGATGGCCGTGGATCGTTCGCTGGTGAACGCCCTCATCGGCGGAGGACAGACCGACCGGATTCAAGGCGGGGCCCTGGTCTATGACCAGGAGCGCGCCCGCGCCGTGCTTGCCCTTCACGACGGCTACAACGGCGGCAACACCGCGTTTTACGGTCCCAGCGGATTGGGTACTACGGTCGGCGCCGGAGCCGGCGTTGCCCCCACGGACTGGGGCGCCAGCGGACGCGGTGAATATCTCCTCATCGGAGCCGGCGAACTGGATTTCAATCCCTATTACGAATACGACCAGTTCTCCTCCCGCGGCGACAAGCAGAACATCCTCGTCATCGGCAGTGGGTTCGATTATTCCGAATCCGGAGCCGACAAAATCTTCTTCCACACGCTCGACGCTCAGTTCAACACCACCAGCGGCTGGGCTTTCTACGGCGCATATCTCGCCGCCTATCGAAACATCTATACCAACCGCGGCGTTCCCCCCGGAAGTTATTACGACTCCGGAGTCCTTTTACAGGCATCCTACCTCGTCACCGATCGTCTGGAGCCTTTCATCCGATATGATTACACGCACCTCGACGGCGACGCCCAGCCTGGCATCATTCAAGATAACCTCAATGAAATCACCATCGGCGCGAACTATTACCTGTTCGGCCAGCAAGCCAAATTGACGGTGGATGGCACGTGGTTACCGAGCGGCTGCCCAACGGACGTGAATTACCTGGATATTCTGCAGGACAACTCCCACAACGAGTTCCTCTTGCGAGCCCAGTTCCAATTGTCGTTTTGATGAAAAGGCGGCTTGAGAAGCGATGGAATTTTTAGGCATCCGCCTTCGCGTGATGCCGTTCCATTTGCCGCAGCACGCTGAGCAGTCCGTGCATGTGCAGCGGCTTGAGAAACACGTGAACGTGTGACGGCGCAACCCTTCTCCGCCATTCGCGAAGCTGGCTGTCCATTGAATCGCTGAATACCGCAACCTCATCCGGCCGTTTCGACTCCGGCAACTCGCACAGCGATTCAAATAGTTCGCGATTGGCGCTGTTGGTGATATCCACCACCAGCAAATCCGTGTGATCGGAATTCATTAATTCCAAGGCGTGGCCGGGCGAAGCGGCACGCGCAACATCATGCCCCAGGTCACCGAGCAGCCGTCGCGTCGGGCTATCCTGCGGATGCGCATCGGGCGAGGGCAGAACCACTGCACGCAAAGCGTAGCGAAGTTGAGCCATCATAAATTGGACCTTCCCTGGAACTCCATCGGAGTGTACCCACGCCCCGCCCGCGCACCAAACATTTGGATGAAACTAACGAAATCTTAATGTTGGCAAAAACCGGCAATCACATAACGTATTTGTGGCAAACAACTTGCATTTATAGCGGCGGTGTCACGGCAGGGCGGCTCACCGTCGCCCGATTTGTTCCCGTGCCACTGTCAGCACTGCGTCCATCTCCAACCACTGCATGCAACTGTGATGCGAGCAAGTTCGCGAATAGCACGGACTGCACGGCAAATTCAGTCGAACCACGCTGTTTTCGCGCCGGAACGGCCCAGTGCGTCCCGGATCGGTCGGCCCATACGGCGTCACCAGCGGCACCCTCAGCGCCGCCGCCACGTGCATCGGGCCCGTGTCGTTACCCACCACCAGGCTGGCACGCTCCAGCAGCGCCACCATCTGCCTCAGATTGGTCCTCCCGGTCAAATCAAACTGGGCAGGAATCCGCCGGGTCAGCTTCGCATCCCCGGCCGCACCGGCCGCAACGCTGTCCAACCCAAACCGCTCTTTCAACGGCCCCACCAACTCCGCGAACCGCTCTACCGGCCACTGCTTCGTCGCCCAGTTCGTACCCGGCAGCAGCACGGCAAAATCCATCCCTGCCGGAATCAGTTGCTCGATATACCGCCGGTCTTCATCATCCACCGCAAAGCAAAACTCCACCGGGCCCTCGGCACACCCCAGGGCCGCGGCGATCTTCAGATATCTTTCCACCGCATGGTCCAGTTCCCAGGAGCAGTCCACCAGGTCCGTGTAAAACATCGGCGCGAATTCCCGTGCGTTGGAGAATCCCACCCGGCGCGGCGCTCCGCTCGCGGCGGCGATCCACGCGCTGCGGAACAAGCCCTGAAGATCGATGACCAAATCGAACTCTGATTTGCGCAATTGCCGGACAAACCCTCCCAGGTCCCACAGCGCCGCGGGGTTGTGCCATCCGTGTCCGAACCGGCGGCGCTCGAACAGGATCACCTCATCCAGAAGCGGATGCCTTTTCACCAAGTCCGCGTAAGCCGGCGTCACCAGCCAACTCAGCTTCGCCTCCGGCCAGCGCTGCCGCAATCGCGGCAGAACCGGCAGCGCATGCACGATATCCCCAATCGCGCTGGGCTTGATGATCAGCACTCGCCGCGGCGAGTAAGATGAATCCTTCAGTGAAATCAAATTCACGCTTCCTGCTGAATGGCCGAACTCGAAAACGGCGCATATCCCTGACACAATGCAAGCGAATCCTCGGGCGTATACTGGGGATGATCCCTCATGCTCCGCAGCAGCCGGGAAATGCCCAGCGCAGGCCACCGGCGGAAGCGAATGCCGTCCACGTCCACCAGCACCGGGTGCGGTCCCAGTTTGTCATCATTCCGGACGATCCAGTTGCTGGCCTTCGCGTCGAAATGCCCCAACCCAAGCTGGTCGATCTTCCGCAGAATAGCGCCCGTTCTGCGCATCAGCATCTCTCGATCATCCGCGGTCATGCCGTCCAGTTCGGCGTTAGCCAGCATCGAGCCCGCCACTCGCTCAAAAACGATGAGACCATCCGTGATGTAACCGAACATTCGTTTTTGCATCACCAGCAGGGGCCACGCGGTTGGAATATCCCGCGCCACCAGCGCCCACGCCTTATGCCAGGCCCGCCATGCCCGGCTCCCCCGGCCGATCTCGTTCAGATAACGATACCAATACCGCTTGAATGGCCGCTTGACGATGATCGCGACGCGTCTTTCCCCCAGCATCACATCGCCCGCCAGCACGTCGCCGCTGGCGCCGCGCTTGATGACCGTCAATTCGTCGGCCTGAATCTGCCGCCACAACTGCGGCCACGCCTTGCGCCAATCGTCTTCACTCACATGCAGATCGCTCGCCGGCGCCCATCGCCGCGGATATTTGTACTGCTTGAAAAAATGCCCGCGCCAAGCGCCGAATTGAAGCCGGCCAAAGTAATCATTCTCGCCTCGGGTGCGCCCGATGAATTTCCGCCACTGCCGCCGGCTCACCGGATTTTCGATCGGCATCCTTCCCCCGGGGCCCAATTCGTCCCATGCCCGCTGCAATTCCGTTCGCGTTGCCAATCCGCGCACACTGTGCCCCAGCTTCATCATGTGATTCAGCTTCAATCCCCCGGTCTGTACCGCATACCCGTCCAGCAGATAAACCTCCGCATCGCGCAGCAGCATATTTCCAAGATGAAGATCATCATGCCCCATCCGCGCGCTGCCAAGCTGATGCACCAGTTCCAAAACTTTTCGTCCCAGCCGATGCCGATTCGGAATCTCCTCTCCCTTCATGGCGAATTCGGTCACGTAACGGTCGAGCGGCGTCGCCGGCTCGATGGCCTCAAGAATGACCGCATCTCCGATTTCGCCGCTAAGTCTGAATCCGATGAGTTGCGCCACCGCGTGCGGCGCCGGCACGCGGGTCCGCTGCAGCGCTTGCAGCCTGGAAAATTCCCGCCGCGCCGCGCTGCCGCGCAACAATCGCTTCAGTCGCGATCCCCGCCGGGGATAGAATTTCAGATAATATCCCCGCCCCTCGAAAACGAATTTCCACACCTGCCGATAGCCGCGGTCCTTCACCAGCGTGCCATGTTGCGGCAGATCGCGCAAAAAATTTTCCAGCGCCTGAGGCGACACGTTACGGAATTTATAAGCGTACCATAGTATTTTGTCTTGCCTTGGCCGGTTCGGCCGCAAAACGAAGGGGGACGCGATACCCCAACAAGAGGGTGGTGGTCGCCGTCGATTATGGTTTGGAAAACGCGGTCAGAGCGTCCGCCGACGTGTTCGCCGATTCAGCAAGACGAAGGGTGCAACGAACAGAATGGAAAAACTCGCCGGCTCCGGGACCACGAGCCAGATCGACCAATCGTCTTCCGTGGGGCTGACGGCCACGACATCCGCAAATACGCCGAAGTACCCGTGCTCCGAGCCGGGTGCATCGGCTCCGCCGACGTCCTGCTCATCCGAATAATTCAATTCAAAATCGGTGAAGTAGTCGCCGGGATGGGTGGTGTCGAGGTCGATCTGCCAAGCCGGGCTGGCGGAAGGATCATCGGGCGCAAGATCCGTGAACGGTTGGAGGGTGATCGAGATTTCCGGGTCGCCGATGGCGGTGATGCTGTCCAGATCCAACTCGTCGGTCGGGGTGCCGACCGGCGGGTCGTCGATCATCTGCGGCGATGCCGCCGAAGCCATCTCGCCCCCGCCCGTGGCGCCGAATGCGTACGGGTCGGCCACGAGATTCTCCGCTGCCGGGGGTTGCGGCTGAGTAGCGAGCGGAACCACGCCGCCGGCTGCTGAATAGAACCCCAGCACTCCACGCTGAAGAACCTGAACCGATCCCGATTGTGTAATCTGGGCTTGCGAGACGGTATCGGTTGTAATCACATTCAGTTGATTGTTTCCAAGCGGCGCGTTGGTTGTGTTGTAAACGAAATTCTGCGCGGCATAGCTGGCGCCGGCGTCGGCCGCCTTGGCGCCGGTTAACGTGTTGGAGTTTCCAATGGGGGTGGTGACGTAGACACTGTAATCTAAAGTATCGGAGCCCGCCGGAGCCACGTTATAAATGAATGCGGTAATCGGATCCTGGAAGCCCTGAATGACCTTCGCGTACTGAATCTGCGACGACACCTGCAACTGTTCCGTGCCGGCATAAGCTCCTCCCCAGCCCGCCAACACGATCAGAGTTACGCCGGCTGCCAGTTCAGCCGCTTTAATCCCCGATCTCGAATTGCGACGATGCACTGTCCCGAATTGCCATCTCAACATGACGGCCTCTCAAAAAGCGGCGCGCAACCGATGAGTTCAACGGCATCGTAGTGATACGGCTCTCAGGGGGCAATCAAAATCAGACAAAATAGACAATGCCTGCAAATGTAGTTTGGCTGATTATTTCAGTATATTTAAATTGTAAATCACCAAAAATAAGCATCTTATGAATAAATAAAACCAACCAGACTCGGCATCGTGTGTTGTCGTATTTGATGGGCCATATGACGCATTATATGGAGCGGCATCGAGTCGACGGCTCATGTCTTAATCAGCGATATAAGAGCGGCCAGGCGTCTGTCACGATTCCACCTGCTGCGGCGTATCGGCAATCTGCAATCCCTCGGCAATCTCGGGTAAAATCCCGCGCTGAACGTAAATCGGCCTGATATGTTTGCGGAGGTTCGGCAAAATCGCCCAGAACCGAATCGATCCCAGCAGGCAAACACCCGACATCAGCAACAGCGTTCGCGTCGCTCCCACAAATGGATCGTGCGAAAGATGCGAAGCCAATGCTCCGGCGATCAGTACGCCAAACGGCGTCATCCCCATAAACGACATCGCGAAGAAGCTCATCACCCGGCCGCGTTTGTCGTCGTCCACCATGGTTTGCAGGATCGTGTTCGTCGCCGCAAAACTGATGATCATGCTCCAGCCCGCGAACGGAAGGATGATCAGCGACAGCGCCAATCGGTTGGAAACCGCAAATGCCGCGATCGCCAGGGCGTAAATCAACGAGGCCAGCGCGATCAGCCGTCCGAGGCCAAGCACCGTTTTACGCGAAGCAAGGCGGATAGCCCCGAGCAACGCCCCGAGTCCGGACGCCGCGCCGAGGAATCCGTACACCAGATCGCCGCGTTCCGCTCCGCCGAAATGCAGGCCAAACAGCGGCATCAGCACCATGGCCGCCGGCACGCCCGAAAGGCTGAAAATCGCCAGGAGCATCAGCAGTTCGCGCGCCGGCGGGAAACCGGCTACGTATCGCAATCCCTCGGAAAACTCGCGAAATATGGATTTCTGCTGGCGGGCCGCTCGCGGTTGGATTCGCATCGCCAGCAGCGCCGCGATGATCGCTACGTAGCTGAATCCGTCCAGCAGAAAGCACCATCCCATCCCGACCCAGTGGATGAGCAATCCCGCCGCCGCCGGTCCGATCAGCCGGGCGCTGTGTACCATCGTGGAATTCAGCGCGATGGCGTTGGCCAAGTCCTGCCGGTCCGTCACCATCTCCACCAGAAACGCCTGCCGACCGGGAATGTCGAACGCATTGATCAGTCCCTGAAAAAGCGCCAGCCCAATCGCGATCGGCAGGTTGATTCGGTGCATCAGGGCCAGCGCCGCCAGCACGAAAGACTGAAGCATCGACAGCGTCTGCGTTCCCACCAGGAGCTTCTGCCGGTTAATCCGGTCCACCCAGACTCCGGCGATCGGCCCCAGAACGAACAGCGGAATCTGCGACGCGAACAGCACCAGGCTGATGAACATCGCCTTGCGATGCGGATCGGTGGTCAACGTGCTGGCCAGCCAGCCCATCGCTGTGTTGGTGAGGAAAGTTCCGATGACGGAGACGAACTGGCCCCCGAAAAACAGACGGTAATTAGGATGCCGCAGCGCCCTGAAAACCTGCCAGCCATTATTACCGTCGCTCATTTCAAGAATATTTTCATTTAGCCCGGCGTGAACACGCGCCGGGTTGGTTCCCGCAAATCATGGTGGCATTCAATGCGGACGCACCAGGTATTCCGTCACATACGCGTAGATCAGTGAAAAAATCCCCACGATGACGCTGGCCCACAGCGTGATTTTCAGGATTTTGATGCGGTTGGCGATTTCCTTGTCGCGCCACTCGGCCAGCCGCCGATCGATTTCATCGAGCTTGCGATCGATTCGCCCTTCGATTTCGTCCAGCTTCTGGTTGAGAAATTGATCGGCACTCTTCTTGATCCGATTGCTGATGCCGCCGAAAAGTCCGGATTCCTCGATTTCGTCTTTGATGGATGCCGGCCTCGCCGAGCCGGCAACGGCCGGATTCCCATCGCCGGCGTTCGGGTCGGGCAGGAACTGGTAGTCCGGCGCCGGATTGCTTTCGCCGACGATGGACGCCACCAGCCCCCCGAGGACAGCGCGCCGTTTGCGATTCATCCGGCTGAAAATTCCTTCCTGCCGTTTGAGCCGGCGGACCACCAGCGGCGTCGGGTCGCCTTCGGCGGTCTCCACGCCTCGCAATAGCGACAGCACGACCAAACCCCGATGCGACAGCCCACCGAATTTCATCGATCTGACCCGCGCGATTTCCTGCGCGATTTGTTCCTTGGTCGCGTTGATCGTCACGGGCCGGCGCCCCCAGCGCACCACGTCGAGCATCGCCTGACGATCCATCGCGGCGATCAGTTGCCGCCGTCCGTGAACCCCGGCGACCAAATCCTGCTGCGTCTTAAATCGCGTGGAATCCAACCCCAGGCTCTCGGCCAGATGCGCCAACTCATCCTTAGGCAACTCCGCAAGCTGCCGGCTGGGCGCCTGCCCGGCTATTGCCTGCCCAGCTATTGCCTGTGCGGCCACCGCCTCTCGCGGCGCCGACAGCACAATTTCCCGGCCCGCGCCGGCGCTGTTATCGGGTTGTGACAGCTCTTGACCCATCGGAATGAGGATAGGGGTCGATCCGCGCCACCAGTTGGTGCGCCCGGATCAGCAAAATCCAAACCACCGTCAGCAGAATGCAGATCAGCGTGTCGCCGCCGAACGTCTTGATCCGAAGCCGCAGACCCTGCAGCATGATATATCGCCGCATGAGCGAGACATATCGTTCCTGCCCGCCCAAATAGACATACCATCCGTACAACGATTGCGCCGTGACGACCGTGGCGTAAATCGTCACCACCGTTCCGAGTACCCACCGGAAAAAATCAAAGAAATCGACGTGCATGTCTAACGCCGAACGAACTCAACCGGGTCTTCGTCTTATTCGCTAATTTCTTCCGCTTCGATCACTTTCCCGCCGAACAGGGCGGTGCCGATTCTGACCATCGTTGCGCCCTCGGCGATGGCCGGTTCAAAATCGTGGCTCATTCCCATGCTCAAATGTCGCAGGGCTGCGCCGCCGATCTTGTGCCACTTCATTTCCTCGAAAATTTCCCTTGCCCGCGCGAACGTATGGCGGATTTTTTCCTCCGCCGCTTCCAGCGGCGCCATCGTCATCAGGCCGCCCATCTGCAAACCCGGCATGGAGTCGATCTGTTCCGCCAAATGCACGGCGGCCCCGACCGCCACGCCGAATTTGCTCGTCTCTTCGGACGTGTTGACCTGCAACAGCACGGGAATCTTCCGCCCCAGCTTGGTCGCCTGAATGTCCAACTCCTCGGCCAGCCGCAGGCTATCGATGCAATGAATCATGTAAACCAGCGGCAGGGCGGCCTTGACCTTATTTCGCTGCAAGTGCCCGATCATGTGCCATCGCGGCCGCTGTGTCGGCGCTCCGTCGCCGTGCATCGCCCGCCGTTGAAGGTATTCGTTGAGCTGTCCCGCGCGCTGGGTCAGCACCTGCACCCGGCTTTCCCCCAGGTCAGCCACGCCAAGCTGAAGCACTTCCCGAATCTGCTCCGGCGCCGCCGTCTTGGTCACCGCGATGAGGGTAATCTCCCCCGGATCGCGCTTCGCCTTGACGGCCGCCGAAGCGATCCGATCTCTCACTTCATCCAATTTGTCCGCCAGCGGCGATCGCTTGGCCACTTTAAGGCTCCTTCCAAACGGAATCATACCGCGGCGCATCCGAAAGGTCGAAGCCGCGCGAGAATATGGATTACGATTGCCAATTGCCTATTGCCTATTGCCTATTGAAAGACCGCACACCCGCAGCCTTCCCTATTCCAATAGGCAATAGGCAATGGGCAGTCTATCCTTCAGGCGTATCAAGAAGTGACTGCAATCTATTTCGCAATTCCGGCAGGAAACGCGCGGGCCATGCGGCATCCACAAGCGCCACGTCAATCAAATCGCGGATATGAACCTTGTCCTTGTCGAGAAAGGCCGTCAACTTGATGCGCACGAGTGCATCGAGAGACAACACGCGAAAACGCTCGGCGGCCTCCGACTCGCTCACATCGGGATTCGACGCCGGCTCGTGCGGACGGACTTTTTCATTGGCGAAGACGATATGGACCGCATCCCTCGCGCTGGCGCCAGGTTCGTCCAGGAAAACCTCTATCCCCGCCGAACGCCGGTGGACAAATCCTGCTCGCTCCATCGCTCGTTTGGCGGCATCCAGGTCGGTGCGGCGCAAAAGAATATCGACATGCCGCGTATTGCGCACCGCCGATTCATCTACGCGCGAAACCCATAGCGCCACGGCGTTGCCGCCGGCGACAGCATAAGGAATCTTTGCCGATTCCAACGCGTCTGCCGCACGCAGCAGCCGCTGCCGCACTTTCTCGACGGCGTTCACCATTCGCTCCAAAGAAAATGGGCCGGGTATAACGGTCATGGACGTAACATATTATCTTACCCGCCCAGCGCCTCGCGATACCACTGCATCGTGGCGCCCAATCCCGTCGCGAAATCGACAATCGGTTCATATCCCAGCCTCCGTCGCGCCAAGCTCACATCGGCGACGGAATGCTTCACATCCCCGGCCCGCTCGGCCGCGTAATTCGGTTTCAGATCATCCCGTTTGAGCCACTGAGCCATTCTGGCCGCCAGTTCATTGACGGTGATCCGCACGCCGCAGGCTACGTTGATGATCGCGCCGCCCTGCGGTTGCGATTGCTTTGCGGCCAGGAGATTCGCGTGCACGGCGTTGTCCACGTAGGTGAAATCCCGCGACTGCTCGCCGTCGCCGAAAATACTTGGCCGCTTGCCACCCAGCATTGCCTTGGCGAACGCGGCGATGACCGCGGCATAGGCGCTGTCCGCTCTCTGCCGCGGCCCGAAAATATTGAAATAGCGAAGACTCACCGTATCGATGCCGAACCCCGCGCTGTATGCCGCGGCCATCGCCTCGCCCGCCACTTTCGTCGCCGCATACGGGCTGCGCGGCGCGGTCGGCATGGCTTCGGTTTTCGGCAGCACTGGGCTGTCGCCGTAGGCGCTGCTGCTGGCCGCGAACATCACCCGCGGCACGTTGCACTTTCGCGCAGCCTCCAGCACGTTCAGAGTCCCGGTCGAATTTACCAATTGATACCGCGCCGGTTGCTCAATACTTTGCGGCACCGATCCGAGCGCCGCCTGGTGAAAAACGAGTTGCCGGCCTTCGCAGCACGTCTGCAAAACCGAATCATCCAGGATTGACCCCAGAACGAAGTGGACATTCTTCGGCAACGATTTCGGATCGCCCCCGGCGGAAAGATCGTCCAGCACAGTCACTGTCGCCCCCAATTCGTCGAGCGCGCCAGCCAAATGTGAACCGATGAACCCCGCTCCGCCGGTGACCAGAACCTCGCGTCCTTCGAACGCCGAGCCGTGCAGCCGCCGCCAGTCGGTGATCCGTGCCATTTGTGCGGTTCGGAAGTATAGATGGAACTTCCGATAAGTACATGTGAAGCGAGGAACGTATTATATTCCCCCATCGAGCTACCGTTTGACCGCCGGCCCCCGTCAATTCTCTCGCCTGTATCCATGGCTCGCTCTGGCCGCGGGCGCGGTCATGGTTCTGCGGTTGGCCATTTCCGTCGGTGTCTTCAGCCCCGCGATCGACGAATCATCCCACATCGGAGCAGCCGTCTCGATGATTGAAGCCCATAAGCTGATCGCCCCCGGCTCGCATCCCCCGCTGGCCCGGCTCGTGGCGGCCGTTCCGCTTTGGCTCGACGGCGCTCGTCTTCCCCAATGCCGCGGACAAACCGCCGTCGGCACGGAAGACCTCGGCTACGCCTTGGGGACGGAGGTCCTCTTCCACAGCTCCAAGCCGTTTTCGACCCTCCTCATCCACGCGCGCCTGGCGATGCTCATTTTCCCGGCGATCGCGCTGTTTTATCTCTATCTCTTGGGCCGCCGGCTCCTCGGCCCGGCCGCGGCCATGGCGGCGGTCATTTTCTTCAGTGTCGATCCCACGCTGCTCGGCCACGGGTTTTGGATTGGAAACGACATGGCCGGCTGCGCCGGATTTCTGGCCGCGACTTATCATGGCCTGCGATGGCTCGACCGGCCGACGTGGCCCAGCGCAGTGGTCGTGGGGCTGGCCTGCGGATTGGCCGTGGCTCTGAAATTTTCCTGCCTGCTTGTGATTCCCGCACTGGCGCTGCTCTGGCTCATCCGCAAAGGAATGTCCTGGCGGCGATTAGCCGTTCAATTGCCCGCAATTGTTGCGGTTGCATTTCTTGCACTGTGGGCCACCTATTTGTTCAACATCGGTCCTCTCAGCGACCAGGCCGGGCTCAATGCCGCCAGCCAGATTTCTTCCGACAATTCCGCGGCGCAAGCCATGCGCCGGCAATGGCAGCATATTCCCCGCTGGGTTCGCGAGACGCCCGTTCCCATGCCCAGCTTTTTTCTCGCCCTGGGCCGCCTGGCCGCCCACGACCGATTCGGCCACGAGGCGTATCTTAATGGCCAGGTCTCGACCCATGGTTGGTGGTACTATTTTCCCGAACTCCTCGCGGTGAAAAGCACCCTCGGATTTCTGGCCGCATTGGCAATCGCGTCGCTGCTCGCACTAGTCCGCCGGCAATGGCGCGACTGGCCCACTTGCGCCATCCTCATACCAGCCGGCATTTTTCTCGCCGCCGCGATGGCCGGAAACATCGACATCGGCATTCGCTATATTCTCCCGGCCATCCCATTTCTGTATCTGTTCATCGCCGCGCAACTGGCCCGTCCGCGCTGGGGATGGCTTCTGGCCTGCCTCATCCTGTGCAGTGCTGTCGAAACGGCCGCCGTTCATCCGGATTATCTCAGCTTTTTCAACATCGCCGCCGGCGGGCCCTCGCGCGGCCAGCGATTCGCTCTGGACAGCAATCTCGACTGGAATCAGGACGTTTATCGTTTGGCCGACTGGATTCGCGCCCACGCCGCCGGCCGCCCATACGCCATCCGTCTCAGCGGCAGACGCAATAAACCGCTGCTCGCCGCGCTGGGCCTCGATCCCGAATCGCTTGACGCCTCTCCCCACGGCAAATTGCTTTTTATCAGCAAGAACGTCCGACTCATGTACGGCCAGCTTCCGTGGGTTTCCCGATATAAGGCAATCGCGCACGTCGGCTACTCGATTGATGTATATGATCTCACGGGGCCGCCGGGACCCGACGAGCCCGATGATGTTCCACCGGCGGATGAGCCAAAGTGATTGCCATGCAGGATTCACCGTTGATTTTGCCGCGTGCCGTTCTGTTTGATATGGATGGCACGCTCACCGAGCCGATGCTTGATTTTCCGCGGATCAAGGCGGAGATGGGGATTGGCCCGGGGCCAATATTGGAATCGCTGGCCGATCTGGACGAGTTTCGCCGGAGACATGCGGAGGCCGTGCTGCTGAGGCACGAACAAATCGCCGCCGAAAATTCGCGGTTGAATATTGGGTGCCGGGAATTGCTGGCCTGGCTGGCGGCGGAGGGAATCGCGATGGCCCTGGTCACGCGAAACAGCCGGCTGAGCGCCGATACCGTCACCGCCCGCCATGGCCTCGAGATCGATCTTTTAATTACTCGCGAGGACGGGCCGTTCAAGCCCAGCCCGTTTCCCCTTGCCCTGGCTTGCGAGCGGCTGGGGATAAGATGCGACGAGACTTGGATGGTGGGGGACGGCCAATATGACGTGGAAGCCGCCATCGCGGCGAAGATCCGCGCCGTGTGGATCAGCCACGCCAAGCCGCGAGCATTTGATGCCCAGCCGTGGTTGACCGTGGCGAATCTGGCGGAACTGACGGAACTGCTGAAGAAAACACGTCAGCTATGATTCGGAGTGAAAACAAATGCGAGTTTTGCCACAGATAAAAAATCAGATGCACACGGATGAAAAGAATTACTTTGCATTTCATCTGTGTGCATCTGATTTATATCTGTGGCTAACCCTCTTTTTTATTTTGCTGGCGTCAAGCCGCGGCGCATGGGCGCAAGTAGCCGCTCCAACTCCCGCGACCCGGCCTGTTGAATTGTCCGTCAAATCCACGGCTGATGAAATCCTCGATGCCCTCGACGCTCGCGGAAAGAATCTTCAGGATTTCTCCGCTTCCGTGACATTGACCGACAGCGACAACAGCACGGGCGATTCCACCATCAACACCGGTACGGTTCTGCTGCAGCGCAAAGGCGAAGACGACGCCCGTATCCGCGTGGCATTCACTAAAAAACAACTCGGCGACAAAATTTTCAAAGTCGATCATCAATACACGCTCGACAACGGTCTTCTGATCGAGCGCGATTACCAGGCCAAACACGAAACCCGCCAACAAGTTCTTAAGCCGGGCCAAAAACTCGATCTCTTCAAGCTGGGCCAGGGCCCGTTTCCCCTTCCGCTGGGCCAAAAGAGAGAAGATGTGTTAAAGCTGTTCGACGTGCAAAAGATCGATCCAGCCAGCGACGATCCCCCGGCGACCGTGCACCTGCAACTGACGCCCAAGGCGGGCACGCAATTTGCCGGACAATTCAAAACGATCGACATCTGGGTGGACACTGCGAGCGCCATGCCGCGGAGGATTCAGACCGTTGATGTGACCGGGACCACGACGAAGACCACGGATTTGACGGATGTGAGGATCAACATCGGATTGAGCGACAAGGATTTCACTCAGCCGCCGTTGCCGGAAGGTTGGGACACGGTCGAAGGGCCGTATCCGCAATAGGTATTTTCAGCCTACCGCACAGAAAACGGATCCCGATCTGCCGAGCTTATGCGCACGGTCGGCATCCCCGCTGTTTCTTCCAATCGCTTCCGCAATCGCTTCAGAACGGGCCGCTCGCTGTTTGAATGCAGCGTACACACAACGGTCATTCCCGCGTTCGCAGCCTGCACGGCGTCGTGATGCCGAAGCTCGCCGGTCAAATAAAGCTCGGCCTCCGCTTTCCTCGCATCATCCAGGAATTCCCGGCACGCTCCGGCACAGGCGGCGACGCGCGTGACGGTTCCTTCCATCGGTCCAGCCACAAGCAGATGCTCGATTCCCAATTCTCGCTTGATGCGGCCGAAAAGATCGGCCCGAGCGGTAGGGGGGATCGAACCGATTCGACCCTGCCCCCGCAGTGTTGCAACCGGCGCCAGAAGATTCAAATCAAACGCCGGCTCTTCGTAGGGATGGCTCTGCCGAAGCGCCTTCACGATTGCATCCATGCCGCCGATCGGCACAACCGTTTCCAATCTGACTTCCTGTGCTTGTTCGAGTCGTCCCGGCTTGCCGACGACCGGCTGTGCGCCCTCCTGCCCGAAAAACGTTCCAGTCCCCGCCGAGCGAAAACTGCAAGATGAATAATTGCCGATGTTCCCCGCCCCAGCTTCGAACAGTGCGCGGCTCACCCGCTCCACCGCGTCAACGGGAACAAACGTCACCAATTTGTATTGCGTCGGTTTCGGTTCCGTCAATCGCAGCGGTTTTCTTTCGGTCATTCCTAAAACATCCGCCAGCATGTCATTGGTTCCCCCCTCGGCCACATCCAGAGCCGTATGCGGCGAATAAATCGCCACGCCCCGGCGAACCGCTTCGAAAACCGGATTTCCCGCAACGAACCGTTTCAGTGGATGAAAGACGGGGGGATGATAGGCGATCACCAGATCGCATTTGCCGAGGCGAGCTTCTTCGGCGACGGCGGGGGAGTAATCAATCGTCAGCAGAATGCAGGAGATATCCTGATCCGGATCGCCGATCAGAAGACCGACGTTGTCCCAGGATTCGGCGAGGGCTGGCGGAGCCAGCTTCTCAAGAACGGCGATAATCGTTGTGAGGCGCATGATATGGTTATTTGGCCCGCGCCCAATCTGGCGAGAGATTCATATCGACCAGAATTTTGATGATCATGTCGGAACTTCGCGTTCCTCGACGCGCCATGCCGCATAGGCAACGGTTTCGTCGATGTCCTCTGGTTCAAGGTATGGATATGCCTTGAGGATTTCATCTCGCGAGCGGCCGGCGGCAAGCATTCCGAGGATCATCCCGACGGTAACCCGCAAGCCGCGGATACATGCCTTGCCGCCCATTACCGCCGGATCAAACGTAATTCAAGTCACCTGCGTCATGATCGATCTGCAAAATAGGTCGGCCGACCATTCAGATCGCGGGCCACGCCGGTATTGTAACCAAACTTCCTACGAAAAGCGCGCCGGCTATTTTTCGAGGGACAGCGACTCGATCCCCGCCGCCGCGAACATCGCCCGCGCTTTTACGAGCGTTTCCTCGTATTCCCCGGCCGGGTTGGAATCGGCCACGATTCCGCCGCCGACGGGGATGTGAATTCGGCCGGTCTGGGCGATCATCGTGCGGATGGCGACGTTGAACTGCATATTTCCCGCGGCGTCGAGATATCCAATGGCTCCGCAATATGGTCCGCGCCGAATCGGTTCCAACTCGTCGATGATTTGCATGGCCCGAATCTTGGGCGCACCAGTGACGCTGCCGCCAGGAAAAATCGCCCGCAGCAGGTCGACGAACCCCACCTCCTCGCGCAGCGTTCCGCAAATCGTCGCCACACCGTGATACACCGTCGGATAAACTTCGATCACGCGCGGCTCGGCAACGTGAACGCTTCCGACCCGGCACACGCGTCCGAGATCGTTGCGCTCCAGATCGACGATCATGTTCAGTTCCGCCTGGTCCTTGATCGAATCGCGCAGCTCCGCATCCATCCCTTGGCGCGAGGGCCGGGTGCCCTTGATGGGGCGGGTGATAATCTGCCGATCCGGCGTGACGCGAAAGAATAATTCCGGCGAATTGGAAACGATCGCGAAGTCTTCGTAGCCGAGATAAGCTCCGTACGGTGCGGGCGATTCGCGGACCAGACGCCGATAAATCTCCGCGGGATGAAATTTCAGACCCGCCGTGAACCGCTGCGCGAGATTGACCTGGAAAACATCGCCGGCGGCGATGTAATCCAGCACCCGCTGAATGGCCGATTCATATCCTTCCCGCGTGAAATCGGATCGCAGTGGAGCGTCGCCGATTCCGTAATCCACCTCGGCCCCGCCCGGCCGGTCGGCGGCGGGGCGGCAATACGTGAAGACGAACAACGGAAGATTCAGATCATCCGCGGCTCGCGACGGCAAGGTCTCAAACAGTCGGCCCAGATCGTAGCTGAGATATCCGATCCACCGCCCCTCGCCAGGCCAGAACGTGCCGGACATCCAATGCAGGGCCGCCAGCGGATCGCTCCACTGGCGAACGATGCTCTGGCCCACGCGGGCCGTGGTTTGCTGTGTCCGCGAATCGCAGCGGATGGTGCAGACGGGCGTCAAAAAGCCGGTGATCCAGGGATCTCCGGCCTCGGCGCGGTCGGGGGTGGAAGAGAGATTGATGCGCTCACGCGGCAAATGTGTTTGTCAGCCGACATCAATTAAGTAGCTGACGAGCCAAAGCTCGAGTTGCTTGAGACGGATTTTCCATCGGCCCTTGAATTTCTTCATCCAAAGCCGGTTCGTCGGTGTGTCGCGCACATCGACGACCAATTTGACCAGGTTGTCCCGATAAATAATTTCGCCCTGACGCCAATGTCCTTCCACCTTTTGCGTTTCATAGCTGACCGCGCCAAAATGATCGACAATTTCAAAAACGGCCTCAGCTAGCCATTCTTCCGGAACCTCGGCGCCGTCGTTGAATTGTAGAGGCAGCAGCAGTTCGAACCTTCGCCACTTGCTGCTCATAGGTTGCCCTCCCTACGACCATAAAGGAAATGTTCTGCGCCGCCAGCATCTCAAGCGCTGCCTCGGGGACAAGATGCTCACCGCTGCGCAAAACCTTGCCCGAGAATCTACCCAAAAGAAAACTCAATGCCCGCTTTTCGGCGGCGCGGTCGGCGAACTTGATGGTCACCATCGTGGCTCCGTGCAAACCCTCCAATACTATGATCGGAGCAACTTAATTTCGCAACAAAAAAGCCCGGACATCCGTCCGGGCTTCTCTTACTCTTGCAACATCCGATGGCTTCATTTGATAAACAGCATCTCGCGATACGTCGGCAGCGGCCAGAGGTCGTCGGGGATGATCCCCTCCAGCTTGTCGGCGACTTTGCGCACTTCGGCCATGGCCGGGAGGACGGCCTCGCGCATGTGCTTGGCGTGCGCGAATGCGTCGCCATCGCCGTGATGCGCCGCGGCCTTGTCCAACGTACCGATCGTGCGAACCAATTCCGAAATGCCGCTGATGATCGTGGAGAGCAGCTCGATGCCGGCCGGAGTTGATGCGCCCGCCGCCTTGGCGGCCGCGACCGATTCGCCCAATTCCTTCTGGAATCGCAGTGCCGCCGGCAAGATGAATGTCCGCGCCATCATCAGGGCCGTCAGGGCCTCAATGTTCACGGCTTTCACGTAGGCTTCGGACAGGATGTTAAACCGGCTGTTCAGTTCCTTTTCCGAATACACCTTGTACTTGACGAACAAATCGGTCGTGTCCTTGCGGATAACCACGGGCAGCACGTCGACGGTGCTCTTGAGGTTCGGCAGGCCGCGTTTCTCGGCCTCGCTGTGCCATTCCTCGGCATAACCGTTCCCGTTGAACAGCACCTTCTTGTGTTCCCTGATGATCGACGGAAGCAGGTCCTGCACGGCCTTGTTCAAATCCTTTCCGGCCTTGGTCTCGGCTTCAAGCTTCGTCGCCATGAAATCCAGGCTCTCGGCGACGATCGTGTTCAGCACGGTATTGGCGCCGGCGATATTGGCGCTGGAACCGACCGCGCGGAACTCGAATTTATTTCCGGTGAAAGCGAACGGGCTGGTGCGGTTGCGATCGCCCGCATCCTTTGGAAGCCTGGGCAGAATCGAAACGCCCGTCTCGAACATCCCGCCCTGCTTGCTACTCTTGGCCGGGCCTTTTTCGATCTGCTCGAAAATGTCCGTGAGCTGCTCGCCGAGGAAAATGGAGATGATCGCCGGCGGGGCTTCGTTGGCGCCCAGGCGGTGATCGTTGTGGGCGCTGGCGATGGAAAGGCGCAGAATCTCGCTGTATTTGCTGACCGACCGGATCACGGCCGCGCAAAAAACCAGGAACTGCGCGTTCTCATGCGGCGTGTCGCCGGGGTTCAGCAGGTTTTCGCCCTTGTCGGTCGCCATCGACCAGTTATTGTGCTTGCCGCTGCCGTTGATTCCCGCGAACGGCTTCTCGTGCAGGAGGCAAACCAGTCCGTATTTGTCCGCCGTGCGCCGCATCAGTTCCATGATCGTGTTCTGATGATCGGTCGCCAGGTTGCTGTTTTCGAACAGCGGGGCGAGTTCGAACTGGCTGGGCGCCACTTCGTTGTGCCGGGTCTTCACGGGTACGCCGAGCTTGATCAACTCGTTTTCACAGTCGGCCATAAACGCCAGGACGCGTTCGGGGATGACTCCGAAGTAATGATCTTCGAGTTCCTGTCCCTTTGGCGGCTGAGCGCCGAACAGTGTTCGCCCGCAGGCGATCAGGTCGGGACGGGCGTAGTAAAAATGCTTGTCGATCAGGAAATATTCCTGTTCGGACCCGACGGTGGTGAAAACCTTGTGAACGTTGGTCGTGCCGAAAAGCTTGAGGATGCGGATTGCCTGCGTGCTGAGTGCGTCCATGCTCCGGAGCAGGGGGGTTTTCTTGTCGAGTGCTTCGCCGGTCCAGCTCAGGAACGCGGTGGGGATCACCAGCGTGGAGCCATTGGGGTGCTCCATGATATATGCCGGGCTGGTCGGATCCCACGCGGTGTAGCCGCGGGCCTCGAACGTGGCGCGAAGACCACCGGATGGAAAGCTGCTGGCATCCGGCTCGCCCTTGACCAGTTCCTTGCCGCTGAAGACCGCCAGTGCGCCGGAACCTTCGGGCGTCAGGAAGCTGTCGTGCTTCTCCGCCGTGATGCCGGTCATCGGCTGAAACAGATGGGTGTAGTGGGTGGCTCCATGTTCCAGAGCCCAGTCGCGCATCGCGGCCGCCACGGCATCCGCCACGGCGGGGTCGAAAGGCGCCCCCTCATCGATGGTTTTCATCAGGCTCTTGAAGGCCGACTTCGGCAGCCGGGCCTGCATCTCGGCTTCGCTGAAAACGTTGGACCCGAAAATGTCCTTCAAGTGATTGGTCTTGAAGTCCACATTGGCTAGTTTGTGCTTGGTTAGAGCAATGGCCTTGATCGCTTCTTGACGAGCGTTCGACATTGAGAAACTCCGGTTTGGTTGTACGGTTGGTTCGACCGTGGAAGAGGCAGAATCATTACAAAGCGGGAGGCGATTGTCCAGCCACAAATCAATAATCTTGGGTGTATATTCGGTTGTGGCTGGAAAGCGGGTAAAACGACGATGCTAAATGCCGGCGTAACATGAATTTGACATCCGACCTGATTCCTCGCGTCTGCTCCCATGCCTCCGGCGTTGAACCCGCCATCGTCCAAACATTCCTGGGCCGTTTGGAAGCGGATTATCTGGCCGCCTTCGATCCCCCGGCCATCGCCGCGCATCTTCTGGCCCTGATGAAGCTTTCGGACGAGAATCCGGTGCAAATCCTGCTCCAGCATCGCCCGCGCGGGGGCGTGGAATGCGTGGTCCTTGCCTTCGACCATCCGTTTGAGTTTTCGAGCATTTCGGGCGTGATGGCCGGGACCGGATTTAGCATTGAAAGCAGCGACGCGTTCACGCTGCCGCGGGTGAAATCGCCTCGCACGCCAACACGTCGGCGCAACGCACCGCTTCGCCGTCGCGATCCGATGACCGACCCGGTCATCCTCGACTATTTTCTCGGAACGCTGCTCGGCCCGCTGACCGACTTCGATCAATGGGCTCAACTTTTTACGCCCGCGATCGTCGAAGCGATGCGGCTGCTCGATCAGAATCAGGATGAAACAACCCATCGCGCCAAACGGCTGGTGAACGAACGGGTGACGCGATGGCTCAAGGCCCGGCGCGAGTCGAATGCGCCGACGGCGCGGCCGCTTTCCCTGAATGTGGCGGTTGAGCAATTGCCCCGGTCCACGCGCCTGCGCCTGCGTGCTCCCGATACGCCCGCATTCCTCTACGCCCTGAGCACGGCCCTGTCGCTGCACGGACTGCAAATCAACAAAACCCGCGCGCGAACCGTTGAAGGCAACGTCGCCAATGAAATCGACGTCGTGGACCGTCATGGCCAACCGCTGTCCGATCCGGATGCGGTGCGGCAACTGCGGCGTTCGGTGCTGCTGACATTGCAATTCGCTTATTTCCTGGACAAATCGCCCGATCCTTTCACGGCCCTGCAGCGGTTTGACGAGTTGTCGCGGCAAATCGGTCAGATGCCCGACGCTGGGAATTGGCTCGAGGTGCTGGGCAATCCGCTCGCCATGACGGATCTGGCCAAGGTTCTGGGCGCCAGCAATTTTCTCTGGGAGGATTTCATTCGCTTCAAGGCGGATGCGCTTTTGCCGGCGCTTCAGCGGCGCGTGCGGGGGCAGGAGCTTTGCCCGCCGTCGCGCAGCCTGCCGCTGCGGCTGGAGCAGGCGCTGGCCGGGATCAAGGATTTCGAGCAGCAGCGAATTCGCCTGAACGAGTTCAAGGATCGCGAGCTGTTTCTGATCGATCTGGACCACATCCTCGCGGAAGAAAATCCCGATTCCGCTTTTCAAATTCTCTCTGAACGCCTGGTTTTCCTGGCGGAAAACCTGGTGGCCGCGGCGTGCCGGCTGGTGCACGCGGAACTGGTCCGCCTCTACGGCAAGCCGCGGGATGCACGCCGCGCCCCCGTTGGATTCGCCGTATTCGGCCTTGGCAAGCTCGGCGGCGTTGCGTTGGGTTATGCTTCGGATATCGAGCTGCTGTTTCTCTTCGAAGCCGATGGAACCACCGGCGGCGGCATGCGCGGCTCGCTCGGGAACGGCGAATTCTTTGCCATCCTCACCCGCGAAACCTGCAACTACATCCTGGCCAAACGCGAAGGCATCTTTCAGGTCGATCTGCGCCTGCGCCCCTTCGGCAACAGCGGCCCGCTGGCCATCAGCAAACGCGACTTCGCGGACTATTACGGCTCCGGCGGACAATCGCACGAATTCGAGCGGCTGTCGCTGGTGCGTTTGCGGTGGATCGCCGGCGATTCCAAGCTGGGTTTTGAAGTCGAGCAACTGCGCGACAAAGTGCTGTACGAAGGCCGGGCGCTCGACCCGAAATCGGTCTGGGAAGTTTCGTGCAAGATGCGCAACCAGCACGCCAAAGGCGCGAAATTCAACTCCAAGCACAGCGCCGGCGCGCTGGCCGATCTCGAGCAGACGGTTCAGCTCCTGCAAGTGATGCACGCGAAAGAGGCCCCGCAGATTCGCACGCCGCGGCTGCACGAGGCCATGCATGGCCTGCGGCGCGCCGGCATTCTGTCGGCCAGGGAATTCGACGAACTGATGTCCGCGTATCAATTCATGCGCCGGCTGATCAACGCGCAGCGCATGCTGCGCGGCTCGGCGCGCGATCTGTTGCTGCCCGACGAAGACTCGGATGAATTGGTTCACCTGGCCCGGCGAATGCGATACGTTTCCGAAGATGACGATCAACCCGGCTCGATGCTTTTGCGGGATTTCCAGCAAAACACGCGAACGGTTCGTCGTTTCATCAAACAACGGCTGGGGAGAGTTACATAAAAAAGCACCGCATGTACATGCGGTGCTGCGAAGATCCGATCGATGTCAATTGCGTCAAATGTCATAGTACAACATGTACTCGTACGGATGCGGGCGCAGCCGCAGGGCATCCACTTCGTTGGTCGTCTTGTATTCGATCCACGTATCCACCACGTCGGAAGTGAACACGTCCCCTTTCAATAGGAAGGCGTGATCCTTCTTCAAAGCCGCCAGCGACTCGGCCAAAGCGCCGGGCGTCTGGGCCACTGCCTTGGCTTCATCCGGCTCCAGATCGTAAATATTCACGTCCAGCGGCTTGCCCGGATCGATCTTGTTCTGAATTCCATCGATCGCGGCCATGAGCATTGCCGAAAACGTGAGGTACGGATTGCAGCTTGGATCGGGACAACGGAATTCCAGGCGCTTGGCCTTGGGTGAATTGCTGTACATCGGAATGCGAATGGCGGCAGAGCGGTTGCGCCGGCTGTAGGCGAGATTCACGGGGGCCTCATAGCCGGGAACGAGGCGTTTGTAGCTGTTGGTCGTCGGCGCCGCGAATGCCAGGATCGCCGCGGCGTGCTTGAGGATTCCACCGGCCGCGTGCAATGCCATTTCGCTCAATCCCGCGTATCCCTTGCCGGCGAACAGCGGCTTGTCGCCCTTCCACAAACTGAAATGCGTGTGCATTCCCGATCCGTTGTCCTGGAACAGCGGCTTGGGCATGAAGCAGGCGGTCTTGCCGTAGCGGCGGGCGACCATCTTGATGATGTATTTGTAAAGCGTCATCTTGTCGGCCATCTGCACCAGGGGCGAAAACTTCATGTCGATTTCGCACTGTCCGCCGGTGGCCACTTCGTGGTGCTGGGCTTCGATCTCGATGCCGCATTCCTCCATCAGGAGCATGCACTCGGTGCGCAGGTCCTGAAGCGAATCGCTCGGCGGGATGGGGAAATATCCTTCCTTGTAGCGAAGCTTGTTGCCGAGGTTCGGGCCGTCGCCGTCGCGTTCGCGCCCGGCATTCCAGATGCCCTCGGCCGAATCGACGTGGTAATAGCCTTCGTGCTGGTTCTGGTCGTAGCGAACCGAGTCGAAGATGAAGAACTCCGCCTCCGGCCCGAAATAAGCGATGTCCGCGAGACCCAGGGTCTGCACATATTTGAATGCCTTGCGGGCGATGTTGCGCGGATCGCGGGTGTAATCTTCCTTGGTGAGCGGGTCCTGAATGTTGCAGATCATCACCAGCGTCGGTTCCTTGGCGAATGGATCGACGAACGCCGTCTCCGGGGCGGGGATGACGAGCATGTCCGATTCGTTGATCGCCTGCCAGCCGCGGATCGACGAGCCGTCAAATCCGAGTCCGTCCTTGAACGTGTCGGCTTCGATACAGTGCACCGGCACGGTGAAGTGCTGTTGCATGCCGGGAAAATCCATGAACCGCAGGTCCACGGCTTTGATCTTTTTGTCCTTGATAAGTTTGAGCACGTCCGCAGGGGTCTTTGCCGCGTTCACAGCGCCACCTCTTTTTGTTTAGCGGTTGGTTTCGACGGGCATTTACCCAAAAAAACGGCGGCGAGTCAACTTGACGATGCAAAGTGAACAGCCGGCCACAGCCGCCAGGGTTTCGTCCCTCCCCGTGCCCGGCCGCGGGCCATCGCCGAGGGTGCTGACAATGGCATTTTAAAGGATCGCGAGGATGCGGCATTTTGAAGGTCTTTGGTAACACCTTCCGCGTTTTCGATAGCGCCAGGGGCGAAGGTGTCACTGTTACCGTTCAAATCGCGAACGAGATTTGCCGGCGGGCTGGGGGGGCGCGCGCGGAGATGGCCGATGCAATGCTCCATTGCGAACTCCTCCACTAATGGGTCCGGAGGGGAAGCTTTTGGCGCTGTTTTTTTCGCGAACATTTGCCAAACTTGCGTTAGTTTTGAAAAGGCAAGATCGTCGGAATTTGTCAGTTCGAATCGAGGACTTTTCCGCGCCGCGCGATTGGTCGGCCTATTGTTTGAAAACTAATCCTTGAAAGGAGAATCGTATGAAGGTCGGAATTCTCGGCTCGGGCGATGTGGCCAAGGCGTTGGCCGGCGGCTTCCTGAAGAACAGTCACGAAGTGATGCTCGGAACACGCACACCCGCCAAGCTCGCGGAGTGGAAGACGCAAAATCCCAAGGGCCGCACCGGCAGTTTCGCCGACGCGGCCACGTTCGGCGATTTGGTCGTTCTGGCGGTCAAGGGCAACGCCGCGGCCGAAGCGCTTCGCTCGGCCGGCACGCGGAACGTCAGCGGAAAGACCGTCATCGATGCGACCAATCCGACCGAAGATTCCCCTCCCGTCAACGGCGTATTGAAGTTCTTCACCAAGCCCAACGAATCCCTCATGGAACAATTGCAGCAGGAGTTTTCCGGGGCGAAGTTCGTCAAGGCTTTCAATTCCGTCGGCGCCGACTCGATGGTGAGCCCGGAATTTGAGGACGGCAAGCCAACGATGTTCATCTGCGGCAACGACGAATCGGCCAAAAAAACCGTGAGCGGAATACTCGATGCCTTTGGCTGGGAAACAGCGGACATGGGAAAAGCGGAGGCGGCGCGTGCGATTGAACCCCTGGCGATGCTCTGGTGCATCCCCGGATTCCTGCGGAATGAGTGGACGCACGCATTCAAGCTGTTGACGCGGTAAGTTGCCGCCGATTCGAAAAGAGGATAGCATTCAATTTGATGCAAATTAAATGCGAGACGAATCCATGGATTTAGGCAAGGACATTCGATCCCTTTCGGACTTCAAGCGGAACACCAGCGAGCTGATGGAGCGCATGGAGGAGAGCGGCGAGCCGATGGTCTTAACGGTGAACGGCAAAGCCAAGCTGGTCGTGCAGGATGCCGCCTCTTACCAGAAGCTGCTGGAATCGCTCGACTACGACGAGGCCGTCAAGGGGATTCGCCGCGGCCTGGCGGATGTGAAACGGGGCCGAACCCGGCCCGCGCAACGGGCGTTTGACGAGATTCGTAAACAACATGGCATTCGACGGGGCATTCGACGGAATCCCGGAACGTGAAATATCGAGTCCAGGTCACGACCAGCGCGCAGAGCGATGCCGACGCCGCGTATGAATGGCTCGCCGAGCGGACCACGCACGCTGCCGCCTGTTCAATGGATTGGTCGATGCAGTTGAAAGCAAATTCCACCGGCTGGAACGCCCGCGAAAACACCTCGGAAATAACTCGTGTCGCGTCGCTCTCCGATTTGATGTGCGGAATTTGCGATACGACGGATGCGATTTCACTGTCCCATTCGTCAGCAGGCGCGCCGCCACTGATCAATCCGTACGGATCCCACCGGTGAATGACCTGGCGCACGGCGGCAAAGGCTCGACCGTAGTCGGCGCGAGTACGCATAAAGTGATGGTAAATGACGTGAGTGGTGAGTCAATCTGAGCGGGTACCGAGAAATGCGGATGGGGGAGTATTTACCAACCCGGATTTCCCGGATGGCACTGGACTCCGCGTATTATGAATCGTCGTTTGATCGCGTAAATGCAGGCTTTTCTCCACGTTGATGACACGAAGTCCGGAGAATCCAATGGGTGAAAGCAGCAAGGACGCTCTTCGGGTGGGTTTTGACGCCGCTCTCAAGCTCGAATTCCACGGCTCGAAAGTGACCAGCGACGCGGGATTACTGGTTTACCGGGAACTGGACGAGGCGCTGGGCCTGACGGGCATGGCCGGCACTGTGCTCCAGGATTGGCGCACGGGGAGGAACGCCCAGCACACCGTGGTGGGGCTACTTCGTCAGTCCATCTACAGCCGCCTGGCTGGTTACGAAGATACCAATGATGCCGAGCGATTGGCGGTTGATCCGACGATGCGGCAGGTGGTGGGCGGAAGAGCCAAAGAACGCACCGCCGCCTCCACCAGCCAGATGGGCCGGTTTGAGACCGATGTACTCACACAGCAAAGCAATCTGACGGTACTGACCGACCTTTCGGGCAAGTGGATCGACACGCTGCGGCAGCGCAAGCCCGGTGACCGGATCATCCTGGATATGGATAGCTCGGTGAGCGAGACCCACGGCCATCAGGAAGGCTCGGCGTACAACGGTCACTATGAATGCACCTGCTACCACCCTTTGTTCTGTTTCAATCAGGATGGAGACCTTGAACACACCCTGCTTCGCCATGGCAATGTTCATAGCGCTGATGACTGGCGATCGGTATTGGAGCCGGTGGTTGCTCGCTATCGAACCACGACGGTGAAGAAGTTCTTTCGCGGTGACGCGGCGTTCGCCATTCCCGAGTTGTATATGTTTCTCGAAGCCGAAGGCTACGGCTATGCGATCCGCCTGAAGTCCAACAACCTGCTGGAGCGGGAAATCGAGCACCTGTTGAAGCGTCCGATCGGTCGCCCGCCGGAGAAGCCCATTGTCTGGTATCACGACTTCATGTATCAGGCCGCCAGTTGGGACAAGGCGCGTCGTGTGGCGGCAAAGGTCGAGTGGCATCAGGGCGAATTGTTTCCCCGTGTCGGCTTCATCGTCACCAACCTGGGAGGCGGAGCCGCCGGTGTGGTGTGGTTTTACAACGGCCGAGGTACGGCGGAGCAGTGGATCAAGGAAGGCAAGAATGCGGTGAAGTGGACACGGCTGAGTTGCCATGACTTCGTGGACAATCAGGTCCGCCTGCAACTGTTCGCCCTGGCCTACAACTTGGGGAATTTCCTGCGGCGATTGGCGTTGCCCGTAAGCGTAAAGCACTGGTCGATGACCACGCTGCGGGAGAAACTGATCAAGATCGGGGCGAAGGTGGTGCATCACGCGCGGTCGGTGGTCTTCCAGATGGCGGAGGTTGCGGTTCCCCGCGAGGTGTTCCGGTTGATCTTGGCAAGAATCCGGCGACTGGGACCGCCGGTTACGGCGTCGGGATGATGACGGGAAGCGGGCAAAATATGCGAAATAGCCGGGGTCGGGGTGCCGGTCTGCTGGTAGGGCGTCGAGAAAGAGTCCGAAGTGTCAAAATGGCGAAGACGGCTGCCCAAGTTTTCGGGATTGCGATGGTCCAAAGCCAAGGAAATACTTGTTCCACGCTCCTGACCTCGGTATCTTACTCAAAATTGCCGACGACGTTCGTCGGCGGAGTTTCATCTGGGAAATTCCGGACAAGCGACGAGTAGCACCAGAGAATTCCGAAGGGCCCCACATGCGTGGACGGGGGCATTCGCAATAACGGGCGGCTCAATGACGCAGCCTTCTCCGATCAAATGCCCACATTGTGGCAACCCGTGCGCAGTGAAACCTGAACAAATTGGGCAGAATATTCAATGCGCTCACTGCGGTAAGTCCGTCATCGCTAAATTTGGGCCGCGGAAAGGCAACGTGATGGCGGTCGCCAGTCTCGTCTGCGCCTTGCTCGGCTGCATCCCATTTGTCGGCATTCTTGCGATCATTTTCGGCATCGCCGGGTTGAGGAGGACGAAAGATCCACAAGTTGGCCGCAAGGGGTTGGCAATTGCCGGAATTGTGCTTGGCGGCCTCGGCGTGCTTATGAGTGTGCCGGTCGCTTACATGTGGCTGATAATGAAACAGACGGAATGTCGCGTCGGGTGTGCGAGCAACCTTCGACAAATCGGTCAAGCCCTTCTCGCCTATTCCAATGGCAACCGGGGTCATTATCCGCCCGATCTGGGTGCGCTGGTCAAAACTCAGAATGTCTCTCTCGCAGATTTCTTATGTCCGTCGATGCCGGGGGGATCATCGCTACCTTCAAATCTCGACCAAATGACTGTCGACCAGAAGGCCGATTGGGTCAACCAGCACGCGGATGTCGTCTATTTGGGCGCGGGCTTACGGATGGGCGGGCCACCCGAAACGATCGTACTATACGAAAAACGCGATGAGCGGAACAGTCCTCCCGATGGTTCGTTCGATAGTTACGAAGTGCAAATGCTATTTGCCGATGGTCATGTGGAGGCCATTCCCTCGGCCGAAGCGCATCGCCGAATCCAAAGCCAGAAATCCAACGAGTCCCCCGAACGACAATAAGTGGCTTGGGAAACGTAGGCGTTTTGATTGACCTAATGGTCTGAAAAAAGCCTCGCCGATCGGAAGTTGCGATACAGGCGGGAAATGCTTTGCCCTCACGCATCTTCTGCCAAGATCAAATCGCATCCAGCATCGGCGATTGCCCGGCGATGGTCGGCGCTTAAGCCGCTGTCGCTGACGACGACATCCACTTCGGAAAGATTGCACAATCGCGCTTAAAAGACTGTCACCATCGCTCGGACCGCTCCCGATTTTAGCCGCTTTGCGGCATTGGTCGCTGCATACCCCGACCGACGGCAATGGCGACGAAGCAGTTAATGGCCTACCAAACAAGTTGGCATCTGGTCGTCGTCGAGAATCCTGGGATTGGGTCGGGTTGAAATTACGGAGCCGGGGCGTGCCGCCCCGGTCCGGGCCGACACGGCCCGGCTCTGTCGGGACACCCATTTGAACCCGTGCCGGAATTCGATCAAAAAACGCAATCGAATCGTGGTTTTGACGCTTCTCCGGCGGTTCGTTAGCATACCCCGCTCGCAGCCGCACCGACGCGCGATCCTCTAGGAGCTTTTCAAATGTCGCCTGCTGATGTCCTGAAGCTTTGCAAAGAAAAAAAAGTCGAGTTCTTCGATCTGCGGTTCATGGATTTTCCGGGGCTTTGGCAGCATACGACCTGCCCGATCAGTGAATTAACGCTCGAAAGCTTCGATCACGGCTTTGGGTTCGACGGCAGCAGCATTCGCGGGTGGCAGGCCATCAATGAATCGGACATGCTGCTGGTTCCCGTGGCCAATACGGGCAAGATCGATCCGTTCATGACGCATACAACGTTGTCGATCATCTGCGACGTGCGGGATCCGATCACCAAAAAAGAGTATTCGCGCGATCCGCGGTCGATTGCGCGGAAGACGGCGGCTTATCTGAAGAAAGCGAAGATTGCCGATACGGCGTTTTTTGGGCCGGAACTGGAATTCTTTATTTTCGATCAGGCGTTTTACGATCAGGGGATTAATTTCGCCAAGTATTACGTCGGGAGCCGGGAGGGGATTTGGGGACGCGGGGAGGAGGACCCGACGAACCTTGGGTACAAGGTGAGGTTGAAAGAGGGGTATTTTCCAACGCCGCCGATGGACACGATGCAGAACATCCGCAGCGAGATGGTGGCGACGCTGATCGAGCTGGGGATTCCCGTCGAGGCGCATCATCATGAGGTGGCCACGGGCGGGCAGTGCGAGATCGACATGCGGTATCAGGATCTGGTGACCATGTCGGACAACGTCATGATGTACAAATATGTTTGCAAGAACGTGGCTGCCCGGCATGGGAGGGTGGTGACGTTCATGCCCAAGCCGTTGTTTCAGGACAATGGTTCGGGGATGCACGTGCATTTCAGCTTGTGGAAGGGGGATAGGCCGCTGTTCGCGGGGAATAAATATGCGGGGCTGAGTGAATTGGGGTTGCACGCCATTGGGGGAATGTTGAAGCACGCGGCGGCGTTGTGCGCGTTGTGCAATCCGACGACCAATAGTTACAAGCGGCTGGTTCCCGGCTATGAGGCGCCGGTGAATTTGGTTTACAGCAGCCGGAATCGGTCGGCGGCCATTCGCATTCCGATGTACAGCGAGAATCCCAAGACCAAGCGGATTGAATTTCGGTGTCCCGACAGCTCGTGCAATCCGTATCTGGCGTTCAGCGCCATCGCGATGGCGGCGGTGGATGGGATCGAAAATAAGATCCATCCGGGCGATCCGCTGGATAAGAATATGTACCACCTGACGCCGGAGGAGTACGAGAAGATCGGTTCGGCCCCCGCGTCGTTGGAAGAAGCGCTGAATGCGCTGGAGGAGGATCATGAGTTCCTGCTCAAGGGGGATGTGTTTACGGCGGATGTGATTCATTATTGGATCAAGTACAAGCGCGAGAATGAAGTCGATGCCATTCGGCAGAGGCCGCATCCGTATGAGTTCTGCATGTATTTCGATATTTAATTGAACGGCTCAAACGCATCGTGATTTTTCCTGGCCTGATCAAGTATCCGCAAATCAATCCGGTGATGGTCCATGTCGGGCCGCTGAAGATTCGCTGGTACGGCATGGCGTACCTGACGGGGTTCGTGCTGGCCTATTTTGTTCTGGGCCGGCTCGTGAAAAAGGGGACGCTGCGAATCTCCAAAGATGCGATGTCCGATCTGGTCGGTTGGCTGGCCCTGGGCGTGGTGGCGGGGGGGAGAATCGGATGGTGGATTTTCTATCACAAGGTCGATCCGACTCAACCGCCGGAACCGTGGTGGGAACCGATCGCGATCTGGCACGGGGGGATGAGCTTCCACGGCGGCCTGACCGGCGTGCTGCTGGTGCTATGGATTTGGTGCAAGCTTCGTCGCGCGCCGCTGCTGAACATCGCGGATTGCCTGGCGTTGGTGACGCCGATTGGTCTGTGCCTGGGCCGAATCGCCAATTTCATCAACGGCGAATTGGTGGGGCGGGTGAGCAACGTTCCGTGGGCGATGATTTTTCCGGGTTATACCGAGCCGCGGCATCCGTCGCAGATTTATGAAGCGATTCTGGAAGGGCCCGTGTTGCTGGGTGTGCTTTGGGGGCTTAAACGGCTGAAAAATCGCCGCGACGGCCAGATCGCCGCCGCGTTTGTCATTTTCTACGCCATCTTTCGATTTTCGGTTGAGTTCACGCGCGAGCCGGACCCGCAACTGGGGTATATCGCCTTCGGCTGGCTGACGATGGGGCAGTTGCTCAGCGTCATCATTGGTCTGCTGGGCGTGGCGTGGTGGATCGTCCTGTCGTTCAAGCGCGTGGAGAAAAAGGACGCGTCGTCCGCCCCGCGCCGCTGAGTTGTCGCTACTGGCTCGGTTCGGTCGCGGCGGGTTTGTTCTGCAGATCGTCGGCCAACGTGTTGGTGGCTTCAACTTCTACCCGTCGATTCTGTTCCTGTGCATCGGGCGTGTATTGACGTTCCGTCAGCGGCTCGAAGGTCGAGCATCCCTGGACGCGGAGGATTCTCGTCTCCACGCCTTTTTTGGCCAGGTAATCGGCCGCTGCCTGGGCCCGCTGAAGGGACAAGGTCATCTTCTGCTCATCGGTCGCGCCGTCGGGGAAATCATCCAGCGAGGTGTGGCCCTTGACCATGACGATGTTGCGATGTCCGCGGACGACTTCGGCGATCTGGTTCAGGTCCGACTTGGTCTGGTCGCTCAAGGCGGCGCTGCCGCGGTCGAACAACATCTTCCCACCCTCGGTGGCGTGGTTCGCCGGGCGAATGCTGGTCACATCCGGCTCGGTTCCCACGGCGCCTTTGGGTTCGTTGTCGGTGTTGCCCTTTTTGCCGACGCCGGGTGGATGAATCCTGGACATTCCGTCAATAATCATCTGCATGTCAACCGGGTCCCGGCTCTGGGGATTGGGTACGTAGCCGAATCCCCCGCGGATGGCGGCGGCGATCTTCACCACATAGTCGGACGAATCGCTGTCGCCTTTTTTCCCCGGCTGCGGCTTAAGCACCCACAGGATGACGAAAAATCCCATCAGCAGCATGACGAGGTCCGCGAACGTGAAAATCCATTCCACGCATTCCTCGCACTCGGTTTCTTTGCATTTGCAGGCTTTGTGAGCCATGGACAATACCGGTTAGGCGGCCTTGGGAATGGCGGCCTGCTGCTTGCTGCTGAGGAAGCTCATCAACTGCATCTCGACGACGCGCGGGTTATTGCCGGCCTGAATGCTGAGCACACCCTGCAGCATGATTTCCTTGGCGAAGACTTCTTCGTGGCTGCGCAGGCCGAGTTTTTCCGCCATGGGGCCAGCCACCAGGTTTTGCAACATGCAGCCGTAGAGCGTTCCGGTCAGGGCGATTGCCAGGGCGTTGCCGATGACGCTGGCGTCGCCGGCGAGGTTGCGGAACATCGCCACCTGGGCGATCAGGGTCGCCATGAGTCCAAAGCCCGGACCGAACTTCGCGAGGCTTCCGAAGAAATGTTTTCCATGCTTGTGCCGCTCGCTCATCGATTCGATCTCGATGCGGAGGATGCGCTCGATGATTTCCGGATCGGTTCCGTCGATGGTGAGTTGCAACCCCCTGCGGAGGAACGGGTCGGGCGCCTCCCGGGCGACCGATTCCAGCGCCAGCACGCCATCGCGGCGGGCGGTCTCGGCATACTGCACCATCTCCTTGATCACGTGCTCGATGTGCGTTTCCTTGTTCAGCACTATTTTCTTGAGATAGGCAAGCACGCCCGCGACGGCGTGCATGGGCATCGACACCATCGCCGCCCCAACCGATCCGCCCAGCACCAGGAGGATTTCATTCGGTTTGAAATACGCCCCCATCGCACCCTCGGAGGCGTGGAACATGGACCAGAGCACGGCTAACCATGCCAAAACCAGACCGATCACCGTAGCCAGATCCATAAACCCTTATTTCGGCAGAATCCGCTCGGCGTAATGAAAGTTATTGGACGGTAGCCGCTGCTGGCACTGGCATTGCACTGTGAACACAACGTATTTACAGCGAGGAGCCTATGAGCAGATCGATTGCCGTTTTAGCCGTGATGTGCCTTTTGGCTGGATGTTCGTCCAGCGACATGTCGTCCGATTCGACCGCCGGCAATGGTCAATCCGCCGTGGTGCTTTCAATCACGGACCGTGATTTTGTGCACGATGCCGCGATAGGCGGAATGTATGAGGTTCAGGCTGGGCAAATCGCCGCTGCCAAGGCAACAAGCGCCGATCTGAGACAATTTGGCCAGAAAATGGTCGCCGACCATACGCAAGTCAACAATGAGTTGCAGCAACTCGCCAGCCAGAAGGGGATCGCCATTCCCACTGAACTGAACAGCAAGCATCAGGAAATGATCGATCAGCTCAACAAACTGGGCGGGTCGGAATTCGAGCAGGATTACATCAACGGGCAGGTCAAGGCCCACGAAAAGACGATCGAGCTATTTCAAAAGGAAGCCCGCGATGGCCAGGATAACGATTTGAAGGCGTTTGCCTCCCGCACGTTGCCCACGTTGCAGCATCACCTGGACATGATCAAGGGGATTCAATCCACGTGGTCGGTCAAGTGATGAATGCCTAATGCGCCTGCATCGCCGCGGTAAGCGATGGCGGGGAAACTCCATCGATCATTTTCTGAATCCGGGCCTTATCCACGGTCTCAGCGGTGGTCAGGGCGTTTTTCAGCGTCGGCAGGGCCTTGGGACCCATTTCGAGAATTGCGTGTTCCGCCTCCTGTTCCTCGGTATCGTCGGCAGCTTCGACCAGAGTTTGTACCTGCACCTTCGCGTCGTCAGCGTTGAATTGCGCTTCCGCCTGCCT
The DNA here is from genome assembly GCA_036267155.1 of Tepidisphaeraceae bacterium. Taxonomy (GTDB): domain Bacteria; phylum Planctomycetota; class Phycisphaerae; order Tepidisphaerales; family Tepidisphaeraceae; genus PALSA-1353. Next base: position 67,104 of record DATAWP010000018.1, read on the forward strand.
CGTTGAGGAAACCGTGTATTTTGCATCTTCCAGTCCCTCTGTGCCCAGGTCGTGAATAGATTCGAGATGGACGACCACAAAGGCTTTTAAATCATGCACTTGCTGCGTTCGAAGATCGGGCTGGTTCGCTTTATTGCTCCATCGCAGATCCGATTCGGGGCGGAGAAACAGCAGGAACGACTTGCCGATCTGATGCGCTGTCAGCACCTGGCCGCAGATGGAATTCTTCTGCATATCCGGCTCCGCCATAAACCGAATGACTGGGACGTGGTTTCCCGTCTTTGCGGCCCCGTCGAGGAGTGCCGTGATTTCAAAATCGTATAATTGGAAATCTTTTATGGAATTGGACTTAAGATCACCATCCGGCCGCGTGGTCGCAGAGACCAGCGATACGGGGCTTCCGATCGAATCCAGTTTGGCGACGACAATCAACTTCGACCACTCAACGGCGCGGTCGTCCAGCGTGTCCCGTAGGCAGGCCATCGTTGGCTGGGAAACGGCCGGCAGGAGTCCAACGACCATTCCCGTAACACCCCGGAAAAGTATGCGTATGCGCATGATAACCTCATTATCCAGCTAGAGTAATATGCTGACAGTATAACGCCCCAGGTAAAAATATATTGATTTCATGGGGTGGATTTAGGTAGTTTATGCGGGTTCCATTTCCGTGGCAGGTAATTTCTGATGGAAACCAAAAAGCCGTTCGCTTCCGAGGGCGCGCCTGTCGCTGTGGCTCAAAAAGCCAAGCCCGCCAAAAAACGCAAGCCGGCGCAGATGCCGCCGTATCACGTCGTGCTGATGAACGACGACGATCATACCTACGAATACGTCATTGAAATGCTTAAAGTAATTTTCGCCTATCCTGATGAGAAGGGCTTCGAGTTGGCCAAGGAAGTGGACCGCGAGGGGCGGGTGATTCTTTTGACGACGCACCGCGAGTTGGCGGAATTGAAACGCGACCAGATTCATGCCTATGGCGTCGATTCGCGCGTGGCCACGTGCAAGGGTTCCATGTCGGCCGCAATCGAGCCGGCCGAAGGATAATTTACACCACGCAACGCCAAATGTCGGCACACCTTGGGCGATTGCCTATTGCCTATTGCCAATTGAAGGGAAAGGCAATTGCGGACTCCCATTTTTCCTTTCAATAGGCAATTGGCAATAGGCAATAGGCAATCACCAAGCGGGGCATCCGCAAACGCGCGCTACATCCGTTCACCACGCCATCAGCGGAAAATACACGGCCCCGGTCTCGGCGGCCATTTTGACCATTGGCCTGTCGATGTGCATTTCCTTGACCGGTTTTCTCTGTGAAGCCGGTCCCGTCGAAATCTCGTCCTGTTCGTCGTCTGCGGTTTTTCCGTAATCGGCCGGAGCGGCCAGCGCCGTAATGGAATCATTCATCGGGACGATTTTCGGGATGGGATCGAAGATCGGCGTGGTCTGGTCCCCCATCGCCTCTTTCGGCATTGGTTTGTGGTCGATGTTCAGCAGCACCAATGCCACGATCCACATTGCCGCGACTGCGGCGTGCAAGCTGGGCCGAAATGCGGGTTTTCGCCGTGATTTCAGCGGAATCGTGACGACAACAGCGGGCGTTTGGGGTTCCACGACCGCCGGGGGAGGCGGATTTACCTGAAGCGATAAATCCATGGGCGACCGCGGTCGCACCCGTCGGCGAACGCCTTCCTCATCCTCGCAAACCGCTTCCGACACGCTTCGCATCGGCTGGCGAGCCTCGGCATAAACCGAATCCCAACTGCTCGACGCGATCCCCGACAACAAGGTCTGAAGCTCTTCCTGATTGTAAGCGGGGGGATCCTTTGGCCGCGGCTGGGGGCAGGGCATGTTCTGAAGAATCTCTCCCTCACCCGGCAACAGCAGCGTGAACCCCGAAAGCGTTCCCGCAAGCGAATCACCCGGATCGGCCGGCCGCGCCGGCGACAAAAGCCGCTCGGCGAAATCTTCCTCGGGCATTCCCGCATGGAAAATGACTTTCCACCGCCCCAGCCGCAGGACGTCGTTGTCCTGAATCATTCGCGGCCCAACAAGTCGTTCTCCGTTGAGCATCGTCCCGTTCTTGCTCTGCAGATCGCACAGCCTCCAGCCGCCGCCCTCCTGTTCAAGCCGGCAATGCCGCCGCGACAGCATAATATCGCGCACGATCACGTCGCAATCCGGAGCCCGGCCGATGACGACGTTGCCGGTAAGCTCGCGGCGGTCGATCTCCTGTCCGTTGGTCTTGATGACGATGTAGGGCACTTCGGGATTATCGAACCATTGAGGCGGGGAAGCCCAATTTTCGGTGTGGCCGAGGCGGCAGGGTCCTCTGCAGGCGGGGTCCTCTGCAGGCAGGGACACGTCATTCCGGCAGGTTTTCCAGGTCCAGCCGGTCCTTGGTTCTATTCGAAAGCTGCTTCATTTGGCGAAGCCATTGAAGCGAGACATATCGCAGCCCTTCGGACTCGATGCTTGAAGCCAGGAGTTGGCCAACGTCTTCCTGCGGGAGGCCCGGAATATGGTCGAACAGGTCGAGGAATCCGCAGCGGGTGTACAACATCATCAATCGCGAAGCCTGAATGAACGGAAGCGTGATCGGATAGGTGCGTTCGATTCCGGTGGCCGGATCGATGTCTTTGCCGATGTAACGCGCGTCGATTTCAGTCAATGCCGCGAGCAAAGCCCCCTCTGTCTCCGGCGATCGAAGCCAAACGACATCGGTATCTTCCGTGGCCCTTCCATAGCCGTGGAAGTTTACGGCATGTCCGCCGATGATGACGAACGGCACACCATGACTCCGCAGCACACCAAGAAGTTCCAGGTCATCAGGCATCAAGGTCTCGGATTGGAATGGCGCGGGCCTTAAAGTTCCGGCGAAGGAAATGTTCGTATCCGTGGGGCGAGCGCCGCAGCGTGGCCCACATGCGCCGCTGAAGTTGAGCCATATCGCGCATCCGCTGCGCCGGCGTTTTCCGTTGCGCCAGTTTTCGCCGCAATCGATCGCGAAGCAAAAATTGATCGGTCAGGTCTTCCACAATCATCGGATTGTACCCAAAAATCGGGTAGTGGGTCAGGTTGATTGTTTCACAGAGCTGAGCCGTGTCGGCCCAGACCGGGGCGACACGCCCCGGCTCTGTAATTTCAAACTGACCCACACCAAAAATCGGGATGAATATCGCCCGGACTAAAACCCCCGCTGCGCGATCTCCACTGCCTTGAGCATCGCTTTGGCCTTGTTCATCGTTTCTTCGTATTCGTTTTCCGGGATCGAATCGGCCACGACGCCGGCGCCGGCCTGAACGTCGAAAACCCCATTTCGCCAAACGATTGTGCGCAGGGCGATGCACGTATCCATATTCCCCGCGAAATCCAGGTATCCGACGGCTCCGCCGTAGGGCCCGCGGCGAGTCGGCTCCAATTCATCGATGATCTGCATCGCCCGGATTTTGGGGGCGCCGCTGACCGTCCCCACCGGCAAACTCACACGCAATGCATCCAGGGCGGTCAATCCATCCGCCAACTCGCCGGTCACATTGCTCGTGATGTGCATGACGTGGCTGTAGCGCTCGACGGTCATCACATCGCTGGTTTTCACCGTGCCCGCCTTGGCGACCCGGCCGACATCGTTGCGATGCAGATCGACGAGCATGATGTGCTCGGCCCGCTCCTTCGGATCGGCCAGAAGTTCCTGTTCCAGAGCAATATCTTCCTGTTCGGTCGCGCCGCGCCGGCGCGTGCCGGCCAATGGCCGGCTTGTCACCACGCGGTCGCTCACCCGGCACAGAATTTCCGGACTCGATCCGATCAGCGTGCAGGCCGGGCTTTTCAGATAAAACATGAACGGCGACGGATTGATGATCCGCAGGGCCCGATACACGTCGAAGGGGCTGGCGGATGAATTGACGCGCAACCGCTGGCTCGGCACAAACTGAAAGATGTCTCCAGCCTTGATGTATTCCTTGCCAGCGCGAACCATCTGCTCGTATTGCTGCTTCGTGCAGTTGGCCGAAAACGCCAGGGACAGCGGACCGCCGGAATCGATCTCTCCGATGGCGGAAATCGGCGGCTGCTGCAACCGGGAAACGATCTCGTCGATTCGCCGGCCCGCATCCCGATAAGCCGCCTCGGCGCCGCCCGCGCCCACCTCGGCGTTGGCGACCACCTTGATCGTCTTATCCACGTGATCGAAAATCACCAGCTCGCCATACAGTCCAAAGAGCAGATCCGGCAATCGCCGATCATCCTTTGGCGGAGAGGTCAGCTTTTCTCCTTCGTAATACCGAATGGTGTCATACCCCGCGTATCCCACGAGCCCGCCGGTGAAGGCGGGCAAATGCTTGTCATGATGATACGATTGCGCCGGCAGGAGTTTTTTCAGATCGGACAGCGGATCACTGGTCGTGAATTCCCGCGGTGGTTTGCCCACATCCTGAATCGAAGCATGGCCATCGGAAACTTGATAAACCAACCGCGGGCCGGCCGCGATGAAGCTGTATCGCCCGATCTTCTCTCCGCCGATGACGCTTTCCAGCAGGAACGCGTGCTGCTCGCGCCCCAGAACCTCAAAAGCGCTGACCGGCGTCAGCCGATCGGCCAGCAATTGCCGGTAAACCGGAATGATCTTCGCCCTGGCGGCGACGCCGGAAAACTCTTCCAAACTCGGGAAATACTGCCGCATGGTTGCATGCAAGGTAAGTGGGGCGGGGTAAAAGTCAAAAACGGCTTACTGTCGGCTGGTCGGCCCAATCGTCGATACACCGCCGGTTGGATCGATTCTGATCATTTGTCCCGCCTGTAGTGAGCAAAAAGCTTTTTCAATGAACGGCGCCAGCGGTAACAGATGTTCCGGCGTGTTCCGAACCACGTCGAGCAAGATGATCGGCAATGGCAGCCGGTTGAGGTTTTGCTGCTTTTCGATGTTCTTATCGACCGTTAGAAAAACGTCGAAGTGCTTGGCTGCTTCCAGAAGTAATTCACCGTTGCGAAGTTGCTGCCAATTCATCTGCGCCGCAGTTTTGATTTGGTGTGCGGGAAAACCCCACCGAAGTGGCGCCGGCACGCAATGGGCGAACAAAATCCTCACGGTTTTGGAAGCTCTGCGAGCAATCCTGTTTGGGCCAGATCGATGACTCCGACCGCCTGTTCCCGGGCAACTCCCTCGAAATCCTTTAGAAATTTGTCCAACGCATGGCCGGATTCGAGGTAATCAAAGAGATTCTTGATTGGAACGCGCGTTCCCGCGAAGCAAGGCATTCCGCCAAGCCGCTGAGGATTGATCCAGATCAGGCCAAACAGAGGATGCCCCCTGGGGACAAGATCTCCTTTCAACGCCTCTTCAGACAGAGGCTTGATAGGACGGCCGGCTTGTTTTTCCAAAGTGGCCATGGTGCGCCCGAGGAGGGCGAAGCCAGTTTACCATGTTTTGTTACTCCAGAGGAATCCTGCTCAGTGGAATCCTGCTCAATGGAATCCTGCTCATGGCAATTCAGGCAATTTCGCTTAGTCTTTACGCCGATGTCCTACGAAATCTGCACGATCCGCCAGTTCTCCGCCAGCCATCAATTGCGGCTCTACGACGGCTCGCTTGAGCCGCTGCACGGGCACAACTGGTCGGTGAAAGTCATCGTTTCCGGTGCGGAACTCGACTCCATCGGCGTGGTCATGGACTTTCACGAACTGGAACGGCTGGTCGATCGGCTTGTGGTCCCGATGCACAATCGCCACCTCAACGAATTGGCCGCCTTCGCGGCTGGGCTGAACCCCTCGGCGGAAAATGTTGCCGGCCATGTCGGGTCCAACCTGGCTCTTCCACCTCGCGTTCGCCTGGTTTGCGTCGAGGTTTGGGAGACTCCGGACAATTCCGCGGTTTATCGGCCGTGAATGGCTTATCGCCCGGTATCAATATATGTTTGACCCGCGCTAAGCCGACCAATAGGATTGAAGTGTCAATCATGAAATGTGAAAAGTGCAATAGACCGGCCACGGTGCATCTGACGGAGATCCGAAGCGGCAAAAAGATTGAAAAGCATCTCTGCGAGCAGTGCGCGGCTCAGATTGAGAGCCTATCCACAAAATCCCACACACCGATCAACGAGTTGCTGACCAATTTCGTCCTGGCTCATAGCGGGATGGCCAAGGAACAGTCGGGCAGTTGCCCGCAATGCGGGATGGCGTGGGCCGATTTCCGCCAGACGGGGCTGCTGGGATGCGAGCATGATTACACCGCTTTCGACAAGGATTTGAGCCCTCTTCTTCAGCGGGCTCATGAGAACGCGACCCATCACCTGGGCAAGGTGCCGACGCGGCGCGGCGGGACCAGTGTTCCGGTCAAACGCCAACTCGACCTGACGCGTTTGCGCAAGGAACTCGGCCGGGCTGTTGAATCCGAGGATTACGAACGCGCCGCCAAGCTGCGGGACCAAATTCGTGAAGCCGAGGGGCAAGGCCAATAGAGCAATCCCATGAAGCTGAGCGATCTGACTTCCCAGGCAGGCGAATGGCTCCGCGGCAGCGGGCCGATGAGCGATATCGTCATCTCGTCGCGCGTTCGGCTGGCGCGAAACGTTTCGGGGTTCCCCTTTCTGTCCCGCTGCACGCGAACCCAGCGGCAAAGCCTCGAGCAAAAAATCCGCGACACGATTCTGGCGGCCCGGCTTTCTCCAAAAACTCTCTACGTCGATCTTGAATCCGCTCCGGAGATCGATCGCCAGCTTCTGGTCGAGCGCCATCTCATCAGCCGGCCGCACAAGGAAGCGCAGGGCGCCCGCGGCGTCGCGGTCGGGGAAAATGAAACTCTCGCGATCATGGTCAACGAGGAGGACCACCTTCGCATCCAGGTTCTCCGCAGCGGATTGCAGCTTGAAGAAGCCTGGGAGCAGATCAACGGCGTGGACGACCAACTCGAATCCACGCTTGATTTCGCGTTTCATCCCCGATTCGGATATTTGACCGCATGTCCGACAAACGTCGGCACCGGCATCCGCGTCAGCGTCATGCTCCATCTGCCGGCCCTGAAACTCACCAGCGAAATCGAAAAGGTCTTCCGGGCCGCCAAGGAATTACGCCTGGCCGTCCGCGGCCTCTACGGCGAAGGCACCGAAGCCACCGGCGATTTTTATCAAATCTCCAACCAGACCACGCTCGGCAAGACCGAGGAAGACATCGTCGGCGATTTCAAGCACCTGGTGATTCCCAAGATCATCGATTACGAGCATCACGCCCGAAAAACCCTAGTGAGCGAGCGGCCCCAGGCTCTGGACGACAAGGTCTGGCGAGCGCTGGGACTTTTGCGCTCGGCCCGGCTCATGGAGACCGAAGAAACCCTCGTTGCCCTGAGCCATCTCCGCCTCGGCGTGAATCTCAAGCGGGTGAAGGACATCGACATCAATAAGGTCAACGAGTTGTTCCTGCTCACGCAGGAGGCCCACCTGCAAAAAGTCCTGGGCAAAAAACTCGAAGGGGACGCCCGCCGCGCGGCGCGCGCCGAGTTCATCCGTCAACGCCTCAGCGCCGATTGAATCTACGGACGTGAATTAACTTGCGATTTTGCCCAAAGCCGCATGATGGCCATCGTGCGGTCTTTACGCCATCACACGCGTCGTTTCCGCGGCTGCGTCAGCCGGCGGTTGCGGAACCTTCACGCCGCGCCATCGCCGCCGAACAAATCGCCGCACCCGCTTGTACCCCAACTGCACAAAGCTCGTAAAGAAAAACACGATGACATTTGCATCCGCCCAGGGCGTGTCCGTCCTGATCGTACCGAAGATCCACTTGCCCAGGCCGATGAGATCCAAATCGGTAATGCACCGCCGAACATCCTGCGGGAACATGTAAATGATCGGCCGGGTTTTGCCGATTATCCGCGGGCGCTGCACGGTCAGCCGGTCCTCCAGAAAATCTCCGACCGCCCGCTCGTAGCTCACTCCGACGTATTTTCCCAGGTGATAGGTCGCGATCGCGCGGCCGTTGAATTCGATGACGATGAATTGGCCGGTCTTCTGGTCCTGAATCCAATCGAATCCGCAAAGTCCGTGAAAGCCCGTCAAGGCCCCGATGTCCGCGGCGATGTGTTCCAGGCGATCGTCGCAGAAGTACTCGCGGATGCACGATGGCCCGAATGCGCCCGGCCAGGTCCGCCTGGCGTAAGCGCTCGTGCTGCACATCAGCCGGCCGCGGTGGTACAGCGTATTGGTCTTGCCCACCCGGCCATGGATCGTCTGCTGAACCACGACCGGGCCGGTATCGGATAACGTTTCGTAAGTCGGCGCCACGTCGGCCGGTCGAAGGACCTGCACGACGCCCGCGCCGGCGCAGTCCACGTCGCGTTTGAAAAAAAGCGGATACTCAAGCTGCTCCGCCGCCGCCAGCGCATCGGCGTGCGACGCGCACACGCGCATCGGGGGAATGGGAATTCCCGCCGCGGCAGCGGCCTTCATAAACGACGCCTTGCGAAAGATCACGTCGGCGGCCGTCCACGGATCGACGGGAAAAACCTGCTTCAGCCAACTCTGGTCCCGGCAAAGAATCCCCGCCTGCAGCGCCAGCTCATCGCCAAATATGACCCATGGCAGCGTCCCGCGGTAGGTTTCCATGAGTTTGCGCAGCGCGCGGGCGCCGGATGCCGGATCGGTGCCGCAGGGGATCATTCGCTCGACATAGCGGGACGCGGTGATCGGGGCCAGCGGATCGCCAAGGACCGTGACCCGGCAACCGGATCGGTGCAGCATCAATGGAATGCGAGACAAGCTGAAACGGTCTTCCAGGGCAACCAGGATGACTTCGTGCCGCTGGTCTACCATGCCCCCTTCAGACTCCCGACCAAACATACGCACATTATCGCCTTTTCGCGGATTTAGCTTAAAATCGTGGCTGGCGCGGACGTGAACATTTTTGCCGCGATTTCCAGATCGAAATTGTCTATATTTTCCAGAATATGTCCAGAACAATCACGTTTCTTCTAGCGGTTCTCCTCGGCGCTTTGGGCTGTTTTGGCGATCAGGTTACGATCTCCGCCGCCATCAGCCTTAAAGAGACATTGACTGATATCGCCAATGTTTATCGGACGGACACCCGGAATACGGCCGACCTGAATTTCGGCGCATCGGGAACTCTGGCCGTTCAAATTCAGCAAGGGGCGCCGGTCGATCTGTTCATTTCCGCCGGGAACAAGGAAGTCGATGCCTTGATTAAAGCCGGACTGGTCGAGCCCGCATCGCGGAAGGTCGTTGCTGGAAACCAACTCGTTCTCATCGTCCCCGCCGATTTCGCCAACCCACCGGAAAAGTTCGATGATTTGTTGGACGTTCGCTTCCATCACGTGGCCATCGGCGAACCGAAGGTCGTCCCCGCCGGGCAATATGCGATGCAGACTCTCAAAGCCCTGGGCCTGGACGAAAAACTTTCGTCCAAGCTCATCATGGCGGAGAACGTTCGCCAGGTGCTGTCGTACGTCATCCGCGGCGAAGCCGATGCCGGGTTGGTCTATTCCACTGATGCCCGCCAGGCGGGCGACGCGGTTCGCGTTGCGCTGACGGCCGGCGAATCCACGCACAATCCAATCGTTTATCCCGCCGTGGTCGTCAACGCCGGTCACCACTCCCAGGCGCTGAAGTTCCTTGACTATCTGTCGACCGACAGGGCCCGCCAGATTTTCCTCGATCACGGATTCACGGTTCCCGCCCCGCAGCCCACGACGCGGAACTAGCAACCGGACGTCGAAAACCAGAAACTTGTAATCATGGATCCCCTCTGGCACGCGCTGCTGCAATCATTGCGGATCGCTTCGCTGGCGACTCTCGGCGCTGGTATCGTCGCCATTCCCGTTGCGTACCTGTTGGCGCGCCGGCAATTCCCCGGGAAAGCGATTGCTGAAACGCTGCTGACGATGCCCCTCGTTTTGCCGCCGACCGTCGTCGGTTATTTCCTGCTGGTGCTGCTCGGCCATAACGGGCTGCTGAGCCATCCGTTTCACTTCAGCATTATCTGGACGTGGTACGGCGCTGCCGTTGCGGCCGGCGTCGTCGCTTTTCCGCTGCTGCTGATGCCTGCCCGCGCCTCTTTCGAGGGTGTCGACAAAGAGTTGGAAGACGTTTCCAGGCTCATGGGCGCAAACCGTTTCCAGGTCTTCTGGCACATCAGTTTACCGCTGGCCGGACGTGGAATCGCCAGCGGGTTTCTCATCGCCTTCGCACGGGCTCTGGGCGAATTTGGAGCCACGGTCATGGTCCTGGGCATCCGCGACACCACCCGAACCCTGCCGATTTTCGTCTACGACGAATTTGAGGACCTTCACCCCGCCGGCTTGGTGCCGGCCGTGCTCCTTCTGTCGGGCGTGACCCTCGTGGTGTTAGTGCTTTACAGCCGGCTTTTTCGCCCCGAACCAAAAAAATCTTAACCGTGACTAACTTCACAATCTTTCGGCCGTTTTATTACGTAGAAGATATGAAGGAACGGGCTGAGGCAGGGATGGTGGAGGGAATATAGCGCCCGGCTCAGGGGTTCCTTCCATAGAGATAGCGCCGGTGGCGCAGGATTTGCTCCCTCTCAACGGCGATCTCAGCCGTGCCAGGGATCAGTGGAGCAGAAGCCATGATCAACATCAAGCATTTTATGGATCCGGTCGAGCCGAGAGACGGCAATCGCATTTGGGTCGAGCCGATCGGCTTGACCAACGACTTCAAACAATGGTGCCAGGTCAACCACACCCTGTGCCACGTCGCGCCCCCGCGCGATTTATGGGTTTGGTTTACGGGGCATCCGGACGGATACGACTTCTTCCGCGCCCGCTACCACGAATGGCTGAGTAAAAGCCCCTACAAGCCGGCGTTGCAGCAGTTGGCCTGGGCCGCCATGCGCGAGGACATCACGCTGCTGCATCAGTCGGACGATCCGGAGCACAACTCGGCGACGGCGCTGTACGAGTTCCTCGTGGAACTCGAAGCCTACTGCCCGCCCGATCAGTGAAATGCGCCCCGGGTATCTCGCCCCAATAATCTCACGCAGAGCGCCAGGACGCAGTGATTTCAGCCCTCTGCGTCTTGGCGCTGGGTGAGATTATCTTTGAATGCGCGATATCCTCGTTTGGAGAATGCGGCTGCATTGGGCTTAAGCCGCAGTGTTGCCCATTTCCTTTGATCGCCGCGTCGATGGGGATATAGTTCAGACGTGACGGCGAGCGCTTCGCAACCCCAGTCGCTTTTGGACGATCTCACCGAGCCGCAGCGCCGGGCGGCGACGCATGTCGATGGCCCGCTGCTGATCGTCGCCGGGGCCGGCAGCGGGAAAACGCGCGTCATCACTCGCCGCGTCGCGTACCTCCTGAGTTTGGGAATCGATCCCCGGTCCATTCTGGCCATCACCTTCACCAACAAGGCCGCCGGCGAAATGAAGCAGCGAATCTCCGCCGCGTCCCCAACGCCCCTGCGCGATTGGGGCCGGCTCGATCAGCCCTGGCCGATCATCTGCACGTTCCATTCGCTGTGCCTGAGAATCCTCAAGCATTATGCGGGGCAGATCGGCCTGCCGCCGAATTTTACGGTGTACGATTCCGCGGACCAGAACCGTCTGGTCAAAGAGGCGATGAAGGCGCTGGATATTCCCTCGCTGAATTTCACGCCCGGCGCGGTGCACGGAACGATCAGCAACGCGAAGAATCGCCTCATCGGCGCCGAGGAATTCGCCGCCTCCACGATGGACCACTACACGCGCACGGTCGCCCCGGTCTTCAAAAAATACCAGCAGCTCCTTGCAGCCAATAACGCCCTGGATTTTGACGACCTGCTCATGCGCGCCGTCGTGGCCATGCGCGAATATCCCGCCGTTCTGGCCGAATTGCAGGAGCGATTCAAGTACATCCTCATCGACGAATATCAGGATACCAACCACGCCCAGTACGTTCTGGTCCACGCCCTGGCCATGAAGCACCGCAACATCTGCGTCGTAGGAGACCCGGATCAGTCCATTTACGCGTGGCGCGGCGCGGATATCGCCAACATTCTCGATTTTGAAAAGGACTATCCCGACGCCGTGGTCATCCGGCTGGAACAGAATTACCGTTCGACGCAAACCATTCTGGCCATCGCCGACCGCCTGATCTCGCACAATCGCCGGCGCAAGGAAAAGAAACTCTGGACGGAAAACGAAGCCGGCGAAAAAGCCACGGTCCTGCTCTGTCAGGATGAACATGACGAAGCGTATGCCGTCGCGGAGGAATTGAACAAGTCGCATCGGCAGGGCGTCGATTGGAACCGCATGGCCATTTTCTATCGCATGAACGCCCTGTCGCGCGTGATGGAAGACGCCCTGCGGCGAGCGCAGATTCCCTATCAAATCGCCCGCGGCGTGGAATTCTACAACCGCAAGGAAATCAAGGACGTCCTGGCCTACCTCCGCGTCATTGCCAATCCCGGCGACGAGATCGGCCTCACGCGCATCGTGAACGTCCCGGCGCGCGGCATCGGCGACTCCAGCGTAAAGCTCATGCAGGCCCATGCCGTCGGCGCCAGCCTGTCGCTTTGGCAAGCCATGCAGCAAGCGGGACAGATCCCCGGACTTTCCACCCGTGCCGTGAAATCCACGGCGAATTTCGTGCGTCTGATTGAATCATTCCGCACCGGCCCCGATGGAGTTCATCAAACGATGCGGTCGCTCATGGAGGGCGTCATCCGCCGCGCCGGCATCGAGCAAATGCTCCGAAAAGTGGACCCCACCGAGGAAGAGCAACTGGCCAACGTCGAGGAACTGGTCTCCGCCGCGGCGGAATATGACAAGGAGAATCCCGAAGGATCGCTGGATGATTATCTCTGCCAGGTCAGCCTCGTCAGCGACGCCGACCACATGGCCGGCGCCGGCGGGGCGGTTACGCTGATGACCCTGCACGCCGCCAAGGGATTGGAATTTCCCGTCGTGACCATCATCGCCTTGGAAGAAGGTTGCCTCCCCCACGTCCGCGCCCAGAACGACATGGAACAACTTGAGGAAGAGCGCCGCCTCTGCTTCGTCGGCATTACCCGTGCCCAGCAGCGGCTCATTCTTTCCAAGGCCGCCCGCCGTACGATCCGCGGATTGTCGGGCCCGACCGTCACCAGCCAATTTCTTGCCCAACTGCCCAAGGAAATGCTGCAGATCGTCAACCACACCGGCGCCCCCGCCGACGACCTCGAGCCGACGGAATTTCACATCGGCCAATCGGTGAAGCACCCCACGTTCGGCGTTGGCAAGATCGTGGAGCTGTCCAATTCCGGAACGACTCGGAAAGCCATCGTCGATTTCCGCATTTCCGGCCGGAAGACGCTGCTGTTGGATTTCGCCCGACTCGAGCCGGCGTCATCGTGATTGCTGCTTGATTGCCGCCAGCAGATTCCGTTTCGCGATGGCGTTGTTCGGATCAATCTTCAGGGCCTTTTGCAGCATCGTGATCGCCTCGGGCATTTGGCCTTTTTGCGCCAGAATTCCTCCGATGCTGGCCATCGCGTCGGCATTGTCCGAATCAATCTCCAGCACCCGTCGATACTCCGCCAGCGCCGGATCGAGTTGGCCCTGCATATAAAACACGGCGGCCAGGTTTTTGTGTCCGCCAACGGATTCGGGGTCAGCACGCAAAACTTCCCGGCATTGTTCAATCGCCTGTTGAAATTGCCCGTTGTCCGCCAACAGCATGGCCAGATTCAAGCGGGGATCCTCGTAATCCGGAAAGATTTCGATTGCCTTCCGATAGGCGTCGGCCGCTTCACGCACGTACTGGCGGGCCAAAGTCGAATTCGCGTTGGCTTGGGACGCCAGGCCCTGATAGGCGGTGCCGAGTTGGAACTCCCGGCCCGCGCGCAGCCGCTGAAACACCGGCTCCGGCGAGGGCGGCGTGGCATCGAGCGCTTTCAGATACATGTCCCGAGCATCGGAATAATTTCCTTCGATGGCGAAGCATTGACCGAGTCCCACCCAATCGGCCGCGTCGCGGCGAAGGGCCATGGCCTGGTGGAACTGGGCCTTGGCTGCGGCGAGGTCGCCGTCGTGCATCAGCGCCACTCCGTAGTTGTTGTGGGCCATGGGCGAATCGGGATTTATCGCCAGCGTGTCCGCCCAGAGCGTGCGGCGGTCGACATACACGCGTGAGCGGAGATTGCTCGCGACGCACATGGCGATGATGACGACACCCGCCAAAACTCGCGCAGCACCGGATGTACATCCGGTGCTTAGAATTCCAACGATCAACGCGATAGGGCCGATGCACGCGATGTATTGAAAATGATCCGCGACGTACGAGTAGCGCATTGGGAAAACATTCACGAATCCCAACGCCGGAACGAGGGTGCCGATGAAGAAAAGCATCGCCGTGACGGGCCCGCGTCCGATTCGCCGCCGGAGCAGCCAGCACGCCAATACCGCTGCGATTGCCGATACTGGAAACAGCAGCAGCCAAGGTTGCTGCCCTGGATCGATCCGCCAACGCGGGTAAATAAAACTCAGCTTGGTGGGCCAGATCAATTTGGCCAGATAAAACCAGATCGCCCGACCGGCGATGCAGCAGCGATCCAACGGGGTCAAAAAATCAAAGTCCGGTCCGATCGCCCCGACCACATGCTTTTCCATCCACCCGGTTAGACATCCCATCGCCGCCCCGGCCAAAAACATCGGCACGAGCGGCCACACGTCGGCGGCGCGGATCTTTCCCTTTCGCCACCAGCACAACAGCAGGATTGCCGCCGGCAGTGTTGATGCGACCGATTTGCTGAGCAGCGCCGCGGCGAACAGAACAAGGCTCAGCACATACCATCCGATCCCCGTCTTGCCGGAGTCTTCAGACTTGCAAATCCGTCGCCCCCATCGCGTATGCAGATACGTCCACAGCGCCAGGAAGTAGAGCAAACCGCTGAGCACATTTTTCCGTTCCGTTGCCCAGGCCACCGATTCCACTTGCAGCGGATGCACCGCGAAGACCGATGCTGCGACGAATGCGCCCGGCACGTTCAGCCGTGCCAGCAGCCGCCACAGCAGAATGGCGCTGCCGAGGTGCAGCAGAATATTGTCCAGGTGATATCCCCACGGTTTCGGGCCCCAGAGGTGATATTCGATCCAGAAGCTGGTGTGCGTCAGCGGATAATACTGCGGCTCGGCTTTCAGCGGTTTCAGCCAGATTTTTCCGAGTCCCCCGGGCGTGCGGAGCGGAACGTTGTTCTCGATATACCGGTCATCGTCCCAGACGAACCCATTTTTCAGCACCGGATAATAAGCCGCGAAGGTAATTGCGATCAGCGCGAAAAGCTGGACGAGAAAAAGTCGAAGCTCGAAATTCGAATGACGAATCAAATTCGAAACTCGAGATTCGAAGGGAGGCCGTTTGGTCATTCTGATGTCGAATTTGATTCGTCATTCGAATTTCGGAATTCGGATTTCAGCATGATCTATGTTTCTCACGGCCTGGACGCCGGCCGTGTCGCGCTTTGCGTCGTGCTTCGCGTCGCGGGCCGGGTGGTGGCCAGCATTTTCATCGCCAAATCCAGGTTCTTTTGCGCGCCGGTTAAACCCGGGTCGAGATTCAAAGCGGCCCGGAACGATGCGACCGCCGCCTCGTATTCCGCCATGTTCGTCGGCCGCGATTCCAGAATCACCCGGCCGACCTCGTTGTACGCCTCGGCATTATAGTGATCCAGGTCCCGCAGGATGACGAGCAGGTTATCCTTGGCCGCGGTGAGATCGCCCAGATTTTCCTCCGCCAGCGCCAGGCGATAACGAGCCTCGACGCTGGAGGGATTGAATTGCACGGCCCGGTTAAAGTCCGCCGACGCGTCGCGGCTGTACTGGTTCTCCGAATTCACATCGTTGTGCTGGTGTGCGAACGACGCCAGCGCCCAGTCAACGTCGCCGCGCTGCAGCGCGGCCAGCGGCAACACCCGCAGGGCCTCGGGCCCGACTCTCGGCGAATCCAACTCCGCCAGCGACAAATCGCTGGCTTTCCCGAAATGCTCCTGTGCCTGATGATAGAGATCAATCATCGGCTGCTCTGGCGGCTCGGTGGGGCGGGTCGTCGTCGATGATCGGGCCGTCGGCGTTTCCGCTTCGGTAGGCGCCAGTCGCTTTTGAAGCCGCTGCGCACGGTTCAGATCGACAATTCCCAGCGTGTAATATGGCAACGGATCATTCCGGGCCGCGGCAAAGCTTAACGCTTTGTTCAACTGTTCGGATGCGTGTTCCAGCAATTGCGACGCATCGGACTTTGGGGATCGCATGCGCGTGATGTCGTTTTCCGCGGATTGATCGTATGCCTTGTACCGAACATCGTCCGGCGTGGCTGGATTGTTCAGCACCGCTTCCACCAGCCGGTCTGATTCATCCAGTTCCGCCAGTGCATCGCTTGCCGAAGCCTCGGACGAATCCTGATCCTTTGCCTGAAGATAGTGGGCGGCATCGTCGAAGCTCTTCCCCGCGTCGCTTTGCCAAATCCGCGACAGGTTGCTGGCGGCCAGCCAGCTTTGCGGATTGTTTTGCGGCTCCAGCACGTTCTGCCACAGGGTTACCGGGTCGGCAAAGACCGTCGCACGGAACCACGAAGCGGTGCCCAACACCAGCAGGACGGCGGCGATCAGCACGGCAACCGGCGCCGATTTTCCCGGTATCCGCTGGTCGGTGGAAACCGCTTGCGGCTTCCACAGCGGCGCCAGAATCCGCGACACGATCCAAACCGCCAGCACAATCAGCGGAATTCCCGCGAGGTATTGGTAGTGATCGGCCACGAAGGAAAAACGGAAAGGATATACGTTGAAAAAACCGAGTGCGGGAAAGAGCGCGGCGATGTAGCAGAGCACGGCCGTCAGCGGCCCTTTGCCGAGTTTCTTAATCCCTATCGCAAGAGCCGCGACGACCACCACCGCCAGAATAAGCGGAATCCACTCGGCGGCGTCGGCCGGGTTCGGCACGTGGCGCGGATAGACGAACGATTGATGGATCGGCGCGACAAGCTTGCCGACGTAGAACCACAGGTCTCGCCCCGCGATCAGGAGCCGCTGGACGAAGCTCAATTGCCAATCCGGGCCAACCGCCCCGACGGGGCCGTTCGGATCGGTCTCCAAACGCGATGTTTCCCACGCCAATGCCGCCCCGATCACCAGCATCGGAACGAGGCCCAGAATCGATTTTATTGAGGTTCGCCGTTTCCACCACAAGATGAACAGCAGCGCCACGGGCAGGAAGCAGACCGCCGTTTTCGACAGCATCGCCAGGATAAAAAAGCCGAGGCTGATGGCGTAGAGTTGCCAGTCCTGCTGCAGGTTCCAGATTTTTTTCCTGGAATCCGGATCGCGCACGCCGACGAATTCCAGGTAAAACAGCAGCGATGCCAGCGCGAGGATTCCGCTGAGAATATTTTTGCATTCGCTGATCCAGCAGACGGATTCGGCCTGGAGGGGATGAATCGCCCAGATCGCCGCCGCTGCCCACGCTCCCGGCATCGACAGTCGGCGAAGGATTCGCCACAAAAGCACCGCCGCCCCCGCGTGCAGGAGCAGATCCACCAATCGATACCCCAGCGAATTGTTCGCCCAGAAATGATGCTCGATCCACAACATCGTGAACGTCAGCGGATAATACTGAATCGTGCCCGGAGGAATCTTCCAGATTTGCTTCAAGCCCGACGCGTCGAGCAGGGCGTGGTTTTGGGAGACGTACTGGTCGTCATCCCAAAGAAATGTGCCGCTGATGGCCGGCCAGAATGCGACCAATGCGATCAGAGCCAGCACCGCGGCCCACAGATACCAATCCTGTCCCGATGCCGGGTCGTCCGGCAAAGTAATGACAAATGGCTGTACCTCGTCCATCGCGGGATCGTTCGAATCAGTCGGTGGATTGGGCGGTTGCGATTCCTGGCTCATTTAAAGATTCCTCGTTTCGGGTCACTCCGGCGGCGTGACATTGGCGATCAAGTATGATTACATAATAGCCCTTTTGGAGCAAATAACCCGAGCCATTTCGGGACGCCATTTTATGACTATCAGTACATTGCCTTCCGACATCGCCGACCCCATTAACGCCCGCATTCTGGCCGTTTCGGAGGACCGGATCGCCGGTTTCGCTCGCGATCCGATCGGCGACATCGCCCGGCAAAGCGCACTGTCGCCGGACGTGGTGATTGAGCGAATCGGCGCCATGCTCCGTGCCGGAACCATTCGCCGGGTGCGTCAGACGTTGCTGGCCACCAACCTCGCCCAGGGCGCGCTGGTGGCCTGGGTCGTGCCTCCGGAAAAACTGAACAGCGCATTCGACTGGATGTTTCAAAGCGATCCATTTTCCGGCCACATCGTGATCCGCAGCACCGATTCCGCGGTGGCGGGCAGCAAATATCGGCTCTGGACTACGCTGAAGGTGCCGCAGGGATTTTCGCTCGAGCGTCATTGCCGGCATCTCTGCACGCGCACCGGTGCCGCGCAATTCAAGCTCATGCCGGCCAAACGGCTGTTCGTGCTTGGCGTCGGCCACGTTCGCCGCCGCGGCCTGGAACCCGGCAGCAAAGCCGATCAGCCGGCCGACGTGATCAAAAACGGAATCGTCCAACTGAGCGATCTGGATTGGCGCATCCTCATTTCGCTGAAGCGCGAATTCGGGCCGGAGGAGATTTCTCAAAACCTCTGGGCCGCCCGCGCCCTGGAGGCCGGCGTTTCGCTCGATGAATTTTGCCGGATTGCAGAGGATTTGAACCGCCGCGGCGTCATTGGACGGTTCTCGACGTTTCTCGAACACGTCAAGCCGCTGGCGGGGGGCCAGCGCGTGACCAAATTCAACGCCCTGTTTCACTGGGCCGTTCCCGCGGGAAGGGAACTCGACGCCGGGCGGGAAGTCGGGCGGTTCCACATCATGACTCACGCCTATTGGCGAGAGGGGGGCGAGGAATTCAATCACGTCAACGTCATGGGCGTCGCGCACGGCACGGATAAGGATCTGCTTCTGGCGCACAAGAGTGCGATCGACCGGCATCTCGCCGCCGAGGGAATATCCATCAGCTACAGCAACGTCTTCTGGGGCGGCCGAAGCGAGATCAAGCCGAGCGAAATCTCGCCGTTCGAATACGAGCGTTGGTGCCGCGAGCAGGGCTTGGATCCTGGGTCCATGCGAGAGTGAAGCAACTGGAATGTCCGTCATCGTGAAGGAATCTCCGCGTCCCGAACCCTGGCTTCAATACCGCCGGCGCGTGCGCAGCCGGATCGTCCGGCCGCTGCTCTATATCGACTGGATCGCGCGGTGGGCCGCCTGGTTCCTCTCGCAATGGGCGGTGCTGGAGGTGCTGGAATACTGCGGCACGCTCGGCATTCTGGTGGGGGTCATCTTTTATTTCGCCGGAGCCAGGGACCGGCTGGAGCAGAAACATTATCAGGCATGGCAGGTGATCAACACCGCCCAGGGCAAGGGCGGCAGCGGCGGCAGAATCGACGCGCTCCAGGACCTCAACACCGATCATATTCCGCTCGTGGGCGTGGATTTGTCGGGCGCATTTCTTCAGGGCGTCGATCTTCCCAACGCGAAGCTGCGCCGGGCGAATTTGAGCGCTGCCGACATGCGCAACGCCAACCTTCGTACCGCCAATTTGGAAGATACTTCCATGGTTTACACCAATCTTCGCGGCGCCGATCTGCGCGAAGCCCGTCTTGGCGGCCTGACCGATCTCACCGGCGCCGATCTCACCGGCGCCGAACTGGGCGGCGCGGATTTGAATCAGGTCACCCTCGACCAGGCCGACCTGCGAAATGCCGATCTGGCCGGAATTCAAAACTGGCAATCCATCAAATCCATCAAGCTTGCCAATATTCTTGGATGCAAAGGCGCACCGGCGGGGTTTGTCGAGTGGGCCACAGCCAAGGGCGCGGTTCAACTGGCTTCGGACGATCAGTGGACCTCACAAATCGCCGCCACGCGCGCATCGACAAAATGATCCGTATCCGGGGCCCCCAATTACCGATAAAGTATACTGATGCGCTTGCCCGGGACCTCTTACCAGGTTCTCCGTCCGATTTGCCTTGCGGTTGTTGGGGCCGCACTGGCCGGATGCGCTTCGGACAAAGCCCAGCCCGTTTCGGCGCAGGACTTTTACGCCCGGACGGATTTCCAGGACAGGGCGGTTTCCCCGATTTCGCCAACGGCTCGGCCCGGAATACTGCATTTGCCTGACGCAGCGGCTGGCTCGCCGCCGGTTGGCGCGCAACCCCGGAGGGGTGATTCCGGCCCGGACCTCACTCAGGGAGAGGTGCAGCCATTTTCTTCGTTGCAGCCGACGACCGCCCCCGATCTGACGGCTGCTCTGCCCAGCACGATGCCCAGCACCATGCCCGTCATCGAGGGGGACCAATATCTCACGCTTGGAGGCGTGGTGATGGTCGTCAACGGGCGGCCCATTTTTGCTGACAAGGTTCTGCGTCGCGATATCAATATTCTGCGCGAGTACGCGCGGCAGATGAGCCTCCCCGAATTCGAAGAATCCGCCCGCCAGCAGATCGAGCGCACGGTTAACGAACTGGAAGGCGACGAGTTGGAAATCGCCGCGGCCGAGCGCACGCTCGATCCCAAAGACATTCAACTCGCCAAAATCCTCACCGCCGAATGGAGCAAGCATCAGATCGGCGAGGCAGGGGGCTCGGAACAAGTTGCCCGCATCCGCGCCGATGCGTCCGGAGAGGATTTCCAGGACCAGGAGGATGACAAGTACCACTATTACCTGACCCAACTCTATTACTTCAAGAAAATCCGTCCGCAGATCGAAATCGGCCCCGAAGACGAGCGGCGATACTACTTTGCCCACATCGACGAATTCACAACGCCCGCCCAGGCCAGCATCATTCTGATTGAAGCCGACCCCGCCGATCTCAACGGCAACCGCCAGGCGGCGATCGACAAGCTCCGCGACATTCGCAAGCGCGCCCTCGGGGGCGAAGATTTCGCCGGGTACGCCCGCAACCAGAACGATCTTCCGGGCGCGGCCGGGGACGGCGGAAACGGCGGGCATCTCACCCTCAAGCCGGACACGTTCGTTTACAGCAAGGTCGAGGCCCAGGTCTGGAAGACCCCGCCGGGACAAATCAGTGACGTGATCGAAGATCACGATGCGTTCTTCATTTTCAAGGTTCTCAGCCGCGACGACGGCAGCAGAAAATCCTTCGCCGACGAGGCCGTGCAGCAGGGCATCTACCGGCATCTGTTTGACATTCAGCTTGGACAGCGCCGCGACGCCGAGCGGCGCAAACTTGTTCTTGAGGAGATTGTCTACACCGATCCCCACATGATCGATGCCGCCGTGGACATGGCGGTGCAGAATTACCCCGAATGGTCCAAAAAATAGTGCCGAGGGACAGCACGGCCCGCGGGGCATGCGCCGGCTAATTGGATGGCCCCTGGCCCTGATCTTCCTTCTCGGCGGCGGTCGGCAGGAGCACGCTGTCGTCCGGTCCAATCGGAGATCCAATGATGCCGGCGCCGCCGGTGGGGCGGGGAGCGTTGGTGATCGGATCCAGTCCACTGTCGCCGTAGGTGTAAATGTTGTCCCGATGGGCGCCGCAAAACGGATTGTTCTGGAATTCCACGTGCCCATCGCCGAACAGGACGTTCTGGCCATCCCCGTGGTGGTTGGGGCTGTTGCCGCTGCGCAAGTCGGCGGCCGTGGAATTCACCGTCAGTTTCGTGAGTGAATCGCCGCCCGGATTGATGTCCGCCGCCACCGCAAAGTTGGGGTCTAGTCCCTGCACCAGTTTATAACCTTTGCCAACCGCGTCCCTGGCCGGATACGGATCGGCATAGCTGTAGCTGAGGTTGTCAGGCGAGGAAAAGTTCGATTGATCCAGCGCGGTATGTCTGCCGCCGCCGAATTTATCCGCCAGGGCATCTGATGAGGGACAAAGAAAGACCTGGCTGGTGATGTCCTCGGTGCGCAGCAATAGAAACAGGGCAGCGCTCACGTCGTTGACTTGCGGGCATTCCTTGGCGAACGGGTCTTTGTTGTCAATGCCGGTAAAGAACGTGGGATGGTCAGCCTTGTCCATATCATATTTCGTGCGCGGATATGGACCGCGATTGTCGTTGGAATACAGCAGCAGCGCCTGGCCGATCTGCCGCAGATTGCTCGCACATTTAATTCGCTCCCTCCTCCCGTCCAACCTGGCCGCGGCCAGCAGCGTAAATTCGGACAAAACCAGAACCACGCACAAACTCACGATCAATTCCGTCAAGGTAAAGGCGTGCGGCTTCAT
Organism: Tepidisphaeraceae bacterium; assembly: GCA_036267155.1. Classification (GTDB taxonomy): domain Bacteria; phylum Planctomycetota; class Phycisphaerae; order Tepidisphaerales; family Tepidisphaeraceae; genus PALSA-1353. The sequence goes on from DATAWP010000018.1 coordinate 89,321, forward strand.
GGCGTATACCTCGGTTTGGGATCGAGATGCTCGGAACCCTGGGTGTAGCGCATGATTCGGGTACATATTCCTTTTAGCCGGCTCGCTTGCGGGCCGCGTATTGCGGCGGCCGATCCATTTCTCGCCAACGCGGCCCGCAAGCGAGCCGGCTAAAAAATTGATGCGTACCCGAATCGGGCGTTACGCTCCGGAACACTTCAACAGACGATGCCATCCTGTTTCAATTGCACGGAAATCGCCCAAACCGCTATGATATCCGAACGGTTTTCCAACAAGCGAGGTCATCCATGGCATTCACACTGGACATTGGCGATCAGGCTCCCGACTTCAATCTCCCCGGCGTTGACGGCAAGAAGTATTCGCTGGCCGACTTCAAGGACGCCCGCGTGCTGATCGTTGTTTTCTCATGCAATCACTGCCCGTACGTCGTCGGCAGCGAGGATCGCGTCATCCGGCTCGCCAACGACTTTACCGGCCGCGACGTGAAGATGGTGGCCATCAACTCCAACGAAACCGAGCAGCATCCGATGGATTCGTTCGACCACATGGTAACCCGGGCCAAGGAGAAGAAATTTCCCTTCCCTTATCTGCGGGATGAATCGCAGGAAGTAGCCCTGGCGTACGGCGCTCTGCGCACGCCGCACTTTTACGTCTTCGACGCCCAGCGAAAGCTGCGATATACCGGCCGGTTGGACGACAACCCCAAGAACGCGGCTCTGGCCACGACGCACGAGTTGCGCGATGCGTTGGAGGCCATCATCGCCGGCCGCAAGCCGGCGATTGAAAAGACCAACCCGCTCGGCTGCAACGTGAAGTGGAAGGGCAAGGACCACCACTGGATGCCGCCGGAGGCGTGCGATTTGGTGTAACGGTGCAGGCCCATTAGATCAAAGTCGGTTCGGCCGATTGCGCTTTTTTCGCGCGGCGACGGTATTGCCGCTCGACTCTCGGCCGGCCGAAGGCATCCGTTTCGGTCCGTACCCGGCTGGCCCGGTCGGGAGCGAACAACTCATTCGGATTCGCCGCTTTTCCATTGGCCTGTTTCAGGGCGTGCTCCAACCGTTTGCGAGCGTGTTCGACGTACTGCTCGCTCTGATCGATGCCGATGAACTGCCGACCCAGAAGAGCGGCCGACAAGACTGTCGTTCCGCTGCCGTTGAACGGATCGACCACCATATCGCCGGGATTGCTGCTGGCGCGGATGACCCGGTCCAAAACTCCCAGCGGCATCTGGCAGCCATGCCAGCCTTCGCGCTCTTTGAACGTTCCGCAGACCCGGCTGACGTACCAGGTGTCGCGCCCGGCCGCGAAAAATTCCGCCGGCGCTTCCTGCGGGCGAAGAAACCAGACGTCATCCGGAAGTTTTCCCTTGGGATTGGCACGGACATCGCCATAAGTCGTCTGCCGGGCGCTGGCCACGCGCACGGCGTCGGGGTTGAACGTGAAATCCTTCTCGTTCTTCGTGAAATACAAAATATGCGTGTGGCTCTTGGCGAACATCCGCTTGGTTTGTTGGCCAAATGTGTAGTGCCAGACGATCCAATTGCGAAGATGGAACCCGATTTTCCTCCGGGCGATGACGCACAGATCGGCCGCGTATTCATCGCCGATGGCCAGGTAAAACGACCCGTCCGGCCGCAGCGCCCGATGGACGGCCCGCATCCAATCCTCGGAGAATTTCAGATAATCCTCCTGTTTCCGCTCGTCGTCGTAGCCGTGATACAGATATCCAATATTGAAAGGCGGATCGGCAAACACGAGGTTGATCCAACCGGGAGGACCATCGTTGAGGAAGGGGATGCAGTCGGCCGTGATGATTTGATCTGGCTTTAACATACCCTTCCTATTGTATGGAGAGCCTTTCGCGGCACCAAATATGGTGGTCTTTTTCGACATCGGGCGCCGATTGGCTGCAAGTTTCTTTAAGGACAGTTGATGGGCTTTTCGTCGATTCATGGCAGGGCGTCTATAATCGCAGCCGCTGTGGCCGGCGATATTCCTTTTTCGGGGGCTATTTTACGTCTGATCGACGCCAATGCGAATCGCGCCCGCGAAGCGCTGCGCGTGCTGGAGGATTACGCGCGTTTTGTGCTCGAATCGGAGGAAATTTGCACCGAAATCAAAGACCTGCGACACGAGTTATCCCAATCCCTGCAGTCATGGCTGGATGAAGCGATCGTTTATCGTGACACGCCGGGGGACATCGGCACGACGATCAAGACCGACAGCGAACGAACTCGCCCGGATTTGGCGTCCGTCATCATCGCGGCCGGCAAGCGGTGCGGCGAAGCAATGCGGGCCATCGAGGAATTCCTCAAAACTGCCAGCCCGGCCGACGCCGCGAAAACCGAAGCGCTGCGGTATCGCTTTTACGAGATTGAGCAACGGATCGTGCTGACCCTTCGGCCGGATCACCGGCTCGAAACAGTGCGGCTGTACGTGCTGATTACCGAATCCGCCTGCAAACGGCCATGGCTCCAGACGGCCGAGTTGGCCATCGAAGGCGGGGCGGATTGCCTGCAATTGCGCGAAAAGACTCTCACCGATGGCGAACTTTTCTCGCGCGCCCGGCAGCTCGTGGAATTGTGCCGGAAATACAAAGTCCTCTGCATCATCAACGATCGCCCCGACATCGCCGCCGCCGCCGATGCCGACGGCGTGCATCTGGGCCAGGAAGATTTGCCCCCGCGCCAAGCCCGTCGGATCGTGGGAAACCGCAAAATCCTGGGCATCAGCACGCACCAGCTCGAGCAGGCCCGCCGTGCCGTGGCGGATGGGGCCGATTACATCGGCGTGGGGCCGATCTTCAAAAGTTCCACCAAACCCCGCGACTTCGTGGCCGGGTTGGAGTATGCTGCCGCCGTCCGCCCCATCGCCGTCCCCAAGGTCGCCATTGCGGGCATCAGCCTGGAAAATGTCGATCAAGTCCTGGCGGCGGGGATTTCGGCGGTGGCTGTCACTGCCGCGGTGGTCGGCTGCGAAGAGGTCGCCGGCGCCGCACGCGAGATGAAGAAACGGCTCATGAAGTAGGACACGGATGTCCCAGCGAGCGATAGGCATTTCCCTTTCAACAGCGGATCCAGCGGCGGTCGCGGAGCGAGCCGCCCGTCGATCCGCCGGATTCGTCGGTCATGCCAAGCTCATTTCCGTTCTGACTTTGCTTAGTCGCATTCTGGGCATGGCACGCGAAAGCGTCATGGCCAACTACTTCGGCGCCGCGGTCGTCGCGCAGGCGTTCATCGTCGCGTTTTCCATTCCCAATCTCTTCCGCAAACTGCTGGGCGAGGGAGCATTGTCCGCGGCGTTCATTCCGCTCTATGCCCAGGCGGTCAAATCCGAGAATAAGGAAGAAGCCCAGCGATTCGTCTCCGCCAGCGTGAACATGCTGGGGACCGTTCTGATCGCCCTGACCATCGCGGGCGAATTGACCCTGTGGCTGACCACGCGGTTGATTCATTTTCGCAGCGATAACCTGCTGGTGATCCACTTCACGGCCATCATGTTGCCGTACGTGATCCTGGTCTGCGGCACGGCGTTTCTCAGCGGCGTTCTGCAAGTGCACCGCCGATTCGCGCTGCCGGCGCTGACGCAAGTGCCGCTCAACCTCATCCACATCGCCGTGATCGTGATCGGCGCGCGCATGCTGCTGCTGAAGCCCGGCGTCGCCAACGTGCAATTGCAAACCCGCCTGGCGTATTGGCTCTCATTTTTCGTGCTGGTCGCCGGCTGCGTGCAGTTCTCGATGTTGTTGCCCGCACTGCGGCGGGCCGGCGTTCGATTGATGTGGGTGGGCCACTTCTGGACGCCGGCGGTTCGCAGGCTGCTGAAGCTTTCGCTGCCGGTGGCATTCGGAGCCGGCGTGCTGCAAATCTCGGTGCTGTTCGACAAGGGGATCACGCTGTTTCTCACCCGCGGCGAAAACCCGGCCGAAAAACTGCAACTCTTCGGCCACGCATTCAGCTATCCCATGGCGATCGGCGCCGCGGCGAGGCTGAACTGGGCGCAGATGCTGTACCAATTTCCACTGGGCGTGTTCGCCATCGCGGTGGCCACGGCCATTTTCCCCAGCCTCAGCGCCGACGCCCACGACCGCGACGGCGAGAAGTTCAAGCGCGTGCTTCGCCAGGGCATCGTCTTCACGCTGCTGGAAGGGTTTCCCGCCAGCATCGGGCTGATCCTGGTGCGCTATCCGACGATCCGACTGCTGTTTCAGCACGGCAACTTCACCGCCGCCGACACGCAATGGGTGGCCCTGTCAGTCGTCTTCTATTCCGCCGCCATCTGGGCGTTCAGTCTGCAACAGATTCTGAATCGCGCCTACTACGCCCTGCACGACACGGTGACGCCGCTGATCATGGCGATCGTGACCATTGCCGTGAACACGGCGGTGGAGATTCCGCTGTCGTTCACGAGGCTTCACGAAGCCGGCATGGCTGCGGGAACATTGGCCAGCTTCGCGATCCAGGCCGTGGTGATGCTGATCATGCTCGACCGGAAAGTCGGAGGCCTGGGATTGAAATCAATCGCATCGGGCGCGGGCAGAATGCTGCTCGCCTGCGCCGCGTTGTCCGCGGCCTGCCTCGGCGTGCAACACCTGCCGATGTATCCCAGCGCCTCCGGCCATCTGGCCAGCCTGGAACAACTGGTCATCCTGCTGTTGGTCGGAGGAGTGACCTATCTGGGGATATGTTGGCTGCTGGGCGTGCGGATGATGGCCGGGATGAGCTTCACTTCCGAGCCGCCCGCCACCGTTATGCCTTCCTGAAAATCGTTTGAACCCGATCGGATACTTTCAGGCGTTCATTCGCATACCCCCGTCGCTGCGCGGGCGACATTCGATTAAGGCTCCCGTCACCCCGGTCAACCCACCTATGATCAGGCCTTCTCTTTTCAAATTCGACGAGGCATAATCAAGGAACGTCGTCATGGCACAACAGACCGCCTTTTCGCATGTCAACCTTTCCGACGATACCATCCGCATTGGGCCGCTGGAGGTGCGCTTCATGATCACCTCGGAAAACTCGGGCGGCAGCATCGCGATGTTTGAGCTTCTTGTTGGGGGCACCAAGGGCCTGCCGGGTCCGCCGCATAGCCACGACCACTATGAGGAATCGATATACGGCATCGACGGGGTCATGACGTGGACCGTGAACGGAAAACAAATCGACATCGGGCCGGGGCAGGCACTGTGCATTCCGCGCGGCGCCATTCACAGGTTCGATAACAATGGAAGCCGGGACGCGAAGGCGCTGTGCGTGGTCACGCCAGCGGAAATTGGTCCGCAGTATTTCCGCGAGGTTGCCGAAGTGCTCGACGCGGCGGCGGGTGGTCCGCCGGACCGAGCAAAGATGGCGGAGATCGTGCGCCGCCACGGCCTGACGCCAGCTCCCCCTCCGCCTCAGGCGTAGCGCCGTTAGATGCCAAGCGGTCCTCGGCCGAGAGAATCTTGATTTCGGCGCCAGAAACGGGCAAAAAGAAACGGCTGTCTTGTCGTTCCGATTCTAATAAGGCAAGAAAGAGCCGCGCCCGGAGCCCCCCGAGGCTTCATAGGGCAAATTCAGGTTTTGGGGCCGACAAAAAGTTGACCTTTCTCGCTAAACCCGATCCACTTACGCTGGACTTGCCAATGCGCGTTGGATCGAACGACCTCGTTTTCCGCGATGCCAGTAGCGACAGCGCCCTGGGCTCGGCAAACCTTGCCGTTTTGTTCCAGACGCCGCTGATCGTGCCGGTTTCGTCGTCGGGTACAACCGCTAAGCCGCAAAACAAATCCTCGGCGTTGCGTCCATCGTCGAGGTAAGCTGCGCATGAATCACAACGCCATGCCGAAATCGTCCCGCCGAATCATCGTGCTCGATATTCTCAGGGCGCTGGCCATCGTGCTGGTTTTGGGTCGGCATCTTCCGCCCCTGCAGAACGCGTTTCCGCTGTGGATACGGCCGGCATTGCATCAATGGACCGATTTCGGATGGATCGGCGTCGATCTGTTTTTCGTTTTGAGCGGGTTTCTTATCTCCGGACTGTTGTTCGGGGAGTACCAGCGATACGGGCGAATTAGAGTCGGTCGATTCCTTGTACGCCGCGGGTTCAAAATCTATCCGCCTTTTTACGTCATGATTGCAACGTTCATCTGCGTTCAGGCGATGTATAAGAATTACGAACTCATTCCCCTGGGGGGGACTCTGAGCGAGGTGTTTTTTGTCCAGAATTATCACATGGGCCTGCTCGACCTCACCTGGACGCTGGCCGTGGAGGAGCATTTCTATCTGTTGCTGCCGCTCGCCCTGGTTTTTCTGATTTGGAGAGATCGTGGGCGGGGAAAGCCGTTTCGCTGGCTGCCGCTTGCATGGCTGCTGATTAGCGTGGCCGTTCTGGGCGCGAGAATTATCACGGCAAGTCTATTCCCCTATTCCAACCGTCGGAACCTGATGCCGACTCATTTGCGATTTGACTCACTTCTCTTCGGGGTGTTGATTTCCTATTACTACCATTTTTTCCCGGAGCAGACGATGGGGCTGGCGCGCCGATTCAGATGGCTCCTCCTGGTCGCGGGCGTGGCGTTCGTTTTGCCGGAGTGCCTCCAGAACCTGTGGGATTTCTTTGTTTGCACCTTTGGGTATAGCTGCTTGTACATCGGGTTCGGGCTGATTCTTCTGGCTGGAATTACGTTCCGGCTCCCCACGACCGGATTGCGGTCCATTCCCCTGCGCGTCCTGGCATTTGTGGGAGCACACTCGTACAGCATTTATCTTTGGCAGATGCCGGTCAAATGGTGGTTAAGCGGATGGTTGCGGCAATGGTTTCATCTCAAGCCGTCGCCTCAACTCGACGCGATTGTCTATTTGTGCGGAAGCATCGGCGTGGGGATTATACTTTCACTGGCGGTGGAAAAACCGGTGCTGGCGATTCGCGACCGGCTGGCGCCGTCTCGCAGCAAGGCATTGCAGATGACCCGTGACGGCCAAGCCGCTCTCCATCCAACCCTGCCGCCGACTCCGACGGCACCCGCCAATCCGGAAACGGGGACGCAGCTAGTTATCGGTTAAACGACGTGGGCGATTCATCATGTCCATGCATTTTCGCCTGGGGGCTTAGCGAAGTTCGACCCCAAGCGCATTCCAGAACTCGATGTAAACATCGACGGCTCATCGGAGTGTCGCTTTTATTGCGCTGCGACTTGATCGCGGCGGAATCGATGGTAGAATTTAACTATCTGGTTAGTTAAATGATGAGCCCCTCAGCCGTTCGAGGCCTTCGCAGGCCGCCCATTCGGAACAAAGAGACTCGCGCCGCGATTTTAGCGGCCGCCGGGGGCATTTTTGCAAAGTCTGGGTTGGCCGGCGCGCGAACCGACACGATTGCCGCCGCCGCCGGGGTCAACAAGGCACTCCTTTACTACTACTTCAAAAGCAAGGACGGTTTGTATGAAGCGGTGGTTGAGGACCACTTTTGTGAATTCAACCGCCGGGCGATGGAAGTGCTGAACGCGCCGGGGTCGGCGCGGGCGGTTTTGCTGCGCTACGTGAGTCTGCACCTTGACTTTATCAGTGCGCGGCATCAATCCGCGCCGTTGTTCCAGCAGTTGACGATGAGCGGCGGCAAATTCCTGGAACGGCTGATTCGCAGATATTTCGCGGCGCGAGGTCAGGCCCTGGGTAAATTGATCGAGCGTGGCGTGCGGAGCGGAGAGTTTCGCCGGGTGGATCGTTTTCACGCCGCCATCTCGATTGTGTCGCTGATCGTCTTTTATTTTTCCGCGGCTCGCGTATTGCAATTGCTGGGTCACCCTGATGCTTACAGCCCGGTTAATTTGAAACGGCGTAAGCGCGAGGTGCTCGACTTCATCCGTCACGGTCTGTTCAGCGATTCGAAGTTTTCACCACCATGAAGAAGCTTACAATTCCCATTTTGATCTTGATCGTGGCGGTCGTCGCCGGCGGCATTTATTACGCCACCGCGCGTCCATCGGGCGACATCGTTTTGAACGGCATTGTGACGACGGATGAAGTGATCGTTAGCCCGGAAATCCAGGGCCGCTTGCAGCAACTGCTCGTTCAGGAAGGCGATGCGGTGACCAAGGGTGAATTGCTCGCCGTCATTCAACCGCAGGAACAACTGGCCGACCTGGCCTATTACGCAAGCAGCCAGCAACAGTATGCCGATCAGGTCACGCAGGCCGAGGCTGATTTGGAATTCGCCCGCCTGACTTGCGAGCGCGACGAGTCGTTATTCAAACAACATGCGGTTTCGACGCAGGATAACGACCAGGCGCGAACGTCGTACGATGCCGCCAAAGCGCGCGTCGAATCACTGAAGAAACAAGCGGAAGCCGCGGCAGCGCAAAGGGAAAAGGCGACGGTGCAACTGGGTTACACCAGGATTTTCGCGCCCGTTGCCGGGATCGTTGACACTCGCGTCGCGTTGCAGGGGGAAGTCGTGAATCCCGGCGAGCCGATCGTCACGTTGATCGACCCGGATGATCTTTGGGTGCGCGCGGATGTCGAGGAGACTTACATTGACCGGATCCGGGTCGGGGAAAAGCTCAAGGTGACGTTGCCATCCGGCGCGGTGCGTGAAGGTACGGTATTTTATCGCGGCGTGGACGCGGATTACGCCACGCAGCGCGATGTGAGCCGCACCAAACGTGACATCAGGACGTTTGAAATCCGCTTGCGTTGCGATAATCGCGACCGCGCGCTGGCGGTTGGAATGACCGCTTACGTGGCGTTGCCGCTGAACAATCCGTGATTCATGTTTGACATTGAAGTTGAAAATTTGACCAAGCGTTTCGGCGATTTTACGGCCGTAGACGCGCTGAATTTTTCCGTCGCGCACGGGGAGGTATTTGGTTTACTGGGACCAAACGGCGCCGGGAAATCCACGTTGATTCGCATGTTGACGACGCTGGTGCCGCCGACTTCCGGCACGGCGCGGGTCAACGGCTTCGACATCGTTCGCGCGGCGAACGACGTGCGCCAGTCGATCGGCGTCATTCCCCAGGCGATGACGTCGGATCTTGATTTAAGCGCGGAAGAGAACATGAGCATTTTCGCCAAGCTGTACGGCATCCCGCGCGAGAAGCGGCTGCGCACGATCAAGGAACTGCTCAGGGAGGTGGACCTCGACAAATGGGCGGATAAGCCGGTGAAAATGTTTTCCGGCGGAATGCGGCGCCGGTTGGAAATCGCGCGAGGGCTGGTACACGAACCGAAACTATTTTTTCTCGACGAACCGACGACGGGCCTGGACCCCGTTTCGCGCGTCGGCGTCTGGGAAATGCTCACGCGGCTGAAACGCGAGCGCGACCTGACGATCCTGGTGACGACGCACTACATGGATGAGGCCGACAAGCTCTGCGACCGAATCGCCATCGTGGATCACGGAAAACTCGTGGCGCTCGACTCGCCTCTGAAATTGAAGGCGTCGATTCCGGGGAAGAACACGCTGGAAGTCAGTTTTTCGGACGTTCCGCAAAATTGGATGGAGACATTGAAATCGCTGCCCGACGTGGCCGAGGTCAAGGCGGATGAAAGCATTTACCGGATTTCTTCGGACAACGGCCCGCGCACCGCGGTTGCGTTGATGGAGGCCGCGCGCGGCGCGAACGCGACGATGAAATCGCTTTCCGTGCAAAGCACGACGCTCGACGACGTTTTCGTGCATTACACCGGCCATCAATTGCGCGACGCGTTACAGGCTCCGACGGCGTCAAACAGTCCGTTTATCCTGCCGCGGGAATAACGAGAAGGCGATATGCACCGAGTCTGGGCCATCATTGAGCGTGATTTGCGGCGATTCCGGCGCAGTCCGGTGTTGGTGATCGTTTCCATCATCATGCCGCTGGTGCAACTCATCGTGCTCGGCTACGCGTTCGGGGGCAAGATCAAGAATCTGCGGGTAGGGTTCGTGGACGAAGATCACGGCGTGCCGGCAGTCAAAGTGAAGGAAATGTGCCAGGCCGTCGCCGCCAACGCGAGAACGTTCAACGTGATTCCGTACAGCGACAAGGCGGCGGCGATGCGCGATTTGCGTGACGGGAAGATCAACGGCGTGCTGAACGTTCCGCCGCAGTTCTCCCGCAAGGTTCTGGCGGGAGCGAATCCGCGCATTGCGCTGGCGGCGGATACCACGGATCAATTTTCCTCCTCGGCGCTGGAAGACAGTCTGAACGCCATGCTCGTGGCTTACAACGCGCCATCCGTTCAGCCGCGCACGACGGCGGACGTGGATCTGTCCGTCGTCGAGATTTATCCTTACGTTCCCTACATCCAGTTCCTGCTGCCCGGCACGATCGTGCTGTCGATTTTCGTTTCCGCCATGATTGGCGGCGGGATCATTTTCATAGACGACAAGGCGCGCGGCCTGCACGAAGGATATCTCGTCACGCCCATCGGTAAATTTGAACTGATTTTGGGATTCACCCTCGCGGGCGCCGCCAAGGCCATCATCGCCGGAGTGGTCTTGATTACCGTTGGATCGCTGATCGCGGGAATTCCCGATCCGCTGAATCCCCTGCGAATGGCCAGGATGTTGCTGCTGGTGGTGGCGACCTCGATGGCATTGATCAGCATGATGTTTTTAATCATGGTGCGCGTGAGCGACCCGTTGGTGCCGCGCGCCATTTTTGGAATGTTGAACACCGTGTTGTATTTCCCCAGCGGCGCGGTTTATCCCACGCAGTCGTTTCCGGCCTGGATGAAAGCGATCGCATTCGTTGATCCGTTCACGTATGCCGTGGATGGGTTCAAGGAACTCATTTTGAAAAATACGGGCCTGATGGCCATCAGCGTTGACTTTGCTTTCCTTGCGGGATTCAGCGTGCTGGCCCTGGGCGCAGCCACGCTGCTCTTTCGCCGGACACTGTAATGCCGTCCGAAGAACCCGCGGGATGGCTATCGCGCGGCTTGGGGGGCTAATCCATCAGCGTTGCCAGGCCTGCCAGGGCGGCGGCGGTGATAGCCATGCCGAGAACAATGGTGATGAATAATCCCGCCGCCTCGCGCGGAACGCGCGACATTCGGCTGCAGCGCACGCATTTGTAGACAATGGCCACGGCCAGACACAGGGGCAAAAGCAACAGCGGCCAAATCCACGGCTCGGTCCAGATCGGCAGGGGATAGATAAACGGGATGTATTGAACCGATGTGGAGAGCATTTGCGCGTTACTCCTGAGATTTGGCGCGGGTTGCGCAATAAGCGGAGTCGATGATGACCAGAAGATTCAGCATTCCGGCGACGGCGGTGTAAAGAGCGCCGATCTCCCAGGACCGGGAATGGGAGGAGGGGACGCCTTCCTGGGGGATCGGAGAATCGGTCGTGGGCTTGGCGAGATGCACGGAAACGGCCGAGGCCACCAGCGTCAGTGGGCCGCAGAGAATCTGGCCGACAAACCAGGGCTTGTCGCTAAGCTCGGCGATCGGCTCATTGATCAGGGCGGAGCCGACGATTTTGTCATGGTCGTCGTTGCGTGGGTCCTGGGCCTGCGCCGCGCTCGAGGGTTCGACGCGGGTGGGTTCGGTGTCGTAGGCGACACGTCCGCGATCGGCGCGCTGGACGAGTTGATCCATGTATCCGTAGGTTCCCCAGCCCGGGGGGTCCATGATTCGGATGCCGCCGACGAGGATTCCCGCCAGAAACAAGGCGATGACGGTGATGCCGACCACCAGTGCCCGGCTTCGCTGGCCGAGCAGGAAATATCCGCCGCCGGGCACGAGCCAGGCGCACAGACCGACCAAACTTGGAGAAGCGGCGAGACTGGAGCGTGCGGCGGGCATCAGGAGCGATACTGTAAGGAAGGCGGGAAACCTTTGCAAAAAGCGATGTCTAACGCAGGGCCGCGGCTGGGGCGGGGGATTCCAACTTGACGACGCTGAATTCGTCGAGATTCAGGGTGGTGATCTCTCCATCGGGCTTTCGCAGGGTCAGGCGGTCGAGCCAGAGCTTGTCGTCTTTGCTGTGCGCGAACCAGCTTCCGGTCTGTTTCTGGCGGAATTCGACGATGGTGCCGGCGGTTTCGCTGTTCCAGGAATAATCTCGGGCTGCGATCTGCTGGAGCACTTTGACTTTCGCGCCGGGAACCAACTGCTTGCGGATCGATTCGTCCATACGAGCGCAAAGTACAAGTTGCAAGTGCAAGTTGCAAGTACAAGTGGCAAGGGTGAGGCGCGCATTTGTGGTCTTTATGGCAGAATGGTGGGACAAGGAGGTCCCAATGGACTGGAACAAGCTTTCGGATGATGAGCGATTGATTGCCGAACAGGCGGTGGCGACGTATCGGGCGGTGAAGCTGGCGGGC
>DATAWP010000019.1:0-6205 GCA_036267155.1 Tepidisphaeraceae bacterium
GCCCGCCAGCTTCACCGCCCGATACGTCGCCACCGCCTGTTCGGCAATCAATCGCTCATCATCCGAAAGCTTGTTCCAGTCCATTGGGACCTCCTTGTCCCACCATTCTGCCATAAAGACCACAAATGCGCGCCTCACCCTGACAAAAGAGTAATAACAACTGCACTTGGCAAATTCCGCGAAAACAGCGAAAATGCGATTCAGTGAGTGCTTCGACTATCCAGATGGCCGGTGAGGCCGCTTCAGATGCCCAGGCGGCCCAGGCTCAGACCCGGCGTCTGGCCAACAGCCATTACGAAAATTTCTCGGTCGTTTCGCTGCTATTGCCGCGGAATTTACGGCAGGATTTCTGCAACGTCTACGCCTTTTGCCGCGTCGCGGATGATCTGGGCGATGAAACCGGTGACCGCGACGAATCGCTGCGGCTTCTGGCGGATTTTCGTCAACAGACGCTCGACTGCTACGCCGGCCGCGCCGCCACCCCCGTTTTTGTCGCACTCTCCGGAACAATCGAGCGTCACCAGTTGCCTGCCCAGCCATTTCTTGACCTGATCGATGCTTTTGAACAGGATCAGCGCATGGCGCGGTATCAGACGTATGCGGAGGTTCTGGACTATTGCCGCCGCAGCGCCAACCCCGTGGGCCGGCTCGTTCTATATTTGTGCGGCTATCGCGACGAGGTCCGGCAGATTTTGTCCGACCAGACCTGCACGGCCCTGCAATTGGCGAATTTCTGGCAGGACGTGCGCCGCGACATCCTCCAGCGCGACCGCATCTACATCCCGCGGGATTCGATGGACCGATTCGGCATAACCGAGCAGCAGATCCTCGCCGGCCAATGCGACGAGAATTTCCGCTCCCTGATCCGCTTCGAGGTGAACCGCACGGCCGAGATGTTTGGCCGCGGCGCGGCGCTTTTGCCGCTGCTGCGGCCATCGGTGCGGTTGCAGGTATCCCTTTTCGGCAAGGGCGGCAGGGCGGTGCTGGCGGCCATTCGCCGGCAAAACTACGACACCCTTTCACGCCGCCCGGCTCTGTCCAAATTGCAAAAAGGCGGCCTCATTTTTTCGACGCTCGCGGCGTTTGCCGGCCGCCTGTTGGCGGGGGGACGGCGATGAGCTTGGCGCCCACTGCCTCCGGAAGCGTCGTGGCATCGCTTGCCGAATCACGCCAGTATTGCGCTTCGCTGACCAAGCAGGAGGCGCGGAACTTTTATTACGGGCTGAAACTCCTGCCCCAGGCCAAGCGTCAGGCCATGTTCGCGCTCTATGCATATATGCGTCTGGTGGACGACATAGCCGACGGCGATGACAGCCAGACCGTGGCCCACCGCTGCGATGCCCTGGATGCCTGGACCGAAGCCACGCAATCCGCCCTTGCCGGTCGCCAGCCCCAGGATGGCCAACTCATCTGGCCCGCGTTTACAGAGATGGTGCAGGAATTCAACGTTCCGCACCGGGTCTTTTACGACGTGATTGCCGGCCAGCGGCAAGACCTCGATTCGCCCGGATTTCAAACCTTCGACGAACTGCGCGAATATTGCTATCGCGTCGCCGGCGTGGTGGGAATCGCCAGCATTTATATCTGGGGATTCGAGGGCGGCCAGAAAACCGAATCCCTCGCCATCGACCGGGGCATCGCGTTTCAACTGACCAACATTCTGCGCGATCTCCGCGAGGATGCCGCCCGAGGCCGGATCTATTTGCCGCGGTCCGAACTGGCAACGGCGGGCGTCGACGAGTCTCAGTTCCGCGCCGGCGAGCCGACCGAACAATTCTGCCGCCTGATGGATGGCCAGATCACCCGTGCCCACGGCTTTTACCAGCAATCCGCTTCGCTGGAGTCCCTGATCAGCAGCGACAGCCGGCCGACATTGACCGCGATGACGCAGATTTATCACGGCTTGCTGGAGAAGATGCGGGCCGACCCGGGCCGCGTGCTGCGCGAGCGCGTGAAGCTCTCGCCCATGACCAAATTCCGCATCGCGTGGCAAGCGACGCGATCGAGGTAAATCTCGATGGCGCACCGCGTGGTGGTGGTCGGCGGGGGATTGGCGGGCATGGCCGCCGCCGTTGCGCTCGAATCCGCCGGGGTTGCCGTCACACTGATCGAAGCACGCAAAACCCTCGGAGGACGAGCCGGATCGTTCGAGGATCCCGCGACCGGCGAAATCCTCGACAATTGCCAGCACGTTCTGCTCGGCTGCTGCACCAACCTGATTGATTTCTACCGTCGGATTAACGTGCTGAATCGCATTCGCTGGGACAGCACGATTCATTTCATCGATGCGCGCGGGCGCGAGCATGGTCTGTGGGGGATGAAGGGCATGGCCGCGCCTCTGCACCTCGCGGCGGCGGGGGCCATGTTCGCGGCGCTGACTCTCAAGGAGCGATTGGCACTGGGCCGTGCGATGCTGGCCATGCTGCGCCTCGGCCCCGCAGGCCGTGCTGCTCTCTCCGATAAATCTTTCGGCCAATGGCTCGCCCAGCACAATCAGCCAGCAAACCTCATCGACAAATTCTACGAACTGGTCCTGGTCAGCGCTCTCAACGAGCGTTGCCGCGATGCCTCCGCTGCTTACGCGATCCAGGTTTTTCAGGAGGGAATGCTGGCCCATTCGTTGGCCTACCGCATGGGAACGCCCGCCTGCCCGCTGGGGAAGCTTTACGAAACCCTGCCGTGCCGCGATGTCCGTCTGGCGACGCGCATGACGGCGATTCGATTCGACGGCCATCGCGCCGCGGGCGTCAGCATCGGCGACGAAAATCTCGACGCGGATGCGGTGGTTCTCGCGGTCAATTATCCCGCTCTGGAAAAGTGGATTCCGCCGGAGTTGTTCCAGCTCGATTCGCGTTTTGGCGGATTGGGTCAGTTGCAGAGCGTGCCGATCCTCGGCGCGCATTTGTGGTTCGATCGCCCGGTGATTTCCACGCCGCACGCAGCCCTGATGGGCGGCCCATTGCAATGGCTCTTCCGCAAGCCGGATGGCGACGGCCGGGCGGTTCATGGCGTCATCAGCGCCGCACGCGATTGGGTCCAGAAACCCAAAGAGGAATGTCTGGAGATTTTCGCCCGGCAAATTCGCGATACATTCCCCAATGCCCGCGATGCGAAGCTCGACCGCGGCGTGATCGTCATCGAAAAGCGCGCGACGTTCTCGCCGACCCCCGGCGCCGATCGCTTTCGTCCATCACAATCCCCACCACCCGGCGGCATTGTTGGCCTGTTTTTGGGCGGCGATTACACCCAAACCGGCTGGCCCGCGACGATGGAAGGCGCCGTCCGTAGCGGATATCTCGCCGCCGAAGCCGTCCTGCACCAGCCGGGCCGGTTCCTTGTCCCGCCCTTGAAATCCCAATGGCCCGCGCGCCTGCTCCAGGGCAGCCGCACCCTCCCAAAGCCGGCTTCGATCATCAGGCATCTTCGGTCTGTTCTGTAATCTTCTCTGCGGCTCAACCCGGTTTCCCGAATGGCCAAACGGTCCATCTCTGCGTCAGGTCATCACCACGAATTTCGGCCGAATCTGCTGGCGAACGTACGTCCGCGTGATGTCCATCACCCCTTCGTGCCGGGCCTGCCCGTGGCTGGCCAGCCAGCTCTGTCCGCGGGCAAAGAATTCATCGAAGCCCGCGTGCGACATGGCCCCCGCGAAATATGTCTCCCGGCGCACGGGAATGATTCGGCAAATCGGCTCGCCCTTGCGAATCCTGATCCGCTTTTCGCGACGGTCCAGTTCCAGCACCACGTGCCACGGATAACTGGCCGGATACCAATCGGTTTCCACCACCGCCGACATCGCCCGAAACGGCCGTGATTGATTCGGCACATTCGTCATCAACAACAACTCGTTCAGGTCGGTTTTTAAGAATAGAAACGAACTGACCTTCACCTGGTTGTTGATCTGCGCATAAACATTGTCGCTGATGGCGTGCGGCAGCTTCTGTCCCTTTTCCCAGAACCAGGCATATTGCTGCCGCAGCGGCTGGCCATCGGACTGTTCGGTCGCGGCGAAATCAAAATCGCTGTCGATGACGATGTCCTTCTGAACGCTCCATCGGCCGCGCCGCTGGACGAACGTGACGTCGAAATTCGCCAGCAGATCAAAGCCCAGCGCGTTGGCGGCCCGAATCGGCGGACATTCCTCCGGCCAACCGCGCCCGGCGGGGCGTTTCACATAGACGTCTTTGGCCGGCTGCGGTGCGAACAGGTCTTGACGGAATTTATAGAAATGCAGCATGGCTGGGGATGGTATCACCGGCCGGAATCGTTGACGATGGCCGCCGCATCTGCATATTGTGCCCGCTCCTGGGCAAGTTCGATGTTTCACGATAAACGGCCCCGTCGTCTAGAGGCCTAGGACACGGCCCTTTCAAGGCCGCGACACGGGTTCGAATCCCGTCGGGGTCATCAGGTTGTCTTGCACCCAATCGCAAGACGCAAAATCGCCCGGCAACACCGGGCGATTTTGCTTTTCCCCTTTCGGCTTGTACGACCCGATGCGAGTCGATTCCGCTACCTGCTGCGCCGGATTTTGCGCCCCTTCTTGGACGGCGCTGGCAAAGTGAACGTCGGTCACCGGCAGATAGTGGTCTTGCCGTACGATTTCGACGGACAAGACGCTTCCATCGGTGGATTATGACTAGCGAAGCTATTGTCGTGGAATGGAGCGATTGAGAAAGTCGCCAGTTTCGTCGTATCCGGCGACTAATTTATTCCATCCCCCGGTGAAGGAATCGAGCGACCAGCCCGTGAAATCCAGCAGTCGAATTGCCTGTGCGATAGACCAGTCTCCACCTTCGCCGCGAGAGCAAAACTCTCGGAGCCAATTCGAGTTGCCCACGTAAGCCGTTTCCATCAGCCAACGCATCGCTTCACAAAGTGGCTCGCCCCAGGCTTCGTTGTGATCGGGTTTGTCCTTTTCCCCATGAAACGTTGTATTCGATTGGTTGTGCTGTCCATGGAAAACGGAAAAATGAAATAAATCATGGGTAACTTCGTGAAACAAGTTTCCCTTGTCGTTTTGGTCATACAAGATTCGCATCCAGGTACTGTTTCCTGATATGAACCACATGGGGTTTTCGCCGTTTTTCGTTTCATCTACATGATCGATTTTCAGGGAATAGCCTAGCGCGTTTCGGAAATATGCGTACACCCCTTGATAGTGTTTCCCAAGGTCATCTCGCAGCAGATCATTTCCGCGATGCGGCAGAAATCTTTCAAACGTGAGGTTCATCGCGAACGCTCCCAAAGGGACACCTTACCAGTTGCTGTCGAGCTCTCGCAAGGTAAGGAATTGCTCGGCAGGCCGGGCGATTCTTGTTTTGCATTTTGCACGTTTCGCGCCCGCCGCCTCGTGCGTTTTGCAGGGCGAAAGCAACTCCTTCTGTAGTACAAGTGGTGTTTGACCCCCATCCACGGGCCGGCGCCCGCGGCTGGGGCATTGGCATTGCATTCGCTATGGCTTGACGGTCTGAGCGGGCGTCCACGGATGCCGCCCTCGAAAATGGAACGCAGACCGGGCTGCGGGAGAAGGCGCAGTTGCCCGCGCCGACCGGATCCGGGCGTCGCTTCATGCGAGCCAAATTGTTCCATGGCGCATTCCGATTGAAATCTTTGAATAACCCCACAACACGGCGGCTGAAGCCGCCGCGCCGCGCTGGAGTCGTTTTTGGCACGTGAGGTTTCACGACAGGAATTGTACCGCGCCTCAGTCGATCAATTTCAGCGAATCCTCAATCTCCTAAACCGACTTGGTGAGTCCAGCCCCCATCGCGGGCGTGATTCGCGTGGCCTGGTGAACCCGGGATTGTTGCAGTCGTATGTTTCTCTTTGCTTCCCTTGGACGGTTAGCCCGGATTATTCACGAGTGTCTTTGAAATTCCGGCGAATCGCCGTCTTGTGTCACGGACCGGCCAAAACCGGCTGAGGCGAGCGCACCGCCCCCTTACCCCCATTGTGGTTTGTCGGGTTGTGGTGGGATCACGGGCCGCACGAGAAGTTCAGGGACCGGTTGCCGACGGCTTGATACATCGGCCACCAGGGCCAATGGGCGGACAGCTTCACGAGGATCCGGCGGGTGCTTTGCACGATGATGGCCGCGACTTTGATCACATGGGTCCGCCAGGTGCAAGGCTGGCCGACACGCAATAGATCGGGCAGGCTTTTGTCGTCGCGTGCGGCGTTCAGCAGGTTCATGGCGGCGGTG
>DATAWP010000020.1:0-36145 GCA_036267155.1 Tepidisphaeraceae bacterium
CATCGCTGCTGCGCACCGCCGGTCAGCAGGGGAAGAATCTGCTGGAGACGATCAAATCGATGTTGATCGCGGCATGGGCTGCGGACAAACCGCCGACCATGCCAGCCGGTCCCTGAACGCTGCTGCACGGTAAACAGTTACCGTTTAGTTAATTTTCGTGAACTGCTGATCTTCGGCTCGAAATCAGACGGACCTTCCGCACTGGTTTTGCGAGCGATTGCGGCACGGTAAACAGTTACTCGTTGGCCAACCCCATCTTCGCCCCGATCAGCGAATCGGCTGGCTGGTTGCCGGACCCGTCGAAGTGGCGGAACCAACGCCCATCAGGGTGGACAAGCCCTTGTCGAAGCGAACACCAGAATTTCCCACTAACCAGTAAGAATAGAAGCGGTTATCTGGATCAAACTCTAGATCGATGTATTGATCCTTTCCCTCTGTTGAATCACCGACTCGGTAAATCGCCACGTAATAAATCAAACTACGTCCACTAACTTTTCCGAAACCTACCACAAAGTCCAACCAATCATGATCCGGTTCCCCTAAGCGCCTTATGACTTCGTCAACTGAAGTTCCTTTGGTGATTCGAGGTATCTCCCGAATCCACCTGGCGCGTTCGTCTGCCGAAATTACAAAGCCATATCCATCGCGAGGACCACCACGGCTCAGATGTGCGTCGGGATGCTCACCTGTCACGGCCCTTTCGGCAGGAGTGAGTGTGCAACCGCCGTGCATTAAACAAAAGCCTGTCAGGATCATCAGCTGCGATAAGCGCATGCTCGCCCTGATGCCACGGAGACAGACCTTTGGATGCCAGAGAATTTGTCGCAATGTTCTCACCTAAACCGGGCAGTCGACTAATCCGGATTAACTAAACGGGATGCGACCTTTTACATCAGGAGGACGAACTAAGTGACGCAAGCCATTATTCCGATTTCTGCTCGATTTCCCCCTGGTTTCGCCCGTCCTCGGAGAGAACCGCATCGGTTCGCCGGGCCGGACTGCACCTCCGCACGCGCAGAATGCAACGGCTCGCGTATCTGAATTAACTTCGGAGGCAACCGCCGCCGCGATGTTTCCGGCACGACCGAGCGCTTGGTCCGCAGTGGAATTGGTGCGCATGGCTGCGAATGGTGCCGCTGGTATCATCATAGAATGGAGACGATTGTACCCGTGACCAAGCGATAAAAAAGGCGTGCGATCATCGCCGTTGACATGACGGCGCATGACCGGTGTAGAACAAATCCACATATCCAAAGAACGACGATCGGCGCCAGTACGACTTTGCACGGTTTCAGAAGACCTGGATCTCCACCAGTGCGGTCGCGGCATCTTTTGGGTTGTGGAAGACGGCCCGCAGTCTGGATGTTTCCAGCGGGGGAAAACGAACCGTGTTTTGGCCATTGTCCAGCGGCACATTCGGCGTTTTCTGCAAGCCGGGAATCGCGGCCCAGGCTCCGTTGGACCAGTATTCCAACGAGTAATCGGTTGGGGCCTTGAAATGAGTTCCGTCGCCGTAGAAGTAGAGGTTGACGGAGCGAACCGATATTTTGCGGCCGAAGTCCAGGGCAAACCAATCCTGGGCCGCCTGCGAGCCGGAGGTGGACCAGTCATTTTTTACGTTTGGGTAGAACCAGATGCGTCCGTCGATCGCTTCATACAAGGCCGCGGGGGCATCGTTGATGGAAGCCGATGGGACGGGGAATCCGCTCTTGCGGAAATTCACGGCCAAGTTGATCGGAGCCGGCTGTGATTTCAATGGCGGCGGCGGCGGCTTGATTGTGACGGTTTTTTTCCCCAGGGGTGAAGGGGCGAGCGCCTTCTCGCCATCCACATAAATGGATAGGCCCGCTCCCTTGCCATAATGTTTTCCGTCGCTGTCGTAGAGGATCGTGACCAGTTGGCCGTGATACAAGACGTTTTCGAGACAGAAGTACGAAAGGGAGTTGGGCGCGTTTGGATCGGTTGGTATGAGGGGGTTTACTTCCAGGACATCATCGGGCCTTGGCCGCAGGCCCACCAATCCGGAAATGACGAGATCGACGAAGTCGGAATGATTGTAATGGTCGCTTCGGGGCAGGCCGACGATCACGTTTCCCGTGTCGGGGTTGTAATCTTCCTGCAGGTCCAGCTTGCCGTTCAAATAGTGCTGGTGGGCGTATTGGCGGAGGAGCCTGACGTAGTCTTCTTTGTGGATGATATTCTGGTTGTAGTCGTTCAGAAGATTGGCCATCGCCCCGAGCACCAGGGTCGTGTCGAACGGCCAACTGGGTCCGTTCCACTGGCACTCCGGTTTTCCGGTTGGCAGATCGTAGCGGTATTGCCTCATGTAATATTCGTATGAGGGTTCGACGGTCCGAAGCCCATAGGGTCCTGCGAACCCGTCTGGGGAAAGCAGATGCCGCCACGATGCGGCAAACCGCGGGTCGTTGGCGGGAAGGTTGAAGTACCACGGCACATAGCCTTCCAGTTCACGCCCGCGGACGAAGTTCCAGTAGCGGACGAATCGGTTGTTCACGTGATACCGATCCACGAAGTGCTGCATGTCGTCGTTCCACAGGTTCTTCTCGACGGATTGCTTGATCGACGCGGCGGTGTGGGCGAAAGCGCGGGCCGTGGAGGTGTCGCCGGCGAGGGCGGCGATTTTGCTGATCGCAACGGCGTTGGCGAACATGAAGCTGTTGATGGTGGGGCGGAATGCGTCCCCGCCGAGGAAGCCGTCTTTCCCGCCGCTGGCGTCGATCGAAGCGATGGAGTATTCGGTCGCGTCCAGGATGGGTTCTATGTAGTACAGGTTTTTCGAGAAATCGTAATGGTCGTCCCAGAGGTGGAAGATGTGCTGCATGATGTCGAGATGCCTGATGGCAAAGGCGCGGTCGCGATTGACCAGATAAAGACTGTAGACGGCGTCGGGAATGGCCTCGCTGAAATGGCGGTCGTTGCCGCCGCCGGTGTACATGTAGTCGATGTAGTCGTTGACGTAACGGCTGTCCTTGAGCCAGCGGCCCTCATGGATGTGAAAGGCGGTGGCATCGTTGAGACTCTGGTAAGGCGCTTTGGCCCAGCCGACATCGTTCAGGAATTCGGTGACGATGTAGCCGCGGTCTCCGAGGTCGCGAAGGTGCGATTTGTAGAGTTGCCATCGGTAGTAATAAACCTGCGTAAGCTCTGAATCGGAACAGTCGAAGAAGGGGATGTTTTGTTCATACCACGGCGCGTCGTTGCCGAAATGGTCTTTCGCCAACGCGTGAATGGGCAGAATATGCGTGCCGCTCGGTTGCGCATACGCGGCGACGGGGGCGAGGATGAAGCAAATAATAAGGGATGCCGCATATCGGAGTTGAGCGTGTCGCATGATGGGTTGTGTTGAATTCATTCTTATACCCATTATTTCACGCGCGGCGGCGAATTCGGTTTCGAGCTTTTTGTCGGTTGCCATTTTGGGCTTCGATCGCGCCGGCTCACTCGAATATAACACTCCTTCGGCCATCGTAAATGCTGGCTGGCCTGATCCCGTTCATTACCGCTTTGAGGTGGGGCCCGAAGGAGCGCGCCGGCGGCGGCTGTTGCAGTGGAGTTTCGAGCAGATCCTCGACCTCGGCTCGACTGAGCCGCTTGCACATCGGCCCAATCTCGGCAGAATGGTGCGTGCGAATCGGGCAGCGCATCCAGCAGTTAGATTATGGCCAAGTCACGTCGAACCATTGCAATTGTGGGAGGAGGCCCTGCCGGCGCATGCCTTGGAGTTCTGCTCGCCAAACAAGGCTGCAAGACAGCCATCTTTCATTCGGATAAAAGGCCGCCGTTGATTGTCGGCGAATCATTGCTGCCGGCGGTCATTCCATTTCTGCGGAAATTGGGCATTGAAGAGGAAGTCAAATCGTTCAGCGTTTATAAGCCCGGCGCGACCATTTGCCTGAACCTGAAGGAAGTGATCACGGCGCCGTTTACCTTTGCCGAGGGAAAGCTTCCGGATTATGCGTACAACGCCCCGCGCGACTTGTTTGACCAGGCGATCCTGAACGCGGCGGAGCGAGCGGGGGCTGCGATCTTCCGGATGACGGCCAAGCTGGAAAAAGGGGACGAGCCCGACACCGTTCGTCTGTCGGAAGAAACGTTATCACGCACGGGGGGATTTTTCGACAAGCAGCCGGACGTCATCGTCGATGCCAGTGGGCGCAATCGGGTGATATCCAAGTTGCTCGATCATCCCGTGACCGAAGGAGGGCGCAACGACGTGGCGCTCTTCGCTCATCTTGAGAACGCGACCCTCAATGATGCCGGACATATTCACCTGGACTATCTCACCAAGGGATGGTCCTGGAGGATTCCGCTTCCGGGGAAAGTTTCGGTTGGAGTTGTCATCAACCCGTCGCACCTGGAGCAATACGGGGATGGGATTGAAAAGCAGTACGATGCGTATATCCGGGATGAGCCGTCGCTCAAGTTCTATTGTGAAGGCTCGACGCGTGTGAGCCCGGTGTTGAAATATAACAATTACCAACTGATTTCGGGGCGAATGTATGGGCCGGGGTGGATTTTGGTGGGAGATTCGGCGGGGTTTGTAGACCCGGTGTTTTCGCCCGGTTTGTATCTGGGGCTGAAGGGGGCGTTTGACGCGTGCGAAACCCTATCGGCGGGCTCGGCGCGGGCTCTGGAAAAATATCAGAACGAACGGCAGCGGGAATTCAAATACTGGCAGCGGGTCGTGGATACCTGGTACAACGGAAAGCTATTCAATCTCTATCGAGCGGGGCAGAAATATAACAAAAACGCGATCGGCGCAAAAATGGAGCATCGCGTCCGCAAGCGGTTGGCGCGAATCCTCACGGGCGAGGCGGCGAGCGATCGGCTGACGATGTGGTTGTTTGACTCGCTGATATCCCTCGGCGTCGCCTTGAGAGATCCGGCCGACCTCGTCGTCGTGTAGTTCAACTCGGCCCATTGGTCTCAAGCTGATAAAGCTTGGGCCCAATCCGCTGATCCGCCCACTTCAGCGATCGGTGCAAAACGAATCCAAATACTCCAAGGACAATGATGAGTGCGACGGCGGTCACAAAATGTTTCGGCCGCCACTTGCGAATGGTCGATCCGTACGCGATCAATCCCAGCACCGCCGCGACGGTGACGACGGCGTCGTAGCTGGCTCTTTGCCAATACGGTCCGCCGAGATGCAGCCACATGCCGAATTCGTCAAATGTCAATCCCAGGCCGATCCCATAAATCACCGCGGTCAACGAAAGCTCATTGCCGGTCGGACGGGCGAACAGCAGAACGGCGCCGGTGATGCTGAGCAGAAAGATTCCGTAGTTCAGATGGTGAACGTGCGTTCCGCTGACGTGAAAGAAAAGCTGCGGCGGAAGTTTCCCGTCCATGATGAAGATGACCAGTATCCGCGCAATGACGAACGTGAAGATAAACGTCGCCAGCACCAGCCTCGCCAGCCGATGTCGTGACCGGATTGTTGCGTCGTATGGTTCCATGGGTTTGCCTCACGGCTGACTTGATATGCCCTGGCGCGTCGCCCGCACCATTTCCGGGCCCGTTCCCAGCCGACGCAAATGCGTCACTCCGCCGCGATCGTACAGATAGAATACACGCTTTGGAGCGATCCGTGCATAGTACTCATACAAGGGAAGGTCCCGGTCGCCGGGCCGGCCGATTGCCGATACGTTCGGATTCAGGTCGTGAGCGCGAATGATGGCCGCGTCGTCCGGCCACGCCACATCCGAATTGAACACCGGCTCGGCCGAGGGATCGTTCGTCACCTTCTGTCCGTTGATGAGCGTGTCCCGGTTGAAATGGAACATCACGACCGCGGGCGGCGAAACTTTCTGCGTCAGCGTGTAGTTGATCGCGTCAAGCTCCGGCGTCTCGAAATACTGGTCGTGAACCACGCGGTCCAACTGCGGCATGTTCACCACGATCAGCGCGATCATTCCCAGCCCCATCATGGTGCGGATGGCGCCGGTCCTTCGCGGAAACGTGTCGGTCAGGACCCGAATCGGCAAGACGCACAATAGAATGGTGACCGGCATGACGACGACGACATAGTGCGGCAGCACCGCGGAAAACGAATAGCCGGCCAGCACGATCAGATACAGCGGCAACACGCCCCACACGGCCCAGAGCTTCCGGTTCCACAATCCGAGGATCGACAGAGGCACAACGAGCCAGAAGAATGGATCAGGCATTCCCGCCGTGGATACCGCGGCCCATTCTCCGTTCAGTTCCCAGCCGATCAGGTTTTTGAGTTGGTGCTGCGCGATGACGCCCCTGGCGTACAGCTCGTAAAACAGTTGTTTTTCCGGCACATTCGAGACATGCAGCGGCTCTTTTCCCTCGTGGAACCCGAAAGCGCCGGGATAGTTCTGATCGGTGTAATATGCGAACGGCGTGGTGAACCAGCGGCCGGTGATGTTTCGGTTGGCCGTCAGTTGAATCGCCAGGAACGGGATCGCCGCCGCGATCACCCACGCCGCGGTCGTTGCCCACTGGCGCCAGGGCTTCTTCCACAAATCCATCGCCATCACGCTTCCCAGGACGATCGCGAAACAAAGCGCATCGGCCGGGCGGGTAATGGCCGCCCATCCCGCAGCCGCGCCAAGAACAATAAGCCATCCCGATTTTCTTGCACTTCGCCATCGCAGCACCGCCCAGGTCATCACCAACCCCAGAAGCAGCGTCGGGGTCTGGGACATCAGCATGATGGACATCATCCGGAACATTCCCATCGACAGCAGAATCAGCACCGCCAGAAGTGCGCTGGTTCCATCCAGGATTTCCGTGAAGATCAGGTACAGCAGAGACGCGCACAGCCCCGATGCCGCCAGCGGCGCGACGTAATACGGCAAATGCAGCAGCAGTGCCGGCACGTACATGATGGCCGCACCGGGAAAATACATGGATGCGTAGACCGGCTGAACAAAGACGTAAAACGTGTCGAAGAAATCCGGACACGGAATCGCCGGCATCCACAGCCGCCCCTCGGCCAGCATCCGCATTTGGATCAGATAGCTGAATTCGTCCTGGAATTTCGGGTGAAACGGAGTCTTTTCATATCGCTGGGTCCAATAGAGAAAAAGGCTGGCCACGATCCAGATTGCGATCGCGATGCACCATCGCGTTCGGGGGGAGGGGCGCTCGAGCGTTTTCCACAACCAGTTGAATGCGTTTCGAATCGGCGGGATGAATCCGCAGATGATGGCGGCAAGGATCAGCAGCGGCTGATGTTGATGGCCGTAATTATCCTTGCCCAACACCAGCCAGCATTCGATTCCGAAAACGAGCAAAGCAAGCGTGAGCCATTTGGCGAGCCCGGGGGACAGCCACCAGATGGATGTTTCCGAGGCTTGATTGACGTGGGTTTCGACCATTTTCAATCGCCGGCCAACTGGCTAACCGTTTCCAGCCGCGTCAGCGGATTCCGTCCGGATGTTCGGCCGGCCGGATCGCCGAGATCACCAGAATCGCCGCCGATCCCACCAGCCGGCCGCGGCTGCCGAAGCCGTGTTGGGCCGCCGTCAGCCAAAGTCCGATCCCGCCCGGAAGCAGCGCGATCGTAACGATTTGCCGGCCCCGGGTTCGCATCATTCAAAGCTTTGGGTTGGCGTTGCTCCCGATGAGCGCCAGGACTTCGGCCCGGCTGGAAGGACTGTCCTTGAAAATTCCCCGCAGGGCGCTGGTCACCATCACGCTGCCGGGCTTGCGAACTCCGCGGATCGTCATGCACGTGTGCACCGCTTCGATCACGCAGGCCGCGCCGACGGCGCTGAGTTCCTCCATCAGCGCATCGGCGATCTGCGTCGTGAGCCGCTCCTGCACCTGCGGCCGCCGGGCGAATCCCTCCACCAGCCGCGCGAGCTTGCTCAATCCCGCGACCTTCCCGTCGGGAAGATAGGCCACGTGCGCCCGTCCCATGAAGGGCAGCAGATGATGCTCGCACAGAGAGTAAAATTCGATGTCACGGAGCAGGACGATTTCGTCGTACCGCTCGTGAAAGACGGTTTTCAGATGCAGCCGCGGGTCTTCGCGCAGGCCGGCCATCAATTCCGCATACGATCTCGCGACGCGCTGCGGCGTTTGAGCCAGCCCTTCGCGCTGAGGGTCTTCCCCAATGGCCAGAAGAATTTCCCGCACGGCGCGCTCAATCCGCCCAAGGTCCACCGAACCCAGCGGCTGCGACTTGGCCAACGGTTTTTCGGGCATGTCAGCTCCTGCGATTCAACTTCCCCACCGCCAAAAGCGGATTATAGGCGATTCGAGCAGCGTTCAACACGCCGCCGGAAATGGGCTTACGTCAGCAACAAATCGCGCTAAAACATCCGTCGTTTTCTATAACTCCGCCCATTTGCCTCGCTGGCCCCCGCGCCTTAATGTGTTTGCCCCGACGACTTATGCTGAAGACTAACCTTCTGCATCCCGAAATTCTGGGAGGCTTGGCCGCCGCTGGCCATCTGACCAAAATTCTCATCAGCGATGGGAACTATCCCAGCGCCAACAAGCCCAATCCGCGCGCCAAAGTCGTTTGGGCCAATTTCACGGCGGGGGTGGTCGATGCCTGCACCATCCTTCGCCTGGTGTGCGAGATCGTTCCCATCGAAGCCGTTGAATTGATGGCTCCGGCGAAGACCGGACCATACGCCATGAAAAACGATCCGCCGATTTGGAAAAAATACGGCGAGATTCTTCGTAAGCACAGCGATTTCCGCGGCGAGTGCGTGCGGCTTGCCAAGCCCCAGTTCAATGAGCAGGCGCAGAGTGAAGACCTCGGCCTGGTGATCGCCACCGCCGAGACGCAGATTTACGCCAATATCCTGATGACCATCGGAGTCGTTAGATAAGAGGAATCCAATATGAAAAACGAAAACCGTCCAACCACGCTTGGTTTAAAGCCGAGTTTTGGCTTCGGCGACCGGCTTGGCCTGGCCACGCCCGGCCACGCGGCGGCGCTGAAGCGCTGCGGCTCGGGCATCGAGCCGATCTTCGCACAGCAATCCATCCGCGAAATGACCCGCACCAATCGCACGCCCCAGCAGGTCATGGAAGATGCCCAAAGCGGCGTGCGGCTGGTGGGGTATACCGGTCTTCAGGGGGCCGACGCCGATCACCTCAAAACGCCCGCCGATGTCGAACGCACGGCGCAGGCGGGATTCGTCTTTTTCACGATCGATCCCTCCGGCGAAGTCGATGTTCACGCGGATGAATACAATTCCGATCAGCTTGCCGAGAAATTCAAACCCCTGGCGGCGGAGGTTCCCTGGCTCGGGCAATATGAGGGAAAAAAGATCAAGCTGAGCACCGGCACGACGATCGATTTTTCGCCCGCGGTTTGCCGGCGGGCCGCGGTGAAGTATGGCCGCGCGATCGCCATGGCCACCAAGCTGGCCAAGCACATCGAGCAGACCGCCCAGAAGCACAATCAGCCGTTCGAGATCGAACTGAGCGTCGATGAGACGCCGAATCCGACGACCCTTCCCGAGCATTTTATCATTGCCGATCAATGCGTGAAGGCGGGGATGAAGCTGGTGAGTCTGGCCCCGAGGTTCATCGGGAATTTCGAAAAAGGCGTCGATTACAAGGGGGATGTTGCCGCCCTGGAAAAATCGCTGCGCGATCATGCCGCGATCGCCAGGCAGATCGGGCCGTATAAATTGAGCCTGCACAGCGGCTCGGACAAGCTTTCGATTTATCCATCACTGGCCCGCTCCACCGCCGGACTGTTCCACGTCAAGACCGCCGGGACCAGTTATCTCGAAGCTCTGCGTGTGGTTGCCAGGATAGACCGACTCCTGTTTCGTAATATTGTCAGTTTTTCCCGTGGTCGATACGACACGGATCGCGCGACCTACCACGTTTCGGCAAGGCTCTCCTCGGCGCCAGCAGCCCAAGACGAGTCCGACGACGGAGCGTTTGAAAAAGCCTACCTCGGAGTCTGGCCGGATGTTCCCAAGGGCCAAGGCTTCACCGATCCCGGCCGGCAGATCCTTCACTGCACCTTCGGCTCGGTTCTATGTGACCCAACGCTCGGCCCGCAGGTCAAGCAGCTCGTCGCTGAAAACCAAAAGCTGTATACGCAGATTCTCGACGAACATTTTGGAAAACACCTGGAAGCCCTAAAGGCGGGAATGTAGGAATTGCCTATTGCCTATTTCCTATTGCCTATTGAAAGACACGGCGCCTGCTCTTCAATAGGCAATAGGCAATAGGAAATAAAACGACAAAGGACCTCCATGCTCAACATTCGTAATGCCAAGGAGACCCAATTCGATTTAGTCAGCCTCGGCGAATGCATGATTCGCCTTTCGCCGCCGGCCCATGGGCGGATCGAATTCGCCAATTCACTGGAAGTCTGGGTCGGCGGCGGCGAATACAACGTCGCATACGCCCTGGCCCGCCTGGGTCTGCGCACCGGATTTGCAAGCCGGCTCGTGGATAATCCCGTTGGCCGAATCATCCTCAATCACGCCCGCAGCGTGGGCGTGGACGTGAGCCATGTTGTGAATGCGAAATACGACGGCGTCGGACGGGTGGATCGGATCGGGCTGAATTTCACGGAAGTCGGCACCGGGGTGCGCGGCAGCGTCACCATGTACGACCGCGGCCACTCGGCGGCCAGCAATCTCAAGCCGGGCATGATCGATTTCAAAAAACTTTTCAAGGAGCAGGGCGTTCGCTGGCTTCACACCGGCGGGATTTTTACTTCCCTGTCTGATGGCGCCGCGGCGGTCTGCAAGGAGGCCATCGTCACCGCCAAGGAAGCCGGAGCGATCGTCAGCTACGATCTGAATTTCCGCTCGAAACTCTGGACCAGCCAAAAGGCCCAGCAGATGACCAGGGATCTGGTTCCGCACATCGACTGCATCATCGGCAACGAGGAGGATTTCCAAAAAGTTCTGGGCTTTGAAGTCGAAGGCGTCGATGAAAATCTTTCCGCGCTGGATACCTCGGCTTACAAAAAGATGGTCGAGAAAGTCGTCAAAGCCTATCCCAACGTCAAAGTGGTCGGCACGACGCTTCGCGAAGTGAAATCGGGACTGATCAACAATTGGTCCGCCATCCTGTACGCCGATGGAAAATTCTACGAGAGCCGGCGATTCGAAAACCTGGAAATCGAGGACCGCGTCGGCGGCGGCGATGGATTTTCCAGCGGGTTTGCCTTCGGATTCCTCAGCGGAAAAAGTCCGCAGGAATGCGTCGATCTGGGGGCCGCTCACGGCGCCCTGTTGCAAAGCACCCGCGGCGACACCAGCCAAATCGATCTGGAAGAACTCAACTACATTTTCAAAGGCGGCAGCGCCCGGATCAAACGATAATTTGAGATGACGGCGATACGATTCGACGCTCCAATTAAATGAAACACAGAGATCACAGAGAACACAGAGGCCACAGAGAGGAAGCCAGCATGGATTTCTACTCTGTGCTCTCTGTGTCCTCTGTGCTCTCTGTGGTAAGCATTTGTTTTCGTCAAGGAGAAACAAAGCAGTGCGAATTTTATTGACCACCACCAGTTTTCAGGACACCCCCGGCGCGCATCACGAGGCTCTGAAAAAATCCGGCTTCGAGATCGTCACTGCGCGCGGTCCACTGAACGAATCACAGATGCTCGATCTGGTGAAAACCGGGTTCGATGGCCTGCTCAACGGCGACGATCAGATCACCGCCAGGGTCATCGACGCGGCGCTACCTCGCCTGCGCGTGATCGCCAAGTACGGCATCGGGCTGGATTCGATCGATGTGAAGCACGCCACGGAAAAGAAAATTCCGGTGCTGTTCACTCCGGGGGTGAATCACACGACCGTGGCGGAGCATTGCTTCGGTCTGATGATCGCCCTGGCAAAGTATTTTTGGCCGCATCTTCGCTCCACGAAAAGCGGAGGATGGAAACGGATCACCGGGACGGAGCTGCATGGCAAAACCATCGCCGTTCTGGGCGTCGGTCGCATTGGCAAGGAAGTCATCAAGCGGGCCGCGGCGTTCGGTATGAAGGCCGTTGGATACGATTATCATTGGGACGAGCAATTTGCCCGGCAATACAACGCCTCTCGCGCCGCGACGGTTCTGGAAGCCATCAAGGACGCCGATGTCGTGTCGCTTCACATGAATCTGGACGATGACAATCGCGGAATGTTCAACAAGGATTTGATCGCGAAGATGAAGAAAGGCGCGTACCTGATTAACACCGCCCGCGGCGGATTGGTTGTCGAAAAGGACGTTGCCGAGGCTTGCAGGAGCGGGCATCTTGGCGGATATGCCACGGACGTGCTGGACAAGGAGCCGCAGCCGCCGGATCATCCGTTTCGTGAGATCGACAACATCATTGTGACGCCGCACGTCGCCAGCAGGACGTTCGAAAGCGTTGAGCGACAGGCCATGCGGGCGGTGCTGAATTTGGTTAATTTTCTGAAGGGTAATGAGGATTATATTCAGGCGAACAAGTTTTGATTGCCTATTTCCTATTGCCTATTTGGGTTAAAGAATGAATGCGGACGAGCTAAAGCAGCGAACATTTGATTTTGGCCAGCGCGTGATTCGATTGGTTCGATCGCTGCCGAAGAATGTGGAGGGTCGGGCGATTGGTGGACAATTGGTCCGGTGCGGGACCGCGGTGGGAGCGAATTACCGGGCCACCTGCAAGGCGCGAAGCAGGGCTGAATTCATCGCCAGGATCGGTGTCGTTGAGGAAGAAGCGGACGAGTCCGCCTATTGGCTTGAAACTATAATGACGAGCCAAATGGTGAAATCCCCTTTGGTTCAACCGCTTCTTGAAGAGGCCCGAGCATTGGAGCGAATCTTCGGCCAATCGCGCGTGACGGCCAGCCGCGCCAACCCACGAAAATTTAACGAGCCTCCCCAAATAGGAAATAGGCAATAGGAAATAGGCAATAGGAAATAGGCAATAGGCAATTAATCCCCGGAGCAATCAATCATGACTCAAACCGCAACCGCAGACATCGGCCTGATCGGCCTGGCCGTTATGGGCGAAAATCTTGCGCTGAACATTGCCGATCACGGCTTCAAGGTGGCCGTCTACAACCGCACGACCGCGGTGATGACGAAGTTCATCGCCCGCGAAAAGCCGCCGGGGGGACTCGTGGGTTGCGAAACGGTCAAGGAACTGGTCGCGGCCGTGAAGAAGCCACGGAAGTTCATCATCCTTGTCAAAGCGGGGCCGGCTGTGGATGCGGTGACGAAGGAATTGATCGACGCCGGCGTCGAGAAGGACGACATCGTCGCGGACTGCGGCAACTCGCTGTGGACCGACACGATTCGCCGCGAGCGCGATTACGCCGCCCAGTGCAAATTCTTCGGCTCGGGCGTTTCCGGCGGTGAAGTCGGGGCGCGGTTCGGGCCGTCGCTCATGCCCGGCGGAGATCCCGAATCCTGGAAGCATTTGAAGCCGATCTGGGAGGCCGTCGCCGCCAAGGTCGATCCGAAAACCGGCAATCCGCTCGAGAATTATGCCCCCGGCAGGCCGGTCGTCGGCGGGGTGCCGTGCACGGCGTATATCGGGCCCAACGGCGCGGGCCATTATGTGAAGATGGTCCACAACGGAATCGAATATATCGACATGCAGCTTATTGGCGAGGCGTATTGGCTTCTCACCAACCTCCTCGGCTTGAAGGCGCCCGATCTGAGTAAAGTCTTCGCGCAATGGAACCAAGGCGATCTGGATTCGTATCTCATCCAGATCAGCGCGGATGTTCTTCAGCAGCGGGATCCCCTGCATCCGGAGGGTTATCTGGTCGATTACATTCTCGACGCCGCCGGGCAGAAGGGCACGGGAAAGTGGACCAGCACCAACGCGCTGGACATGGGCATTCCGGCCAACGCGATCGCCGAGGCGGTTTTCGCGCGGTGCCTTTCCGCGTTGAAAGAAGAGCGCGCCCAGGCGAGCAAAACACTCAAAGGTCCCGATCCGGCATATAAGGGCAACCGCGAAGAATTGATCAACGCGGTGCGCGACGCCTTGTATTGCTCGAAGATTTGCGCCTACGCCCAGGGCTTCCAGTTGATGCGCGAGGCGCAGAAGGAATACAGGTGGAAGCTGAACTTTGCCGAAATCGCCGCCATCTGGCGGGGCGGCTGCATCATCCGCGCCCGCTTCCTTCAGAAGATCACCGATGCTTACAACCGCAACGCCGATCTGGTGAATCTGCTGCTCGATCCGTATTTCAGCGACCAGATCACCAAGAGCCAAGCCAATTGGCGTAAGGTGGCGGCGCTGTCGGCAACGAACGGAATCGCCGCCCCGGCGTTCATGAGCGCTTTGGCATATTACGACGGCTACCGCAGCGCCCGTTTGCCGGCTAACCTGCTTCAGGGCCAGCGGGATTATTTTGGCGCCCACACGTACGAGCGCGTGGACGCTCCGCGCGGGAAATTTTTCCATCTCGATTGGCCCGATCCCAAGCGTCCGCAACTCGATATCCAGAGCGGCGGCGGGGGGCATTGATGCGCGGGCAAAGCCCCGGATGTACATCCGGGGCTACGGAAAACGTGGATCGTTTTTTAATCAGTACCAGTTATGGCCATCAACTACATCGTTCCAAACAAGTTGCACGATGATCTCGTCGCCGCGGCGTATCGGCAGCGCGGATTCACCGCCGACGAAGCCGCCGCGGCGGCGCGGTTCAGCAATATCACGGCACGGCATGGAATCAAAACCCACAACGCGATCAAAGCGTTGCATCTCGACGAGCATTTCGGGTCGAAGGCCGGCGGATGCGTCCCCGGCGCGAAGATCGAAAAGCTTTCCTCGCGATATAAAGCCGTCGCACGTTGGAATGCCAACAAAAAGCTCGGACAGGCCGTGGCGCTGGAAGCCATGGCCGAGGCGATGCGGTTGGCGGATGAATTCGGCATCGGGGCCGTCGCGGTGGACAACGCGTTTCACTATCTCTGGGGCGGCGGGTACGTGATCAACGCCGCCGAGAAGGGATACATCGCTTACACCTGCTGCACGGCTGCATTGGCGGAAGTCGTTCCGCACGGAGGGAAGTTTCCGACGCTCGGGACCAATCCGCATTCCTGGGGTTTTCCCACCAAGGAGGCAATCGGGTTTTGCGTTTGCATCGACTGGGCCACGAGCGTCGTGGCCATGGGGCGCGTTCAGCAATTCATCCGCGAAGGCAAAGTGCTTCCAAGCGGCTCCGGCGTGGACAAGGACGGGAATGAAACCACCGATCCGGCGAAAATCACAGCCCTGTTTCCCTTCGGCCAGCACAAGGGGTACGGACTGTCGCTGATCGACGAGCTTTTGGCGGCGTACATTGGCGGGTCGGTGCCGACGCTGCGAAGCCGTTGGAACACCGGTCCGTCGGATGAAAAGCGCACGCCCGCCTTCTTTTTCCAGTGCATGCGGCCCGACGCCATTGACTGCGAAAAATTCGCCCGGGGCCGCAAGCAGATTCAGAACGTCAAGGCGGTCATTGAGGACATTCTCGGTCACGGGAACGACAAGAGCATTCTTCCCGGCCAGATCGAGGCTGCCGCCGCCGCCCTCAGCGACAAGCACGGCGGCCTCTTGTTCACCGCGGCGGAGATTGACGCGTTTGTTCATATTGCCGAAGAGGCCAAGGTCAAATTCGATCGCGCGCAACTGCGCCAGGTGGAGGTTTAATTTCGCCATGCCCTACAACGGATTCGATATTTCGGGAAAAGTCTGTCTGATCGCCGGCGGGACGAGCGGTTTGGGAAAGGCGATCGCTCTTGGCTTTGCCAGTGCGGGCGCGAGCGTTGTCGCCGGGTCCAGCAGCGCGTCGAAAGTGGACGCTATTCGCAAGGAATTGGGCAACGGTCACGATGCCGTGCAATTGGACGTGGCGGATGAGGGGAGTGTCGCCGCCGCGGTTGATCACACCGTCAAGAGGTACGGCCGGTTGGATGCGGTCGTCAATGCTGCCGGCGTTATTCAGCGAAAACCGTCGCTCGACGTGGAGATCAGCGAATTCGAGCGGATCGTGCGGATTAACCTCACCGGGTCGTTCATCGTCGCCCGCAGTGCGGCGCGCGTCATGAAAAATCAGAAGCCTGATTCGCGCGGTCAGCGCGGCTCCATCGTGTTCATCGCGTCGCTCAATAGCTTTATTTCTCTCAGCGAAGTTCTGGCGTACGCGTCGAGCAAATCCGGCGTGCTGGGGCTGGTGCGGGGGCTGGCCAATGAATGGGCCCCGATCGGCATCCGCGTCAACGCGATTGCGCCGGGGCTTTTCCCGACCGATCTGAATCGCCCACTGATCGAAAACACCCCACGCGGCGACTGGATGAAGGAACACACCCCGCAAGGCCGCTTCGGCGATGCCGAGGAACTCGTGGGCGCCGCGATTTATCTGATTTCTCCCAGCGCCAGCTTCACGGCGGGTCATACATTGATCGTGGACGGGGGCTTTCTGACCCGGGGAGTCGGAACTCCTGGCCCAGTTGCTACAATGCCCAAATGATCCAGGACCTCAAATCCCACATCCGCGACATTGCGGATTTCCCAAAGCCGGGCATTCTTTTTCGAGATATCACGCCGCTGTTGGCCGATCCTTCGGCGCTGGCGCTGTCCATCGAGCTATTGGCCAACCCGTTTCGCGGGAAGCGCATTGATCTGGTCGTCGGGGCCGAGAGCCGGGGATTTATCTTCGGCACGGCGGTGGCGTGTTGTCTTTCCGCGGGTTTTGTGCTGGTGCGAAAGCCGGGCAAGCTTCCACACAAGCGGATCGCGATGAAATACGATTTAGAATATGGACAGGACACGCTCGAGATGCACGCGGACGCGATCGTCCGGGGCCAGCGCGTTCTCATCGTGGATGACGTTCTGGCCACCGGGGGAACGATGAAGGCCTGCTGCGATCTGGTGGATCAACTCGGCGGGGATCTGGCTGGCATCGCCGTACTCATCGAGCTGGTCGGCCTCAACGGCCGGGTCAAGGTTGCTCCAAGACCGGTTCATTCGGTTCTCCAATATTAGATCTTTCGGTGCTTCCGTACTCGATCTTTAGGATGACAAGGCTCACTGGCCGCTGACGAAATAAATCCGGTGCTGGGCGCCGGCGCTCACCTTATCATTGACGGTACGGCCATTGATCGTCACTGACCTGTCGTGGGGATCGACGACGATCGAGTCATTCATTGACACGGGACCGGAGTAATCGATCCGATCGTTGGTCACGTCGTAAACCCATATTCTGCCGCCGGACGGCGCCATATATGAAAGATGCTCGTTGCCCGAGCTGGTGATCGTTGCATCCGCTGGGATGTTGCTCAGTTGGTCCATCGCGCAACCGCCCATGAACGCCAAAGCCATCGCCGCAGCGACCGGCAATGCAAAAAAACGTGTGCGAATCATAAATGTCTCCAAAAAAAGCGTCACGAAAGCGCAACGCAATCCCAGTGCCAGACACATGCGTGATGGCTGAACCATTCAATAAGAGTGGTGCTATGTCTTTTTGTCTTAGAAATGTGATGGAGGAGTGCTAATCCTGGTCGTCATCGGCGACTTCATCGGATTGTCCGAGTCGGGTGATGCCTTTTCCCTTGACGCTTCCGAGCACGCCTCGCCTGGTGGTGGTGAAGAATTCCACAAGCTCCTGAATTTCCGGGAGCATCGGCACGGTCTGGCGAATGGCCTCGATGGCGGCCGGCAGAGTGCGGTTCATGTGCAGGCAATAAAACGCGGCTCGAAGGGCATGGATCGTCTCCCGGGAAAAGCCGGCACGCTTGCACCCGATCGCGTTGTATCCTTTGAGGCCGCGATAACGGGCAGCCGAGAATGGCGGCACGTCGTGGCTGATCGCCTCGTTGCCCGAAATGATCGACAGCCTGCCGATTCTTACGAACTGGTGAATCGTCGCTCCGCCGCCGATGAATGCCCGGCTTCCCACGACGCAGTGGCCGCCCAGCATCGAGCCGTGGGCTAACACGACGTCCTCGCGGACGTCGCAATCATGTCCCACGTGCGCCCCCGCCATCAACATGCAACGGCTCCCCACCCGGGTTTCATGCTCTGCGTCTGCAATGATCGACCGATGGATCGATGCCGTCTCGCGAATGACCACGTCGTCGCCGATGACCGCCCTGGCGTTGGCGCCGTCGTATTTCGAGTGCTGCGGCGGCAGGCCCACGAACGCGGCCGGACCGATCTTGCACCGCTGGCCGATGGTTGTGTTGCCATGAACGTGGCAATGTTCCTGAATGACCGTCCCCGGCCCAACGATGACGCCGGCCTTGATAATGGTGTACGCTCCCACCTTCACATCATCCGCCAACTCGGCCTGACGATCGACAATGGCGGTTGGATGTATTTCGCGCATAAGCACCGATGGCCGCGTCAAAAGCCAATCAATTCTATTCGGCGGCGCGTCGCTTCACAAATCCATGCAGCTCTGACTGCAGCTCTGACCTCTGTCCCCGCGCTGTACCCCCGTCCCGTAATGCGGTAGAAGATCGCTCCCATGCTCGATTCCTGGGTGATGTTCGGCGTCGCGGCCCTTTTGCTCCGCATGGGTCTGGCTCTCTACACGGCCGGAATCGCCCGATCCAAGAATACAGTTTCTTGCCTCTTTCGGGCTACTGTAGAAATCGCGGTTGGAATCCTGGCCTATTGGCTGATCGGGGCTGCCATTCACGGTTCCTGGCGCGAAGTGGCACATCCGATGGGGTCCACGGCCCTGTTTCTCGCGGCCATATTTCTCATTGGCCCCGCGGTCGTTACCGGCGCAACGCTGGAACGTTGCCGTGCCAACGTCGGCATCGCCGCGGCCATCCTCATGCCTGGAATCCTCATCCCGCTGACGTGGAGATTGCTTCAGTGGAACTGGCTTTTGAACCGCGGCTTCATCGACGAAGCCGGGGCGACATTTATTCATTTTTCCGCTGGTCTGGCCGCCGCCGTCGCCGCCATCGCCGTCGGGCCGCGAACCGGCAAGTACAATCGGGACGGTTCGACCAACGTCATTCTCGGCCATAGCGTGCCGCTGGCCTGGAGCGGAATCCTGCTGATCCTGACGATGTGGATCGCGTATGTGGCCGGATTCGCCAACTCAGAGGCGCAGGCGGCGCTGAACACCGTTCTGGCCGCGGCCGGAGCCGTCGTTGGCGCCGCCGTGTACTGCCTCATTCGCTACGGCCGGTCCGATGTTTTCCTGGTCTTCGCCGGCCTGCTGGGCGGGTTGGTTTCCATCACGGCCGGGGCCGATCTTCTGACGCCCGCCCGAGCCGTCGCCGTCGGAGCCGTCGCCGGCGTGATCGTGCCGTATGCACTGGTGAAACTGGATCTCTTTTGGAAAATCGACGACCCCGCCGGTGGAATCGCCATCCACGGCCTCGGCGGAATCTGGAGCGCACTGGCCGTCGCCGTCCTGGCGAGCGGAACTTGGGACCAGCGCATCGATCGTCTCGGCGCCGAATTGATCGGCCTGGGCATCGTCGCGGCCCTGACGCTCGTGGCGTCTTGTGTAGTATTCCTGCTCCTGCGGGCGACGGTCGGCGTTCGCGTTTCCGAGGGCGATGAATTTGAGGGTCTGGACCTTGCCGAACACGACCTGAACGCGTATCCCGATTTCCAGCAGACAATGATCAAGAGCTATCACCTTCGCGAGATGTAACAGACCCAACTTATTCTCTCTGGCCGTCTCTTCACCGCCGGCGCGCGGCGTTCCGCAAACCTCATGTGGCAAAGCCATAAACAAGCAGCTATAGTCCAAATATCAGGAGAAATTATGCCGAAGCAATTGGCCCCCCGGCGTCCCAAATCCTTGGTGGATGGGGATGGGGAAAAAATAAGATATCCGCAATACGAGGACCCTGTCAGAAATTTGGTGGTTCAACACCGGCATTCAAAGGAGAGATCGCTGCATCTGGCAATATATTACGCTCCCAAACGACATCCAGGCGATGTCTTTCTACTGGAAGTAATAAAGGATTTTGGAGGCGGACGCGTAGATCCCGGCAGAGAGATTTTTGAATTCGTCTATGGATCGACCGTTGCCTTTCCCCTTCCACCGTCTCGTCATCTGCGGCTTGTTCTCACCAATCCGACCGAGTTTCGAAAAGCGGCGAAGGGCAATTGGAAAGCCGTGGTCGAATTGAGGGATTCGCGCCGGCGACGCGTGGCTCAAACAATATTTGCGGACGCAATTGGCCGAAGACTGGTGGAGCTTCTCTAGTGCGCCATTCCACGGCTTGGATTCAACAGGCTGAGTCTGATTTGAAAGCGGGAAAAAAGGTGGACAATCCGCAAGACCCCCCCACTTTCTGCCAAGCCATATCGAAATACCACCAAGCCTTGGAAAAGGCAGTAAAAGCGGTGGCTTCCGTGCTGCAGCACGGCAGTGTTTTCCCCGGCGGACCCGGAAAAAAACATCCTGTGGCGCCGCTCCTTTCCGCGATCCTGAAAATTCCTCGCTCGGACGACAATCGGGATTTGATGCGCAAACTCGATCGAGTCTTTTCTCCGTCGCTCCGACAAGAACTCAAGGAACTGGATGCTTTGGCGCCAGTATATCCCGCTCCAAGCACCCCTCACGCCCGCAATCACGAATATCCCTTTCAAAATTCAATCGACGACTGGCAACCGCCATGTGCAGAGGATGCGTTCGCGAGCGGTGAAATGAAACGATTTCGTGCTACCGCGGAGAATATCTACTCCGCCTTAAGGAAGACTGTGGATGGATTGGAACGTGTATATCCGCAACGTGCTATTTTATGAAGCATAGATTTATGCTGCGAGCCGAAAAACCATGGCATTAGAAGTCGGAATCGTCGGTTTGCCGAACGTCGGCAAAAGCACCATCTTCAACGCCCTGACCGCGGCGGGGGCGCTGGCGGCCAATTATCCGTTCGCCACGATCGAGCCGAACGTCGGCGTCGTCGCGGTTCCCGATGACCGTCTGAAAATCATCAACCGGTTTCAGGAAACGGAAAAAATCGTCCCGGCCACGCTGCGCGTCGTCGATATCGCCGGCATCGTCCGGGGCGCCAGCACCGGGGAAGGACTGGGCAACAAATTCCTCTCCCACATCCGCGAGGTCGATGCGATCCTTCATGTCGTCCGCTGCTTCGCCGGGACGGACGTCATTCACGTTGAAGGCACCGTCGATCCCATCCGCGATATCGACACCATCGATACCGAACTGGCCCTGGCCGATCTGGAAACGGTTGGCTCATCGCTCGATAAAGCCGAGCGTCTGGCCCGCAGCGGCGACAAGGAAGCCGTCGCCAGAGCCGGTTTGCTGGCGCGCTGCAAGGAGGTTCTCAATCAGGCCAAGCCGGTGCGCAGCCTCGATCTGGACGCGGATGAGCGCAAGCTGATCAAATCGCTGGGTCTGATTACGGCCAGGAAAGTTTTATATGTCGCGAATGTGGATGAATCGGACATTCACGGGGAGGGTCCGCTCGTGGCCCGGGTTCGCGAACGAGCGGCTTTGGAAAGCGGGGCGGTGGTTCCCGTTTGCGGAAAACTGGAATCGGAGCTGGCCGAGCTGGCGGAATCCGACCGGGCCGAGATGCTTGCCGGCATGGATCTGAAGGAACCCGCGCTCGCCACATTGGCCCGCGAGGCATACCGGCTATTGGGCCTGCACAGCTTTTTCACTTCCGGGCCCAAGGAAATTCGGGCCTGGACGATCCCCATCGGCGCCACCGGCCCGCAGGCCGCGGGCGTCATCCACACCGATTTCGAACGCGGCTTCATTCGCGCCGAGGTTTACACGCTCAAGGATCTTCAGCAATACAAGACCGAACCGGCCATCAAGGCGGCGGGAAAAATGCGCGCCGAGGGCAAAACCTATATCATGCAGGACGGCGACATCGTGCATTTTCTGTTCAATGTTTGACGAGGATGTGATCGGCACATGCGAAGGGTGGTATTGACGCTTCTGATCGTTCTGGCAGGCTGCGCATCGCAGCATGTTGAACCGGCGGCCCCGGCGAGAATTGACCAATTCCAGGGCGAATATCGGTTCCTGTCGAATTTCTATCCCGCGACGGTGGTGTATGAGGGACTCACCTATCCCGACTCGGAACACGCATATCAGTCGGCCAAAACGCTGGACATGAGCGAGCGGCGGCGGATCGCGGCGTTGCCGACGCCGGCCCAGGCCAAGCGGGCTGGGGAGGCGCTGAAGTACCGGCCCGATTGGTTGCAGGTGAAGTATCAGGTGATGTTGGACTGCGTGCGGGACAAGTTCACCAGAAATCCGGACCTGCGTGCCAAGCTTCTGGCGACGGGCGATGCGCACCTTGAAGAGGGCAACACCTGGGGCGATCGCATCTGGGGCGTTTACCAGGGGCGGGGAACCAATTGGCTGGGGAAGATTCTCATGCAGGTGCGCACGGAACTGCGGAATTGATGTTGGATGGCTTCATCCGGGGTGCCGCAGTTGATGGATCAGTTCCGGCACGGCGATCGGCAGCGGATAAAAAAATCGCATGTGATACTGCGTCACCGACAAACAGGGGCTCACGATATTCAGAGCGAACGCGGCCAGTGCGTAGTACCGTAGCGACTGGGCGCCGCTGCGGTAGAGATAGACCGCACCCAGCAGAACCGCGGGAAACGCCAGGCAACATACCCGGCTGATGTCGCCGACTCTCAGCGATACGATGAATACCACGGCGATGGACGCAGCCAGGAGCGCCGCGTGCCCTCGCTTGCCACGCTGAAGAACCCAGCGCCCGACGAGAATTGCCGGCAGGAGCCACGCGGCCCGCAGCCCGTAGTAGAAGCCGGGCCAAACGTAAGATTTGTATTGCCGGAAATCCTCAAACGCCACGTTGGTGACATTGCTCAGTTTGATGGACAGACTGTGTTGAAGGGCGATGTAGTAGATCAACCACAAACCCAGAACCAGCACGAGGCTTGCCGATCTCAGCACCGCTCGGCGCAGCCAGCGGCCGTCGGTTTCGTTCATCGCGTGCCACAGCACGAACAGGGGCCCGGCGACCAGAATGCGTTCCTCGGCAAACATTCCGACGAGAAACGCCAATGCCGCCAGCGGAATCGACTCGATGCAGAGCGCCAAAGCAATCGCCAGGCATCCGAGCGAATCCTGATATCCCGCCCAGGCCTGGCTGGTGGCCACCACCAGCGTCAGCGACATCGTTGCGGTGATGATCGCGCACAGGTCGTAGGGCAGATCCCGTTTTCGCAGCGCGGTGTAAATCGCCCATAGCAAAAGGAAATTTGCGGCCAGCGGCACGAGCACGCTCTTGCGTCCGCCGAGATCTGTGTAGTGTGCGATCAGCGGCCCCAACACTCGATGCCGCGTGAACAGATACTTCGTCGGGGTCTTGGTAAACGGGTTCTGACTGATGGGCAGGTAGCTGAAATAGAACCGGCTGGTGTAGGTGAGGTCGCCATAGGTGTTGGAATCCATCTGGCCGCCGAGCAGCACGTACGCGGGTTGCATCGGAAAAATCATGAACAGGCTAAACGCAAAGCATGCCAGGGAGACCACGAAGCCTGTCGGCGCTTCCCCCAGTCGCTGCGCCAAGGCGGTGAGTCGCGTGCCCAGCCAGGTGGGTTCCCGCGGAATATCCACATCCATGTGGCGAAGCCCTTCGAGCTTCGAAGTCATCACACCCCTCCGGGCCGAAGCATGGCGGAATTGGGTGAGGTGGCGTTTTTGGCTTTGCTTGTTTTCGGGGGGTATTTTTTGAGCCGCTTGAATTCCGCCTTCATTCGAAAGATGCCGATGAACTGCTTGAAGCAGATGACGAACAATTTTGAGATGAAGAAGATGGTCGTGCTTCCGATCTTGCGGGCGTAGTGAGGGACCGGCACCTCGATGATTCGGTATCCGCCGTAGTGGGCGCGAACGACGAACTCGGCCGTGAAAAAGGACATGAATTTGACTTGCGGCGCCAACTCATCGGCGACCGATTTGCGGATCAGCCGAAAGCCGGTGTCCATGTCCCTGTACGGCACTCCGAAGAACAGCCGCAGCAGAAGGTTGTATCCCTTGGAGAGCAGAACACGATACAGCGGATCTTTCCGCGGCGATTTTTTGCCGAGGATCAGGTCGAACGCATCGCGGTATTGCTCCAGACGCCAGAAGTCGATCACCGCAAACTGGTAATCCGAATCGACGACAAAAACCCAGGGCTTCGTCGCCAGGGCGATCGCGTCGATCACGGCTTGCTGATAACCCTTGCGCTGCTCCCCCATGTAAACGCGGATAGGCAGTTCCTGGCTCAATCTTTCCAGGACGCCCTTGGTGTCATCGGTGCTGCCGTCTTCGGCCACGATAAGCTCGAAGTCCGCAACGCGTCCCTGGAATTCGGCGAGATAATTGCGAACAACCTGTTCGATGATGAAAGATTCGTTGAAGACGGGGAATACGATCGAGATGCCGCCTGCCTTGGGGCATTTGATTCCGCGTGAGATGCTGCTGAACGTCATGACCCGCCCTCGAGAAACTTAGACGCCATTGCTACATCGGCATCATAGAAGCAGTATACCCCAAATTTTCATCTTCGCTTCATTTAAGATGTAACTATTTATTATTAAACAAGATATGTTTGCTAATGCCGTGCAATAGTTGCCGACGATGAACGCGAAATCGACTCAATCAACGAGTTTTCGCACGTCCGGCCGGCTGGGTTTTTGGTTCTAGCCCAGGAACAACAGGTGAAACATTAGCCCGCCCAGATAGATACCGGCCATCAGCACCAAAAAACCTAGCGACAGGTGAACGCGATTCAGCGTGCCGGGGGCTTGGAACTCAGAATTCGAAAGGTGTGCATCAACCATCCCTGGCTCCCTTTTTTGTTGTATGGGCATTTCAGATTATCGGACGAACCGGGGCAAGCTCTGCACATTCCGGGGACCACGGCGACTCACGAATTATGGACGCCCGTCCGCCCGTTGCGTACGATCCTCGCCGAAAATCGGTCTGTTTGGGAACGCGCTGAAGCTTTTTCCGGCGACAACATGAGACATTTCGATTGTGTGGTAATCGGCTCCGG
This sequence comes from Tepidisphaeraceae bacterium, assembly GCA_036267155.1. Classification (GTDB taxonomy): domain Bacteria; phylum Planctomycetota; class Phycisphaerae; order Tepidisphaerales; family Tepidisphaeraceae; genus PALSA-1353. Next base: position 24,952 of record DATAWP010000020.1, read on the forward strand.
CCCGGGCGGGCAGAAGGCGGCCATTCAGGCCGCCAAGATCGGCAAGCACGTCTGCATCATTGAAAAGAGCAACGTTCTTGGCGGCACGTCCATCAACACCGGAACCATCCCCTCCAAGGCCCTGCGCGAAGCGGTCCTGCATTTGACCGGGTTGAACAAGCGATCCCTCTTCGGGGAAAGCTATCGCGTTAAACGAAGCATCACCATCGCCGATCTGACCTACGTCAGCCAGCAGGTCGTCCACAGCGAACTGGAATTGATCCGCGATCAGCTCGAGCGCAACGGGGTCGAATTGATCTGGGGATCCGCCCGGTTCGATCAGGAAAACGTCATCTTCGTGGACCGCCCCGACGATTTCGAAGTCGTCAGCGGCGACTTCATCGTGATCGCCACCGGCACCCGGCCCGCCCGGCCTGACACGGTCCCGTTCGACAACAAAACCATTTTTACTTCAGATGAGTTGCTGAAGCTCGATCACATTCCCAAGACCATGATCGTCGTCGGCGGCGGAGTCATCGGTATTGAATACGCCTGCATGTTGGCCGCGCTGGGCGTGAAGATCACGCTGGTCGAGGGGCGCCACGAGGTTTTGGGCTTTCTGGATGACGAGATCACCGAGGCCCTGCAATATCAGATGCGGCGGATGGGCGTGACCCTGCGGCTGGGTGAAAAGGTTCACAAGATCGAACAGCAGCCCGCCAACGGCACCAACGGCGCCGAGGGCCCGACGGCGCAGGCCACCCTTGAAAGCGGAAAGACGCTGCACGCCCAGACACTGCTGTATTCGGTAGGCCGTCAGGGTACGACGACCGCACTGGCCGTCGAGCGGGCCGGCCTCAAGGCCGACGACCGCGAGCGATTAAAGGTCAACGCCAATTACCAGACGGAGGTGCCGCACATTTACGCCGTGGGGGACGTGATCGGTTTTCCCGCCCTGGCCAGCACCGCCATGGAGCAGGGTCGGCTGGCGGTGTGTCACGCCTTTGGCGCTCCGACCCGCAGTATTCCCGAGCTGTTTCCTTTTGGCATTTACGCCATCCCGGAAATCTCCATGGTGGGCCGCACCGAAGACCAGCTCACCACGGCTGGCATTCCCTACGAAGCGGGAATCGCCCAATATCGCGAGCTGGCCCGAGGCCAACTCCTCGGCGACACCGATGGCATGCTCAAGCTCCTGATCCACCAGGAGAACCGCCTGATCCTCGGCGTTCACGCCATCGGCACCGGTGCGACGGAGTTGATCCACATCGGCCAGGCGGTTATGGCCCTGCAAGGCACGCTCGATTATTTCGTCAACAGCGTTTTCAACTATCCCACTCTGGCCGAGGCGTATAAAGTCGCGGCGCTCAATGGGATGAACAAGCTCCAGAATACCTGAGTGAAGTCGCCTTTTAGCGTAATGGCGTAGCGACGGAAGGCCGGGTGGCGGGAACCAGCCGCCGGGGAATGTCGATGCGATGATCGTTCAGCACGCCCGCCGCCAGCCAGCCGCCCCAAAGGCCCCCGATGATAGCCAGGATGCGAACAATCATTCGCAGGCCACCTTTGCGACCGGGCTGTTTCATGTCCTGCAGTATAGCTTCCGGCAAAATGTTCCGCTGCCGATTGCGTATCACAGGGTATCTGCCATCTTGGCAACCACTTTTCGGTAATCGGCAATCGCCTGCCACGCTGACAGTTGCCGGTCGCAGCAACGGGAACGCACGCTCGACCATAAATACTTGTCATTAAACGAATAGCGGAGATTCAGATGGCTGCATGGCTTCGGCACTGCTTTTGTTCTAGCCAGATGTAACCCAGGCGCGGATTCCTCGCCTGCAAACCGAAGTAGACATCGCACAACGAAGGAGACACCCCATGGCGGCGAAGATGCTGTCTTTTGATGCGGAAGCCAGAAAGAGTTTGCTCGCGGGAGTCACCAAGCTCTCCCGAGCGGTGAAAGCCACGCTCGGCCCCAGGGGCAGAAATGCGGTCATCGACAAAGGATGGGGGGCTCCCACCATCACCAAGGACGGAGTTACCGTTGCCGAAGAGATCGAACTGGCGGACAAATATGAGAACATCGGCGCCAAGCTGGTCAAGGAAGCCGCCAGCAAGACCAGCGATGTCGCCGGCGATGGAACGACAACCGCGACGGTTCTCGCCGAAGCGATTTTCAAGGAGGGGTATCGCAATCTCGCCGCCGGCAACGATGCCATGGCCCTGGCCCGCGGCATCCGCACGGCCGTCGAGGCCGTCATCGAAAATCTCAAGAAACAATCCAAGCCCATCAGCGGCAAGGCCGACATCGCCAACGTCGCGTCCATCTCCGCCAACAACGACCGTGAAATCGGCAACATCATGGCCGACGCCTTCGAGCGCGTCGGCAAGGATGGCGTCATCACCGTCGAAGAGGGCAAGAGCCTGGAAACGTACGTCGATGTCGTCGAGGGAATGCAGTTCGACCGCGGCTATCTGTCGCCGAATTTCATCACCAACCCGGATGAAATGACCGTGGAATTCGAAAAGGCCTTCGTTCTCGTTTACGAAGACAAGATTTCCGCGGCCACCAAGCTCATTCCGCTGCTGGAAAAAATTCAAAAAGCCAAACGCCCCCTGCTGATCATCGCCGAAGACGTTGACGGCGAAGCCCTCGCCACGCTGGTGGTCAACAAGCTTCGGGGCATTCTCAATGTCGCCGCGGTCAAAGCGCCGGGATATGGCGATCGCCGCAAGGCGATGCTCGAGGACCTCGCCATCCTCACCGGCGGCCACGCCATCATGAAAGACCTCGGCATCGAATTGGACAAGGTGGAGATCGACCAGCTTGGCCAGGCCAAGCTCGTTCGCATCGACAACGACAATACGACGATCATCGAAGGGGCCGGCGCCACCAAATCCATCCAGGGCCGAATCGAACAAATCCGCCGTGAAATTGAATCCACAACCAGTGACTACGACCGCGAGAAATTGCAGGAACGCCTGGCGAAACTCGCCGGCGGCGTGGCCCAGATCAACGTCGGCGCGGCCACGGAAGCGGAACTGAAAGAAAAGAAATCCCGCATCGAAGACGCCCTGCACGCGACCCGCGCCGCGGTGGAAGAAGGCGTCGTGGCCGGCGGCGGCGTGGCAATGGTTCGCGCCATCAAAGCCCTCAACGGCGGCGGAAACCTGAAGCTCGAAGGCGACGAAGCCGCGGGCGTAAAGATCGTTCGCCAGGCGTTGACGGCTCCGCTCCGCCAGATCGCCGAAAACGCCGGAACCAGCGGCAGCGTCGTCGTCCGTCACGTGATGGAATCCAAGGACAACGAAGGATTCAACGCCCTGACCGGCGAATACGTGGACGTGGTCAAAGCCGGCATCATCACACCGACCAAAGTCGAGCGCACCGCCCTGCAAAACGCCGCCGAGGTGGCCATTCTTCTGCTGACCACCGATTGCATCATCGTGGAAGCTCCGAAGAACAAGGACGACCACGCCGGCCACGGCCACGGCGGCCCCGAAGGCATGGGCGGAATGGGTGGCATGGGCGGGATGGATGACATGATGTGAGGTAAACATGACCAAGTTTAAATGGACTCAAGAAATGCGGCGCAAAGTATATAAGCGCCTCTGCACCGACTTTGGGACTTATGCAAATTGGGGTCAAGGCCCCCAGGGCGGTGACGTCTTGTCGCCTCCCAATCGAAAAAAAGAATTTGAAGCTGCGCTGCGCGAGCTCGCACTTGAATCTGGGGGAACGGAAGAGAAGTGGACTGCGATCGAACAGCAGGTAAGTTGGCGGCTTACGAGACAGAAACGCATCGTGCATCAAAACCACTTTAAGACGATGGCTATGAATAAGACGGCCGCTATCGAAGAAGGGCTGCTTACTTTTAAAGACATGCCGACTTTCGCCGACTTGAAATTTGATGCCACGAAAGCTGAAGAGGATGAAATCGACTAGCTGGCGAGCGGCGAATGTAATGGAGACAACGAGGTAATTGGATGCCGATTGTTTTGCGGCTCAAAGGTTATCGTTTTGGGTTTTACGCCAGCGACGCTGATGAGCCGCCGCATGTGCATGTGAAAATGAACGGTAAACATGCAAAGTTTTGGCTGAGGCCAACAGTCGAATTGGAATTTAACCGGCGATATCGTCCGCAGGAGTTGAACGAGATCAGAAGGATGATCAACGATAATCGATCCAAGTTGTTGGAGGCATGGCGTGAGTTCTTTGGCGTCTGAGATTGAGCGAACGATTCGCGCGAAATCGGTGTGCGTCACCGATGAAACCATCACCGTCAAACTGGAGGACGGGCGTGCGGTCTCGGTGCCGACAAAGTGGTATCCTCGCCTAAAGTATGCTACGCCGGCGGAGCGGGCCAATTATGAAATCGACGGTTATGGCGTGACCTGGCCGGACGTTGAAGCTGATTTCAGCATTCGAGGGATTTTGTTGGGTCATAAGAGCGGCGAATCGCCCGCCTCGCTCAAGTTCTGGCTCGATCAACGCAAAAAAGGCCGGAGGGCGATGTTTGAGGATTACCTGAAACACCGCCGATTGCCGCAATCGCGCACGAAGAGGACGACGAGGAGGCGATGAATGAAATTTGATCGGGACGCGGCCAAGGCGGCCGAAAGCATGGCGTAGATTATGAAGAAGAAATCCGAGAGCGCCTCAGCGGCGGTTGGTGATGCGGATCAGGAAATTCCGCGGATGACCCGTGCCGAGATGCGCAAGGGCATGATGGGTAAGTACGCCGTTGGCCATTCGCGTTGCTTTGTTGGCCTGGATCGGGACGTTGCCAAGGAATTTCGTACGGCGAAGGAAATTAACGAGGCGCTTCGACTGGCCCAAAAAATGCGACAGATCGGAAAAACAAGTAAGCGCCGGAAGTCAGCATAAAAAAGCGCGACCGGGAACGTTATGCCAAAGCGAAACGCGAAAACTTCTAAACGCCGCTCGCCGCACGGCGACTACGAGTTGCCGGCCCGGTTGGATTTCAGCAAGTCGAGATTCATCGGGTTTGGAGTTGGCGCGCTGGAGCGACATGCGAGCAGGCAACGCACGACGAGGAGGCGATGAATGAAATTTGAATGGGACGATGCCAAGGCGGCGGCGAACCGCCGCAAGCATGGCGTCTCGTTCGAGGAGGTTTGTTCGAGGAGGTTTGGTGGAATCGCTATGTCCAAGAAATCACATAAGCACGTGAAGTTTACGCCGGAAGAGCTAGCCTATGAGCCAGACGACATTGATGTGACCAAGCTCCGGCATGTCGGCAAAGGTGCGGAAGTGGTGAAAAAACTCGCCGAACGATCCAAGCGGACCGTTGGTTTGGACGCCGACGTTTCCCGTGTTTTTCGTGATTCTGAATCGGTAAACAATGCGCTGAGAGCAATCATTCGACTGGTTCTGCCCCGCGAAAAAAAGCGTAGGAAGTCAGCGTGAGGAACAGCGAAAATTGTTGGCGGCGACGTCGAGACGGACGGCTTGAGGCATGAAAAAGATGGGCACATTTCGCGTCGGTTGCAAGGTTGCGAACATCGCCAATTCCCAAAGGACGGCGACCGTGGACAAACTGTTGGTGGACACCGGCGGCGATTACACCTGGCTGCCGGCGAAAGTGCTTGAAAAGATAGGCGTCAAACGCGAAAAGAAAGACATCGCGATGACCATGGCTGGCGGTCAGACAATGACCCGCGACGTCGGCTTTGTTCTACTTCGAGCGGACGAGTTCTTCACCGTGGATGAAGTTGTGTTCGCCGAGCCCGGCGATTTGCTGCTACTCGGTGCAAGAGCCCTCCGAGGCTTTAATGCGTCAGTGGACGCCAAGCGAAAGAAATTAATCGCCGCCGGCCCGGTTATGGCCGCGGCAGGAACCAACTAAGCGAAAGGGAATTGATCTATGAAACTTCGACCCCTGCAGGATCGTGTGATCGTCAAGCAATCGGAAGCGGAAAGCAAAACCGCCAGCGGAATCGTTTTGCCCGATTCGGCCAAGGAAAAGCCGACCAAGGGCAAAGTGATCGCCGTCGGGCCGGGCAAATTCGATGAGAAGGGCAAGCACATGGAAGTGGCCGTCCGCTCCGGCGATACGATCTTCTACGGCAAATACAGCGGCACCGATATCGAAGTCGACGGCGAAAAGTTCGTCATCCTTCGCGAGTCGGACATTCTTGGAGTGTTGGAATAATTGACCAGAACTTAAAGGAAACAACCATGGCAGCAAAACAAATGAAATTTGAAAGCGACGCCCGGGCGGAGATCGCCAGCGGTTTGTCGCAGCTTTCGCGCGCGGTGAAAGCCACGCTCGGCCCGCGCGGGCGCAACGTCGTGTTGCAGAAATCCTACGGCAGCCCGCGCATCACCAAGGACGGCGTCACCGTCTCCAAGGAAATCGAGCTTCCCCAACCCTTTGAAAACATGGGGGCCAAGCTCGTGAACATGGTCGCCAGCAAGACCAGCGACGTGGCCGGCGACGGAACCACCACCGCGACGGTTCTGGCCGAAGCGATCTACACGCACGGCCTGCGCTCGGTCACGACCGGTGTGAATCCCGTCATTATCCAGCGCGGAATTCTCAAGGCCGCCGAAGCGGCCGCTGAGGCCATCACCCTGCAATCCAAAAAGGTGAAGGGGCGCGAGGATTACAAGCGCGTCGCCACCATCAGCGCCAACGGCGATGAAAAAATCGGCGATCTGATGGCCGATGCCATGGAAAAAGTGGGTAAGGAAGGTGTCATCACCGTCGACGAAGGCAAGAGTACGGAATCGGTGCTCGAATACACCGAAGGAATGCAGTTCGATAAGGGGTATCTGTCGCCGTACTTCCTGACCAATACCACCTCGCTGGAAGCGGTGCTGGAAAACGCCTTGATCCTGCTGCACGAGAAGAAGATTTCCAATCTGGCGGAATTGCTGCCGCTGCTGAACAAAGTGGTGACGGCCGGCCAGCCGCTGCTGATGATCGCCGAGGACGTGGAAGCCGAAGCGCTCGCGGCCCTGGTGGTCAACAAGCTTCGCGGCGTGCTGAACATCTGCGCGGTGAAAGCGCCCGGATTCGGCGATCGCCGAAAGGCCATGATGGGAGATCTGGCCGCTGTGACCGGCGGAAAGTTCATCAGCGAAGACCTGGGACTCAAGCTCGAAAACATTGAGGTCTCCGATCTCGGTTCGGCCAAGCGGATCGTGGTTGACAAGGACAACACGCTCATCGTCGAAGGCGCCGGCAAGAGGAAGGACATCGACGCCCGCGCCGAGCAGATTCGCCGGCAGATCGAAACGACCACGAGCGATTACGATCGCGAGAAACTGCAGGAACGTCTGGCAAAGTTGACGGGGGGCGTGGCGGTGATCCGCGCCGGCGCGGCAACCGAAACCGAAATGAAGGAGCGCAAGGATTTGATCGACGACGCCCTGCACGCCACCAAGGCCGCGGCCGAGGAAGGCATCGTTCCCGGCGGGGGCGTGGCATTCCTTCGGGCCATCGAAGCCGTCGAAAACGCCAAGGCGAAAGCCAGGGGCGACGAGAAGATCGGCTTCGACATAGTCGCCGAGGCGCTGCGCTGGCCGACCCGCCAGATCGCCGAAAACGCCGGCGAGGACGGCGAGGTCGTCGTCGACCAGATTCTGCAAAACAAGAACCCCTCCTGGGGCTACAACGCGGCCACGGACGAATACGTGGACATGTTCAAGGCCGGCATCATCGATCCGACCAAGGTTGCCCGCACCGCATTGCTCAATGCCGCCAGCGTCAGCGGTTTGGCGCTGACGACGGAGGTGCTCGTGACCGAGCTGAAGGAGAAGAAAGGCGAAGAGGCGACGCCGGTCGCCGGAGCGGTGGTCTGAAATTCAGCTTGCGGCCGTGACGGAAAATGAGAGGCACGGGAACGGCGCGTTCCCGTGCCTCATGCTGTAAATGCGTTGGAACAGGCCCTGGCTGAATGGCCTCGCCATAAAAGGTCGATAGAATCAGTGCTCGGTAAAATCTCGGAGCTCGTTATGCGGTTTTCAATTACCTTCGAGCGAGACGAAGACGGAGTGTGGATCAGTGCCTGTCGGTCTATTCCCGGATGCATCAGCCAGGGACGCACGAAACGCGAAGCGATGAAGAACATCAAGAAGGCGATCAAGGTTTGCCTGGAAGTCAGGGCCGAGAGAGGATTTTGACGGTTCAGGAGTTTCTAAAAGCGAAAAAGTGAAGAAATAGCATGCCCGCCGCCAAGCGTGATTATTACGAAATCCTGGGCGTTCAGCGCAACGCTGATGCCGAGGAGATCAAGCGCGCCTATCGGCGGTTGGCGATGAAGCATCATCCGGACCGGGCCAACGGCGACAAGGTGGCGGCCGAGGCGCTGTTCAAGGAATGTTCCGAGGCCTACGAAGTCCTTTCCGATCAGGCCAAACGCCGGCGCTACGATCAGTTTGGACACCAAGGCGTCACCGGGCAGCACGATTTCTCGCACATGGACGTGACGGACATCTTTTCGATGTTCGACGATATTTTCGGCGGCGCCCTCGGCGGCAGGGGCCGGGGGAGAGCGGCGCAGGCCACGCGCGGGTACGACCTGGAAACGCGCATCGAGCTGACCCTCAAGGAAGTCGCCACGGGAACCGAAAAGGCGATCGATTTTGAGCGCCAGGACCGCTGCGAGCATTGCGCCGGCACGGGCGCCAAGCCCGGCACGACGCCGGTGGTTTGCCTGCAATGCGGCGGGCAGGGCCGGGTCGCCCAGCAGGGCTTCGGCGGAATGTTTCGGATGGTCGTGGCCTGCCCCAATTGCCGGGGCCGAGGGACGGTAATTCGCGAACATTGCCCCAATTGCGGCGGCACGGGCCGGCAGCTTCGCAAGCGGACCGTCGCCGTGAAAATCCCCGCCGGGGTGCATGATGGCCAGGCCGTCCGCGTCATCGGCGAGGGCGAAGCCGGCGAAAATGGCGCTCCCGCCGGAGACCTTCATGTTTACATTGGCATCAAGGAACACCCGGTGTTCTCGCGGCACAACAACGACCTGGTCTGCCAGGTGCCGATTTCGTTTACCGAAGCCGCCCTCGGCGCCAGGCTTGAGGTCCCCACGCTCAAGGGAGCCGAGGCGATCGACATTCCGGCCGGCACGCAGCACGGCGAAGTTTTCAAGCTCAAGGGCAAGGGATTGCCGGATGTTCGCTCGCACCGGACCGGAGACGAACTGGTGCAGATCGTCATCGAGGTGCCCAAGAAGCTGAACGATCGCCAAAAGCAGTTGCTGTGGGAACTGGCCGCCATCGAAGATGCGCGTCTGAAGCAGCAGCGCAAGGGATTTTTCGACAAGTTGAAGGATCTGATTACCGGAGATGAGACCAAGCGTTAGAACGAAGGTTATACCATGAGACCCACACACACTGAACCGAACGCCGATTCGCCAACGGACCCAAATGCCGACCGCCTCCGACAGGAGCGCGACGCGCTTCAGCAGGAGCGTGACGGTTTGTTTGACCGGCTGGCGCGCACAACCGCGGACTTTCAGAACGCGCGCCGCCGCCTCGAGGCCGACAAGGATCAGTCCGTCGCATTTGCAAACAGCAGTCTGATCAAAAGCCTCCTGCCCGTGATGGATAATTTCGAGCGAGCCGTGGCCGTCGAGGCCGCCGCAGCCGATGCCGCCACCATCCTCAAGGGCATGCAGATCGTTCACGATCAGTGGATGACGGTTTTGAAGAGCCAGTTCGTCGAGGTGATCGCTCCGGAGCCGGGCACGCCGTTCGATCCGGCCACGATGGAGGCCCTGATTCATCAGCCGGCCGAAGAGTTCCCCCCCAATTCGGTGACACAATTGCTCCAGAAGGGCTATTCGCTGCATGGCCGTACTCTGCGCCCCGCGCAGGTCGCGGTGAGCAAGGCCGAGTAGATGGTCCATGCCGACTTACGAATACAAATGCGAAGCCTGCGGATTTGAATTCGAAAAGTTCCAGTCCATCAAAGCCGCCTCGGTGCGCAAGTGCCCTCACTGCGGCAAGAACCGCGTGAAGCGACTCATCAGCAGCGGCGCGGGCCTGATCTTCAAGGGCGGCGGATTCTACATCACCGACTATCGCAGCGAAGCGTACAAATCGGCCGCCAAGGCCGACAGCCCGGAAAAGCCGGCGGCATCGAAGGACGCCAAAGATTCCGGCGGCGAAAGCTCATCCAAGCCGTCAACCGAATCCAAGCCGCCGGCCGAATCCAAACCCGCGGCGGAATCCAAACCATCAAAGGATTCCAAAACCCCCGCCAAGCCGACCGAGCCGGCCAAGCCCGCCAAACGCTAAGCGCGGCGCGGCGGCTTCACCCGCCGTGTTGTCTTGCCTGTTTTCCCTCGATTGAATATTGATAAAATTAGACTCTTACTCCAACGCGACGCCCGAGCAACGCCATGTTTTGTCCCATTTGCAAAAAGAAGGTGCTGGAAAGCGACGACCCGGTATCGCCCAATCGCTTCTTCCCATTTTGCAGCGAGCGTTGCAAGCTGATCGACCTGGGCCGCTGGCTGGGCGAGAAGTATGGGGTTCCGGTCAAGCCATCGGACGACGAGGAGAGCGACCGCCCGGCGCTGCCCAAAGACAGCGATTGAGCCGGGCATAGGCAACGCGGCGAATCGCCACGCCAGGTATTTGTCCTGACAAACGACGCCAGTCAGCGGATATCGATCAGGCCATGAACTTTCTCAGCAGCTATTACAAGAGGAACACATGAAGAAGCCCAAGGCCAGCATTTCCCACGATGAAGCGATTGTGGAAGAACTTCGTCAAAGCCCCAAATTCGCCGCCGAGTACCTCAAAGCCGCCCTGGAGGATCAGGACGAACCGCGCGTGCTCCTGATTGCGATGCGGCACATTGCCGAAGCGCGGGGCGGCATCGCCAAGGTCGCCAAGGCCGCCGGCATTCAGCGGGAGAGCCTCTACCGCGCCCTCTCGGCCCGTGGAAATCCCCGGCTTTCAACATTGGTGGCCGTCGCCAGGGCGGTCGGTCTGAAGCTGACCCTTGAGGCCGCCTGACGCTTCGTTCGTCCCACAAATTATCGGTTCCATTTGCCTTTCCATTCCTCTCGTTGCACTCCCCTGCCCAGTGACGTTCTAGCCCGCATTTTGCACCGATTTTTATTGCCGGCGCTATGGCGCGACGGCCCTGCCTCTTGTAGATTCGGGACTTACCACAGTTCCAACTCAACACAAGGAGGCCGGGCCGTGCGAACAGACTGTAATTCATCTTCAATC
>DATAWP010000021.1:0-2339 GCA_036267155.1 Tepidisphaeraceae bacterium
CATCAGCGCCATGAACACTTCGGCATTGGCCGACGCGCCGGAATGCGGCTGCACATTGGCGAAGGAGCAGCCGAACAGTTTGGTGACGCGCTCGATGGCGAGCCGTTCGGCGATGTCGACGAACTGGCAGCCGCCGTAATAACGTTTGCCGGGAAGCCCCTCGGCGTATTTGTTGGTCAGCACCGAGCCTTGTGCTTCGAGCACCGCGCGGCTGACGACGTTTTCCGAGGCGATCAGCTCGATTTCGTCGCGCTGGCGGTGAAGTTCACGCTTGATCGCGTCGGCGACGTCCGGATCGCTCTCAGCGAGCGTCGCCGAAAAGAAACCCTCGTCGATTGTTTTTGCCTTGGTCACCGACATTGCGCTCACTCACCCTGCCCGTACCCTTCCCCGCTCCGGCCGCCGCCGGTCTCCGCTGATACACCGCACCACCCGATGATACCAGTCGCGAGACGCAAGGGCTTGGGATATTTGTGCGGATAACCCCTCTATATTTAGGGATTGGCCCGGCTTTGCCCAGTAACGCTCATTTTACGGCCCCTTCTTGGGCAAGTGAAGTTTCTGCCGAAAAGCCGTGTCAATGCCAAGTACATAGGACTCTTGGATCAGGCAGCAGATGTTGTGGCAGATGATTTTGCAGAGAACTTCACTGACCATCGCCACGTCGGTTTTTCTGCGGACGTGATCGCGGAATTTGGCCTTTATCATCGAGAACACGGACTCGACATTGCTACGCTTGTGGTAGTGGCTCAGAAAATCTTCGCGGCCCGAACGGCTCAAAAAGCACGGGATGAAGGAATCCGAGGCCAGTATCGCCACAAGATCAGCAGGGGAACGTTTCCGGCAACATTCTTACTTGCGGCGCTTAAGACGATTGAAGTCGATACAGTGAGACTGGAAAGCGTTTGATCGGGTGACGCAACCATGATTCCGCGTTGGCTTCTTTGGCCGTTATTTGCGGCAGCAATGGGCTTCGCCATAGGCGGCAGCTTTGCTCGGGGCATTTTATATGCCGAGCCAATGACCGATAACCGGCCAACAAAACAAAAAGAAGATACCGCCAGCGCCCAAGCAAAAACTGCCCAGCAAGGGCGCGGCACCGACAATTCGCCTACCGCGATCCCACAGATTCCATCCGACGATCTGAAAGCCGAAAAGGCCGCCAATAATGCTCGCGCCAGACACGAGCCAGAGAAAGGCTGGTTTCAAAACGTTTGGACTGACCCGAATGCCACTTTTGCCGGGGCTGTCGCTTTGTTCACGCTGGCTTTGGTTATTGTCGGCGCTTGGCAAGCCCGACGGTTGCGTCAAACGGTAGAGGCCACCGAAAAGGCCAGCGCGGAAACTCGCCGTATTGGCGAGGCCCAAATCAGGGCTTACGTCAATATCAGTAGTGCCGAGATTTACTTTGTCGGCTTGGGAATGTTGAGTACCCAAGCTCATCCGATGGTCAAAATCATCGCCACGAACACGGGACAATCTCCGGCCAGAAATTTCATCTGGAACCCTACGGTTCAATATTTCAGTTCTGGCATAGGCACCGTATCTCGTTCCTTGACCCGAGAACTCGGCTCGAACTGGTGCGATATACTCGGCGTCGGTATCGCCGTTGGTCAAAGCCATCCTGACGCGGCGATGGTCCCAGAAATGGAACTGCTCAAATTTTTGGGGGAAAGTAACGGTGACAAAGGAATGGTTTTGGTCCGACTTCGTATCCAATTCGAGTTTGAAGACGTTTTTGACAAACGCAATATTGGAGAAGCTTACTTCGCTGGCATGCTCAAACGCATGGAGGGCAAAATACTTCAAACACCTTGGGGCGAAACACAATGGTCCGGAAAGCTCAATCGCCTGCACAGACCAAACGATTGGCCAACTTAAGGTCCACAAATCATCCACGCGAGATATTTCGGACTTTTTGGGCAACGTCTGCTTTTTGGGCAGGAGGGGGTCGTTGGGCAAAGCCGATTGGCCCGGCTTTGCCCAGGCCCTAGAACCCGCAAATGACCGACCCTAATGACGGCCAGGACGGCATCCGAGAGGGCGCGCTCCGGCTGGCGCTGTTTCTGCCGCAATACAGCAAGGACCCGGCAACCGGCGCGATCCGCGGGCTCGGACCGGGCACCGTCATGCTGAAAATCGCCGGGGCGCTTGCCGCCCGTGCCCGCGCCACGCTCTCGATCGTCGAGCAGCCCACGCCGCGCGCGGCGCTCGACTGCATCAAGGCCGGCGGCTGCGAGCTGGCGTTTCTCGGCATCGAGCCGTCGCGCGCTGCCGAGATCGATTTCACGCCGGCGGTGTTCCAGTTCGATTACAGCTTTCTGGTGCCGGCCGGCTCT
>DATAWP010000022.1:0-113886 GCA_036267155.1 Tepidisphaeraceae bacterium
AATGGCCTGATCCGCCAATACCTCCCCAAACGAACCGATCTTTCACAACTCAGCTACCAACGCGTTGCACGAATCGCCTCCAAGCTCAATAATCGTCCCCGCAAATGTCTTGGCTATCGCACCCCCGCCGAAGTCCTCGGCCCGGCGTTGCGCCTCTAAATTAAATTCGCCATCCATCGAATTAACTGAAGGGGACATCACCCTTTACTCGATGGCGGAATTAACTGAAGGGGACATCACCCTTTACTCGATGGCGAGGAGGCGAATTTAATTTAGAGGCGCAACACCGGGCCGGCAAGTGAAAGACGTCGCCGTCGGGATTCGATAGGTTTTGTTTACCAAGACACAACCATCGAAAGGCCCAAACGGCGATGTCCTACACCCATCTCACCGAGCAAGAACGCGTCTGCATCTTCCATCAGCGAATGTGCGAAAGTAACTGAAGGGGACATCACCCTTTACTCGATGGCGGGGATCGGTTATCCTCCGGTCCATGCCGCGGATCGCACGGGTGGCTCCGGGAGGAATCGTCTATCACGTCATCAACCGCGCCAACGGCCGACTGCGGCTGTTCAAGACCTCCGAGGATTTCGCCGCCTTCCAGCGGGCGATGATCGACGCCCATCGCCGCCATCCGCTGCCGCTGCTGGGCTGGTGTCTCATGGGCAACCATTGGCATTTCGTCGCGCATCCCCGACGCGACGGCGACCTGTCGCGATTCTTCGGCTACCTGGGCCTGCTGCACGCCACCCGCTGGCAGGCGGCCCACGACGCCATCGGCATAGGGCATGTCTATCAGGGACGGTTCAAAAACTTTATGATTCAGAAGGATGAGCACCTGCTGTGGGTGCTCCGATATGTCGAGCGGAACCCGCTGCGGGCCAAGCTGGTGAAACGCGCCCAGGACTGGCCCTGGAGCAGCCTGCATTCGCGAAGCCATGGCCCGCCCGAGTTGGCGGCGCTATTGAGCGACTGGCCCATCGATCGGCCGAGGAATTGGATCGCGGAGGTGAACGGTCCGCAGAGCGCTGCGGAAGAGGAAGCGATCGGCCAAGCGATGAAGCGCACCTGTCCACTGGGCGAGCGGGAGTGGGTGCAGCGAATGGCCGAGCGTCACGATCTGTTCAGCACGCTGCGTCCCCGCGGCCGGCAGAAAGGCTGGCGGAAGCGCAATGAGGGAAACAGGAGTAAAGGGTGATGTCCCCTGCAGTTAATTCAGCCACTCCACCGTCGATGGGTGGTGCAGACTACGGTCCACTTACTTGGTATGTCGGAAACGGCATAATGTCACTCCGCGGCAGCGACTAGGCCGGGAGCATAATATGGAAGAACTACACTATTATTCTAAACATCCCCACCAGAGATATATGGTCTTGGCATTCTTGCCCCTAGGATTTGGTGTTTTTGCTTTCAGTGCCGCTGTTATATGGTCTTATTATTGCCTTTCAGGCGTCCCTGCTGGAACTGTAGTGAGGCCTTTAAATCTCTGCGGCGATGTTCTTGAGATCACGGGGATCGCGGCCGTAAGCTCTTTCATTTGTGGAGGCGTTGTTATCTGGTTAAATAGAAAACGCTTCTGGCCGTGCGTAATAGCAATTATCGGCATTTTGGCTTCTCTGTCGTTTGTACTTCTGTCACTTTTCGCTATCCGATTTATTATCTACGCACGTGGCTTAGTCGATCTTGGATAACATGCGTTGGTATTCGTGTCGCGGGGCGCGCCAAAACCGGCCACTGGGAAAACCGGAAAAGGGGTCACCACTCATATCGCTTCCTTCCTCGAACCGGAAAAGGGTTCGGCAAAGGGGTCGATTCCCATAATGACCGCGGCGGCTATTTCCCCTGCATGGCTCGGCCGCTTCGGCGGATCGTTCCTGATGTAATTTACCACGTGCTAAACCGGGGCAACAGACCGATGCCGATCTTTCGCAAGCCTGGGAAGAACAATCGGGCAGCTCTGAATTTCGATCATGGCAGCGCGATCGCCGGACGTCGGGTGAGCTGCGGTTGTGCAGGACGATTGACGCGCCGCCGTCGGCCGCGGGCATTTCGGGGGCGGATCGTCACAACGGCGTCCTGCAAAAAAATCGCTCGGGATGCCGAAAAACACGCCCAATTCTTTCACCTTCCAGCCTTAGTAATAGAGGGATGGTCTCATGGACCAATGCATGGACCAGGCCGGACGTTGGTCTTCGCCTGGCCCCGCCACACCCAGCCGGCCGACGAGTGATTTTCGAATATTCACCAGTAACAGTGACAACTTCGGCCCTGGCGCTATCGAAAACGCGGAAGGTGTTACCAAGCATCTTCATTAACGTTCATCGGCGCAACCTTGGCCGGCATTGGCTTTCGCCTCGATTGTCTGGTTGTGATCGTCTTCTATTGCCGCTTTTGGTCATTTCGGCTAAACCAAGTGTTCGCTCAGGAGTACGACCATGCGCTGGTTTGGGGTTTTGTGGCTTGTTTCTCTCACCGCTTGCGCCACGACGCGGGAAATCACCATTACCGCCCGGCCACCCGATTCGGTCATCTCCGTCGATAGCGGCATCCAGCGCGGCATGGGCCAGCTCACCGCGATCGTCAAATTCAAAAATGGCGGCGACATGCACACCGCCACCGTATCCCGCCGGGGTTATCCCGATAAAACCGTCACCCTGTCGCGCGATGACACGCCCAATGGAATTGAAGTCGACCTTGAGGCGTATCACCGCAAGCTGAGCTTTTCCGTCGTCCCCGTTGCGGCCGTCGTCACGGTGGATGGAGCACCCATCGTTCCCGGACCGGTGTCCCAGGCCAGCACGGTTGAATCCTATACGCTTGACGATCAGGATAACTGGACCAAGCACACGATCGTCGCCTCTCGCGAAGGGTGGGATCCGGCCAAGATCTCCGTTACCTGGACTGACCCATCTTCCGATTACGTCCTTCAACTTCAGCCCAAGCACAAGAACGTCACCATCACCAGCAATCCCCCGGGGGCGACCGTCAGCATCGACGGCGCCGATATCGGAACCACCCCGGCCATCGGAAGGGGGCTGACCTTTCCGTACGACAACAGCACGGGGCAATATCCCACCCATCGGGTGCGGATCGACAAAGCCGGTTACGATCCGGTCGATAAGGACATTTCCTGGGACGACGGCAAAACCGATTACCAGATCGATCTGGCGCCGCACCAGAAAATCGTCCGCATCCTGACCGATCCGCCCGGCGCGACCGTCACCATCAACGGCAACCCCGCCCCGGCCGGCCCCGACGGCGTCCCCACCGCTCAACTGACTTACGTCCCCATCAACGACAACGGTGACCTTCCCGTGTTTACCGCCATCATCAACAAGAAAACCGCCGAGACGGAATGGTATCCCACCACCATTCTGATCCCCTGGCAGGAAGGCCGCAGCGAGTATTCGGCGACGCTGCGCGAGATCACGACCCGCCGGGTGCCGCTGCTGAACATCGACCTCGAGCGCGATTCCGACGGAATCTGGCAGATTGTCCCACGGCAAGTCGACACGCTGGCAATGAAGGACATCAGCGAAGGCCCTGGCCGGGAGCCGCCGACGCTCATGTTCCAGGCCCCCAAGGGTTCGAGCATCGGCTCGCTGGCGATCAATCCCACCGGCGGCCAACTCGCTTTCACGCTCGTCACCGGTACGAACAGACTCGATCTCCATTCGCAGATCATGGCCATGAGCACCTCCGGTCCCAGCAATGTCCAGGAAATCACCGATGGAAAGTCGCTGGATATCATGCCGTCCTTCACCCCCGACGGAAGCCAGATCGTCTTCTCCTCCAATCGTGCGGGGCGACAACTCAACGTCTGGCGGAAAAGCCTCGACGGCACCACCGGAATAGAACAGCTCACCTCCGGCGGCGAGCAGGACCTCTGGCCCATGATCGACGCGGCGCCCAAGCCGCGGCTCTTTTATGAGGTTCTGTCCGACAGCCAATCCGATCCCCAGCTTTACATGGCCCCCGTCGACGGCAACTCGCGCACGGATCTGGCCAACATTCCCGTCAGCGAGCCCCGGGTGAGCCCCCGCGCCGATGCCATCATCTTTACCAGCGTCAACCAGCGCACCGGCAATCGTGAAATCTACAAAATCTCCGACCGCGGCGGCGGCACCATCGATCTCACCAGCGATCCCGATTCCGATTGCTACGACCCCGCCTGGTCCAGGGATGGCAGCACCATCGCGTTCGTATGCGATCGCGGATTCGCCACGTATCCGGTCCTGGACAACGGGCAGGTCGTCAACCAGCGCCACCGCAACGCCGACATCTGGACGGTGGACCTGACCCATCCGGAAAACCAGGTCCAGATCACCACCAACGGCAGCGTGGACGATTGCCCAGCCTGGGACCCCAGCGGAAATTACATCTATTTCCGCAGCAACCGTGGCGGGCAATGGGGAATCTGGAAGATACCGGTCAAGTGACCAAGGAAGTGCAAGTGGCAAGTGGCAAGTGCAAGTGGCAGACGAATCATGAAGCTTAACTTGTACTTGCAACTTGGTACTTGCACTTCCCTTACAGCTCCGGCGAAATCTCCGGCAACTTCGGCTTCACGGGGCCGGTGAAGTCGATGGACCCCGATGGCACTCCCAATCGCTCGAAATCGATCTCGCTGTTGATCTCCGCGCCGATCAGAAGCACCAGCCCGTCGATGTAGAAAAAGAGCAGCAGAATCGCGGCCCCGCCGACGGTTCCGTATGTCTGGTCGTACCGCGCGTACCGATCTACGTAAAAGCGGAACAGAATATCCAGCACGATCCACACGACCGCGCTGAAGAGCGCTCCGGGACTGAGCAGTTGAAACCGCTGCCGAATCGCAGGCCCGAAATAGTAAATGATGGCCAGCACAAAGACCGCCAGCACGAGGGATAGTGCATATCGCACCATATCCAGCGCGATCCTCAGCGGCCCGGTGAGAACGTGCCGGTACACCAGCCACGACTCCACCGCCGCCCCCACTGGCAACAGCAGGATCATCACCAGCACGCAGACAGCCACTCCGAGTGTAATCCCGATCGCCAGCGCCCGCTGCTTGTAATAGGGCCGGCCCTTTTTGATGTCGTAGCATTTGTTCAGCGCCGACATCGTCATCGCCATCCCGCCGCTGGCCACCCAAATGCTGACCGCCAGCCCGATGATCAACCACCCCCGCCGCGGTTGGCGCATCACCTGCTCGATGTTGTCGTTGATCGTGTGCGCTTCCTTCCCCAGCATCGTTGTGATGAATTCGGCGACGGCCCGGTATGCCGAATTCTTGGCGCTGTCCGGCAGATACGGCACGAGGCTGAGCAGAAGGATTAGGAACGGGAAGATCGAGAAGAGCCAGGAATACGCCAGCGCCGCCGCCCATACAAAAATCCCGTCCTCGTTGATCTGCTGCGCGACCCGCTTGAGAAACGGCCACACTCCGTAGGATCGCAGGACCGGCCGAACGTCGCGAAGACTTGCCATGGTTCAAATTGTTGAACGCCCCGGCTGGAATTGCAATCAGCAATTCTCCACCGGCGCCGCGGCCCGGGCCTTGCGCATCTCCGCCAACTGCCAGACCACGAGCCGATAACCCAGCAGCAGCGCAACCACGGCGGCAAAGATTTCCTGTTTCGGACCCACGATCTTGCTCCCGCCCATCCAGTAATGAATGGCCGCCGCGATCGCCACGAGATACACCAGCCTATGCAGCCGCTTCCATTTGGCCGCGCCCAGACGCTTGATCATCCCGTTCGTGGAAGTCGCCGCCAAGGGGATCATCATCACCAGGGCGGCCATTCCGAAAAAGATGAATTTGCGCTTCAGCGTATCCTCCACCAGGGCATGGATGCTGCATTGCCGGTCGTACACAAAATAAATAAGCAAATGGGCACAAGCATAAAAAAACGCGAACAGCCCCAGCATCCGCCGAAAATGGCTCAGCCAGTTCCACCCGCTGATTTTCCGCACCGGCGTCACTGCCAGCGTCAGCGCGATGAAAATGATCGCCATAGTGCCCGTGACGTGAATGGCGTGATTCACGGGATCGGCGCCGAGCTGGCCCCAATACGCATCCCACCCCAGCAATCCGAGCGGAACCGCGCCGTTCACCAGCAGCGCAAACTTGGCAAACTCGGGGTCTTTCATCCTCAAAAATTCGCCCGTAAATCCATCCCCGAATACATCCACGCCACCTCATCCCCATACCCGTTGAACATCAGCGTCGGCCGAATCCCCACGCCGATCCGCCGCTCCGTCGCCTGGCTCCAGCGCGGATGATCCACATGCGGATTCACCGTGGCGTAAAACCCGTACTCATCCGACGCGGCCTCATTCCAAGTTGTCGGCGGCTGGTTTTCCCGCAGTTCGATCTTCACGATCGACTTGATCCCCTTGAACCCATATTTCCACGGCACAACCAGCCGAACCGGCGCCCCATCCTGCGGCGGCATCTGCTTGCCGTACATCCCGCTCGCCAAAATCGTCAGCGGATGCATCGCCTCGTCCATCCGCAACCCCTCGACATACGGCCAATTCAAAATCCCGCTGCTCTCGTTCGGCAGCCGGTTCGGATCCATCAGCGTCTGAAACGCCACGTATTTCGCACCGCTCAACGGCTCGACCCGATCCAGCAAATTCGACAGCGAAAATCCGTCCCACGGAATGACCATCGACCAAGCCTCGACGCACCGCATGCGGTACACGCGCTGCTCTGTCGGCGCGATCTTCAGCAGATCGTCCAAATCGAAAACCCGCGGCTTGCGGCACAGCCCCTCGACCGACACCTGCCACGGCCGGGTAACGAACCCCGCAGCCAAATCGGCCACCGATTCTTTGTCCTCCGAGAACTCGTAGAAATTGTTGTAGTGAGTGATATCCTGAAACGAAGTCAGCGGCTCATTGACGAAAAACCCGGCCGTGCTTCGCGTCGTCGGCCGGGTTGCCGCCACGACGATATCCGCCAGCGGTTCCTCCACCACCGATTTTCCCCGCGGCGGCGAATTCAATTCCCGATACACCCACCCCGTCGCCGCCGCCGTGGCGGCGACGATCCCGGCCCGCAGGAAATTCCGGCGATTGAGATAACTGCCCTGGGGCGTGATCTCGTTGCTGGCGATTTCGGGCGGCTTCTTGATGAACATGGTCACCCAATAATAGCTGCTTCATCGACCAAAACCCGTTTCCGTCCCGACGCCGGCCCGGGATGTCCCCCAAGATTCCCATCCCCTATAGCGATGCGCGTTTCTCGCGAATATTCAGACGTTTCCCGTTTTTTCTCAAAAAAGACCAAATTGCTGCGCAGCGACATACGGAATCCACCGTTTTGGCCGTGGAACGGGTCGAATGAAATTTGCAAGATAATGAAATCGAGCGATAATCATTTGGATCGTAGGGCTCAACATGATGCGATCGGCCAAATTACGACCTGCGCATCTTCTCATCGGGGCGATCACCACCGCCATTGCAGTTCTCGGTATTTATATTCTAACAGAGACGCTGATAGAGTAAGTTCGCTCTAATTGGTTCGTGCCCTTCGTTCAGTTCGGCTTTGGCGGTTTGTGTTTATTCGTCGCACACCGCAGTTGGTTTTTCCGGACAGCAAGGTCAGTAAGGTGACTTTGCAGTTTGGCTGCCCTTGTGGTGTTTTGGTTTCTCACCATGGCCACAGACCTGGCATGCATGAAAATCACCGGACGCTCGCTCGCCATCATCACAACGAATCAACCAGATCTTAAGATCTGGCTCTTGCGCGCTGCCTTGGGATTGTTACCAGCAATTACTACGATGTTGTGTTGCTATCTCGTCTCGAATTGGTCGATGATAGAACCTCCGAGCAAAGGATTTGGTCCGTCAAGATATCCCTTGGAGTAATCGCGCTTCTGATTGTGTCTGCTGGCGGCGAAATTTCCGCCCATGTGCAGGGACATCCCGGACAGCAATACTACCGGCCGGACCTGTGGGATGCGTTGACTACAGCTGGACCCTTTCTGCTGGCCGTCGGCGTTTATAAGATTGGCGCATACATTGCCGTTCGACATTTTCGCCGCGCGCCTTCACCAGCGCCGACGCAGCCAGCGTCCGTTGTCATTGGCAATTGACGTTTAGCTAGGGTGGCCCACACGTTCGTCAGGGCGTGAGAACCTGAATCCGCGAAAATGGCTTAAAATCGTCGCTGTTAAACGTGTAAATCCTGCCGATACCGCTGGCCATCATTGTGGCGACGAGTTGAAGATCGAAAATATCGCTACCGACAACGGCATGGTCGCGTAATAGGTCGCACCAGCGCGCCACTACGTCCGTGGGCTGATGCACCAACGCCAGCCCGGGCATTGCTAAAAATCGTTCGATGGTATCGACTGCTTCGGCTGCGCTGCGGGGATTGGTGGCGCGACGCGGGTTGGTGACGACCGAATAAAACTCTGCCATTGTTTGGGCCGCGACAAATAGAGCGGCATCCGCGCTGCGGGCCTTTTCCACCAGCACACGACATGCCGCGTGCTGCGGCGCATCGTGGTAAAGCGAGTAGACAAGGACGTTGGTATCCAGCAGCGCCGGTTCATTTGGCATCGTCGTAGATCTCCGCACGTCTCAACGTGCCGAGCACCGTTCCCGGCCACGACGGCAACTGCGCGGGTTCACGGCGTGGATTGCGCGATTTATCTGCCTTCGCCTGGTTTCTAAGGGTCTGCACCATTGTTTCAATGGCCTTTGCCACGGGTTCCGGAAGATCGTGAACATCGATGGTTCGCATGTTGGTCTCTGGGTTCACATTATATCGGCCCGATTCCAATATCGGAACAATTCCCGACCGTTATCCGCCCCTCAACCTCCGCGTTATGGCTCACGCGCCCCGCACATCTGCTCAGTCCGCACCCGGAATGTGGGCCAGGAAAACTTGCAAAGCAGACTCTGGCTCGTCCCAAACCGCCGGCCCGCCGAGATTGATGGAATCGTGCTGGACCAATGTCATCCGCGGCCGCCCGCGGTGAATTGAATGCGCCGCAGCCGTTATATATGCTCTTGCGATTGAAGTCTGACAATGCGGATCATGAAAAAACTGGGGCAGCGGACCAGGAAAATGTTTTGACGGTTTATTTTTCCACGCCGGCGGCGCGCTTTGGCCGTGAACGGCATTTGTAATTCGTATTTTTCATTAGTCAGCTCTGTCGCGGGAGATTGGATATGCAAACCAGACGCGAATTTTTGAAGAACGCGGCGATATTGTCGGGGATCATCGGAACGTGGGGCGCTCTGGAAGGGTCGATCGCCAAGGCGCTGGCCATCGATCCGGATCCGGGGAGCAGCTACCTCGATGCGGAACACATCGTCATTCTCATGCAGGAAAATCGGTCCTTCGACCACTGCTTCGGAACGCTCCGGGGCGTGCGCGGCTATAACGATCCACGGGCGATCACGCTGCCGAACGACAATCCGGTGTGGGTTCAGACGAATGCGGCCGGCGAAAGCTATGCGCCGTTTCGGCTGAATCTCAAAGACACCAAGGCGACATGGATGGGCTTTCTGCCGCATAGCTGGCACAGCCAGGTCGATGCGCGCAATCATGGGAAATATGATCAATGGCTCGAAGCCAAGCGATCGGGCCACAAGGCATACACCGATATGCCGCTGACGCTGGGGTATTACAATCGGGAGGACATTCCGTTTTATTACGCACTGGCGGACGGGTTCACCGTGTGCGACCAGCATTTCTGTTCATCGCTCACGCCGACGCTGCCGAACCGGCTCTATTTCTGGACCGGTACGGTGCGGAACCATCCCAGCCCGGATTCGCCGGCGTACGTGGAAAACGACCCGATCATGCACAACGACTGGACGCCCGGCTGGACGACGTTTCCCGAACGGCTGGAAGACCATGGGATCGACTGGAAAATTTACCAGAACGAGCTGTACATTGAGACGGGTTTCAGTTCCGAAGAGGAAGCGTGGCTGTCCAATTTCGGATGCAACGTGATGGAATATTTCGCGCAGTATCACGTGAAGGCGAACAAGCGGCATCGCGATTTTTTTAAGAAGCAGGGGCCGCTGTTTGCCGGCCGAGCCGCGGCCATTCAGAAAAAGCTTGACGAGCCGGGGCTGCCCGAGGAGCAGAGCTATCACTTGAAGCAACAACTGAAAGACCTGACGTGGATGGTCAAGGACTACGAAGCGGAAAAAAAGAACTGGGATCAGGAGGCCTTTGCGAAGTTATCGCCGCGCGAAAAGAGTCTTCACGAAAAGGCGTTTTGCACTAACGCCGGCGATCCGGATTACCGCGAGCTTGCGGAGCTGACGTATCAGGATGGCGACGCCGAGCGTCGCGTACAGGTGCCCAAGGGGGACGTTTTCCACCAGTTTCGCGAAGACGTGAAGGGGGGAACGCTGCCCGCGGTCAGTTGGCTGGTAGCTCCGGAAAGGCTTTCGGATCATCCCGAATCCGCGTGGTATGGGGCCTGGTTTATATCCGAGGCGCTGCGCATCTTAACCGAGAATCCCGAGGTCTGGAAAAAGACAGTTTTCATCCTGACTTATGACGAAAACGACGGATATTTCGATCACGTGCCGCCGTTTGTGGCGCCGGATCCGCGCCGGCGGGAAACGGGATTCACGTCCAAGGGGCTGGATGCGAGCCTGGAATATGTTCACTTGGAGCAGGATGAGAAAGTGGATCCTCGGTCGCCGCGGCAGAGTCCGATCGGGCTGGGATACCGCGTGCCGATGGTAATCGCCTCGCCGTGGAGCCGGGGCGGGTGCGTCTGCTCGCAGGTGTTCGATAACACCTCGGTGCTGATGTTCCTGGAGAAGTTTCTTTCCGAAAAAACAGGCCGGCCGATCAAGGAAACCAACATCAGTTCCTGGCGGCGAGCGATTTGCGGCGATCTCACCTCCGCCTTTCAGCCCTCGCCCGATGGAAAAGAGGCCAACCCCGAATTCCTGTCACTCGACCCTTTTGTGCAGCAGATTTATGACGCGCAGTTCAAGCCGCTCCCAGGATACAAGGCGCTGTCGAAGCAGGAAATCGAACAGATCCGACAAGATCCGCGGAGTTCCGAATTGATGTCCAGGCAGGAGCCTGGAATTCGCCGTTCTTGTGCGCTGCCCTATGAGTTGTACGTAGACGGCTCGCTGAGCGAAGACCGGTCTCGCTTCATCATTCGTCTTGAGACCAGAAATGATCGCTTTGCGGAACGAGCGGTTGGATGCCCGTTCACCGTGTATGCGAGGACGGGAAACGACGTGATCATACGGAACTACGCCGTGGCCGCCGGCGATCGCCTGGAAGATTCCTGGGCCATGCGTGATTTCGCCAACGGCATCTACCACCTGCAGGTCTACGGCCCCAATGGTTTCTTTCGCGAGTTCATTGGCACGGTGGATGACCCGGCGGTGGAAATCCGCCTGGGGTACAGCCAAATCAGTGCCACCAATCACGCTTTGAATGGCAATGTTGAGGTGCGGGCGGTCAATCGCGACGGCCAGAAAGGCTTCACGGTTGAAGTTGCCGATCGATCCTACAAGACCGGCGCTCAACAGCGTTCGGTTCCGCCTGGTGGGAACGCCGTGCTGGTGATGGATACTCGGCACAGCTTTCGATGGTACGATTTTGGCCTCGAAATCGAGCCGATCGGGAACTTCCAGCGGCGGTTCGCCGGACGTGTTGAAACCGGGCAATGGAGCTTCAGCGACCCGGCCATGGGCGCGGTTGTTGGTTAGGATCGCCCAGTTCGCGGTTTCGAGCAAAGCCCGAGGGGTGCAATTGAATTAGTTTGCGCCCGGATTGTTGGCCAGGAAAACTTGCAGCGCAAAACCCGGATCGTCGTAGACCGTCGATCCCGCCAGATTGATGGCCTCCTGCTGCGCCAATGTAGTGATTCCGCCATTGCCGCTGTAGCTGGAGGTTTTGGCGTAGGAGCAGGGGAATTGATTTCCATTTAATGATTCGACGTGGCCGTCGGCGAAACCGACGTTGGCCATCGTGTTCGCTCCGGCCGGACCGGAGTGGCGAAATCCGATGCGGCCATTTTTCATTGCGATCTGATCGACCGATTGACGGCCCATGTACACGCCGTCGGCCGCGACGACCAGGAGCGATGAATGCTTGATGTTCGTGGTTTTGTGCAGACCGATGTAGTTGCCATCGGCGTCGGGGCCGAATCCAACCGACGCGGTGTAGTACAAATCGTTCTGAGGAATGCTCGCGACCGATCCGCCGATAGGGTTGTAGGCGTTAATCCAGTAGCTGCAGCGGATGATCTTGTTATATCCCTGGGCGGGCCAGGTGACGGCGATTTGCGGATCGCTGTCGCCGTAGGTGGGACCGGCGAACTCCATGGGCCACTGGATCCACCCGCGCGGATTGGCCTGATAGGTCCCCGTTTGGCCGGCGGCCATGCCGTTGATGTCTACGGTGTTTGGGCAATAGAAAACAGTGTTGGTGTCCTGGGCGGCGCTGCGGACGAATCCGTCGCGGTCGAGGATGCACGGCCAACCATCCATGATGACGCCGGGGCCGGAAGTCCAGTTTGACGCCGCGCCCGGCTGTTGCGGCAAGTTGTACGAGGGGATGATGTAACCATTGTTCTGGGCCGAGTAGGCGAACAGGCCCATGGAGATTTGGCGGAGGTTGGACATGCACCTGATGGAATTGGCCTGCTCGCGGGCTTTGTTCAAGGCTGGAAGCAGCAGGGAAATCAGGATGGCGATAATGCCCACGACGACGAGAAGCTCGACGAGAGTAAAGCCACCGCGAACGTTTTGCTGAGGATAAGAACGTGGCGACATGAAGCCAATCTAACCACGGCGAAGCTTTCTCTCCACCAAATCGTTTCCAAAAGAATCAAAGTCGGGCACAGAGTTCACAGAGGACACGGAGAAGATCAGGCGGCTCTGTGCCCTCGGTGTTCTCTGTGTGCTCTGTGCTGGCCTTTAACAACACATTTTACGCAGGGAATAGCTGGATCTTCCCTGTCGCGGAATCCAACTAAATCGGCGATCGCCTCAACATTTTGTTATGATTTCCCGTCATGGAAGCTCTTCAGCGAATCGTTTGCGATTGGTGCGGCGGGCAAAGTCCGCCGGGAGCCGTTTCCTGCATAACATGTGGCGCACCGCTGAATGTGAAAAACCTCGTCAGCGACTCCGGTTGGCGCGAGGCGCCGCGGCTGCGCGATATGTCGGAAGTGAAATTCGGGTCCAGCGTCTGTCAGGTCGAAGGGGAAATCGTTCCGGTCGCCGACATCACGCTCGGGGGAAACGACGCGATCTTTTTTGAGCATCATGTGCTGCTGTGGAAAGACGACACGGTGCGAATGGACGTGATGCCGCTGCAAGGCGGGATCAAGCGGGCGCTGGCGGGGATGCCGTTCGTCGTTTCTATCGCGTCGGGACAGGGACGGGTTGCGTTTTCGCGCGACGCGGCGGGTGAGCTGGTCGTTCTTCCTCTGCATCCGGGTATGGAATTGGATGTGCGCGAACACGCTTTTCTGCTCTGCTCGCATACTGTGAATTATTCGTACACCCGCGTGCAGGGGCTGCGCAATATTCTCTTCGGCGGGCAGGGGATGTTCATGGATCGCTTCGTCGCTCAGAACTCGCCGGGCCTGCTGATTCTTCACGGATATGGCAACGTGTTCGAGCGCCGGCTGGCTCCGGGGGAGAGCGTCCTGCTGGAGCCGGGTGGGTTTCTGTACAAAGACGCATCCGTCACCATGAACGCGGAAACGCAAAAGCTGACCACCGGGTTTTTCGGCGGCGTCGGCATGACTCTGGCCCGCATGACCGGGCCAGGGCGGCTCGGGATTCAATCGATGTATCACCATCACCACACGGAATAGATCATGTCCACCGCCCCGCAAACGAGCTATCGCTGTCCATGGTGTGGACACCCCTCCGACGCCAGTTCCGCGAGCTGCCCACGCTGCGGGGCGCCGGTCGATGTGAAAATGGCCGTCTCCAAATCCGGCTGGGACGAATTGCCGGCGATCCGGGACATGGCCAGGATCCAGTTCGGCCAATCGTTCTGCCAGATCGAAGGCAAATATGTCCCTGTCGCCGATTTTAAGCTGGCGGCCAGCGACGGCGTTTATTTCGCGCACCATCTGCTGCTGTGGAAGGACGAGCAGGTACAGATCAGCAAGATGCCTCTGGCTGGGGGGTGGAAACGATTGTTAGCGGGGTTGCCGCTGATCATGACGCAGACAAGCGGGCCGGGGCGGATCGCATTTTCCAAGGATGCCCCTGGCGAGTTGATCGCACTGCCACTGGAAATCGGGCAGTCCGTGGATGTCCGCGAGCACGTTTTTCTCATCGCCACCAGCCAGGTCGCCTACGACTGGTTTAAATCCGGCATCTGGTTTACCACCCAGAACGGCAAAGATACTGAAACGCATTATCCCATCGGCATGTTCATGGACCGTTTCACGGCCGCTACGGCTCCAGGATTGCTGTTGCTTCACGGCAACGGCAATGTTTTTGTTCGCAATCTTCAGCCGGGCCAGCAAATCGTTATCAAGCCGACCTCGCTGCTGTACAAAGATCCGACGGTTTCGATGAATCTGCACCTGGAATACCCTGGGGGAATGTACGGCGCATTCCATCCCTGGGGCCGTTGGAGCAGCCGATACGTCTGGCTCCGGCTGACCGGGCCCGGCCGGGTGGCGGTGCAATCCCATTTCGAGCCGTTTGAAGATCCCGTCTTCGCCATCCGCGGCAGCGAACCGATGACGACGACGCGGCAGTGGTGAGCATTCAAAACACCCAAAAAATCAAGCAATATGAAGCGAAGAACCGTATAATGAAGCATCGGAGCAACCGTATGACTTACCGTGGTCGAATGAAAAATGGTGTTATCGTGCTGGAATCGCCCGCATCGCTTCCGGAGGGATCGGAAGTTGAGGTCAATCCGTTGCAGGAGGACCAGAATATTCCGACTCTTCATGAGCGCTTGAAGGATGTCATCGGTGCAGCAGACGGTCTCCCTGCTGACTCATCCGTCAATCACGATCATTATCTTTATGGGGTGCCGAAGAAGTGATCCCGGGATTTGGCGATACCTCCTATTATTTGGCGATACTTGTCCCGCAGGATGTCAATCACGGCGCCGCCGACGGATTGGCTCGGCAATTCAGGCGACGAGTCGTTACCCACGAATTCATTTTGTTGGAAATAGGGAATTTCCTGTCCGGTTCAGGATCCCGCGCCAAATTTGAGCCTTTCGTCCGTTCCCTCCGCGCTGACCGCTTTACAACCATCTTAACAGCCTCGTCTGATCTTCTAAATCGGGGAGTCGCACTCTATCACGATCGCTTGGACAAGACCTGGTCCCTCACCGATTGCATCTCCTTCGAAATCATGCGGGAGCGCGGGATCACCGACGCCCTCACCGCCGATAGGCATTTCGAGCAGGCTGGTTTCAATATTCTTCTCAAATCCCCGCAATAGCCGTCGCGATCGATCGTCCCTTCGCCGCTCAAATTGACACCCTTTTCGCCCACTCCTATACTGCCCCCCTCGTTTAGCGAAAAACTCGTTTTCCCACGGAAAAATCAACGCATTTTGTGGAGATTCCAACATGGCTAAGCTTCTGAAAAAACGCGCCAGAAAGACCAAATCGTCGTCCGCAAAATCGGTCAAACGCGTCTATTTCTTCGGCAACGGAAAAGCCGAAGGCGGCGCTCATCTCAAGGACCTGCTCGGCGGCAAGGGAGCCAACCTGGCTGACATGACCCTCGTGCCGCTGCCGGTGCCGCCGGGGTTCACCATCACCACCGAAACCTGCGGGCAATACAACGACCTCGGCCAAAAGCTTCCCAAGGGCCTCATGAATGAGGTCAAGGCCAACCTGCTCAAGCTGGAAAAGGCGGCCGGCAAGAAATTTGGGGACCCGAACAACCCGCTTCTCGTCTCCGTCCGGTCCGGCGCGAAAATCTCGATGCCCGGCATGATGGATACCGTCCTGAACATCGGGATGAATGACCAGGTCGTGCAGGGCATGGCCGATCTCACTGGCAACGAACGCTTCGCCTACGACAGCTATCGCCGGCTCATCAACATGTTCGGCGACACGGTCATGGGCGTCGATCATCATCATTTCGAGCATGAGCTGTCGGCCGTCAAAAATTCCCGCGGCGTGCAACTGGACACCGAACTCGACACCGACGGCCTGAAGGAAGTGGTCGAGCGATACAAAAAAATCTACCACCAAACCGTCGGCGAGGATTTTCCGCAGGACCCGCTCGTGCAGCTTGAGCATGCCATCGAAGCGGTCTTCAAGAGCTGGATGGGCGACCGGGCCATCAAATACCGGGAGCTGAACGAAATCCGCGGCCTGCGAGGCACGGCGGTGAACGTGCAATGCATGGTTTACGGGAACATGGGCGACGACTGCGCCACCGGCGTCGCGTTCACGCGCAATCCCTCCACCGGCGAGAACCGTTTTTACGGCGAATTCCTGGTCAACGCCCAGGGCGAAGACGTCGTCGCCGGCATCCGCACGCCGTTGGATTGTCAAAGCGAAATGGCCAAGTGGTCCACAAAAAGCTGGCGGGAATTGCTCAAGGTGAAGGACACGCTGGAGAAGCGCTATCGCGACGTACAGGATTTCGAGTTCACCATCGAAAAGGGCAAGCTGTACATGCTCCAGACCCGCAACGGCAAACGCACCGCGGCGGCGGCGGTGAAGATCGCCGTGGACATGGTCAGGGAAAAGCTGATCGACGAGAAGACCGCGGTCCTGCGGGTCGATCCGCATAGTCTCGATCAGCTTCTGCATCCGACGTTCGATCCCAAGGCCGACCGGAATGTCCTCGCCCGCGGGCTTCCGGCCTCGCCCGGCGCGGCGGTGGGTAAAATCGCCTTCACCGCGGAGGAAGCCGAAAATCGCGTTGCCGCAGGCGAAAAAATCATCCTCGTCCGGCGCGAAACCGAGCCCGCCGACATCGGCGGCATGCATGTTTCCGAAGGGATCCTCACCAGCACGGGCGGCATGACCTCGCACGCCGCCGTCGTCGCACGCGGAATGGGCACCCCCTGCGTCGCCGGCGCGGGCGCCGTCCATATCGATCAGGTCAATCGTCTCGTGAAAATCGGCGACAAGACGCTGGGCCCGGACCATTTCATCAGCCTCGACGGCGCCACCGGCGAAGTGATGGACGGCTCGGTCCCAACGGTCGAGGCCACGCTCTCCGGCCCGTTCGCCACGCTCATGAAGTGGGCCGACAAACACCGCACGCTCAAGGTCCGCACCAACGGCGACACTCCCACCGACGCGCGCGTCGCCCGTGAATTCGGCGCCGAAGGCATCGGCCTGTGCCGCACCGAGCACATGTTTTTCGATCCCCAGCGCATTCACCACATGCGCGAGATGATCCTCGCCAGCACCATCGAGGCCCGCAAAGCCGCGCTGGCCAAGCTGCTGCCGTATCAGCGGGAGGATTTCATCGGCATCTTCAAGGAAATGAACGGCCTGCCGGTCACGGTTCGGCTGCTGGATCCCCCGCTGCATGAGTTCTTGCCACATAACGAGAAGGACCAGCAGGAATTGGCCCGCAGCCTGAACATGAGCCTCGATCAGGTCAGGACTCGCGTCGCCCAACTCCACGAGGCCAATCCGATGCTCGGCCATCGCGGCGATCGCCTGGCCGTGACGTATCCGGAAATCCTGGAGATGCAGGTGCGTGCGATCATCGAAGCCGCCTGTGATTGTAAAAAACAGGGATTCAAAGTTTTTCCGGAGATCATGATCCCGCTCGCCGGAATGAAAAAGGAATTGGATTATCTCAAGACGTTCACGGAAAAGACCGCGGCGCAAGTGATGCAGGAAAAGCAGGTTAAGGTCGATTACCTTTACGGCACGATGATCGAGGTGCCGCGTGCGGCCGTCACCGCCGATGAACTCGCGCAGACCGCCCGGTTCTTCAGCTTCGGCACCAACGACCTGACGCAGATGACCTTCGGCTTCAGCCGGGATGACATCAACAGCTTCCTGCCGGACTACCTCAAAAAAGAAATCCTGGAGCGCGACCCGTTCCAGAGCATCGACACCGATGGGGTTGGCCAACTGATCGAGATGGCCGTGCGTAAAGGCCGCGCCACGCAGCGCGATCTCAAGTGCGGCATTTGCGGCGAGCATGGCGGCGATCCCAAGAGCATTCACTTTTGCCACAAGGTCGGCTTGAATTACGTGAGTTGCTCCCCCTACCGCGTACCAATTGCGCGCCTCGCCGCCGCTCACGCGGCGATTCTTAACGATGCGAAGGCGAGTCGGAATGGCCGAAAATAAAAATATTTTCTTCCCTTCCAAACGGCGTAAGTAGCGGCCTCATGCGGATTTCGGCTTGTGTTTCCGGTCGCGCGTTCGGTTCGGGCCAATATGTCGACAAAAAAGTAGAGCGGGGCGCCTCAACCAGCATGAGAAAAAGATTTGCACGGCCCGAGAAATCTTATCTCGACGATCTAACGCATCAGTGGTAGCATCGCACCCTGCGCGTCTAGAGAGAGGAACGCGCAGCTTATTTCCCCATAATTCCCATGTCGATCGCCAGCCTAAATCCAAAACTGCATGGCAAAAGGCGCCTTCCGGCACTGACATCCTTGCGTATTATTGCGGCAATCCATGTCGTTCTGTTCCATTACGGGCTGGGGCTCGTCCACCAATCCACCGATCAGTACATCGCCGCGACCAGACATTCCGCCGCCCCGCTCCACTGGACCGCCTATATTCTGGGCCACGGCATCACCAATATCATCGCCGCCGGATCCTGGAGCGTCTCGTTATTTTTCATACTCAGCGGGTTCATCCTCTTTTATAACTACGGCGACGATCGCGAAAATTCTCTGGACGCGAAAAAATTCTGGATCGCTCGCTTCGCTCGCATCTATCCCGTCTATCTGGTCGGCATCCTGGTCATGGCCCCGTTCCTTTTCCACAGATGGGCGGTCGATCCCAGATTTACCACCCACAAAATCGTGACCGGCGGCGTGCTTTCCCTGGCGATGCTGCAATCCTGGTTTCCTCGGCACTATGCCACACTGTTTAACGGCCCCGGTTGGAGCATGAGCGTCGAAGCCTTCTGTTATGCCCTCTTCCCGCTGCTGCTGCTTCCCCTGCGCCGGGTCGCCCGTTCGTCCGCTTTGATCGCGGTCATCGCCGTCTGTTGGATCATCGCGATGGTTAAGGGCCCCATCATTTGGATATGTATTCGGAATTGGTGGGTCTCCAACGGCGGCCCGGACAACCCCGCCGCCATCGGCGCCATCACCGACTACACCCCTTTGTTCCGCCTGCCCGAATTCATCGCGGGCATGGCGCTGGGACGATTGATGCTTCTCCGCGGCGGGCCGGCCATCCGCGGCGCCCGGCTTTCCTTCCTCACGCTCGGCGCCGTGGCCGCCAGCCTCTTCTTCGCATCGCTCGGCTCACATTGCCCGTGGTTCCTGGCCGCTTCGGGAGGAATGATTCCACTGTTCCTCATCGTGATCTGGACGTTGACTGTGGATGAATCTTTTCTGGCCCGTCTCCTGGCCTGGTCGCCGCTGGTCTTCCTCGGCGAAGCCAGCTACGCCGTCTATATTCTTCATGAGCCGATCGATCACTGGGGCGGCACCCTCGTGAACCGGATCACCCATCACCCGGTGACGCGAACCATGTTCGACATCCCCAATTACTGGGTCCTGATGCTCTACCTCGCCGTGGTTTTGGGTGTGTGCTCGCTCGTCTATCGTTATTTCGAAATGCCGGCGCGCGACCGTATCCGCCGTGAATTGAATCGCCGTTCCCAGCCCCAGCCTGCCGCCTCATCGGTCGTGCCGCAATTGGACCCGCCGTTTGAAATATCTGACCCAGTTACCCCCTAGCACCGCAGCCACGTCTTCATCCGCGAAACCGTCAGCCGAGAGAGCATCACCCACTCGCCCCAAATCCGCGGACGTTTCGATCTCGATCGGAATCTGCTCCCGCCCCAGGCCTCCATCCATGTCCGTTCCCAGCCCCACGTGAGCCGCGTTGCCCGCCACGTCGCAGATGTGCCGGACGTGCCGCGAAACATCCTTCAGCGTCGCCCGGCGTTTGCCCTGCTCGCCGGGCGGCAGAAGAAACTTATCGTAAAAATTGATCCCGATCACGCCTCCGCGCTGGGCGATCGCGCGAATCATTTCATCCGACAATTGCCGCTCTCCCGGCACGATCGCCCGGCAATTCGAATGCGACGCGATCACCGGACCGGACGCCACACCCAATAGCTGCCAAAACGATTCCTCCGCCAAATGCGACGCATCGTGAATGATTCCCAGCTGATCCAGAATCTTAACCATTCCCAGGCCATCGGGCGTCAGCGGCCCCGGCGCCCCATTGCCGCCCGCATAGCGCGTCCCCGCTTTCCACGTCAGACCGACGATCCGAAGCCCGGCGTCGAAAAATGTTCGTGCATCGGCCTCATCGCGGATCGGATCGGCCCCTTCCAGCAGCAAAATCGCGTTGGTTTCTGAGGCCTGCCGGCTAAAGTCAGCAGGCCACGTGCGAATTAGCTGCATCTCTCCCGCTGATTCGCGCGCGCGATACCAATCCAATTGTTTCATGGCCGCGGCGTGCGCTTCATCCGCCGTTCGATAATCGCCTCTTCCCTCGTTCGCCGGTTCGCAGAAAATCGTCGCGCAAATCAGCCCAACGCCCCCGTCGCGCAAATCCGGCAAGCCCACCGTCGGAATCCCCTCCTCATCCGCCGCCTGCTCGCGCGCCGGGCGCTGGACCGCCCTCCCGCGGATTGCGTTGTACGACAGATCGAGATGTGCATCGACGATTGTCATGTGCATGGCCATCGGACTTTTTGCAGGCCCGCGCGGGCGGCATCGATGTGCAGCCCCCACTGATTCAGCCACGGCTCGTCGATTCCCGCCGCACGGGCCGCGTCGATCAATGCCAGGCGGATTTCCTTCATCTTCAGCGCCAGCGGATGCCCATTCGATCCCGTCCGATCGCGCAGCGCGTTTTGCCCAAGCAGATCGATCCACTCCTGCACCTTCGACGACAAGGCGCGGCACGTCGGCGCCGCAGCGGCGCAGCGGTATAGCCACTTGAAATATGGATGGCACAGAACGGGGTGAGCGCCAGCGAATCGCGGCGCAAATTCCGCCAGTGCGGCCGTCCATCTGGATATCAAAGTTGATTCCATCGCCCTGAAATACCCGCCCTCTACAATCCGTCAAGACCGCAGCGCCACCAAATGGCGCACAACGCTTCGCCCCAATGCCCGCAGATTGTAGCCGCCCTCCAATGAACTGACGATCCGCCCTCCGCAGTGCGCATTCGCCGCCCCCACCAGCATCCGCGTGATCGTTTCAAACCCCGCCTCGCTCACTTCCAAATTCGCCAGCGGATCATCCTGGTGCGCATCAAATCCCGCGGATACCAGTAGAATTTCCGGCTTAAATTCATCCAGCTTTGGAATCACTTTCTGCTCAAACGCCGCGATAATTTCCTCATCCCCCGCACCCGGCATCAGCGGGATATTCAGCGTTGTCCCAAGTCCGGCGCTTTCGCCCAATTCCCAATCATGCCCGCTGCCCGGATAACACGTCCCCGGATGCTGATGCGTGCTGATGAAGAGGACGGATGGATCATCCTCGAACGCCGCCTGCGTCCCGTTGCCGTGATGCACGTCAAAATCGACGATCGCGAGACGGCCCACGCCGTGCCGCCGCTGCAAATATCTGGCCGCGATGGCCACATTGCCGAAGAGACAGAATCCCATCGCCCGGTCCGGCTCGGCATGATGCCCCGGCGGCCGCACGGCCGCGAACGCCCGCTGAACGCTTCCGCCGATCACCGCATCGCAGCAACTCAGCAGCGCCCCGCTGCTCAGCAGCGCTGCGTCAAAACTCCGCGATGAAACAACGGTGTCGCCCTGATCCAAGACTCCGCCGCCGGCCTTGCAGACATGCTTCACATGTTCGATCTGCCGCCGTGAATGCACCAGTTCCAGGTCTTTCTCATTCGCCCGCCGCGGCGAAATCTCCACGAGCTTTGGGCCGCCCACCGGCTTCAATTGCAAATCGAGGGAAAAATCGGGAAACGGATTCGGCGAATCAATCAACCCGGCTGCGCGCACCGCGAGGACGACGGCTCGAATCCGATCCGGTCGTTCCGGATGCAGTTCGCCGGTCTGGTGCTCCACGAACTGCGAGCTGGTGCAAAAACCGAGCATATCCTGTCTGGCATTCTACCGATTCGCGTACATCCAGTTCCGCATTCCGATCCAATAGGTGTTGAACAGATATCCCGCCGCGACGACCACTACGCCGCAGAGGATGTACAGATATGCGACTCCCGAAGTCATCTGCACATCGCCGGTCCGCTGCAGCAGGTTGTACCCTCCGCAGATCAGCAGAGACACCAGTGCGACGGGCAGAAAATGCGCAGCATGGTAATACAGCGCCCGCAGTACCACGGCGTGAGGGAGCCGAAATCCCCGGTATGCCGCCTCCCACGTCGTCAACTGGGCCGCCAAACGGATCGTCCAGCCGATCGCCAAGTACGTCCCGACCGGCAACGCCAGCAACATCACCCATCCCACCCACGCCGCCGGCGGCGTGAAACGGTTTTCCACACGCTGATACCAATCCCAATGTGCCCAGGCCGCCACGCCCAGTAGGATGGATGAGATGACCCAATGAATGCGCGCAAAATTCAGTGCGGGCTGAAGTTGTCCGCGGGAAGTGCTGGTCCGATAAAACCGGGTGGGGCGGAAAATGATCTCGCTGGTGGTCCGAAAAAAACGAAGCCATTTCGGACTTGGATCGCCGATAGCTTCCCATGGCGGAATTTGGCGGAATCGCTCGGAAACGCTCAGGTCGATCTCAGAACCGCATTCGGGGCATCTTCCCGAGGCGGGCAGGCCGTTGAGCATGTATCCGCAGTTTTCGCAGAGGATGTCGGTTTCGTCGGGAGCGCGCGTGCTCATGTTCGTGTGCTATAATTCCCCTACCGGCCGTCTGCCGCGGCGGAGGGTTTCAACCATGGCAATGAGATTCACGCGAATCACGCTCGTTTGCCTGTGCGGTCTCAGCGTGATTGTAGGCTGCGCCAAGAGCGATGACTCCCGCGGCGGCACCGCCAATTCCCCCGCGACCCAGCCGGCCGCCGCGATCAACCAAACCCCACAATCCATCACGGAATTCCCCGCCACCGAACCGTCGGCCAGCGTGCTCAAGATTGGCGGCGCACCGCAGTGGTTCCCGCCCGCATGTCTTCGGCTGAGCGCCAAGGACGGAAAAGTAACCGCCCGCCTCTACAGCGACGATCCGCGCGACGTTCTCACCGGCAGGGAAACGGTCAACTCGTTTGATTTAATGATGGTCCTTCCGAATATTTCAGATCCGGCCGACATCCAAAAAACCGAATGGATGGATCACGCCGAGAGCATGGAAAAGAAGGACACGCCCTATGGCATCTTTCTGAACGGACAACGCGATGTTCTGCAACCGTACGACGTGACCGTCCTATTCCAGGGCGAATCCCCGCACGTGAAAGTAGTCGTGCAAGGCACGTTTGGCCTATTTCACATCACCGACCAAACACCCCATCCCGCCGCCGTCCCGGTCCAGGTCGTTGGAATCCTGAACGCAACGGTCCCCGGCGCGAAATAGCCGCGGGAGTTATCTCTGCATCTCCGCCATCGATCCGCTGTTCGGAAACCACCTGCTTAACTTCACTTTCCACCCTCGCAGATATTTTTCCCCATCCGCCGCCGCCTCGGGCCCGACCAGCCACACCCGCGGATATTTCGACAGCGCCTGCAGCGCGTCGGCATCGGCCGGCTCATTTAAGAACATCACCGGGCGCTGAGAATCCTGGGCATAATGCGAAAACGCGAGATAATACATCCCCGGCGAACCCCAGAATTTATTCGGATAAAACACCAGCGGATCGCCTGGGCCGGCCAAGCGATCCAGCGCCTGCGCCATCCCGCGCCAATCTCCGTTTTGCTCGGTAGGCCCTTCCCCAAGCCGCTCGATGGTGACGATGATCGTGCTGGCCAGGATCATGTACGCCACCACCCACCGCCACCACTTCGGCGTAGGCAGCGGCGCGGCGCACAGCGCATACATCCCCACTGACGCCAGCGATGTGTATTTCAGCGTCGCCAGCAAACGCGCATCATGCACCCAATCATACGCCGCCAACGGCCCGACGACGCCCACGATCCATAGCCACCACAGCAGCAAATAGGGCATTCGCCGCCACAGCACGATCGGCAGCAGATACGCGATGACCGCTGGCGCGATCCACGCCATTTCCTGCGACGACCGGCCATAGAGCAGTTCCGATGGAACCGCCGTCGCTCGCGCCAGTGCCATGTTCCGATTTGCTGTCGGCTCCAGCGACCAATCCTGCTGTCTGAAAAATTCGTGTCGCTGTTGCCACAGGAATGGGCCCCAGCAGATCAGCACCAGCGCGCCGACTCCCAGCAAAAGTGCGAGCACCTTTGTCCGAACCGATCCGCGCAGACGAATTACCCCATATAAGAAAATGCCCGCCAAAGCCCCGATCGAGAAATAGTGCGTCAACGCCGTTGCCCCCGTGGCCAGACCGAGCTGGATCAATTTCCCTGGCGAAATACCATCTTGCTCGATGCGAACGATCGCATGGCAAGCCAGCAAGCCAAAGAGGATCAGCAGCGGATACGGCCGGGTTTCCTGGCTCAGATTCATCTGTAGCGGAGAGACGGCCATCAGCGTCGCCGCCAGCAGGCCGGCATGCGCCCCGCTTGTTCGCCGCACGATGTCGAACAGAACAATCACGCCGCCGAGGGATGCGACGGCCGAAAACGTCCGCGTGGAAAAATCGCCCGGGCCAAACAAATCCATCCACCAGCGCAGGCAAATGAAATAGAGAGGCGGATGGACGACGTTTCTCAGTCCGGTCCAGATATGCGGCCACGACGGGGCTCCGGCGAGCATCGTCCGCGGCGGTGGATCGAGCAACACTCCGGCCGGGAGATCGAAAATCTCCATGCCCCGCCCCGTGGCCAGATGCACCGACGACCAGAATTCATCCGGCCACTGGCCTACCTTGGTAATCTGATAAAACCGAAGCCCCGCCCCCACCGCGATCAAGCCGGCCAAGATCACCCAGCAATACCATCGCACGCCGCGGCTCATTTTTTCCCCGAATTAATGGCCGGCGGCAGAAGCAGCCACACCGCGTTTCGTTTTCCGATACCGCGGACCGCGCCGATGCCCCAGCCGCTCAGCAGCCGATGGGTATCCACCCGCGCATGATGACCCACCATCCACACGCGCCGCCCGGCGAGTTGTGCCTTTGTCCGCTCATCGGGCGGGCCCATCAAAAAAATCACCGACCTGTGCCAATTGCCGACATAGTGCGCTATGACGAAGTAATCAAACGCCGGCTCGGTCTTGTAAAACCCCACGAGCGCGACCACGTCGCGCGGCCCGGCGGTCTGATCGATGAGATGAGCCATGGTTCGCCAATCCTCCACCGGGTCCGGCCCCACCTGCACGCGCGCCAGTCCGTACACAGCCGCACACGCCACCATCGCCCCGGCAACAACCGCGCCCAGCCGCCCCGGCACGGCCGTGACCAGGATTGCATAAACCGCCGGCGACGCCATGAAAACGTATCGCAACACACCCACCATCGTTGAATGATGGACGCAATCCACAATGGCCACGACGCCGATCGTCCCCGCCACCCAGAGCCACCACAGCAGCAGGTCCGGCCGTTTGCGCAGGCGAAGCAGCGGAACCACATACACCAGCACCGCCAGCGGAACGGCGGCGAGCCATCGCCAATTGACGGTCGGGTCCAGAAGGAGCCGGATTGGAATCATCGCAATCGCCCGGGCGGAATGGCCGATCCCGCTGTCGGCGTCTGCCCAGAATTGTTGATACGCATCGTAAAGATGCCGGGTTTTCCAGAAGACCGGCCCCCACATCAACGCGGCGACGAACAATCCCGCCGCCATCGCAAGAGCCGCCGTTTTACGGGGCCGACCGCGCAAAACTGCGATGGCATATATTCCCGCGCCCACGACAGCCCCGGCCGAAAAATAGTGAGTCAGCATCAACGCGCCCGTCGCGCCGGCGATCACCCCCAGTTTCCGGGCCGACGGCCCTTTGCGCTGGACCGCGATCAGCGCATCGCACAGCAGCGCTGCGAGAAACACCATCATCGTGTAGGGCCGGGCCATCTGGCTGAAGTCGATCTGCGCCTGGGCGAAGATCATGATTCCCGCCGCCGCCAGTCCGCGCCAGGCGCCGGCCACGCGCCGCACCGCGTCGAACAGTACCGCCGCCGCGCCGATCCCAAATAGCCACGACATCGCGCGGATCGCGCGATCGCCCGGGCCGAGCAGATCGACCCACCAGCGCAGCATCACGTGATACAGCGGCGGGTGCGTTGTGCTGGTCAATCCCGTCCAGATGTGCCACCACGGCGGCGCGCCGGCGAAGCCGATCTTCGGCGGCGAATTGACGATCACCCCGTAGGGGATTTCAAAGATTTCGCTGCCGCGGCCGCTGGCCAGATACAGCGCCCAGTATTCATCCAGCGACAGGCTCTCCCGGCCGATGCGATACCACCGCATCGCTCCGCCAATCAGCAGCAGACCGATCAGGATCAGCAAATGAAACCAGCGGACTCGCCCCCAGTCCCGGTGCTCCGCGGCCGTTTCTGGCATTTACTGGTCCTTCAGGGGCTTGCCGAATTTTTCGCGCTTCAGCGCGATGTATTTGATGTGGTGATCCAGATGTTCCAATGTCCAGACCACGCTCTGGCCGAGCGTGATGGGGCCAAGGTCCTCGTGCAGGCCGGTCCGCTCGAACGCCGAATCGGGCAGCTTCCGCAAAACCGCTGAAAAAATCCGCCGGTTCAAATCCAATATTCGAACCGCATCCTGGGCATCCTGCTCTTCAACGAACAAACGGGCGGAAAATTTGCTCTCGTCGAAGCCGACGATCGGGGGGTTTTCCTCGGCAATGATCGTCTTCATGCGGGCCGTCCAGATCAATTCATCATCCATCAAATGAAGCACGATTTGCTGGACCGACCAAAGCCCAATCCCGGCCCCCGGGGGTGGAATCCACAGAAGCTCATTGCGGTTCAAGCCCGCGATCGCCGTCGCCAGCTTTTCGCCGCCGCATTCGAATTCGTCGATGCGCTTCCGATCCATGTTCTTGTCCTACGTTTTGCCGAGCTGGTCCCGCTTTTTGCGGATGAAACCGAGGTGGTGATCGACATGCTCCGCGATCCCTTGCAGGCTCTGGCCCAAGGTGATGGTCCCACGTTCGTTATGCTGGCCCGTGCGCGAGAAGGCCGAATCCGGCAACTTTCGCAAAACCCGTGCGAATTGATGACGATTCAGATCAAACAGACGCGTCGCCGCCTCGGCATCCTGATCCGCGTAAAAGAGGTTGTCGGTGAATTTGCTCTCGTTGTAGCCCAAGATCGTCGGGTTCTCCTCCGCGATGATCGATTTCATGCGCGAGGCCCAGATCAGATCTGAATCCATCAGATGAATGACGATCTGCTGGATCGACCAGCGTCCGATCCCCGCATCGGCCGGCGGAGTCCAGAGCAGATCCTGCTTCGAAAGCCCAGCCACCGCCTTTTGCAGCTTTTCACCGCCCGATTCGTATTGGTCAATCCATTTACGGTCCATGTCTCACTTCATTATAAATGAAAGCCGGCTCCGATGGCCATTCACCGGGGTGTTGTCGCGTTTGGCGCTTTCAGCTACAAACCTTCGCGCTCATGACCTTGCCGCCCGCAAGTCCCGATCCTTCGAATTCCAGTCCCATCCAACGCTTCGGCCGATGGATATTTGCCAATCCATTCCTCGCCGCCGCGGTGATTTACATCCTGGCCAACCTTGTGCAGCTCCTGTTTTCCAAACCGGGATCTTCAGAATGGCAAGAAGTCTTCGTTCACGCCGCCCGGCGATTGATCGGCACCGGCGACATCTACGCCCCCGGGCCCGACACTTTTCAGGCTACTCATCCATTCACTTATCCCCCATTCCATTCCCTTGTCGCGATCCCGTTCGTATTCCTTCCCCAAGTGCTCAGCCGACTCGGCTGGTTCATCATCCAGGTCGTCTGCCTGATTATCCTGTGGCAACTCAGTTGGAAAATCAGCGGCGGCCGGCGGCTGAACCGTGGCCGATGGACGCTGAGCGAAGCCGTCATCTGCATTCTCGGCCTCTGCGCCGGGATGCGTTACGTCCAAGGCGTCTTCGGCCATCAGCAATCGGACCTCCTCATCGACGCGCTGCTGGTCGCCGGCTGCTTTGCCTGGCAACACCGCCGCGATTTTCTCGCCGCCACTGCCTGGGGAATTGCCGCCGCATTCAAAGGGCCGCCCCTGCTCATGGCCCCTTATCTCGCCTGGCGCGGCCGGTGGCTCGCCGCCGCCTGGACCATCATCCTTGCCATCGCCGTGAACTTTGCCCCCGACGCGATCCACCGCGCTCCGCATGGCATCTGGCTCACGCAGTGGTACACCCGCATCGTCAAACCCCAAAGCGGCGAGATCGGCGCCTGGTACGTCGATGTCACTATCAACCAATCCATCGCCGGCGCCGCGCACCGTTTCTTCACCACCGACTGGTCGATCGTCGACGGCCGACTGAATGTCTCCAACAAGAAACTTCTCTCCGATGAGACGCAGAAACTTTTGGTCTACGGATTAGAAGCCGCGTTGCTGATCGCCGCCGCCTGGGCCATGGGCCGACCGCTGCGTATTTTCCCCAATCCCAAAACTGCCGGCCTGGAATGCGCCCTGGTGTTCATCCTGATGCTGCTGTTGTCCCCGATGTCGCACAAAACGCATTTCGGCATTCTGATCCTCCCCGGCTTCTTCGTCGCTCGAATGGCCATCGAAGACCGAGACCGCCTCGCCGCCTGGTGCATGTTGGCCTGCCTCATTCTGATCGGCATCCTCGACCACTTCCTGGGCTTGCGCGGCATCGGCGACATGTTCGCGTGGTACGGCAACGTGATGTGGGGGGCCGTGGCTCTGGGCATCGCGTGCTGGTGGGCCTTGGCCGCGAAATCGCGCTCGTGGATTTCTGGGCCACCTGGTGCGGCCCCTGGGTCGATGAAACGGACAATTTGAAAGATGTCTTCAACACCTCCGGCCGCGACCCGCGATTCTCGATGATCGGCCTGAGCCTCGATCCGCAGCCGAACGATCCGATCCAGTACATTGCCAAGCACGGCCTGGCCTGGAACCAGGGATTTGGACGGCGATCATGTCACGGTCGATTATGGGGTCACAGGAATTCCGTCAATTTGGCCCATTGGCCCCGATGGTAAAGTCGTTGAAAAGGGCCAACCTGACGAAAAATCGAAGCCGCCGTCACCAAAGCTCTTCAGAAATAGTTCACCCTTCAAGAACCTGTTGCCGCTATCGGGTAGATTCTGAAAGATTTGATTGCCATCACGCAAATTCTTGCTAGGATTGGGCTCACTCAATTCCACAAAAAGGGGCTGTCAAGTATTCCGGCTGCAAGCAGTGGTCGGCTCGAGGGAAGTTATGCGCGATGGGAAGTCGGCTCGTTACCGGAAAATGGGGATCGCCGTTGTGTCCGCGGTGCTGGGAATTGGCTGGGGATCGGCCTATAGCTCCGTGGATACCGAAACGGGAACGGTCGGAACGGCTGGCGCCGACGGTACCGGCGCCGACGGCGGGCTCGGCGGTGGGGCCACGGCCAGCGTCAACAGCGTCGATCAGGTGAATACTGCAACCGCCACGGGCGGCGCGGGTGGGGCCGGAGGAAGCGGCACGCCCACCGCACCCAAGGGCGGCAAGGGCGGCAACGGTGGCGCCGGGGGCTCGGCCACTTCCACCGCCACCGGCACGGAGGGGACTACGTATTTTGAAGCTTACACCACGACGGCCAACGCCACTGGGGGCAATGGCGGCATGGGCGGCGCAGGCGGACAAGCCAGCAAGGGCTCGCCCGGTGGTGGCGGAAGCGGTGGAGACGGCGGCGCCGCCACTGCATCGGCCAGCGGCTTGGAGGTTGGCAGCGATATGGTCAGTGCAACCGCCATCGGCGGTAATGGCGGGGATGCAGGGAATGGGATTGCGCTGAGCAGCCCCGGCGCCGGCGGGAACGGCGGCGTCGCATCGATTGGATCGGTTACATCCAATTCCGCGGCCGCGTCAGGCACGCTACCCGACGGCCTGTCGTCGGCCACCGTCATCGGCGGCAACGGCGGCGCGGGAGAGGACGGAGCCATGGGTGGAAGCGGCGCATCGGAATCTCTTACCAACGTCGTTCACGCCACCGCCGCCGAAGAGGAATACCTGACCCAAAACGTGACCGCCGGCAACGGCGGGAGCAGTAACAATAATCTCGGTGGCTCGGCGGGCAACGGCAGCTCAATCCTATCGGCCGATCTCAGCAGCGGACCAAGCTATTTCTTTGCGGACTCGAACGTCACGGGAGGAAATGGCGGCAGCGCCGCCAACGATGTCGGGAACAACGGTGGAACCGCCAATTCGCAGGTATCGATCACGGCGACCGGTTGGGTGCAAGTAAGTTCGGACGCCACCGGCGGGAACGGAGGAGGCGTTACATCCGGCGACGGCACGGCCGTAACCGGGGGCGACGCCACGGCCAGCGCGATTGCGACGAGCAACGACACGGCCATCGCCTACTCGACGGTCATCGGTGGAAATGGTGGATCGGTGGCAGCGGGTGC
This sequence comes from Tepidisphaeraceae bacterium, assembly GCA_036267155.1. GTDB lineage: Bacteria > Planctomycetota > Phycisphaerae > Tepidisphaerales > Tepidisphaeraceae > PALSA-1353. Next base: position 30,706 of record DATAWP010000022.1, read on the forward strand.
TACTGGACCCGGTGGTCCCGGCGGCGCTGCGACCGGCACCCTGACGCCAACCGTGACGGGAAACGGCGAAGCATCCGGAACCCTGACCGTAACGGGCGGCAACGGAGGCGCCGCCGGCGGATCGGGAAACGTCGGCGGCATCGGTGGGGCCGCCAGCCTGGGGACCTATTTAGGCACCACCAATGGAGAAGCCGTCTTGGCGGGGACCTTCATCGGCGGGAACGGTGGCGCGGGTTTCAACAGCGCAGTTGGCGGCAATGGTGCCTCGGAAAGCCTCGACACCGCCATCACCGCCAACGCGCCCTATCTCCAGGTGGAGCAAGACGTCACCGGCGGAAACGCCGGAAATGCGGATGTTGAAAATCCAGGAACCGCAGGCAACGCATCATCGAGTTACACCATCACAGGCAAAGGCTCCACCCTCTTTCAGGACATCTTTGGAACGGTCGATGCCACCGGCGGAAATGGGGGAAGCGCCAACACCGTTGCCACCGCGGGAGGCAATTCGACCGCAAACATCAGCTTGAGCCGCAAAGGCGATGTCAGCGCGACCGCCAACGCCAATCCCAACGGAACCGGTGGGACCGGCGGCAGCGTGCTGAACTCGGGAACGGGCGGCGCGGGCGGTTCATCCACCGCGTCGGCCAGTGCAACCGACACCGATATTTCCGGCGGCGGTTCAGTCGTCGCGGCCAGCGATTGCATCGGCGGTAATGGCGGCACGGGCCTTGGCGCATTGGGCGGAGCCGGAGGCAGCGCTACTGCCAGCGCATCTGGCCAGGGGTCGGGCTCGACCACCGTGTCCGCGCAGGCGACGGTCCAAGGTGGAAATGGTGGTGCGGCCATAGCCGGCGGCAGCGGCCAGGCCGGGGCGGCTGGCGTCATCTCCGGCGTTACTGGCTTCACCGGCTCGGGCACCGTGAGCCTCAGCGCCACGGGCATCGCAGGCTCTGGAGGCAGCGGCACGTTCAACGCATCCGGCGGTAACGGCGCGAGTGAGACGCTCAGCAACGTCCTTTCGGGCGCGACATCAGGAGAGCTGGATCTTACGCAGATTGCCGCGGGCGGTAATGGCGGAACCGCCAACGGCGCATATCCGGGTTCCGGAGGCGCCGCGAGTTCCGTGGTTTCCACGGGCACCAGCGGAGAGTCGCTGGTCAGCGCGGATTACGAATCAACCGGAGGGTCTGGCGGCTCAGGCTTCAGCGCGGGTTCGGCGCCGCCCGTCGGCGGCGCTGCGACGACAACCGTCAACCTGACCGCTACCGGTAACTTGACGATTTTGGCGAAGGGAACTGCCGGCGCAGGCGGATTCACGGAAGATATAGGCGGGGCTGGCGGCAATGCCACGGTATCGGCCACGGGCTCCAGCAGCGGTACTGCCAGCGGTCTTAGCGCGGTGAGTGTCACGGCGACCGCAACCGCGGGCGACGGCGGCTATTCCGAAGGAGCGGCCAATGCCGGAAATGGAGGAACGGCCGTGGCGATTTCCAGCGCGACGGGATCGGGGCCTGACGCCGTCACGTCGCATGCGGACGCCGCTGGCGGCGACGGAGGCGCAAATGAAGCGACCCTCCATTCCAGCGGGATCGGCGGCGCCGCGACCGCCACGGCGACCGGCGATTCGAATTTCGTGGACCCGACAATCACTTCGGAGGCGTATGGTGGAACGGGCCATTCGACGTCCGGCGGAGCGTCTCCCGGCGCGGGCGGCGCTGCATCCGCCATCATTCATGACAACGCGCTCAACATCGAGCAGGATTCACCGGCCATCGGCCGCATCGGCGGCGGCGCATATTTGCAGATCAACGGGAACGCACTGAGCGTTGGATCCAGCGGCGGCAACGAGAATGATACTTCCCTTTCCATCACGGGTTCCGGGTTGGTCACCATGCCCGGCATCATTGGGGTGGGGAGCCTTACCATCGGCGGCGGCGCGATCCTGCGTTTGAATTCGTTATCCGGCGCCAGCGGACAGTCGTCCCTGACTATTTCCAGCGCGGGCGAACTCGATTTGAGCAACAACCATTTCTTCATCAATTATTCCGGCCATGCGGATCCGATTACCACGATCGCCGGATTCGTTAAAAGCGGCTACGCCAGCGGACAATGGAACGGCCCGGGTATTAATTCGTCAGCGGCGGCGCTTTCCCCTGGCTATGGCCTCGGTTATGCCGACAGCGCCGATGCCGGCAATCCGGCCGGCCTCCCCACCACCACCATCGAAGTGAAATACACGCTCTACGGCGATACGAATCTCGACGGCGCGGTGAACAGCGTGGATTTCGGAAATCTCGCCGCGAACTTCGGAAAATCAGGCAAATCCTGGGACCAGGGCGATTTTGATTACACCGGCACGGTCAACAGCATCGACTTCGGGCTTCTGGCCGCGAATTTCGGCCGCTCCGCGAGCGGCGCGACGGTAGCGCTGCCCCAAAGCGATTGGCAATCTCTTGACGCCTTCGCCGCCGCCAACGGCCTGCTCGCGGAGGTTCCAGAGCCAACCGGCAGCGCCGCGATTGCCGTCGGCTGTGTCGGCCTACTCTATCCGCGCCGCCGAAAACCAATCCGCGCGATTGATTGATGATTTGTAAATCTCCGCTGGGCGATTGAGCTAACACGCGGCGAGGAGTTACAATCTCACTTCGCCAAGGGCGATTAACTCAGCGGCTAGAGTGCCACCCTTACAAGCAGGCTCCGGACGACTTCTGAAATAGCAATATCGCCCGGAAAATTAGGCGTAAAATGCACTTACGATTTTCGCCGTTTTTCGCGATGCGGACGATTTGTCGACCTATGTAGTCCTGATTCGACCCGAAATGTCGTATGAACTATTATTTGGGTCTTGGCGAAAAAAAGTACGATCGGCATTCGCGAGTGCTTAAAGACGCCATTTAGACTCTGCGTGACAGCGCAAATGTTTTCCGGAAGGGAGAAAAACGATGATCAATCACTTCACCGTGCTCGCAGCGATTCTCCTTGTAGCATCGCTCGCTCGCGGCGAAACCTATAAAGCCACCATTCTTTATCCGCTGATGGGGCCGGGGGAAGTATCGATCCAACCACGACAGGTGACAGCCGACGGAACGGTCGGCTATGGGCCTTTCAATTCGTCGAGCGCGCCATCTCATGCTTTGCTCTGGTCGCCGCCTGATGGAACGGTGATGGACTTGAATCCGACCGATTTTGGGGACAATGCTTCCTCGCAGGCGAACGGAGAATCCGGCAATCAACAGGTCGGAACGTTCGGTAGCTCTGCAACAGGTGGTTTTCAGCCATGCGGTGCTTTGGTCCGGCACAGCCGCTTCCGCCGTGGATCTCAATCCAACGCAACTCGGTATGTTCGCCTCGCTTGCACTGAGAAGCGATGGCTCGCAGCAGGTGGGTCGCGGCACAGTTGGAACGCCAATGAGCTCGATTGCGCATGCCGTGCTATGGACGGGGACCGCCGCATCAGCGGTTGATTTGAATCCGAGCCAGTTTGGAAGCAACGTCGGATCTGTCGCTTTGGGACTAAATGATGGGCAGGAAGTTGGCGATTATAGTTCACAAACTAACCCCTTTCATGCAGTGCTGTGGACCGGCACTGCCAGCTCAGCAATTGATCTGCATCCTTCAGATCCGGCTTTGGAATTCTCAGAAGCCACCGCCACGAGCGGCAACGAGCAAGTCGGCGAGGCTTCAGCAAACGGGGGCAGCAGTCAGGCATTTCTCTGGTTCGGAACCGCCGCTTCAGCGGTGAATCTAAATCCAACCATGCTCGCCGGAATCGACTCGTCGATAGCAGTTGCGACAAATGGCCTACAGCAAGTCGGCTCCGGCTTTGATGGATCAGCGACGGTCGACGATGACCAGGCCCTTATATGGTTCGGCACAGCGGACTCCGTGGTTGACTTGCAACCGGCGCTGCCATCGAGCGGCGCATGGAATTTTTCCGATGCTTACAGCATTGATGCCGCCGGCAATGTCTTTGGGAACGCAAATGGCACATTCGGCGGGATCACGGGATACTTTGCCGTCGAATGGTCACCGGTCCCCGAGCCGTCATCGCCGCTAGTCCTTGCCCTCGCCGGGGCTATCACGCTCAGCCTGCGGAGGTCGCGTGGTGGCATGTCCAAGCTTCATGCGGCAGACACATTTCCGGAGACGACATAGCCAGCGTATGCGTGTATCACAGTACATTACGCAAAAGTTGCCATCGAATTACATTTCAGAGCGTAGGATATCGAAACAGCCTCGTTTTTTCAGCCCGGGCGATTAAATCGGCGGCGAGTGTGCCACCCTTACGATGACGCTCTGCGCAACATCCCAAGTAGTACACCGTTCCAAAAATTCATGCGGAAACGCCCTTATATCTTTTGGCGATTTTTGCGATGCGGTCGATTACTCGCCCTATGTCGTTCCAATTCGACCCGAAATGTAGACCGAACGCTCAAAGGATAATTTTGATCGCCTGCCGCATCCTTCAATAATTCAAATACCCCACCCTCACACACCGTGGATTTCAAAAGTGCAGGCCCCCGGTCGATTTAAACACTCGCGGAACCAATCCGAAGGCGGCCTTCGCCCGATTTCATGGCCGTTTTCCTTCAAGCGATTTGAATCGCGTCGCAAATGCTAATTGCCTTGTCGCATTTCAACTCGAAAAACTATTGCTCGCGATGTGATTTATTTGACAAATCTTTCTTGGCCCTGAGATTCTCGCTCGTACAATGCGGCCCGCAATTCGTGCGTGGCCAGGCGGAAAACACGTTTCAGAAAAACGCGTTCCCTGATGCACCACCCAACGTTTCAAAAGGAGAAGGGAAAATGCCTTTACGACTCATCGCATGCGCGGCCTTTGTGGTTGCTTGCACGATCAATACCGTTTTTGGTCAATATACTCCCCAGCAGATAATCGCCGCTTACGGCATCAACAACATTAGTTTCGGCGGATCTCCCGCTACCGGAGCAGCGCAGACGATCGCCATCGTTGACGCGTACAACGATAGCGCAATTCAATCCGATCTTCAGTCTTTTGATTCGCGATTTGGGATTCCCGACGCACCGAGCTTTTCAATCGTCAACCAGGGCGGCGGCACGACGCTGCCGACAGCTACCAATGCCGGCTGGGCAATTGAGATGGACACTGACGTGGAATTGGCACACGCCATCGCTCCCCAAGCCAATATTCTCCTCGTCGAAACCAACGACAACTCACTCATTAACCTGACGGCCGGTGTGGCAACAGCCGCCGCCACCACCGGTGTAAGCGTGGTTACGACAAACTGGGGCTCCGCAGAGTTCCTGGGCGTAAACACCTTCGATTCCAATTTCATCACCCCCGCGAACCATTCGGGGGTAACATTTGTAGCCACCGCGGGCGGCAGTGGCGGGGTCAGTTATCCAGCATCCGTTCCATCGGTCTTAGCTGTTGGCGGCACATCGCTTCAGTTGGATTCGTCCGGAAAATATGCCGGTGAAACCACTTGGGATGACGACTCCGGCATCGGCGGAGGTGGAACCAGCATCGTGGAAGGCGAGCCAACCTATCAGAACGGCGTACAGGCGAGCGGTTTTCGCACCACCCCGGACGTCGCTTTCGACGCCGACCTGACCACGGGATTTTACGGAATCGAAAATGGAACCCTCGCTGTAATGGGCACAGCCAATGCTGCGGCCGCAAATTGGGCCGGATTGATCGCCCTGGCGGATCAAGGACGCGCAATTAACGGATTGAATCCTCTAGATAGCTCTGATCTAACCAATGGATTGCTTCCCATGCTTTACGCTTTGTACGGCACGCCCGATTACGCCCTGGCGTTCAACGATATTACCACTGGCTTGACCGCTACGGGCCAATCCGTCGGAGCCGGTTATGATACCTCAACCGGATTGGGATCGCCCAAAGCCGATGTTCTGATTCCCTACCTTGCCGGCTATGGAATCGTTGTGCCGGAACCTTGCTCCACATGCCTGCTGCTGCTGGGGGCGCCATTTCTGATGCGAAGACGGATCGCCAGCAATTAAAACCGGGATTGGCGGCGCAAACAAAAAGCTTCCAGCAAAACAACGGACCGGGATTCTCCGGTGTTCGAGGTTCAAATAGAGCGCTGCCGAAAATCACATTGCCGAGAAATTGAGTTCCAGCCGGCCCACGAGATACAATGGCGACGACCGCGGGCGATTAACTCAGCGGCTAGAGTGCCACCCTTACAAGGTGGAAGTCAGGGGTTCGAATCCCTTATCGCCCATTTCTTTTCCATTGTCGTGACTTCCGCCGGGCGTCTAATTCTCGGCGAATCCATGTGAGACGGTCGTCAAAGCGCGTCGATCCTGCGGGAGGACCTCAGTAACTTCAATTTGACCCAAAACTTACGTCTCTGCCACAAATCGACCACAATCGCCAAATAGCCGGTCCACGCCAAAATACGGGCCATACCAGCTCTACACCTTGTTTAGATTAATATGATTTTACTCGTATTTTAATCTTGCTTTGTCGCGATCTAGGGTTAAGCTACCAGCGCCGGGAAAGACATTTATACCACTTTACTTGACCGGCACCATTTTGGAGCGAGGGAGAAATGCGAATCATTCACACTTCAGTTGCAAGAATATCCGGCAAACCAAAGGCGATTGCATCCATGGCTGCGATGCTTTGTGGGAGCGTAGCGATGCTGACCACATCGGCTCAAGCCGGACTGATCATTCCTGGGCCTTACAGCAGCTTTGGCAGCGCCGGAAACGCCACGGCCACCGTCATCAGCGCTCCCCCCAACTTCGACATCACCAGCGCCGCTAAATCGTTCACCTCGGTTGGGCCGCTGGATTTCCAGTTTGTCGTAACGCCGAGTGGCGGAGTCACAACCTACTTCGTGACAGAAGGCGTCACCAACAATACGGGTGTGACCTGGACGGATTATCACGAGCAGCTTGGCACCGGCGTGGATGGCAATTTTGTACTTGGCAGCCCAGTCGAATTTGTCGTGCCGCCGGATTTGACCTATACCAACCCGTCTTTTCCCACCCGCTCGGTGACAACGTCCGACATCGACTACACCGGCGGCGATGTTCTCCCGGGCCAGGCGATCTCGCTTACGCTTTCGATCGTGGTCCCCGACATCCCCACCGGCGGAACTTATGATTTCACTCTGCGGCAATTTCCGACCGTTCCCGAACCCGCGACCTTGGGTCTAATCGCGGTCGGATCGATCGGCCTCCTCGCTCGTCGCCGACGACACTGATGTTGTCGCTTCTATTATTGTTGTCGCTTCTATGACTTGATGATCTTGGCCATTGCGGCTTCGGACGCCGCGATGATCGCCTTTGCGTCAATTGGACCGTCATATCGTCGGCCATTAATGAACAGGGTGGGGGTTTTTCTCACGCCGCTGTGACGCCCGCTGTTAAAATCCGTGCTGATTCGCAATCGATGCTTTTCCTGTGATCGGCTGGTTTCAAATCTGTAGATCTCCAGGCCCAGCGTCAGTGCGAGGTGGCTCAGGTCAATTTCCGCAAGCTCTTTTTGGTGCTGGAATAGCGCCTCGTGCATTTCCCAGAATTTTCCCTGATCGGCGGCCGCTTCCGCGGCCTCGGCTGCGGTGCTGGCGTGCGGGTGAATCGAACTCTGCGGGAAGTGCCGAAATACAAAACACAGGCGGTTCCCAAGCTTATGCTGAACCTCTTTCACGACCGGAACGGCGTTCAGGCACGTTGGGCATTCATAATCGCCGTATTCAACGATGGTAATCGACGCGGTGTACGATCCGAGAGCATGATCCCGTTCCGTCACCGGGTCGGTCAGATCATCGCTATCCGTTTTCGATAAAGCATCCATCGGGTCCTCTCGCTTTCAAGCGTATCGTAGCAGGGCTGGTCTGAAGGATTCCATGATTGCGCTGCAGTCGGTAAAAATCCCTGCGGGGGACTTCGGAGATAGAATAGGGTCATGGCTGACACCTCAACATCAAAATCGGACCAGATCGCCTTCCCACGGCTTGACGAAAGCGAACTGGCGGCCCTGAAGCCGCTGGCCGTTCCCTGTTTCTTCGAAGACGGGCAAACGGTTTTTCACGTGGGCGATGCGGATACCGATCTGTTCGTCGTCGAATCGGGCGCAATCGAAGTATTGAACCCTTCGAATGAAAATCGGCACATCGCCACGCACGGTCCCGGCGATTTTTCCGGAGACATCGACGTGCTGACCCGCAGGCCCATCATCGTGAACGGCGTGGCGCGCGGCCAAACCCATTTGATGCGCGTGACGGGCGGGCGATTGCGCGAAGTGCTGAACAAGTTGCCGAAGATCAGCGAAAAACTGCTGATCGCCTTTCAGGAACGGCGCCGGCTTCTGACCGAGGCGGGCTTGCTGGGTTTGAGGGTGGTGGGTCCCGGTAAATGCCGCGACACGACGGCGGTGCGCGAATTCCTGTTCAGAAACTTTATTCCATTTACCTGGTATGATTCCGCATCCGAAGAGGGCTCAAGGCTGATGGCAAGCTGGGGCTCGCCGAAAAAAACACCCGTCATCGAATGCGGCCACGGTCAGCTCCTGATCAACCCCGGGCTTCGGGAATTGGCGCGCGGCGCCGGCGTCTGGCGCAGTTGTCCGACCGAACCTGTGGATCTGGCCGTCATCGGCGCCGGGCCCGCGGGAATGACCGCCGCGGTGTACGCCGCATCGGAAGGCATTTCCACGATCGTGCTCGACCGGCTCGGCCCCGGCGGCCAGGCCGCGGGATCGTCAAAGATCGAAAACTTCATCGGCTTTCCCAGCGGGTTGTCCGGTGCGGAACTGGCAACGCGCAGCGTGCTGCAGATGCTCAAATTCGGAGCCAAGATCGCCGCCCCGGTGACCGTCGAGCGAATCGAGCCCAGCCCGTCGCCGGATGGTTATCACATGCTGCAACTTGACTGCGGAACGGCGCTTCGCGCCCGCACCGTGCTGATCGCCGCCGGCGTGCGCTGGCGAAAGCTGGAAGCCGATGGCGCGGAACGATTCGAAGGATCGGGAATTCATTACGCCTGCACATCGGTTGAAGCGATGCTCTACGACAAGCAGGATGTCGCCGTCGTCGGGGCCGGAAACTCCGCCGGACAGGCGGCGATGTTTCTGGCCGACTGCTGCCACGATCGGCGCGTCCACCTGCTGGTGCGGCGGCGGCTGGGGCCGGGAATGTCCGAGTATCTGGTCGGCCGCATTCGAGCCGCGGCCAACATCTCCGTGCATGAGGGCGTGGAGATCGCGGCTGTGAATGGCCAGCGGCGATTGGAAAGCGTCGCCTTGCGGACGTTCAATCCGGATGGCGATTCGCCGAAAAAAGATGATGCTTCCGAAACCTTGCGCATCTCCGCCGCATTTGTTTTCATCGGCGCGGAGCCAGGATGCGCCTGGCTTCCGGAAAAGATCGCGCGGGACAAGCTCGGGTACATCCTCGCCGGCGCCGACGCCCTGCGGTCAGGCCGCTGGCCGCTGAAGGATCGTGAGCCGTGCCCCCTGGAGACCACCGTGCCCGGAATTCTCGCGGCCGGCGATATCCGCGCGGGTTCCACGAAGCGAGTCGGCTTCGCCGTGGGAGATGGATCGCTGGCGGTGACGTGCGTTCACAAGCTGACGGCCATCCGCAGTTAGCAAGAATCCCGCCGCGGTCACTCCGCTTTCGCCTCGCGCGTCATCAGCCTCGTGAGCGCTCCGATCACATCCATCCCCTCGAACAGCACCGCGTGCACCGCCTCTGTGATTGGCATCTCCACATTGTATTTGATCGACAATTCCCGCACGCTGCGCGTGGTGGGCACGCCCTCGGCTATGCCGTCCATGCTCCCTAAAATGTCCTGCAATTTCCGGCCCTTGCCCACCTGCTCGCCGACGGTGCGGTTACGGCCTTCGGGGCTGACGCAGGTTGTGATCAAATCGCCCAGGCCAGCAAGGCCCTGGAACGTCGATTCCTGCGCCCCCATCGCCATGCCCAATCGCGTGATCTCCACCAACCCGCGCGTCACCAGTGCCGCCTTGGCGTTGTTGCCCGCGGCTAGTCCATCCAGAATTCCCGCGGCGATGGCGATCACGTTCTTCGTCGCCCCGGCCAGTTCCGTGCCAATCACATCGGAATTGGTATAGACGCGAAACCACTGGGTCGAAAAATCCTCCTGAATTCGCTGGGCCAATTCCGCATCCTCCGCGGCCGCCACGGCCGTGGCGGGGAGATATCGCGCCAGTTCCGCCGCAATGTTCGGCCCCGACAGCGCCGCCAATCCGCGCCCGCGTCCCACCACATCCTGGATGATCTGCGTCGGCCGCATCAGCGTTTGATTCTCAATCCCCTTGGCCACTGAAATAATTGGAACGCGAATCGGCACATACTGGGCCAGCCGCTTCCAGACGCCGCGCATGTATTGCGTTGGGACCGCGGAGAGAATCAGCGTGCATCCCTCGAAACATTCCGCATCGTTGGCCGTGAGCCGAACATTCCGCGGCAACTTCACGCCGGGCAGAAGGCGTTGATTCTCCCGGTTCTGAATCAGCCGATTGATCGATTCCTCGAAAACCCCCCAGAGCGTGACGTCGTGCCCGCCCTGGCTCAGCAGAAGCGAGCAAACGGTCGCCATCGCCCCGTCGCCGACAATCGTCACCCGTTCGGACATGGGAACATCTTATTCGCTCATCTCATTCGCCGCGAGGCAATGCTCGCTACTTGTACACGCCACCCCGTGGCCCCACATGAGCGATAACGATCGTGTCGTTGGCCCGATCGTGAAGATAGATGACGCGGAGATCGCCGTGGCGCAGCCGGTGGAATCCCATCCATTCACCGGCCATTGGCTTCGTACCTGGCGTCGCGCCTGGATTTTTGGCCAATTCCTCGAGTTTGGCGAACAATTGAGCTTTGATTCGCGCGTCCATCCGCTTTAGGTAGCGCGCGGCGCGATTATGAACCACGAGTTTGGCCATTGGATCAAAGCGCCGACAGCGGTTTGAACGCGGGAGTGTTGCGGCGTTTCCAGTCACGACGCGTAGCGCGCAAATCACCTTTGGCTTTTGCGTCGAGATCAAGCCCCAGCGCCTCGCTCAACTCACAGAATTGCGCCCAAGAAATGATGACCTCCCGTGGCTTGCCCCGCTCATCCACGACGATCTTCTTTCGAATCGCAGTCATGCTCGGACGATACCACCAAGCTATTGCGGCGACAATGGTAGTGCTGCTGGACGAAGCAGTCTGCCCACGCTTTCCTCCAATCCACCTGGCCGATTTCGTGCCAGCCAGGATTGCCGGTGCACTTGGACAATCTGCTCCAATTCCGCCGGCGTCGCGTCGCCCCGCCCCTTTCGGCACGCGTATCGAAGCATCGCCCCGGCGTTGGCAAATTCGGATTTAATCAACTCCGCATCCTCGCGGTACATTTTCGACAGATGGATTTTCCGAATTGCCGATTCGGTCGCCGCTTCCGCCCGTTCCAGGCCGTCTTGGGTAATTCCGTCCATCGGATCGCCGTGCGTGGACGATGGCGCGAGAATGCCGAATAACGCGGATCGATTCGGAATCAATTTTCCCACCGCCTTGTACACATTTCCCAGCTCGCATGCGGCGGTCCCCATTATCCCGGCCGCATCTTCGAAGGCGTGCACATCCAGCATCCGCGCCAGCGGCAAATCCCGGTTGGATTCCAAGCACCAACTTATCCCCGCGCCCGCAGCCAGGCCGGCGTAAGTCAAGGGCAGATATTGCAAATGCCCGTAGTCACCCCAATCGGTGTTCAGATACCCGCTGGCCCTGTGGGCCAATCCCGCCTGTGCCGCGGCGCACTGGTTGGCCAGCATGTTGTCGGTGCGGCCGGCGATGCTGCACCAACTGCTCGTGCCGGGACAAACGTAAAATTCCAGGCCGCTTTCGCTGAATTGGCGGGTCTCGGCGTCAAACGGATGCTCCGCTTCGTATCCCCAGTTCAGCGCGATTAGATCCTTTGGCAACTGCTGGATCAATTTCGGCTCGTGCAAAACGATGTCGCCCCAGAACATCGTCCGGCGCCCCTGCCGAGCCGCCAACTCACGCACCTGGCAAATGAAATCCACGTATACCTGATGCACGCTGCGCTTGCGGCATTCCTCGGCGCTGCGGCCCTGGCCGATGTCGAACGTCTCATCGCATCCGACGTTGAACAATCCGCTGGAAAAATTCGGCAGGAGCTGCGAATACAGATCACTCAGCAATTCCAGGCTTCGCGGATCGGTGGGGCAAAGACTGAACGGCCCGGTCCATCGAAATCCCCACGGCGTGTCCGCCCCGTCCGGCGCTTCGGCCAGCGGCAAATAACGTGGATGCCGCAGCCAACGCTCCATGTGCCCGAAACTGTTCTGGTTCGGGACCAGTTCGATGAACCGCGCTTTGCAGAATTCGTCGAGCCGGCGGATTTCCTCTCCCGTCATGGGACTGGCATCGCGCCACACTTCCTCATGTCCCGCATAGGCGAACGTGTGCTCGATGTAAAGCTGAAGATGATTGATCTTCCATTCGGCCAATCGATCTATGAGGTTCATTAGCGTGGCCATGGTCGGAACTTTGCAGCGGCTGATGTCGAGCATCACCCCGCGCACGGGAAAATCCGGCCAATCCTCGATCTGGACGCACGGCAGCGCAGCGGGGAACTGCCGTCGAATCTGCATGAGCGTTTGCCGCGCATAAAAACTTCCCGCGGCGTCGTGGGCGATGATGCGGCAAATCTCCGGCGTGATGGAAATACGATACCCCTGCGGCCGCGCGACCGACGAATCGATTTTCTCTTCCACCACGACGTTGCCGTGCCCCGCAAGCCGCTCGATCCGCCGCACCGCGGGCAACAGCACTATGGGATCGGCATCGGCGGGATCGGCATCGGCGTTCATCATGGTCGCGCCGGCGAAGCTACCTGATTCGCAGTTGCGCGACCATGCCGGCGAAGCGAAACAGCCGGTTATCGGACGGGCAAACCGACCCGAGCAGCTATGTTCGGCACAACCAGATTAAACCGGCCATAGTTGAAACAAACATCTCCCGATTGCCCACCATTTTCCCGCGACGACGCGATTTTGCTCGCATACTCAACATGAATCGGCCGCCTTAGCTCGATGTAGTCGATTCGCAGTGTCGCGATTTTGGAAATGATAGTCGCTTTTTAGCAAGCCATAATCTATTGTAAATAATGGGGTTATCAAAAAATAGATGGTGTTTCCTGTCGCAATTGATGTATGCTTCCGGTGTCCATGCGGGTTTGTCCGGGTGCAGGCCTGTATTGGGCGGCGGAATTCAACGGAGAGAGAATATGCGTCGCACTATTTCGGCTGGAACAAATAGATCGAATTCGACGCGGCGGGGGAAAATCATCCTCGCGGCGGTGGTGGCATCCGCGTTCGGTTTGCCGTCGGCGCTCAGAGCGTCGGTGGTGACCTTCGCGCAGTTCGAACAGAACACCGGCTCGTCGAATGCCAATGTCTTCGCGTACCTTGACAACGGCGCCAACAGCGATGCCGAACTCGTCACGGATCCTTCCGGCGACGTTGGCGGCAGTATCCCGGTGACGTTCACTTATCTTTCCCAGGCCGGCCTCCCAGCGGATCTCCAGGGCCCGCAAGCGGCGACGCTCACCCTGATGTCCAGCACGACTGAGGCGGTACTCCCCTCCTTCCCTTTCGACTACCAAGAGTTCGACGATTCCGGCGCATTGCCTGACGTTTTGACCATCACCCGCGATACCCCGGCCGCGGAGGGCGGCGGTTCTCGCACCAATCTCCTGACGGTGGACTTTATCGGCGTGTTGGACGGTGTCGGTGGCGGAACCAACCCGAATTTGATCGCAGGCGCCAGCGACGGCGGCGGTTTGGCGGTCGCGTACAGCTCGGATTTCCTGAACTTCGGTTTAGACGCCGCGGCGGACTTAAATGTGGCCTTCACGTCCTGGACAACTGACTCCGACGGCAATGGCCTGGAACTATCCGGGGACCAATATTTTGCCTCCGCGGCGGCCGCGGGCGCTGGGACTTTTGACGTGAACCCGGCATCCGTCACGATCCTTCCGGAGCCGGCTACGCTGGCTCTGGCAGCGACGGCGTTGCTGCCGATGCTGCTCCACCGCCGCCGTCGCTCCAAACGCTCCGCCTGAGTAAAACCCCCCCGCTACCGTTGCAAATTGGCCAGCGCCCATTTCTCCAACCGATCCAGGGCCGCGGGCGCAACGGGGCTGGTAAATCCGGGATCGTTCGGATTGGCGGGGTTCTTCAAATTATGGCTTGTGCCCGCGATAATCGCCACAGCGTGGTGGTCCCCCTTGCGGGTCGTCAAGGCTGCATCCAGCGCTTTGGCATCGCGAGTTCAGGGTAAAGCGCGGCCAACCCCGGTGGCACATCCGAAGGCACCCGGTCGCTTTGGACAATCGCCCGGATGATGCGGACGTTTTCGCCAAGAAAATGATCGGTCTACTGTGGCGTGGCGCCCTGGCGGGTGAGAAGATTTTTTAACTGTTCCGTGATGATGACATCCATCGAATGGCCGGGTGTGCTGAGCAGGATCAGAAGGGCTGGTTGATCAGCGCCGGGAGTTGATTGCCATTGCGATCGGTTGGAGCGTTCCGGCCAGGCTTGTGCTGCCGGCGCGCTGAAATTTCACGAGCCGTTCGTGAGAAGGGGCCGCCGCACACAACGGCCAGAAGAGCAGGCCCATTAAAACTCCGAATGTTCGTGCGCGAACCAGGTTTAACCTCTGCGATTGATATACACCCGGAGATTCGATCGGGTAACAAAAAAGCGGCGCCGATTTTCAAATCGGCGCCGCGTGTGTTTTCCTGGACCATCGATTGAGACGTCGCGTAATTACGCCGGCCGGCCATCGCCGTTCTGGTACTCGTAGTACGTGCGGATGTTGCGGCCGTAGTATCCGCCGCCCTGGGCACGCACGGCGTTGAGCACTACGCCAAGGTGTTCGGCTTTGACCTGCCGCAGCGTGTCGCGCATGCGGGACAGGACGCCACGGGTGTTGGTGCGGGCGCGAACGATGGTGACCACGCCGTCCACGCGCGGGGCCAAGCCCACCGTTTCGGATACGAACAGGAGCGGGCCGCTGTCGAAGATCACATGATCGAATTCCTCGAGGCACCGCTCGATGAAATCGATCAGCAACTGGCTTTCGACAAGTTCCGTCGCATTAGTCGGCTTGGGGCCGCTGGGAAGAATGAACAGGTTCGGCACTTGCGTTTCCTGCACGGAATGCTCGAACAGCTGTAAGTTGTTCAGCACGTCGGAGAAGCCCTGTTCGTTGCTGAGGTTGAATACGCGATGCAGTTCCGGCCTGCGGAAGTTGGCGTCCACCAGCAGGATTCGCCGGCCATTGAGCGCCAGACCCGCGGCGAGATTGCAGGCGATGGTTGTTTTGCCGTCGCCGGGCGAGGGGCTGGTGATCAGGATGCTGCGCGTCGTATCCAGGGACGAACTGTGCTGCAAGCGCGTGCGCACCTGGCGAAGCTGTTCGGCCATCATCGAGTGCGGCGCTTCGAAGATCACCACCGGCAATCGGGCGCCGGCGGATTGCGGATCGTCGTCCTCGTGCGGCACCATGCCGAGCAAGTTCATGTTGCCTACCCGGCTGATGTCGCGCGGCGAGCGAATCGACGTATCGAGATATTCACGCAGGAAGGCGATACCCAGCGCCAGCATCAGGCCCAGCACAATCGCCAGCGGCATCACCACCGTCAGTTTCGGGAAGCTTGGATATTCGGGAAGTTCAGGCTGGGCTGCCCACTCGACGCCTGAAAAATCATGCCCCACATCGTACGCGGCGATTTGGTCCAATTGGTCGTTGAGCGATTTCATCTTCACTTCGATCGCCGCCTGCTCCGATTGCTTTTCCAGAAGCTGCTCCATCCAGGTGGTCAATTGGGCCATCTGGCCGTTGATCACCTTGATGTTGGTCTGGATCATTGCGATCTCGCCCTTGTCGGTCTGGATTCTCTGCCGCATATCGTCAAGCACCTGGCTCTTGTAGCGTTCGCGAGCCTGGTTCTCCGCTTTCTCCAGCTTCTGCTGGATCAGCGCAGTATTTTTCTCAAGCGCAAGCAGTTGCGGACTGTCGGGACCCAGGTTGCCGTTGAGGGCCTCCGCCTCGCTGAATTCATAATTGCTGAGCAATTGACGGTCGGTCATCACTTCCTGGTCTTTGTATATATCATCCGCCACCTGCGGTGGATCCTGTCCGTTGTTGATCTGCTGGATCAAACCCCCGTATTCCCCTTCCAGTCCCTGCTCCTCCAATTGGAGGGTCTGAACATTTTCAATCAGCTTCCCCAACTCGATGTCCTTGGCGTCGATCTTGTTCATCGTTCCGGTCACGCCTTCGGCGTTTAACTCCGCCTGAATGTCGGAGATATCGCCGTTGACAAGCTTGAGCTTGCCCTCCGCAGCGATCTCCTGCTGCTCAACGCCTTCGTGCCGTTTGAATTGGATATCCTGATTCTTTTCCTGCTGGTCTTTGATGTATTGATCGACGACGGACTGCACAATGATCTGGGCCGAATGGGGATCGTTATCGGTCATGGTCACTTCGATCAGCTTCGAATCGGGCGCGAAGTTGACGTCCAGGTGGTTCAGCAAGTCCTCCTTGCGATCCTGGGGCGTGGAAAACCGGTTGTACCATGGCGTCTGCCGCACCTCGCTGTTGGCGTTCTCCAAAACCTCGGTCATCAGATGCTTGTTCTTCAACAACGTGGCGTGCAGCCGGACTTCCAGCGGAAGGCTTTGGGCATCCACCACGTGCAGGGCGGTGCCCTCTTCGTTCATGTCAGTTGCGTTCACCACCACTTCGCCATCGGCGGTGTAGCTTGGATGATATTTGTTAAGCCAAAAATACATTAAGTAGCCGCCGATGCTGCTGAGGACCAACATGAGCAGAATCAGCCAGAAGTTGGAGCGAATGACGCGCCAAACGTCCGCTCCGGTCATGCCAGAGGAGGCCACCGCCGCCCCCGGTGCGATCAGCCCGGAGTGCGGAATTGGCACGGACATCGGCAAAGAACCCGTGGGCGGGCGCGGCAGTCGCAATGCCGCCGCTTGCGGTAAGGTAGTCATGACGATACTTCTCCTGCGGAAACACGCGCCCCGGTTAGACTCCGAGGCTACGCATCACTCGCTCTCCACAAAAAAATTAATCGGGAGGGTGACCCCAACCAATCTCCAACGGCTAATGTTCGCATCTTGCATCACAGCATTCAACCTATTTTTTCGCGACCGGAAGAATTAACGTAATCACTTATGGGACCTGAGCTTGCTGCTTCCCTTGCCTTATTTCCTCTGATCGGTCAATCAAATCCTGAAGCTTAGAACGAACTGTTGCGTCCTGGGCGTCGGGATTCTGCTTCTTGATCAATTGCAGTCCGAGTTTCGCCTGCGTTTCCGCCTGGACCGGATCGGGAATCGGCATTCGCAGATATCCCTCGCCGAGGTGAAGATATTCGTCCGGGAACGGCGCAAACTGCGTCATCGCCGTATTCAGGAGTTGTACGCCGTCTATCGGCGATCCGTTCAAAATCGTCAGCCATCCCTGCGTATCCAAGAGGCGAGGCTCCGTTCGACCCAACTGAGACATCTCATTGACCGCGCGATTGGCATATTCCAGACCCTCTTTGGCACGCGGCGGTGAATAATCGTCGGCAAGCAAACACGCAAGATTGTTCATCGCCTCCAGGTTGTTCGGGTCCAGTTTCAGCCACTGCTGATATGCGTCATACGCCCTGTCCACCAACGGCTTGGGCTGGGCCATCTGATACAGAATCGCCGCGCTGGTCAGCGTGTTAATCTGGTCGCGGCGGCTGAGCTTGTCGAAATGGGCCATGATGTCGTCGATTGTCGCCAGCGCGGAAGCGCTGTCTCCGTTGCCTTGATACAGATGTGCCAACGTGAGCTTGGCGGACAAATGGTCCTTGCTCGCCTCCTTGATCGCGTTGATCGCCTCGTCGGCGCCGAACGCTTTGCCGATGGCCTGCGCGATCTGATCGATCTCCTCTGGATCGTCCTCGGTCACCGCAGCCATGAGGGCGCGCTTCAGATCCGGCAGGGCCTTCGGGCTATTCAGTTGCTTTTCCGCCATCCCCAGATCCCACAGCGCCCACGACGTCTTTTTCCATTTATCCTTCAGTGCCGCATAGTGATCGACCAGACCCTGATAATCCTGTCTGTCCCCCAGAATTTGCATGTTGGTCCGCACTACGTTCAGGTCGTCCGGCGCAAGTCGCAGCGCGGTTTCGCTCTTGGACAGGGCCAGGTCGTTGTTGTGTCCGCGGTTGTAGATCACCGCCTCGGCCTCAAAAATGGATGCATCCTTATCGAAGGGAGGCGTTCCCTCGACTTCCACCAGCAATCGCAGCGCTTCATCGACCCGCGGATGCGGATTGTTGACGTAGAGATCGACCAATCTGAGCCGGACATCCTTGTTCATTGGACTCGCCCGCAGCGCCGTTTCCAACTCGCTGACGGCGTCGTCGGGCTGATGCAGCATGAGATGGGCTTGCGACATGTTCATCAGCACATCCACGTTGTTGGGGCTGGACTGCCGCAATATTTCCAGGTCCTGCAGCGCGCCGGCGGGGTCCGGCGGCTGCGTCCGCAGCCGCGACCTTCCACGGGCATACAACACCGTCATATCCTTCGGATTTTCCGCCAACGCCTCAGTCGCCTCTTCCACCGCTTTCTGATATTTCCCGCGCTCGAACAGCGACACCGTCCAGACCTGCCTGAGCAATTCGGAATCCGGTGGGTTCGTCGCCAAGTCAGCTTTCAGTTCCGCGTCGGCCTCATCGGTTTTTCCAGATATAAGCAGGACCTCAATGATCTTCTCCCGCACCGCAGGTTTGTTCGAGTTCACCGCTCGCAGCAATTGCAGGGAATCGTCGTATTTGTGATGCAGCGCCAGCATGCTCGCCATGCGGATTTGCAGGTCCACCGCATAGCCGGAGTGCGCCAGCGCCGTATGCAGCGCATCTTCCGCCTTGTCGTGATTGCCCGTCATCTCGTAATAATTTGACAGGCTGACATAGGGGTCCGGCCGCTTTTTCCATGCATCGCGTGAAGCCCACTGCTGGAGCGTTTTCAGCCCATCGACGGGATGCTGCGCCTCCAATTGTGCTTGGGCCATCGCCGCATAAAGCTCAGATTCGTCGGGCCATCTCAACAGCGGCTTCTTGAGGACATCCACCGCTTCCTGCGCCTGCTTGAGCGCATCGCTGTGCTGCTGATTCTTGTCCAGGATCGCCGCATAACGCAATAAAACCTGTGCCAATGCCGCGTAAAGTTGCGGCTGATCAGGCCGTGCGTTCAACTCCGCCTCGATTTCCGTCACCGCTTCGGATGGCTGGCCATAGTTCAACTCGTGCGTCAGCTTCAACTCCCGAAGTGTCTGATTCCCCGGCATCCGATCCATTCCCTGCTTAATCGTGCTCAGCGCATCGTCCGGTCTGTGCAGGGCGTAATAACACTGCGCCAGACCTACGTACGCCTCAACCACGTTGGACTGCTTTTGCAGGCACTGCAAATATTGCGGGATCGCCTGGTCGAATTGCCCCTCTTTCTGAAGCACGTCCCCCATCGCAAGCCAGGATCGCGAAAACTCCGGCTTGTCCTGAACCAACTCGCGGGCGATCCGCTCGGCGCCGGCGTTGTCACCCTGCGCTTCGGCAAGCGAAAGCTGGAACATCGCGCCCCCCGCCTGGTCGGCATCCGCTTTGGCCAGCTTCGGAATGCACGCCCCCGCTTCCGCATAGCGCTTGGTCCGTATGTACAGATCGAACAGCAGTTCCTGAATATGCGGCGAATCCGGCGATAATTGCTCCGCCGCCTTCAGATGAAGTTCTTCGGCTTCGGAATCGCCCCGGCCCGAGGCCATCGCGGCCTGCATCAATTCGCCTTGAACTTTATCCGGATTCCCCTTGGCCAATTCCTCCTGCAGATCCTCCAAAACCTTGGGGCTTTCGCCCTTCAGGGCCGGGATCAGCAGCTGCAGTTGTGGCTGGCCCGGATTCGCCGCCAGGCCTCGGTTTGCCGCATCCACGGCCTGATCCTTCTTACCTTCCGAGTACAGCACCCTGGCCAGCAGAATGAAGTCGGTCACATCCTTGGGATCTTTGGCGACCGTCGCGTTCAACAGCCGCGCCGCCTCACCGAAATCCTTGATCTGCACCGCGACCCGCGCCTTCTTCGAGGTCATCTCCGGTGTGTCCTCGTCCATCTTGACGTAACGCCGTTTGATCTCATCCTTGTTTTTGTCGGGATCCGCCAGTAGATATTGGATGTGATAAAGATTCAGGGCGGGATCTCCCGGGTCGAGCTTTTCCAATTCATCCAGTTGCGCCTGCACCTGGTCGGGTTGCTCGGTCAGCAGCAACTCCACCAACATCTTCTTGACCTGGATCACCATCTCTTTGTTCACGGCGGTGCCGGCTTGCTGAAATTGCTGTGCCAGATTCTTCAAAACCCCCAGGGCGTCGGCTCGCTGATTGGTCTGCTCGTACCCCTGGGCCAGCAGCAGTTGCAGGTAATAATCCTTCGCGGCGGACGCATCGGACGTCATGAGCTTGCTCAGCATCTGCACTTCCTGCATTGCTTCGGCCGGCGAGGACATCAGGCGAAATCGCGCCTCGATCTCCTTGAGCGGTAAAATCGACCTGTAGGATGCGACCTGATCCAGTTTGCTCATCGCCTGCTGAATTTCATCGTGCAATGCCGTCTTCTCGGGCGAATCGTGCATCGGCGCGTAGTTCATCACCTGAAGATTCACGAGCGTCAGCATCAGCCGGAACCTCATGCCGTACAGCGCCACGTGGGTTGGGTCATCCTGCAGCGAAGCCAGCCCCATCTTCAACAACCGCACCGCCTGGGTGCGAGTCGCCGGGTCCCGGCCCAGCAGGTCGCCCAGGTCCAGCCGAACCTCTGGCGAATCCTGGGGCATCTTCCGGTAAATGGCGATCGCTCCCGCCCGGTCTCCGTGCCGCAGCGCCAAGTTCGCGGCGAACTCGTTGATCTCCATGTATTGCGGGTCGATTTCCTTCACCAGCGCCCGTGCCCGCGATATCTCGGCCACGGCGCGATCGTTGTCCTGCTTCGCCACGTCCGGCGAGGACTGGTTGACCGACGCCAACATCATCAGAACCTCCGCAAAGCGATAGTGCATCGCCGCGTTGTGATCCTGCGATCCACCGTCTTTGCCGGTCAATACCGATTCAAACGTCGCGGTCGCGGCGTCGTATAAATCCGTCACATCCTTGCGCCGGAGTTGCGAAGGATTGTCCCCCGCCAAACGCGCCCCTTCCTTGACCTTCGCCGTCGCGATCACCCACGGCAAATCCGAATCGGCCGGATGTTTTTTCCACTGCGCGTTTAAATCCTTGATCGCGTTGTCTACATTCTTCTGATCGATATTCAGATTGCTGACCCATTCCTGGATCACCAACCGATCCGGCAATGACGCCAGGTTTTCGTCATCGGGCGACAGCGCCTGCGCGCGATTGGTGTAATCGATCGCATGCTGATAGAGCGTTGTATCCGGGCTCCCCGACGCGGCCTGTGTGTATAGCTTGCTCAGCGCCATCAGCGCCGGCAGGAATTTCGGATCGATCTCCAGGGCACGCTGGTACGCCGCCACCTCCTGCGCCTGGGCCGTCGGGTCCGTCTGCTCCGTCTGCGCCAGCGCCTGCCCCAGCATCACCTGCAACTTGGGGTCCTTGGGACCCAGACTCGCCGCCTTGGCGAAATCGTCGATCGCGTTGGCCCAATTGTGGTCCTTGATCGCCTGCTGGCCCAATGCCACATAATGGTCGGGATACTCGTGGACCCGTAGCTTCCAGATCAAGCCGACTGCAACCGCCGCCGCTATCACAATCAGGAGCAGGATCGTCAAAAACTGGGTGTTGACTCGTCGAGCCATATCTATGCCTTCATCCGCCGCTTATGATCGCGGCCCGAATCGGCCGCTTGAAACGAAATGGGTTAACTCCTATTACGCCGCATATCGGCCCAAAGTTGCAACATTTCGACACTGCCGCCTGTTTCGCCCGCACTGATCTCAAGAATGCGATTGCCGCTTCAGCTTATTCCAGTCCGGAAAACATGTTTCGATCTGTGGGCGGGCCACGGTCAGGAACTCGGTCATCGCCGTGCTGGCGACGTCGGTATCCTCACCCAGGGTCATCAACTCGATTTTCGCATAATAGCCGTAGCGTTCCGTCAGGTCTTCCAGCGTTTGCCGCACGCCCAGCGGGTCGCTCTCGTAATGACCATTCGTGTGAAACACGTAAGCCACGCACTTGGAAACTCGGTTGCTCCCCGTCGAGTCCTGAAAGCTGATAAACCGCACCGACAGCGGATAGTACTGGCCCGCCGCGTTGGGGCCGAGCTTCCACGTCGGCACCGTATAGCTCGACGGTTCATAGCCATCCGCGATGTAGCACCGATCCGGAATATGCGCCACTGTGTCCACCAGGCCCGTGTAGTACGTCAATCCCAGATGGATCACGTCGCCTGAATGCCCCCTCATCTCCACCGCCGTCAGGATGTCTTTCCGTTCGTTGGGGGTTTTGCCCTTCAAAGCATCGGTGATCATCTGCACCTGCTGACCGAACGACGCCAGATTGAACTTTCCCCTTGCCGCATCGGCCGCGAGATCCCTTGCCGCGTCCAGATCGGAAGGCTGTGTCGTTGCACCGGTTTTTACGGAGTCGGCCGCCAGGTATGCCATGAAATCAGCGCCCGCGCGATCGACCTGAATGTAATCCCGATAGAGGTACTTTTCCGTGCCGAGGATATCCTCCGTCTCCTTGTCCAGCTTGTCGTCCTGCGAAACCTGCAGCCAATGCCCCATCAGCGCCGGGATTTCGCGGAACTCCCTTGGCTGGGGGACTGCATCCTTCTTGAAATGCAATTTGAGATTCCACACAAAGCCGTTGAACACCACCGCCGACAGCAGCAGAATCGCCGATACGACCACGAACGCCGGCTGGGCAAATCCACGCGAGGGTTGTTGTTTGAGCGCGTGCTGGTTCATATCGGCTCCCGGGTTCATTGTGGCTCCCGCGGTGAATTCGAATCTCCATTGCCGCTGCCGCGCTTGGGATAGGCTGGCGGCCGAGGCGCCGGTCGAGCGGTCTGCGGCGGCGGCACGAACGATTTCGCGCCGCCCCCGGTCAGTGGCCGGCGCGGCACCGCCGCCGGCTTTGCTGCGGGAGGTACCGGCCTTACCGCGGGCGCGGTGGGCGGGGGCGCCGATGCCGCCGGCTTGGCCGGCGCAGGCTTCTGGGGCGCGCTTTCGACCCTCGTCGCCGCCAAGCTCCGCGGCGCTGCGTGCGGCGGCAAAACCGCCGGCGATACCGCCGTCGCACGGGTAATGACCTTCGGCGCCATCGCCACCACACGCCGATCGATCTGTTCCACGAATATCTGATCTAAAACCCAACCGACCAGCAATATCAGCAAAAATGCCGGAATCAGCATGATCAAACCCACAAACTGGTGCGCAAAATTCTCGGACAATGAGTGGCTCACGTACCGATCCAAAAGCCCCTGCCCCGACACTCTCATCACGTTGCAAAAAATCGCGATCGGAATGGCGAACAACACCACGATGATTTTTTGCCACAGCGGCCGGCTCGACAGGAACGCCACCGCAGCCGCCACCGATATGAATGTCATCAGCGAACGCATCCCTGCGCACGCCTCGGCCACGTTGAGCGTTCGCCAGTTGCCGTCCCCGCCGATCATCGAAATCTTTGTCCCCCCTACCGACGCTTCAACCCCCGTAATCTGCAGCGTATATACCGCGACGTTTGCCGCTAACTGCTGCAAAGGCCCGGCCACCTTGCTGTAAACCAGCCCGGGCCATGGAAGGCCGCAAATCAGAAACGCGATCGGAAACCACGCGATTTTCATCGCGCTCCACCCCGCTAGCGCGAGTACCACGCCGAAAAGCGTGATCACCATCCCGAAATCCTTCAGGAAATCGTTCTGGCCCGGAAAGATCGCGTATTGGAAAACCGCGATGCCAAAGACCATGACGAAGCCGCCGAACCATCCGGCGGAATGATGGTCCGCCTGCTGGATATACGGTTCGGCGCCACGCCACGAGCTAAGCGCCATCGCTGTCCCCAGAAGCACCGCAACCACTGCCGCGACGGGGATCAATTGCCGTCCTGCCTCTTCCCGCACCAGAACCAGCGGCAGGAGCAGCGCAATGGTCAGCAACGCCATGACGCGAGTCGAGATCTGACGCCGGGTTGCCGGCAGCGACCAGGTTTTCCCCAGCAGCTTTTCACGGTTTACGTAAAGATAATAAAGCCCGATGAACGGAATGCAGATGGCGTGGCCCCAGTTCGCCTCGCCGTAAAACGGATTGGTCTTGTCCCACAGCCGCCGAAGATTCGGCCAAAACAGTGCTGCGAACAGTGCCGTTATAACCCCGATCTGAATCCACGTCGATCGCTTCAAGCCGAACATGATCGGCGAATCACCGAGCGCGGTCGGGGCCTCGGCAGGGGCGTCAGCTACCATCACGCCAAGATGGCTCTCCTCGCTAAGATGCGTTTGGCTCATGGGACTAGGCGGCCACGCCGGCCGATGCAAATCACAACCTGCCGGACTTTTACGGCCGGCTATAACAGTGTGTTCGACCCGCCATCCCCTAAAATCAATGATGGGGCCTCACAACTCTATCAGCACAATGCGCTTCGGACTAAAGTGTCGCAAACTACGCCAAAATGCTTCCGTCCCTAGAAGCCCAATTGGGGTCCGGTATAAAAATTACGATCATAAAGGAAGCCAAATCCATAAGTTAAGCGAAATGAGTTTCTCGCCGCAGCCAAAAAAGGCGCAACAAAATGCGTTCCGACGTAAACCACGTCGTTCGGTTTAAGATAAATATCCGGTTGGGTTAGCGACAAAATATTACCTAGATTAATACGGACACAAACCTCCCGGTTCGTGCCGATCCTGCGGATCACCTCGGTTCGATCCGGAAATGCAAGATCATCTCCCCCGCCCGCGGAAATCCAGGCCTGCTTCAGCGTCACCCGAACGCCGTTAAGCGAGTAAACCCCCGCCCGAGTCACGTGGCCACCCATGTAGTAAACCCCGGTCACCGGGTCCGGTACGATAATCATGTCCCCGGGCCGGATCACAACGTTGTATTTCAACTCTCCGTATTGACGCAATTGGTCGATGGGCACGCGAATGATCCGCACATCGGCCGGCGCTTCCACATCATCAAACTTGAAAACATGAGATGAGCCAGGCTTGGCCATGTTGTCCATCGCCACCGGCCGAGTGGCCGGACCGGTTGGATTGGCTCGACCCTGCGGCGTCGGCGGGGTGCTCGATGGACCCGCCGGTGCGTTCGTGCCCGGTGGCGCCAGCAAATCGCCCGGCTGGGTCGTGGCGCCACCGCCTCCCTCCGGCGAGGTCTGCGGCGTCAACGACGTTCCGTTCGGCTGCGTCGGCGGGGTCAACTTCCGAATGATATATGCATAATTCGCGCCTATCACCTGAACCGGCGCACGCGATGTCACCATCGCATCCAACATCCGGTAATCAGGACGCGTGATCTGATATTCTCCCGGCTCGCCTACATTCCCCTGAATGCTGAACGTCCTGGCCCGCGCCTCGGAAACCGTCACCGAAACACGCGCGTTACGGATCAGCCTCGCATCCTCGTATGCCTTGGAAATCGCCGTTTCCAGCCCACGCTCCGTCAATCCCGAAGCCTTCACCGGTGAGATGAACGGCAGACTCACCATTCCCGTTTCCGTCACCCGAACCGTCTTCACCTGTTCGCCGGTCCCCTCCCCCATCAGGTCGAAAATCGAGACGTTCAGCAGGTCGTTGGGACCAATCTGATAGTCCGAAACATCCGGAATCAGATCGCCCGGCTCAATGTCCGTCGCGTTCGCAAATGCCGAGTCCGGTTCCTCGACCCCGCTCGCCAGCGTATCCAGCACCGGAACGACCATCGGTTGGCCCGGAGCCTCAATGTGCGGCTCAGCCGGATTGAAGAAGTCGTTCAATTCGCATCCACTTAATAGACCGCTGAGCGCGACCCACACCACTACTGAGAACGCTCCGCTCACGAATCCCTTGCCAGAGGTTGAAGACAGACGCAAGACGCGCTCCTTTCCAACTGTTGTCAACGATCCCGATCCTGCCCGGTTCCGCCCCATCCATCGCCGATCCGCGGCACCGGGGGTCCGAGGAATATTGCAGGAAAAACCGTCCGTTAGCAAGCAACTCCACCCCATCGGCAAAACACTTCTTTATTTTAACCCAATCTTCTCATCTGTCGCGTGATGCTTCCCTGGGCAACGATTTTCCTTTCCACTTTCAGTTGCTCGGCCGGCAGATGTTTCAGCAAAAATCCCGGCCGATCGCTCCTGCCCCCTCGTTGGTAGTCCCGCCAAACGTCCGCCGCCACCTCGCCCGCCTGCTGCCCCAACTCCCCGGTCAGAAACACAAACAGCAACTCCGCCAGACGACCCAGCGCAATGCCGTGGCTCCTCCTCTCGCGCTCGAACATCCAATCGCTGAAGTGCAAAAATCGCGCAAACGGCGACCCGTCCCGCCATAGCCGCGGCGACGTTTCCACGAAATTTCCGCTGTTGGCGACCAAATCCCAGTACCGCGCAAATCGCCGCAGCCGTTGCATCATCGCGAAATCAATCGCCCGGGTTTGCAAAACCTCGTACGGCGCGTGCGGGCTATAGACCATCTGGAACTCCCCATCGTGCCGAACAATCGGCGTGCCTCGCAGCCGCTTGAGCATGCCTACTTGAATTTCCTGCGGCCCCAGCCCCACGAGTCGATCAAACCCCGCCGCGAAGCTCGCCACGTCCTCCCCGGGCAGCCCTACGATCAAATCCACGTGCAGATGCACTCCGCTCCGCTCGCGCAGAAATTTCAAATTCTCCTCCGCACGCCCGGCATCCTGCCGCCGGCTGATCCGCTGGCACACCTCCGGATTGAAGCTCTGAATCCCCACCTCGAATTGCAGCGCCCCCGCCGGAAACTTCGCGATCAACTCCCGCAGCCCCTCCGGCAGGCGGTCCGGAATCATCTCGAAATGAAAAAACATCCCCGGCCGATACGCCTTCAGAAAAAAATCCAAAATCGCCCGGCTCGTCTGAAGGTTCAGATTAAATGTCCGATCGACGAATTTGAATCGTCGCAACCCGCGATCCAGCAGCCCTTGCATCGCCGCCAGAAATTCCTCCGCCGGCACGTTCCGCACCGGCACATCGAGCGACGACAAACAAAACTCGCAAGAGAACGGACACCCGCGCGAAGCCTCGACATACACCACGCGATGCTCCAGATCGCGATCGTCATAAAAATCATACGGCAACTTCAGCGTTAAAAAATCCGGCAACCCGGCCGCGATCACCTTCGCCGCCGGCCGCAATTCGTCGACCAGCTTTTCGCACAATTCTCCAAACGCCAGATCCGCTTCGCCGGTGATGACGTAATCAGCCATCCGGCAAATTTCCTGCAGATCGGTTTCGTGACTGACCTCCGGCCCGCCCAGCACGACGACGATTTCCGGCCGCACCCGCTTCAATTCCGCCACCACCTGCGTCGCCGGCGTGACGTTCCAAATATAAATTCCGATCCCCACGATCCGCGGATTCTCCGCCAGAATCGCTTCGACCACATCGGTCGATTTCTGATTGATATCGAACTCCAGGATTTTCGCCCGCGGCTGAAGGCGCCCCATGTTCGCCATGAGATACCGCAACCCAAACGCCGCGTGGGCGTACTTCGCATTGAGAGTTGTCAGAACGATGTCCGCCATTGCAAAACCTCGGTCAACCGCGAAGTATAAGCAATCGAGGTTTTTGAAACACCGCGGTGAATGATCGATTTCCCCACAGCACGGCGGTTTTGACCGTCGCGTTCCCCCACACGTTACCGGCAGGATATCAAACGGGCCTTCCAGAGGTTCATCTTGCGTGCCCGGGGCTTCCGGCACGATAGCAAAAAAAATCTTGAAAATTCCACCTTTTCATGTTCCGTTAAGATTGTCCTTCGTATGTTCCCAGTGAATTAGGAATTTCGTTTCTCAGTGCAAGAATTTTGGTTGGTGCATTATGTGGAGAATAGGGGGCGTTGAGTACCCATACGGTGAACTCGCCGATTCAGATTGACGCCAAAAGGGGAACCTATTCGGGTGTGGCCCGCTCCCCCGCGATGGCCTGCTCCCCCGCGATGGCCAGCGCCCTCTCGGCCGATGTTTCGATCCTGATCGTCAACTGGAACGGCAAAGAGATGCTGCGCCGACTGTTACGCTCGATCGAAGAAAACCGGCTGGAGCTTCGCACGCAGATCATCGTGGTGGACAATGCCTCCGTCGACGGCTCCGCCGACATGGTGCAGCAGGATTTTCCTGAAGTCCATCTCATCCGAAACGACCGCAACATTGGCTTCGGTCGAGCTAATAACCAGGCGGCCAAGGCGGCTGACGCGCGGATACTGGTTTTGTTGAACAACGACACGGTTGTTCTCCGGGGATCACTGCAAACTCTGGTGCAATTTATCCGGAAAAACCCCGCGGTGGTGGCCGTCGGACCGCAGATGCTCGATGGCGAAGGCAAACCCCAAAGCTCTGGACGAAATCTCCCCAATCTCCCGGCGGTGCTGCATTCCATCCACTTGATCAAGTGGACCAGAATGTCGCGCCAATCGTATCGGAAGTACCGCAAGACCGGATGCGACCCGACCCAGGAAGGCCCTGTGCAACAAATCCCCGCCGCCTGTCTGGCCATCCGCCGCCTCGCTTTCGAGCAATGCGGCGGATTCGACGAAGGCTACGAATTCGGCGTGGAAGATGTCGACCTGTGCGCCCGCTTGGCGCCCCTGGGAGCCATTTACTATTTACCCGTGGCTCAAATCAAGCACTCCGGAGGAGTCAGTTCCCGCGCCAATTGGAACCAGGTGAACCGCGCGTATGTTTGCGGCTGGGCGCGATACCTGCGGAAACATCACGGGCTACCGGCCGCCTGGTTTTACAAGCTGGCCGCGACGCTGGACATACCGCTGCGCCTGTGCGTCCTGAGCATCCGATGGCTCAAGCATTGGAAGCGAGGCGACGCGGCCGAACTGCAACGCACCGCCGCCAACCTGTCGGCGGTCGCCTGGTTTACCTGCACCTCTTTGCCCCGATTTTGGCGGTCATAAACGCTGCTCCCTTTTCCCATCATCTTGAACTGTCCTGAGAGAATGGAGATTGTTGTCCGGTCCAAACGGCTTGTTTTCAAGGAGCAT
Source organism: Tepidisphaeraceae bacterium (assembly GCA_036267155.1). GTDB lineage: Bacteria > Planctomycetota > Phycisphaerae > Tepidisphaerales > Tepidisphaeraceae > PALSA-1353. Next base: position 59,987 of record DATAWP010000022.1, read on the forward strand.
CGCCCGTGATTGACGCTGCGACATCATCGACGGCGGTACCAACGGCGCGCCAGCCGGTCATCATTCTGGGCGCACACCGTTCCGGCACCTCGATGCTGGCCGAGTTGCTGGATCAGTTGGGATTATTTCAGGGCTGCGACCTTCAGGGCGATCATGAGTCGAGCCATATCGTGGCGATCAACGAAACGCTCCTGCGCCGCGTGAACGCCTCCTGGGATAATCCGCTGCCGATGCGGGATTTTCTCGCTTGCGAGCCGGCGCTGCGTATGACGGTCCTGGCTCTGCGAGCCGATCTCATGTCGCGTCGCATCCGCCAATTTCTCGGCAACGCGCGATCGCTGCAAACGTTCGACCGTCCCTGGGGCTGGAAGGATCCGCGCACGATCTTTACCCTGCCGTTGTGGTTGCGACTGTTTCCCGGGGCGCGGCTGGTCCACATTATTCGCAATGGCGTGGACGTCGCCGCCAGCCTGAGGGCGCGTGAACGGAAACTGCTGGAACAACGGATGTCGAAATTCGACGCCCGGATGACCCGATTCAGCCTGCGTCCAGGCCTGGACCGTGCGGGCTACAAAGGTTCGGCGCGATGCCTGAGCCTCGAGCGGGGATTTGAACTGTGGGGGGAATATCTGCGCCAGGCCGATCAAGTTCTCCGTGGGATCGACAACGCAATCTTCACGATTCGTTATGAGGATTTTGTCGCCGAGCCGCGCCGCCATTTGCACAAATTGGCCGAGTTCTGCGGATTGCATGGTGTATCGGAGGCGGCCGTGCGTCAAGCCGTTCTTGCCGTCAACACCAGCCGGGCGACGGCCTTCGCCGCCGACCCCGCGCTGTCAGCGTTTTATTCCAGCGTCAAGGATGACCCCTGGATGCGGCAGTTCGTCTACGACACGCCGCCGCCCTGACCGCTGAGGTAGTCTGCCCTCGCCACCCAACTCTAATTCGCCCCATGCGGCACTATCGGTTTCACGCACAGCCCGGCCGGCATCATGACCATCACCTGCTCCTGCTGGATCATCTCGAGCTGTCCCAGCGCCATCCGTACGATACGCGCATGGTCCGGATCCAATCCGGCCAGATACGGCTCCGCCAGCTTCCCGATCCAACTCGCCGCCGAGCCGAGCGCGACATGATCCGTGTCATCATCGCTGCCGGCGGATTGTTCCATCAGCTTCTGCAGAAAGTTCTTCGGTTCCGGAATCGTCCGCACGGTGTAATCGGTCACCTTGGCCTGGTCGGCCGCGAAAGTAATCGCGTCATCGAGCGTGCCGATCCGGTCCACCAATCCCAGGTCCAGCGCTTGGCGGCCCGTGAACACGCGCCCGGCCGCCAACTCGTCGATTGGCTTTTTGAGCTTGCCCCCGCGGATGGCCGTCACGTGATCTTTGAACACTCCGTAAATGTCGTTCATCCAATTCTGGATTTGCTCGCGCTCGGCCGGACTAAAATCCGTGTCCGTTGAAAGTATCCCGGCATTGGCGCCGCGCTGATACGCTTTCCACGTCACGCCGATTTTGTTCCACATGTCCGTCGTCACGAGCTTCCCGCCCACCACGCCGATGGAAGCGGTGAGCGTCGCATCATCCGCGAAAACCGTGTCCGCCCCGCACGAAACGTAATATCCCCCGCTGCCTGCGACGTCGCCCATCGATACGATCAGCGGCTTTTTCGCCTTCACGCGCTCAGTCGCGTGCAGGATGATCTCGCTGGCGGTCGCCGATCCACCCGGAGAATCGATCCGCAGCACCACCGCCTTCACCGAATCATCCGCGGCCGCTTCGTCCAGCGCCTTGGAGATATCCGTGCTGGCCGCCATTTGGCTGCCCATCAATCCGTCATCGGCCGCGCCCAATACGATCGGACCATCCACGTACACCACCCCCACCGCCGCCTTTCCCGCTTCCGCTTTGGGTGGATTCAACATTTGCGCCAGCACACCCATCATCGCGAACGGATTTGAAAGATTGAGCTCCGGCTGTTTCTCGGCGCCGTATTTCTTCTCAAACACAACATCGTCGCCGTACTTCGTCTTCAGCACGCTCTCCAGCGTCGCCCGATCTTCCACGACATCGATCATCCCGCCGTCCCTGGCCTTCTCCGCGGTGTACGGGCCGCCGTCAACCCACTTCTTTGCCTGATCGGCGCTGACGTTCCTTCCCGACGCGATCAGGTTGATCGCCGTGTCGTAAACCGAATCGAACAGCCAGTTTTCCATCCGATCGGCCTCGGGGCTGGGGCCATCCCGCATGAAGATTTCCGATGCGCTCTTGTACGCCCCGCAGTGCAAAAAGTCCGGCTGAATCCCCATTTTCAGCAACAGGCCATGCAGATAAAGCGCATCGCCATGCAATCCCATCGCCCAAATCTCCCCGGTGGGCGATACGCTCAATCGCGTCGCGCCGCTGAGCAGCACATATTGTTCCATCCCCAGCGAATCAGCGTGACCATACACGTCTTTCCCCGCCGTTCGGATTTTCTGAAACGCCTGCCGCAATTCTGCGGCCTGCGCCTGCCCAAACGCCGCGTCATCCGCCAACACCACCACCGCCTTCACCTGGGGATCCTTCGCCGCCTTGTCCATCCGCGCAACCACATCCCGCAGCGACAGGCCCGGCTTACCGAACAGCGCCAGCGAATTGTCCACCGGCTCCTCCCCCATCGGCCCAGCGAGATCAAACACCGCGATCACCGGCTTCTGGGCCGGTTGGCTCGCCTGCTCCGCATTTGCGAACGAGAACCCCAGAAATAACAGCGAGATTATGCAAATAATACGCGTGATCATCGTTCGCTCCTTTTGATCGTTTGGCGCTTCCGATCGGGTTCTGTTTAGATGACGGGCTGATTCTAAATAACTTTCACAAATTCCGGCGTCGTCAGCCCCATGTTATCAGTATATCCGCAGACACTTTCGGATGGACCTTCGCTTCAGTCCTGCACCCCCGGCCGAGTTATTCCAATCCCACTTCGTACTTGAGCACCGACAAGGAGCCATCCTCTTTGACAAGTCGTAATTAGTTAATTTCAAAAATCTTACAGCCGTATTTGGTGCATCGATCGATCTGGCCTGCCGTGAACACTCGGATCAGATCATGCGCAGGCGTCGTGGCGTTGCAAAGCGCGTCGAGCGTTAAGAGAGCGGAAACGCTCGCAGCCCACGGTTTAAGCTTCGCCAAATCACTTTTGCTTGGCCCGCTCGTACTGTTTCGGCCAGGGGACATCTGCGCTCAATTCCTTCGCCGCGTGCAGCGGCCAGTATGGGTCGCGGAGCATCTGCCGGGCCAGCAGGACCGCGTCGGCCTTTGCACCTGCAATGATTTCTTCCGCCTGGGTGGCGCTGGTGATCAGGCCGACGGCGCCGGTGGCGATCTTTGCTTCACGTCGGATCGCCTCGGCGAAGGGAACCTGGTATCCGGGTTCGGATGGAATCTTCGCGTCATAGGCCATGCCGCCGCTGGAGCAGTCGATCAGATCGATGCCGATAGCGGCCAGCGCTTTGGACAACTCGATCGATTGATTCAAATCCCACCCGCCGTCTTTCCAGTCAGTGGCGCTGATGCGCACGAAAACCGGCCAACGCGATGGCCAGATTTCGCGCACCGCCCCGGCGACTCGCAGCGGCAGACGCATCCGATTGGCGAGCGAACCGCCGTAATCGTCGTGACGATGATTGCTCAGCGGCGAGAGGAATTCGTGCATCAGATATCCGTGAGCCATGTGCACTTCAACGACCTGAAACCCCGCCGTCAGTGCGCGACGAGCGGCGGCGCAGAATTGCCCAGCCACCGCGTCGATGTCGGCGATCGTCATTTCGCGCGGCGTCGGATATCCCAAAGCAAATGGAATCGGGCTCGGCGCGATCGGTTGCCAGCCACCACGCGACTGATCGATGGGCTTGCCGCCGGACCAGGGAAGATCGGTGCCGGCTTTGCGTCCGGCATGGGCCAGTTGAATCGCCGCAATAGCCCCCTGGTCGCGGATAAATGCCGTGATGCGGGTGAACGCCTCGGCGTGCCGATCGGACCAGATGCCGCTGTCGGCTGGGGAAATCCGCCCCTCACGCGAAACAGCCGTGGCCTCGACACAGACCAGCGCAGCGCCGCCGACGGCCCGGCTGCCGAGATGCACCAGATGCCAGTCTGTCGGCATGCCGTCGTCGCTGGAATATTGGCACATCGGCGAAACAAAGATGCGGTTTTTAAAGGTTAGTTCTCGCAGATGCAGAGGTGAAAATAGCTTGCTCATAAAGTGCAGATTATAGCGTCCGACCTCAGCCGCAGGCGTTGCGCCTTCCGCGGTGTTGCCGAACGTGCGGTCAGTGTTTAGTTTCGCCCACATGAACTACCGGAAACTCGGAAGAAGCGGCTTGAAAGTCTCGGAGATTTGCCTGGGGACGATGCAGTTCGGCTGGACGACCGATGAGGATAATAGCCGCAAAGTGATGGACGCCTTTCTCGAAGCGGGCGGCAACTTCATCGACACGGCCGACATTTACACGAGTTGGGCGGGGGCGCTCTCCTACGGCGGAAAAACAGAGGAGATCATCGGCCGGTGGATCAAGGAGCGAAAAAATCGCCGCAATATCATTCTGGCCACCAAGGTGCGCGGCGAGATGTGGAAAGGCCCCGGCGGCGAGGGGCTGTCACGCGATCACATTATGAAGGCGTTCGACGACTCTCTACGCCGATTGCAGACCGACCATGTAGACCTGTATCAGGCACACTGGGTCGATCTGGAGACGCCCATCGAAGAAACGCTGCGAACGTTCGACGATCTGGTTCGTTCCGGTAAAGTTCGATATCTGGGCGCATCTAATTTTCCTGCCTGGCGGCTCATGGAAGCGCAGGCTGCTTCCGATCGGCTGGGCTTGCATCGCTTTGAGTCTTACCAGCCGCAGTATTCGCTCATGGAACGCCAACTCTTTGAATACGAAGCCATGCCGTTCTGCAAGCACTATGAACTGGGCGTGATTCCGTATTCGCCGCTCGCACGCGGATTCTTAACTGGAAAGTACCGGTCCAACGGACCCAAGGTAAAGAGTCAGCGCGCCGGCGAAATGGGAAATTACGCCAATGACAAGGGCTGGGCCGTCATCGCCGCCCTGGAAGACATCGGCAAGTCTCACGGCAAGACGATTACCCAAACGGCATTGGCCTGGATGTTGACAAACCCGGTGATCACTTCGCCGATCATCGGCGCCAACACGGTGCAGCAATTAAACGACTCACTAGGCGCGGCCGGCTATCGCCTCAGCGCCGAGGAGATGAAGCGACTCAATGATCTGACCGCCTGGCCTCGCAACGGGCGGCCGATTTGGGATTGATCCAAGCCGCGCTCACGGAACCGTGGAGGACGAATTCCAATTCCAGACGATCAAATAGGGGATCCAGGTTTTGCAATAGATTTTCCTGACCCTTTATCCGGGTCTTGGCGCAACCTCTCCGCTTCGGTAGCATCCCCCCGACTTCATGGAAGCCCCCATCCCCGCCGGCTTCGAACTCGTCAATTGCCCCGGTTGCAGCAGCGACAAATGGACGCCCGCCCGAGTTGTCCATGACTGGGCCCTGGATCCCACCCGCCAGATCCACATCGTCCGCTGCAACGTCTGCGGCCTGCACTTTACCAACCCCCGCCCGGATGCCGAGCACCTCCCCGCCTATTACCCCTCCGATTACCATTGCTACCAACCGCAGCGGGGCGAAAACCGGCGCCGCACAAAAATATCCACGGCAGTCCGCGCCTGGGTTCTCGCCTCCGCGTATGGCTCGCCCGAAAAAAAGCCGCGAGGCTGGCACGCCGCCGTCGCCGCCATCGTCACCCTTATCAAACCCGCGCGTCTGTTCGGCTTTGGCATCCCCTATCGCGGCCAAGGCCGACTCCTCGATTTCGGCTGCGGCAATGGAACGTTCCTGCGCCGGATGGCCTCCGTCGGCTGGAATGTCACCGGCCTCGACATCGGAGCCGACGCCGTCGCGGCCGTCGCGGCCTCCGGCATCCCCGCCTTTCAGGGGACGCTCCCGCATCCCGCCCTGCCGCTCGGCGCCTTTGATGTCGTCACCATGCGCCAAGCGCTGGAGCACGTTACCGAGCCTCGCCCCGTCCTCAAAGCCGCTTTCGATCTTCTACGCCCCGGCGGCCATCTGGTCATTGATGTCCCCAACTACGACAGTTGGGAGGTCGAATACTTCGACGATGCCGCCCAGGTGCTCGACGTTCCCCGGCACGTCCTTCATTTCACCTGCGACACGCTGCGCAACCTTCTCGTTGCCAGCGGCTTCAAGGTGCTGGACGTGCGCCAGGTTTCCCGCGCCAGTTGGATTCGCAAAAGTGCCGCCCACCTCGACCGCCGCGCCCCCAAGAAATACGACTGGCTCGTCCGCACGAAAATAGGCTGCGCCCTCGCCGCTTACCACGCCAAACGAATCGGCAAAGGCGACTACCTGATGGCAACAGCGGAAAAACCCAATTGAATTTGCCAAGTTGTCGAAATGCCGCACGCCGCTTCTTAAGCATCCGACAAGCCATGATTCTCACTTAGCACAGCAACTGAACAACTCCTGGGCGCGGCCGGCTATCGTCTGAGCGCCGAAGAGATGAAGCGGCTGGACGATCTGACCGCGTGGCCCCGCAACTGGCGGCCGGTTTGGGATTGATGATGGGCACCTGATACGTCCACATTCTATTCCGGATTTTTCTTGCTTCCGATCCCATTCCAGCGGTAAAGAGGCGCACCGATAACCTTGCTGGCTACGGTCGGGTCGTGGTGCCGTCTTGAAGCAATAGGACCTTCAGTTTCGAGGCGGTGGCGCGTTCCCGAGGATCCTTGCCAAAATCGAGGGGAATACGAAACGCGCTGTCGAGTGCTTCGGCCGTTAATTCCGAGGCCCGAAAATCCTCGACGCGAATTCTCGCGTTCGCTAATTCTTTTTCGATCTTTGCCGGAGACTTTAGCAAGCCGCGATAGCGGTCCGGTAGGGCTCCGCATGCCAGGACTGACAAAGTCAAGGTGAAGTCGTCCCCCTGCATCGTGGCAGATTTGATCGCAAACGGTGCGTCAGCGGAGGAAACTTCTATTCGCCAATTTGAATGAGGGCACTGCACCGTGAAGCATTTGGCAACATTGTCGTAGCTGGAGTATTTAGCGTTCGCAATCATGGTTTCGATAAGCTGACCCAACGCAATCGAAATCTGGTCCTCATAACCGTCTAGATCGATTCCGCACTGAAAATGGAAAAGTCCATCCGGCCCCTCATCAAACTCCACGTTCGGGAAACCAATCTGTGCCCGCTTTATAGAACCCGGGTGGTCGTGGTCGATCATCAAAAATAGGCCGTCGGTGCAATAGGCGCGACAATCGCCGGTTGGCGTTTGTTCGAGAACCGCTGCGCGATCTCCATCGCGAATTACAATATCCTGCGCTGGGGGTGGGTATCCTGCACTTGCCCCAGAACCAAACTGCATAGACAGCTTCACGCAAAACTGGTCGGCCGCGCTTGTCGGGGCCGTTGACAGTTCCAGTCGTCCCTTCGTCACCAGCGCCTTCAGGGAAGCCAAAGCCGCCTTGGATGCCACATCATCTGCTGGCCGAGTAGCCGGCTCATTGCCCTGTGACTTAACCGTCACGGTACGGACTTGGTTCCCACTCTGGAATTTGAAGGAGAGCGCATGACCGCGGGCGCCATCGACGTCGTATGACTGCAGCAGTTCCCTGAGGTCAATTAGATCCCAATTGCTCGCTGTGTTGCCGTTCATGCCCAAGAGGATGTCCCCATCACGTACGCCGGCGCGATAGAGCGCGCCGTACTCGTCCAGATCGGAAAACACGACCATCGATTTCTTCCAAAGAACCACAGGGCCGTCGACCTGAAATTCGTCGCGACGGCTGAATCCGCGCCCGGGTTTCATATAAAAAATGAAATGCGGAAAATCAAACGTCACCATATGGCGTGAAAGAAACGGCAGCCCAAATGAAGCCGTTTTGGACTTTGTCTCGCTGATGATTAGATCATGATAGTGCCATCCGAGAACCACCAAATCGCTCGAGCAACGCATGCTGCGCGAATCCGTTTCGCCGATAAGCGTTCGGATCGATCCAGGCACCGTTTTTGCGTGCAGGGAGGCAACCATCTTGTCAAACCCGTCCGTCGGCATGAGGATTTCACGCGAACCCCCCGTGTCCAGCAGAAACGGGAATTCCCCATTGCTAAGCCGGACGATAATCTCAGGAACTCCGGCCATAGCTTCAAAGCCCATCGCTCTGCCCCATTCACGGTGGGCGTCAAAATCGGGCTTAAGGAATCGCAGCCGCTTCGCGTCGAAGTCAATCTGCACGACAAACTTTTTCATCGCGCTAACGCCGAGCACTCCGAAGATGGGCTTTCCGAAATACTCGCTAAGTTGTGATAGGTCTACTTTCGCAACAAACGACAGATTTCGCAGATTGATCGGACCAATCTGCAAATTCGGTGGCTGATAGAGTTCTAGCGATTCTGTTCCGCCCTCCCAACTCATCTGGTGACTTCTCCGCAGATCCTGAAGGTTCGGAAACTCGGACGCGTCCAAGGAGGGTATGGTGCTGCCGGTGTCGAGAATGAAGTATCCTGAATTCCCCTGCCAGATCGCCGGAATTAAAATCGGGTGATTTGAACCCTCGATCTTGAATTCGGCGACGACCGACTGATCAGTCGGCTTGGTTGTTGATGCCCGAGACCACACAACTACTGAAGCCAAACAGGCTGCGATAGCAAAAACTAGCGGTGATGTTTTTGCGTATCCCATTCCAGGCATTGTACTTGATCACTGCTTCTGTAGCTCCCGCCTACAAAGGGTACCCAAAGCATTATTCAATCGTATTCAAACGAATTCCGCGCAATGACTAGCGGCCGATTTTGCCCGATATTCAGCAGGAATCCGGCCGCGATGTAGCTGGCGACGAGACTGCTGCCGCCGTAGCTGACGAAGGGGAGCGTCACGCCGGTCACGGGGAAGAGGCGCATGACCACGCTGAGGTTCAGGATCGCCTGGGCGGCCAGCAGCGCAACGATGCCGATGGCAACAAGGCGGCCGAAGGGCTCGCGAGTGGCGGAGGCGATCTCGATGCCGGCGATGAACAGGACGATGTAGGCCATCAGCACGGCGATGGAGCCGACCAGGCCGAACTGCTCGCCGATGATGGCGAAGATCATGTCGTTGCGGGCCTCGGGAACGTGCTCGCCGACGGGGATTTCGCCGGCGCCTTTGCCGGTGGGGCCGCCCGAGCCCATCGCCGTCAGGGCGCGCAGTTGCTGGAATCCGGACTGGCGGAGGGTTTTGGGATCGCGGCTGAGCAGGCCGGCGACGCGGGCACGCTGGTATGTTTGAATGATCGACGGCAGGTGCGAGAAGATCGGCACGTTTTCATCGCCGCTGAACCACAGCAGCGGGATCAGCACCATCGCCAGACCGACGATTGCCAGGAGATGTTTCACCTTTGCGCCGGCGACGAAGAGAAGCGTGAAGAGGGTCGGAATGAACAGGGCCGCAACGCCGAGGTCGGGTTGTTTAAGGATGAGGATAGCCGGCACCAGCGTGAGCAGAAACGGCGGGAGCAGGCCGCTCATCGTTCGGTAATTATCGCGATAGCGCAGGTATCGCGCCAGCACGAGGATGAAGGATATCTTCATCAGCTCCGACGGTTCGAAGCTCACGCCGCCGGGGAACGTGATCCAGCAGCAAGCGCCGTTGATGGAGTGAACGCCGGGGATGGAATGTCCATGCTCCTCGGCAAATCCGCCGAGGAGGGTATATCCAATGAGGATCAGGCTCAGGAAATAGAGGGGCCAGGCGTATCGGCCGAGATGCAGATAGTTGACGGTCTGAAGAGCTGCCATCACGGCGACCGCGACGGCGAGGAAGACCAGTTGTTTCGGGCCGTCGTCCGACGGACCGATCCAGATGCTCATCACGCCCAGGACGGACAGGACGGCGACGGCCGCCAATATCGGCCAGTTGGTCGCGATGGCGAGCTGTTGCCAGATGCGGTTCATGAGTGGTGAGTGGTTAGTGGTTGGTGGCTTGCATTTACTAACCACTCATCACTAACCACCGACTACTTTCTTCATTCAAACGCCCTGGCCGCGATGGCGGCCTTGGGTTTGCCAAGGGGATGGATCAGCCAGAGCACTTCGCCGGTCTGGGGCCTGGGAAACCGGTTGGGAAGATAGACCGTCACGATGGTTGTATTCCGTCCCAGGGCCGACACGCAGCGAACGGTGTGCGACAGCGGGGCAAGAGCTGAATAGCGGGTTTCGACCACGCTGAAGAGTGCGGCATCACCATCGCGCCAAATGCGCAACAAACGCCGGCGAACCAGCAGCGCCGCGATCGCGGTAATCAGGGCGGCGAGAATGATGACCGCGCCGGCGATGAGGCGGCGACCCAGCGGATCCGTTTCCTGGCGATCGGTCCAATTACTCGGATCGTTCGGATCGACGTGCAACTGAATGAATGTCCCCGGCCTGATCGGACCGGCTTGCGTGGCGAGGGCGCCATGAACCGTCGTGGATTGGCCCTGCAAATCGAACTCCAGCGTGAAATCCGATCCCACGGGGGCCATCGCGTGGCTGTCGCCATTGGCTTCGACGATTCTGGCGGTAACGACGGTTCCGGTTGCGATCAGTCTCTGCTCGTCGCGCGAAGCGCTGACCTGCTGGATGAGGAACCATCCCCCAATGCCCACGAGCACGAGGGTGGCGAGCATCCAGAATCGGAAAATCGGCTCGGCCCAGCTTCGTCGCGCCGCGGCGGACGTGACGGGCCGGGGAGGCGGCGGAGGCGCGGGCGGAGCGGTCACGGCGGCGGCGGGCGCGGGCGCCGAACCGCCGGCGTAGGAAATCGTGGGCGGACGACGCGATGGATCGCGTTTTTGCGGGGGCTGGGTCAACGGCTCCTCATTTGACCGCCCGAAGGTAACCGTGCTTCACACAGTCCACAAGCAGGTCGTGAGCGATGGCCCCCGCGACGCGGCCGCCGGCTTCGCCGTATTCCACGAATACGCAAAATGCGATCTGCGGATGATCCGCCGGCGCGTAGCCGATGAACCAGCCGTGAGCCAGGTGCTTTTCCGGATGCGGATCGGAATCGGGAACCGGTGGACGAAGATACCACCCTTCGGTGCCGGGGTCGCCGAAGTGGACCTGGTGGTAGCCGGCGAATTTTCCGTTGGCGTCGCGCTCGACCAGAGTCATGAGTTGCTGGGTCTGTGCCGAACCGGTTTTTCCGGCAATTTCGATATGCTGCAAGGGGTCCTGATCCAGCGGCGGTTCGTCGGGTGCGAGATCGGTGATCTGCGGAAGAATCTGGTTGCCGGTGCCGCTGGGGGTGCAGACTTCGCGCATCCCCTTCTGCACCGCCTGCAGCGCATCGGGCGAGAGATGCAGATCGACTTCATCCGGCCCGGGCGCAACCGATGGCCGCGTCGTGAACCGGCCGAAGTCATCGTTCCCAACCAATCGAGGGCGCATCCAAATTCCGTTTCGCGCGATGGAGGCGGCGACGTTGGCCATCTGGATGGGCGTGGCCTGGATATCCGCTTCGCCGATGCCGGCCGACCAAGTCTGCGTCTGGGCGAAGATTCTGTTCGCACCGCTCGGGCGATAAATCAGGCCGGGGTTCTCTTCGATTCCGATTCCGGTGGGCCGGCCCAGCCCGAATCGGTCAAACCATTTCGAAAGTCTCTCCATTCCCATTCGCAGCGCGATCGTTTCGAAGACGACGTTACAACTGTCCTTCAATCCGTCGGAAATGGTAAGCATGTCATCCGGGCCGATGCCGAGATCCCCGGCGGCGCGGTGGCTGATGGGCAGGCCGTGCGCCTGGCAGGCGGCCCAAATCCAGCAATGCCCGTAGGGCTGCGGCCGACCACCAATCATCAACTCGCCCCTGCATTGGATTTTGTCCTGCGAGGTCATGACGCCGTCGGTGATCGCACCGCTTCCGACGATCGGTTTGACCGTGGAGCCGGGCACGACATCCATCTCCGTGGCGCGATCCAGCAGCGGCTCGTTTAACTCGTCGCCGGCCAGTTCGGCAAAGTGGGACTGGAGGTCGTTCAAATCGAATCCGGGATTGGAAACCAGCGCCAACACCTCGCCGGTATCCACCTTGATGACCACCGCCGCGCCATGCTGGTTGTAGCGGGTCTCCACCTCGCCAGTGTCCTGGTCCCGATGAACGCGGGTTTTGACAAATTCGTTCTCGATGTCCTGTTGAAGAAGGATGTCGATGCAGAGCGTGACGTTTCTGCCGGGAACGGCGTCGATCTGATCGACGACATCGCCGGTTCCCGCGACGCTGTCGATTTTGCCGCGAGTGCCGCGAAGGGTGTTCTCGCACAACGCCTCGATACCGGCGCGTCCAGCCTGATCGTTCGGCCAATATTTCCGCAACTCCTGAAATGCGGGCAGGCCATATCGTGCGAGCAATTCTGGTTTCCAAAACCGGCTGGCCTGGTCCGACCAGTATTGTTGCAATTGCGCGTCGGAAAGCCCCACGCCGAAATTAACTTCATCCGGCCGGACGGCGCCGAGGTAGCCCAGAACGTTGCAGCCAACCCGGCCAAAGCGGTATTCGCGGTATTTGCTGGGGACGAGGCTGAGGCAGAAGAATCGATCCTGCTCGCGGGCGAGGCGGGCCTGAACTTCCGATGAAATGTTGTGCAGGATCATGTGTGGCGAGGTTTCCTCGCCCACCTCGACTTCGAACTTATCGATGGCCGACTCGTCCGGTGCACTGTCGAGCAGAAAGTGACGATACCAACTCGAGGAATTTTCGCGTTCGGATCGGGCGTTGGCGTAATTGCGCCACCAGATGTATCGCTTTCGCATCTCCACGCGCTGAACGATGTCGCGGCGGAGTTCGTCGATCTGATCGGGAGTTTCATTGCCGACCACCGCCAGTTCTTTCCACATTGCGGCGATGTCGCCGCGGATGCGGTCGGATTCGTCCTTCACAAGCCCATCCGCCGAGTGCGAAGCCTTCCGGAACTGACTGCCGAGGCTAATTTTCAGGTTTTCCTTTGCGCGGTCCTCGACCCATTGGGGGTCGGGCTCTTCGGTGATGGCGCGATAATCGACGCAGGCATCGACGCACGGGGCGTCATCGACGAGCGGAACGCCGTTGCGGTCGAAGATCGTGCCGCGCGTGGTTTCGATGAACTCGGCGCGCTTCATGATCTCCGTCGCCTGCTTGCGCCAAAGGTCGTGCTGGAAAAGTTGAATCTGCGCCGCGCGAATCCCAAGCGCGCCGCAAGCCACGAGCAGGATGAACAGTAAAATCTTAAGACGCCGCTCGAACATGTCCCATCCTTGGGATGTCCCCGGTTAACTGGCTACATTCTGCGCCGGGCGGATTGAAAGTGAAAGGCGCGGCCGAACACCAAATGGCGAAAACCGCCAGGAAATGTTTGGTTTGAACCGTTTGACGTGATAAAATCCTGGGCATGGTTCAATTCACTGGTCACTTCGACGGAAAAGTCATCAAGCCTGACGAACGAGTCGAAATCCCGATTAACACGCCGCTACGCGTTACCATCGAACCGACGGTCAAGCAAGAAACGCCGGAGGTCGAATGGAATCGTCTGCTTGAGCTGGCCGAGGATTGCGCCATTGAAGGTCCCGAAGATCTTGCTCTGCTGCACAATCACTATGCTCACGGAAAGCCCATCGAATGACGGTCCAGTTCGTCGACACCTACTATCTGCTTGCGCTGGTGAACTCACGAGACAAGGACCATGAAAAGGCAATGCGCCACAGTCAAGGCCGTGTTGGCGGATTATTGACAACCACCTGGGTACTCGTGGAATTTGCCGATGCGCTATGCACGGTTGATTCTCGCGCCCGCGTCGCTCGGTTCATCAGGGGATTTCTGAGCCAATCCTTCGTCGAAGTGACGCTGCCCAGCGAAGCACAGTTTCACCTCGGGCTGAGTATATACGAGAATCGCCACGACAAAGACTGGTCGCTAACAGACTGTTTGTCGTTTCTGGTGATGCAACAGCGAGGCATCATGGATGCATTGACCGCGGATCATCACTTCGAGCAGGCAGGGTTTCGGGCATTGATGCGAGAAGAATGATTTAAGGCATTGGCGCCATGATTCGGTCCCGGAATATCCAGTTGCTAATTGCGCAGATTCCGCTGGAACCGAAACACTCGATTCATCCGCTGCAGGGGGCCGATCACGAACGGGGCCAGGACCGCGGAATAAATGGCCGTGAAAAACAGCGGCATCGCATGGATCCCCGGCGGGCGAACCCAGCCGTGAATCGCCAGGATAATCGCGGTCAGAATCCCGCCGATCAGCGCCACGGTGAAATGCGTCAGCGGGTGCCGGCGATGAACGGCCTGCTGAATGGCCGTGATGAACAGCGCCACCAAGCCGTAGCTGAAGGCGAATAGCCCCATCGTCCCGCCGGAGGCAAGGTCCTGCATCACGCCGAGGATGAAGCACCCCAGCAGGGCCGCGTCGCGCGGCGCGTTCAGGGCGATGAAGACGACCGCGAGCAGCACGAGATTCGGCTCGGCGGTTTTCCACTGCATTGCGTGCGCGACTCCCGCCTGCAAACCCAGGGTGACGTAGGCGAGGATGAAATAGCTGAGCCATCGCATGTTCGGGGGATTTTCATTGCCGGCGGGTCATCACCCACACATCGTTCAGGTGCATGATATCTGGTTCCTGCGCCAGGCGGATCTCGGCAAAGAGCGTTTGCCTGGGCAGCGGTGAAATCGACGCGATCCGGCCGACGCGCACGCCGTGAAGCTGCGGCCAGCGGTTATCCGACAGAACGACCCAATCCCCGGCATGTACGCTGTCGCCCAATTGTTGAAAGGAGAGATTGTCGATGACCATGTTCCCATCCCCCTCGCCACGAACGATCGGCAAAAGATTCTTGTTCTCCACAGCGCCACTGCCAGGCGACACGCTGAAGAAATGGCCCGTCACGGCGAATCCCATGTTGGTGACCAGCACGGCGTGCGCGGCCAAGGCGCCGACGCGGTCGATCTGGCCGACCAGATCGATCACCGTTCCGGATGACAGCACGGGCTCATCGACGCGGACGGCGCTCAGGCCCGAGCCGGTGATGGTGAGGCCCTCGCGGTTGTCGCTATCGGTTCCCGCGACTTCGAATCGTTCGCAGAGGCTTTCAAAACCGCCGAGTCGTTCGCGCTCGTCGGCGCGCTGGGCGAGCCGCTCGATCTCCGCGGACATGATCTGCACCTGCTGCTTCAGAACCAAGTTCTCTTGCTCGATGGCTTGCGCGGGCCGGGTGTCTTCTTCGGCGGCCTCGCGTACAAAATGGCCGCGGATGGCGTTGGCGATTCGGTACGACGGCCGCGATATGGGGATCAGCAGCGCTTCGAACGGCGTGCGCCCCAGATCGGTGACGCGCTGCGGCAGGATGAAGGCGCTGACAAAGCTCAGCACCATCAGGGCGAAAAAAGTCTGGCTGAATCGAAGGGCGGACACGGCGGTTTCCGGTGGATTAAATCAGACTCGCTCACACCTCGTCGGCGTCCGATTCCATCGTTTCCTTCCACAATTCGAGATTCTCCAGGTAAACGCTCGTGCCGCGCGCTACGCAGGTGAGAGGGTCCTCGGCAAGCTTCACGTCCAGGCCGGTGGCGTTGCTGACCACCGTTGTGAGCCCGCGCAACAGCGACGATCCGCCGGCCATCGTGATGCCGTTCTCGACCAGGTCCGCGGCCAATTCCGGCTCGGCCATCTCCAGCGTCCGCTTCACCGCGTCGATGATCTGCGTGACCGGCTCCTGCAGGGCCTCGCGGATTTCCTCGCTGGTGACGATGGTTTTGCGCGGCAAACCGCTGATCAGATCACGGCCGCGCACTTCCATGGTCGGCTCGCCGTTGCCCTGCGACGCCGCGGAGCCGATCTCGATCTTGATCTTCTCGGCCATCTGCTCGCCGATCGCCATGTTGTACGTTTTTTTCATGTGGCCAACGATCGACTCGTCGAAGTCGTCGCCGGCGACGCGGACCGATTCGCAGACGCTGATGTCGGCCAGGGAGATGATGGCCACCTCCGTCGTTCCG
The DNA here is from genome assembly GCA_036267155.1 of Tepidisphaeraceae bacterium. GTDB lineage: Bacteria > Planctomycetota > Phycisphaerae > Tepidisphaerales > Tepidisphaeraceae > PALSA-1353. The sequence continues at coordinate 76,075 of DATAWP010000022.1, forward strand.
CCGCCGATGTCCACGATCATGCTGGCGGTGGGTTCGATGACCGGAAGCCCGGCGCCGATCGCGGCGGCCATGGGCTCCTCGACGAGATAAACCCGCCTCGCCCCGGCGCGCTCGGCACTGTCGTACACCGCCCGCCGCTCGACCGCCGTGATGCCGGATGGAATCGCGATCACCACCCGCGGGCCGATAAAGTGCTTTCGTCCGTGCACGCGGCGGATGAAATAGGAGAGCATGGCCTGCGTGATCTCAAAATCGCTGATGACGCCGTCCTTCAATGGACGGATCGCCGTGATCGAGCCGGGCGTTTTGCCGAGCATTTCCTTGGCGACCAATCCGACGGCGTTGCCGTTCTGCAGAACGCGGTTGGTTCCCTTTTTGACGGCGACGACGCTGGGTTCGTTGAGTACGATTCCTTCGCCTTTGACGCAGACCAGCGTGTTGCATGTGCCCAGGTCGATGCCCATGTCGATGCTGAACATGCCCAGAAGCCTATCGAAGATCACGCTGTCGTCTCCTGCCGGGATTTTTGCTGGGGCGAGATGGCTTTACGATTGCAGAGCCGACCGACGCTCCGCATCGAATCGCCCTGAAAGCGATGGGGACCGGCGGCCATTCGGCCGCGAGCCGTTAAGAAAGTGTGCCGCACCTTCTTATCCAAACGCCCGCTCCATCGGGTCCCGGGCCAGACGGGCTGCCCCGAATCGACCGCCCCAAGTCTTCTCGCCCGGAAAGACGTAAAATACAGCACGCCCCGGCCGTAAGCAAATCGCTGCTGCCGGCGAAATTGAAAATGAGGCCGGAAACCCGGCTCGGATTAAGCGAGGATGATCTATGTCTCAAGAGCAATGGACCGCCGTGGACCGATACATGACCCAGATGCTTGTTCCACCGGACCCGGCGCTGGATGAAGCATTGCGTGCCAGCGCCGCCGCCGGGCTGCCGGCGATCAATGTGTCGCCGAACCAGGGCAAGCTGCTGATGCTGCTGGCGCTTTTGCGGGGCGCCCGCAGCATCTTGGAAATCGGCACGCTGGGCGGGTACAGCACGATCTGGCTCGCGCGGGGCCTGGCCAAGGGCGGGCGCCTCATCACGCTGGAAGCCGATCCGAAACACGCTGAAATCGCCCGATCCAACATCGCGCGGGCTGGCGTCGCCGATGTGGTTGAACTGGTTCTCGGCAAAGCGCTGGATGCCCTGCCGCGACTGGCCGCCAATGGCCGTGGGCCATTTGATCTGATCTTCATCGACGCCGACAAGCCGAGCAATCCGGATTACTTTTCCTGGGCGATGAAGCTCTCGCAACCGGGAAGCCTGATCATCATCGACAATGTGGTGCGCGACGGAAAAGTGATCGACGCCGCCAGCGGCGACGCCGGCGTGCGGGGCGTGCGGCGAATGAACGAATTGATCGCCGCCGAGCCGCGAGTGATCGCCACGGCGATCCAGACAGTAGGTATCAAAGGCTACGACGGCTTCGCGATTGCGCTGGTCACCGCCGGCTGATAGCCGTGCCCACTTGATCTTCGGCCCGACTCGTGGTTTCCTATGGAAATCACGCCTTCGTTGGCGCGTATTGGGGTCGATTGGGCGAAACTTTCGAGTGGATATGACTCTCATCGTCTCGGCAAAATTTCGTGGAGGCGTCGTTGTTCAGGCGGATGGACGGTCCAACCGGCACGGCAAGGTTGTTACCGACACGCTCCAGAAGATTTTCCCCATCGCGGATTCGTGTCTGGTCGTTAGCCACAGTGGTGTGAATACCTGGAAGAAACGCAGCGTTGCCGCTTGTCTGAAAAAACTCTCTTTCGCCAACTGCCAAACGCATTTGGAGGTCGCGGCTGTGATCGACAAGGGGCTCGGCAAACTCATTACCGGGTCCTGGTGCGAGTGTTCCGAATGTTCGGGCAAAAAAGAGGGTGTGGAGTTTCTGATCGATGGATTCGATGGCCAGGGACAACTGAGGCGGCTGTTTCTCGCATGGCCGTGGAATTCACGGATTCCTGAACTGTCGTCCTGGAACACCGATTGGGGATACGCGTTTGGCCAGGGCAAAGCCGTTCACTGGCCAGATGAGCCAAAGAATCTAGAAGTTGGCGGCATCGATGAGATCGTGGAACTGGTCAGTCGCATCCACGCGGACGCCATGACTCGGACGGCCCATGAGGTTGGGGGCCATATCCATAGTCTGAAAGTGACGGAAGCGGGCTCCGAGTGGGCTACTCCCACTGCCAAAAAAACCATTGTGCTGAAATAAACGGGCGGGGTTATTTGGCTCCCACCGCGGAACGAATGGACTGCGGCACTTGCGGAAGGCCGCCGTTGTCTTGCTGCTGGCCAGAGTCGTCCGGGGCGATCGGAATCTGGGGGGCCCAATCGAGCCAATCTTTCTTGACGTCGTCATGAAGGACGAATTCCGAACCGTTTTGAGCCTGCTCGCCCATGTCCTTTTCCGGGGTGGCGAAGGCGATTCCTCCGGAGACGAGGGAGCTAAGCGACCGCACCTTCATCTGCACGCCACTCAGCAGGCCGCCCGTCACATCGACGCCGCTGATGATCCAGAACTGAGAATTTGATCTCACCAGCGTGCTGTAACGCCGGCGGATGAGGGCGCGGACATCGATGCTGGCGGCGTCGGGGCTGAGTTGAATGTCCTGAATGACGCCGACCGGCACGCCGCGGAAATAGACGGACGTGTCGGACTGCAAGTGTTCCAGACGCGGGGTCTTCAGCACGATTTCGAGGCCATCCTGCTCGATGACGGGAGTCTTTTCCAGGCCGGTGAATTCCGTTTCAGGCTCTCCGGCGCCGGGGGCAGAGTCGATGTACGGGCCACTCAAAACGGTGCTGAGACCGGTGATGGATTCAGTGGATATCTCCGGGCGCACCACCCAGAAGCGGGCCCCCTTTTCTGCGAACCAGGGGTGACCGCGCTTCAGCCGAATTTTGACCACCACCTGCTTCTGATCTTGAGTGATTTGGATGTCCGTGACTTCTCCAATCGACACCCCACGATGCATGAGTTGGGTTTGGCCCGTTTTCAGTCCATCGGCTTCGTCAAACTTGATCGCGATCTCGCGTCCGCGGCTCGCGAAGTGATCGTAGATGTAATACCCCACCATGCCCAGCGCAAAAACCGGAACAAGCCAGATGAGGAGAACCGGCCGGCGCATTTTTTTCACGACGGGCTTTGGCGGTGCGTGCGGGTGATCCGATTTTTCTTCAGTTGCGCGACTCATCGAGCGTGCTCCTCTGTTTCCTCATTTTCCCAAATGAGCTGGGGATCGAAGCTTGCCGAGGCCAGGATGGTGAAGATCACGACCATGCCGAAGGCGAACAGCCCCCTTCCGGGAATGATCGTCGCAAGGCGCTCCAATTTCACGAGCGATACCAGCACGGCCAGGACGAACACGTCCAGCATCGCCCAGCGGCCGATCGTTTCGATAATGCGGTAAACCCACGTCCGCGGTCTCTTCCATCGTGAGATCTTGAGTTTGGTGGAACCAACTAGAAAGAACAAACCGATGAGCTTCAGACACGGAATGAGAATGCTGGCAAGGAAAACGACCACCGCGATCACGTAATCGCCGTCGAGAAAGAGCCGCTGGCATCCGCCCCAGACGGTGTTCTGCGAGCTAGCGCCGTACATTTCAAGCCGAAGAATGGGATAGATGTTGGCTGGGACATACAGGATGAGCGCCGCAAGGGAAAGAGCAGCGGTCAGGTGCAGAGACCCGCTGGTTCGCCTGGCGATCCTCGACCCACAGCGGCGGCAATTGGCCGCCATGCCCGGCGCCAGCGGATCAACCGAGTGGACGAGCCCACAGGTCTTACATGCGATCGCGGCGGTCGTGGTCTGATGTTCCATTTTATTGCATTTTGTCAGAGACGCCGCCCAACCGTCTAGTGCGCATTATGGAACTTTGACCAATTCCCCAAAGGCCGTTTCCGTCACAACCGTTCCAAACTCCCACCGTCGAGGTTTCAAGGACCTCGCCTTTTGCCCAAATTCCTGTCCGTTTTCTTCTTCGGCAAGGTACATTCAATTCAGAACACAACCTTATGATGAGCGACGCCGAGCTTCTTCACGATTATCTCGCCACCTGTTCCGAGCCGGCTTTCGCCGAGTTGGTGCAGCGCTACATCAATCTGGTTTACTCCGCCGCCCGCCGGCAGGTGCGCGACACTCACTTGGCCGAGGACGTTATTGCCTATTGAGCGGAGGAGACCTTCAACCTTCCGTTCAATAGGCAATAGAAAATAGGCAATAGGCAATTCTTCCCAAACCAACCTTCCGGCAGACAAATCTCTATTCTATACTCGGTCGCGAAGGAGCATCGCTATGAACGTGTTGGTCGCCGGCGGAGCGGGTTATATCGGGTCGCACACGGTCAAACGCCTCAAGGAAGCCGGGCATTCGCCGGTCGTCTATGACAATTTGAGCCGAGGACACCAGGAGGTGATCGACATCCTGAAAGTGCCCGGTATCGTCGCGGACCTCAACGACAAACCCCGGCTTCTCGAAGCTATGCGAAAACACCGCATCGACACCGTCATGCACTTCGCAGCTTACGCATACGTCGGCGAAAGCGTCGAGCATCCGCTTATGTATTATCACAACAACGTCAGCACGACGATCGGTGTTCTGGAAGCGATGAAGGAAGCGAGCATCGAGCGATTCGTCTTTTCCAGCAGTTGCGCGACCTACGGTAATCCGGATCGGGTGCCGATCACCGAGGATGAAAAGAAAGCCCCGGTCTCCCCCTACGGGCGAAGTAAATTGATGGTCGAACAGATCCTCAGCGACGCGCACTTGGGAAACCGAAAATTCAACTTCGCATCGCTGCGATACTTCAACGCCAGCGGTTGCGCGATGGATGGAAGCCTCGGCGAAGATCACGACCCCGAAACACACCTGATCCCGGTGATTCTTCGGGCCATTGCGGGCAATCGGCCGGGGATCACGGTCTTCGGTACGGATTATCCGACGCCCGACGGGACGAACGTGCGGGATTACATTCATGTGGACGATCTGGCGGATGCGCACATCCGGGCGATGGAACGGCTCAAGGACTCGGACCCGATTTTCTGCAACCTCGGCACGGGGCGAGGATTTTCGGTGAAAGAGATCATCGCGAATGCCGAGAAGGTCACCGGGAAAAAAGCGCCGGTGAGCTACGGCCCACGACGAGCGGGGGATGCGATCGCGCTGTGGGCCGATCCCTCACGGGCAAAAAAACTGCTCGATTGGGAAGCGAAGTACAAGGACCCGCAGACGATCATTCGCTCGGCGTGGAACTGGTTCAGCAAACACCCAAAGGGGTACGCGACATGAGCAAGACGGAGATTTTTGCCTGGGTGCTATTGGTCGCATCCGTGGCGGTCGGCGTGGGAATGACGATTTTCGCCCCGGTGTAATTTTTCTATTTTTTCCCGCGGCGAAGTTTTACTCCTGCGGCATCACGGGCGGCGGTGAATGTTCCGAACAGGCGAATCGAGGCGCCATAAAGAGCCGGCAATTCGCGGCGAATTTGGCTGTCGGCGACGCTCTGACCGCCGCGGGCCGCGGACTTGATCGCCTTGAGGACCTGGGATTTATCCCAATGGCGTCGGAGGCGAAATTTCTGCGGGTCGAAATTGGCCGCGCGAAGGGCGGCGTCGTAATCGCCGAAATGCCGGATCGCGGCGGCGTGAAGGCCGGGATCGTCGCTCTGCAGCGCTCCGCTGCTGAGCGGCTCGCCGTCGCGGTAACGGGATTTCAACTCGAAGGCGATCGAATTGCGGTCCCAATGGCGATAGCGGGAAATATCGTCGGCGTCGAGCCCGGCCGCGTGCAAGGCCCGATGCCATTGGCCGAACAGCCGCGGCTGAAGCGCGGCGAAGGCGGCCTTGCCCAACTCGTCTCGGCGACGCGTGACCGCGGACCAGTAGAGCTTTTCCCCTTCGCGCCGAGCGGCTTTGATCAGCGCGATGATCCTGGCGCGCGTCCAGCGCGGCCGGCGAAGAACAGTGGCATAATTGATCCCCGCCTGCTCGACGGCCCGGCGGTAGGAGCCGAAATGATACGCCGCTGCCGAGACCAGCGATTGCTTCGACCGAGCCAAACCGTTGTAGGAGATGTCCGCGCCTGCCTTGTGGAGGCGGCGGAGCTTCCGCAAAATCTCGGGTTTGTTCCAGATCATCGTTGAAAAAAACTACCAGCCCCGGATGTACATCCGGGGCTCCCAATATCATCATCACTTGCGAAAAAACAAGAACCAATGGAAAAGGACTGCCTATTGCCTATTGCCTATTGCGTATTATGTCCGAACTGTCTGCATCAATAGGAAATAGGCAATTGGCAATTGGAATTGGGCAATTGGCAAACGTCACAGCCATCAACGGCGTAATCAACCTCGACAAGCCCGCGGGAATAAGTTCAGCGGCGGCGGTGGGCCGGGTGAAGTGGCTGCTGGCGCGCGGGACGAAAATCGGGCACGCGGGGACACTCGATCCGTTCGCTACCGGGATTTTGCTGCTTCTCATCGGAAAGGCGACCAAGACGTGCGAGACATTCATGGGCCAGCCGAAACAGTACGAGACGACGGTAAAGCTGGGTGCGACGACGGCGACGGATGATCCGGACTCGCCGGAAATTCCCACGCCGGATGCGGCCCGGCCGAGCCGAGAGGAAATCGAAAGAGCGACGGCGGGATTGGTGGGGATGATTCAACAGAGGCCCCCGGCGTTCAGCGCGCTGAAAGTCGGCGGGCGGCGGGCGTACGAATTGGCTCGGCGCGGCAAGTCGGTCGAGTTGCAGCCACGAAACGTGCGGATCGATGCGATTGGCATTCTTTCGTGGCACTGGCCGCTGCTGCGGCTGCGGATCGACTGCGGGCGCGGGACATATATCCGGGCGATCGCGCGCGATTTGGGAGAAGAACTGAAAACCGGCGGATATCTGACGGAACTTCGCCGAACGCGCATCGGATCGTTCGGCGTGGCGCAAGCTGTTACGCTGGACCAATTGGAACAGCAGGGGATCGAGAAGCACCTGCAGCCGATTTCAGCGCTGGACGCGCAGGATCCGCAGCAGGGCCGGTAGGACGATCAGCACCAGCGGCAACTGAACAACGAGTCCGGTGATGATGGCGATGGCCAGCGGCTGAAGCATCCCCGCCCCCACTGCCAGGGGCAGAAGCGCGAGGATGGCGGCAACCGTCGTCATGACGATGGCCCTCATCCGGTAATTTCCGGCGGCGATGAGGCGATCGGCAACGGCGCCATCGATCAGGAAGTCGGCGTATTCGCTGTAGTAGAAGATGGCCACTTCCGTGACGTTTCCGACGATCATGACCATGCCCATGAGCGAGCAGATGTTCAGTTCGGTGTCCGTCCAGCGCAGGCCAATGAAGACGGCGGCGACGGCCAGGAGGGTCGTGAACATGATGGCAATGGCGACGCGATAGTGTTCGTACAGGAAAAGGAGCAGGAGGAACACGAGCGCGGCCGCAGCGGTGATGACTTTAATCAGGCCGGCGAAGGCGATTTGCTGCTGCTCGTAAAGTCCGCCGAGGGTGTATCGCACGCCGGGCGGGATGAATCCTGGCTGGTCCAGCATTTTTTTCACGTCGCCGATGACCGAGCCGAGATCGCGGCCGGTGCTTTGATCAATACGCGCGGTAACGGACACGACTCGTTTGAGATTGTCGCGGGTGATCTCCGGCTGGCCACTGATCACGTTGAACGTCGCAACCCGCTTCAGCGGAAAAAGATGGCCATCCGGGGCGCGGAGATTCAGATTGGCCAGATCGTCGCTTGTTTTGAAATAACTCCGTGGAATCCAGAGGCGGACATCGACCATCTTGGGGCCATCGGGCACCTGCGTGGTCACAGTGCCGCTGAGCAATGCCTGGAGATCGCTGGTAACGGCATCGGGATTAACACCTTCGAGGGCGGCCTTCACGCGATCGACCCGAACTTCCAGCGCATCCCCCGCGGGGACGACGCCGGTGTCCTCATCGACGACGGATGGAATTCTCCCAAGGGCATCGGCAACTTTCGGAGCCAGATCCGCCAGGACGGCTTCATCATCGGTGTAGAGATTCACGACGATCGGCTCGGGCTTGCCCGTCAGGTCGCCGATGAGGTCCTCCATGAGCTGGGCCGGCTCGATCTCCAGGCCCGGCGTTGTTTGCGCGACGCGATGGCGAATCTCGGCAATGATGGCTTCAATTGGCCGGCGCGGCTGAGGCTTGAGGCGAACGAAGAAATCTCCATTGTTGGTTTCGCTGATATCGCCGCCGAGGCTGAAGCCGGTCCTCCGGGAATAGGTTTGCACCTCCGGTATGCTGCGGAGAATGTTCTCGACGTTGCCGAGCAGCCGGTCCATTTCGGTGATGGATGCGCCAGGCGGCCCGACATAATCGATCACCAACCCGCCCTCGTCGATGGTGGGGATGAATCCGGATTTGACGTGCTGGTATTCGAAATATCCGTAACACAAAAACGGAATGACCAGCAGCAAAACCAGCCAGGGAAAGCGGAGGACCGGGCGCATAAGGCCCGCATAACCGGCGAAGGCGACGCGGGTGATAGGTCCTTCGGCCTCGAGCTGGACGTCTTTTGCGCGGAGGAAACGCGAGGCGACGATCGGAATCGCCAGCCACGCAACCAGGAACGAGATGATGAGGCTCGACGCCATGGAGAGGGACAGAGCCGCAAAAAATGCCCCGAAGACGCCGACCAGAAAAACCGGCGGGATTTGAATCACGATGGTCGAAAGGGATGAGCCCGTGAGAGGCTTGGTGAATTCCTCGCTGGCGCTCAGGACGCGTTGGCGGGCGTCGGCGTGCTGCCCGCCGGGGCCGTGCAGCCGGCGGACAATGTGCTCGGACATCACAATGGCGTCGTCGATGATCAGCCCCACCGCCGCCGCCATTCCGCCGAGGGTCATGATGTTGAAGCTCTGGTGCAGAACGTACAGAAGTAATGCGGTAACGGCCAGCACGATCGGAACGGCGAGGATGGCGATGAGCGTCATCCGAAAATTCCGCAGGAACAGCAGGAGGACAATCGCAGCCAGACCCACCCCGATAAGAACCGCATCGCGCACGCTTTTGGCGGATGAAGTGATCAGATCGCTCTGGTCGTACCAGCTTTCGATTTTCACGTCCGGGGGAAGAAATCGCTGCTGATCGGCCAGGGCGCGGCGAATGGCGGCGGCGATTTCGATGGTGTTGCCGCCCGGCTGCTGGAAGACGTTAAGCAGCACGGCATCGCGTCCGTCGGCGGTGGAATGCGTGAATTGCGGGGAACGCTCCGGCCGAATGGTGGCGACATCGCGCAAGAGCGTGACGCCGCCGGCGCCGCCGCGAAGAACCGTGGCGCCGATGTCGTCGATGGACTTGAATGTCGTGTTGGTGACGACCAGATAGAGGCGGAAATTCTCCTGGGTGTGCCCGACGGCGGTGAGAACGTTGGCGGCGGAGAGGGCGGTTGCGACATCGGTCAGCGCCAGATTGTGGGCTTGCAATTTGGCGGGATCGAGCGTGACGCGGTATTCCGTGACCGCTCCCCCCTCCACGCTGATCTGGGCCACGCCCGAAACGGTCGAGAGGGCCGGGCGAAGCTGATATTGGGCCAGGTCGTGCAATTCCGTGATCGGCCGCGTGTCGGAGGTGATGCTGTACGCGATGACCGGGAAAACCGTCGGGTCCATCCGCCGCACTTGAAACGTCGTGCCCGCGGGCAGGCTGGGAAGAATCCGGTTGATCTCGGCCTCGGCCTGGAGCATCGCCTCGGTCATGTTCTGCCCCCAGTCGAAACTGAGGGCGACCTCGGCGCTGCCGCGGCTGGTGATGGATTGCAATCCCCGGACGCCCGGCACGGCCCGCAGCGCTTCTTCAACCGGGCGGGTGACTTCAACGGTCATCCGCTCGGCCGGGCGATCGCCGGCGTCGAAATCAACCCGAATGCGCGGGAAGCTTACCTGCGGAAACAGCGAGACCGGCAGCGCCAGCGAGGCGAAGATTCCGCCGACCACCAGGGCCCCCAGAAGAAACAGGATGGACCGCGCATGTCGGCTGGCCCAGTGGGCGGCTTTCACTGTGCGGCCTCCTGGGTCGTTGGCGAATCGACCGTCTTGACCGTCATGCCATCTTCCAATTCCAGGTTGCCCAGAATCACGACGGCCTGCCCCGCCGCGAGCCCGTCGCCGACGACCTGCACCGCATCATCGTTCCGCACGCCGAGGATTACCTTGTGCTCGGCCGCCTTGTCGTGATCGACGGTGAACAGGGAATAACCATCATCGCCCGGCAGAACGGCGGACCGCGGAACAACCAGCGCGTCCGCGGAAGCGACGGTCAACTCTCCGCTGACCGATGTGTCCAGCGGAACCGCCGCGTCGGCCGGCAGGGAGACGGAGACATCGCTCAGGCGCGTCTCGGGATCGATGCGCTGGGCGATCATCATCACCTTGCCGTGCATCGGGGACGCATCGGAATTGATCGGCCGAATCAAGACGGCGTCTCCGACGTGCAATTCGGACACGTCGCTCGGTTCGATTCCGAGGCGAACTTCAAGCTTATCGGGGGCGGCGACCTCCAGCAGCGGCGAGCCGGCCGGAACGATCTGCCCATCCTGCACATCCACTTTGGCGACCAGCCCCGACGCCTTGAGTTGTTCGGCTCCACCAGCGCCCTGTTTTTCCAGAGAATCCAGCTTCAATCGCGCCATTTGCTGATTCTGCTCGGATTGCAGAAGGTCCTGGTTGGTGGCCAGGTGAGCGCTGTAGCGCTGGCGGGTTTGCCGGATATCCGCGGCTGCGGCCAGGACGGCGGCCTTAGCCTGGAGCATCTGCAATTGCGTGTCGGTGCTCGGCTCGATTTCGATGACAGGGGTTTCGGCGGCCAGGCGCTGGCCGGGGACGACCAGAACTTTTTTGACCTGCGATTCGAACGGAAGAGAGAGGATGGTCATGTCCGCCGGCTGTGCGGTGACGACGCCGTAAGCGATCATTTTTTGCTCGATGCGGGTTTGCTGAATGGGGACGGTGCGCACGGCGGGGATGGGATCGTCGGAGCTGTCGTCCGAAACCTCCGGCGCGGAGGCCGTGACGCCGCGATGGCCGATGAAATAACCGGCGAAGCCGGCGGCGGCCATCAGCAGGACCACCAAAAAGAGGTTCCAAACGACTTTCATCTGATCAATCTCCGAAATTTTCAATTCGTTGGCGCAGGAAAATATTCCCCGGCCGCTAATTCCAAGGCGATTTCGTTGTCCATCAACTGCTGCTTGAGCTTCAGGATATCCAACTGCTTTTGTGTCAGGCTGCTGATGGCGGTGTAATAACTCAGCACGTCGACGTTTCCCTGATTCAGGGCGTCCCGGTAGGTGTCGATGAGCTGCCGGCCGGTGACGGCGCCCGCTTCGGCGGCCACGATCTGGCGAGAAATGGCGCTGAGATCGTCGATCGCGGAATAAACGTCGAAACGGGCCTCGTACACACGCTGGATGTATTCGTCGAACAGCCGCTGGCGCGTCGCGGTCTCGACGGCGATGGAGCCCTGGTTCCGGTCGAAAATCGGAAGATCGACCGTTACCGCAAATCCGACGCTCTGGACGTTGGTGTTGTCGCGCTGGCGGTCGAATCCGATGTTGATCCTGGGAAATTGTTCCAGCACCGCGGCCCGAAGCGTTTGCTCCTGGTTCTGATATCCGAGCTTCAGGGCCAGAAGGTCGAGGCGGCGGCTTTCAAGGCCATTGAGAATCTGGTTCGCGGGCAACGCGGAGACGTGGTCGGGGAAAACGATGTTGGATTTCAATTTTACCCGCGCTTCAGGAGGAACGCCGAGCGTTTTGTTGAGCGTGAGACGCTGGTCCTGAAGATCGCGCTGCTGGGCCAGCACCGCGACGTGGGCGTCGAGGCTTGCGGCCTCCGCGGCGGTGAGATCGAGCAGGGTTTTGTCGTGGCGGTCAAAGGCCTGCCGGACGATCGCCAGGTTTTGTGACAGATGCCGATCGATGTCCCGCGCCAACGCCAGTTGGGCTTCCAGCGATACGACATCATACACTGCGGTCTTGGCGGCCTGAGCGATTTGCCACTCCTGCCAGGCGATGCTTAGGTCCACCGAAGCGGCGCCGGCCTGGGCGGCGCGGACCTTGGCATCATGCGAAATCAGTTGCGTCACATCCCAACTGAGGCCGACATCCGATGCGGTGACCGCGCCTTGAATCGCGCCGCCGTAGGGATATTCCTCGCCGAAGCTCACCTGTGGATTGGGCAGAATACCGGCCTGCAAAAGCTGGGCGGCGGCGACTTGCCGCTGATCGCGCACTGCGCGCAACGACGGGTTGGCAAGGACGGCCAGAATCGCGGCCTGATCCGGCGTCAAACCCTGGCGATCATCAAAAACCACGGGCTTGAGCAGCGGATGTTTGATCGATTGGGCCGCGACCCGAATCTCATTGCGATCAGGCGGCGCCAGGCTGTGCTCCACGGCCGATGACGACAACGGCATCGGGTGGTACCTGGTGCAACCGGCGAGGAGCAGAACCAGAAAAAAAGTCGTTCGACAAATAATAGCTGGATACATCGTGGATTTCGCAATCCACCGGAACGTAACCGTGCTACATGAATAGACGATGAAAAATCGCCCGGGTATGCCCCAAGAAGGATTAGTTTCTCTTTTGGTAGTACATGACGGGTGAGCCCCGTTCGGGGCTTCTGATCCTGAGATGATCGTTTTTCAACAGGTGGATCATTTCCGCGCCGGCGAGCAGCACGGGGCCGTAACCGTGAATATCGTCAGTCTGCGGGCGGTGATAGTAAAAGACGTAATCGTCCGCATATCCGGTGCCCACGCACGTGCCGGTGATGTGGCCCTCGTCGTCGATGCGTGAGGTTAAACCGTTCCAGCCGGCCTGCGCGACGGGACCATAGGCGCTGGCGTCGAGCCAGCCGCGGTTGACGCCGCGAGCGAGCGCGAATGTGAACATGGCGGAACAACTGGTTTCGGTATAGCTGTCGGTGCGATCGAGCATCTGATGCCACAAGCCGTCGCCGGCCTGAAGGCTGGCCACTGCCTGGGCGTAGGCGCGGAAGAGCCGCAGAATCCGGGCCCGCTGGGGATGGTCCTGCGGAAGCACATCAAGCAGTTCAACCATGGCCATGGCGCACCAGCCGTTGCCGCGGCCCCAGTAATATCGGGGCTGGTCATCGGGATTGCCCGTGTTCCAGTGATGCGTGAAAAGCCCGGTAGAAGGAACTAAAAGATAGGAGGAAAAGTGCAGCATTTGCGCGGCGGCATCGTCGAAATATTTTTCATCGCCGCTGAGCGCGCCCATCTGCGCGAGAAACGGAATGCTCATATAAGCATCGTCGGCCCAGACGGAATTCTTGAACGGCATGGCCCGCGCCAACGTGCCGTCATCGAGCCGAAGCTGCCCATGGCTGATGTAGCGGGCAATGTCGTCGATCGCCGATTGCAGATCCGGTCCAATCTTCCCGCGGCGAGCCTTCACCAGCGCCGCCCCGATCGCGCCGCAGTTATCCAACGAAATCGGATTGATCAGGTACGTGATTTCGCTGTGATGTCTTTCGATTTGCGTCTTGTCCAGCTTGGCGATGGCATCAGCGAACATCTGAAAACGAGCGGCGTCGAAATCGGCAAAGGATTTGTCGCCCGTGGCATCCGCGGCGGCGAGCATGCCGGAATAAACCACCCCCATTGGGTAGCTGATCAGACGAAACTTGCGATCGGACCGATTCGAGGACGGACGCGTCGTGAGCGTCGTGGCGGCCGAGGCTTCGATTTGAGATTTTACAGAGCGCAGCGTTCGCGTGATGCCATCCACCGTCGGCCTGCGATACGGAACGGGATAATCTGGAGCGGCGGGACGAGACGACGGCTCGGCCGCCATCGCGGAAACGACCGCGACGAACGTCGCGGATAAAAACAACGCGGAAAAACGTGCGAAAGAAGATGTCATGACTTTTGCCTGCCTGGGCCGAGCTTCATGTCGGCGAATTCCAGAATCTTTTGCCAATCGAACGCGGTGACTTCATGCTTGCCGGTGTGACAGTGAAAGGCGATGTCGTGCATGATGGCGACATCCAGCGGCGTCGGCGCTGCGAGTACCACGTCTGCGCATCGGCGACCCGCCGGCCATCGGTCAGAACCAACGGATTAGGCAGCACGAAATACCAGGCTTTGCCCTCGTCAAAATTGTCGGTGCTGCGCGTGGTGGGATGCGCTTGCTTCGCCTGCTCGGCCGAATTGAATTGCACCGGTTGGCTGAAGGCTTGCTGGGAACAGATCCAGCAACAAACGGCGAGCGGCAGAATGGATATCCAATAATGTCCAATCATCTGCTGTCTTGCGGCCCCACTATTTCAACAGCTTGGCTCCAGTGATGCGGTTTCCTTCGCTCAGCATAACACGAAGTGCATGACGGGCAATTAGCGGGGCTATGGTTGTGAGACGCTTACAGCCGAGGGACGCGGATTTTAATCGGTCATCGTTTTCGTGACGGCCGTCACCAAGAACGTAACCGACTATTCTCTTTTTCATCCATCGTATCACCGGCGACCTTTCACCGGGATTGCAATAAGCGCCCATACGGAGACCCGGAATTATAATTCTTTTGGCTGGAAACGTCCGCCGTACCGCGTATCTTGTGGGCCGCATGAATGCGGTGGAATTCAGGCTCGACGGCTCGACGGCGATGGTCACGGGATGCAGCCGGGGAATCGGAAAGGGATTGGCGGTGGGATTGGCCCAGGCGGGGGCGGACATCGTCGGCGTCAGCGCGACACTCGCGGCCTCCGGCAGCGATGTCGAACGGGAAGTGAAGGCACACGGCCGGGATTTCCGCGGATATGCGTGCGATTTTAGCAATCGCCAGGCGCTCTATGAATTCATCAGGCAAGTCTCCGGCGACGGGCGCAAGATCGATATTCTGATCAACAACGCCGGCACGATTCGCCGCAAGCCAGCGGCGGAGCATTCGGACGAATTCTGGGACTGCGTCATGGAAGTGAACCTCGATGCCCAGTTTATCCTGAGCCGGGAACTGGGCAGGGAGATGCTCTCGCGCGGGCGCGGGAAAATCGTTTTCATCGCGTCGATGCTGACATTTCAGGGGGGCGTGAACGTGGTAAGCTACGCCGCCAGCAAGGGCGCAATCGGATCGCTCGTCAAAGCGCTGGCCAACGAATGGGCCGGCAAGGGCGTGAACGTGAATGCGATCGCGCCCGGCTACATCGCGACGGACAACACGGCGGCGCTGCGGGCGGACGAGAATCGGAACCGCGCGATCCTGGATCGCATTCCCGCCGGGCGCTGGGGCACGCCCCAGGACCTCGTGGGCGCGGCGGTGTTTTTGTCCAGCCCGGCGGCGGCGTATGTGCACGGGACGATTCTGGCGGTGGACGGCGGTTGGCTGGGACGATGATTCGCCGGTGGCAAACAACGCATTTCATTTTCGGGAGATTTCATGTCGCTGACTGAGGGTCCGCCGGAAACAACCATCGATGTTGCCGGTACGCACGGTTCGCTTCGCCCCACCCGTTTTCGGTGGGTCATCTGCACGCTGCTGTTTTTCGCCACCACCGTGAACTATGTGGACCGCTCGGTCCTGAGCGTACTGGCGCCGACGCTGCAGCAGAAGATCCACTGGACGGACACGCAATACGGCAATATCAACGCCGCCTTCACCGCCGCGTATGCGGTGGGACTGCTGTTGGCCGGGCGGATGATCGACATCATCGGCGTGCGGTTCGGATACGCCATCGCCCTGATTTGCTGGGCCATCTCCAGCATGTGCCACGCGCTGGTGCGAACGGCTTTTGGTTTCGGCGTCGTGCGGGTGTGTCTGGGGTTTTTCGAATCGGCGAATTTTCCGGCGGCGGTCAAAAGCGTCGCGGAGTGGTTCCCAAATAAAGAGCGGTCGTTCGCCATCGGGCTGTTCAATTCCGGCTCGAACGTCGGAGCGATCGTCGCCCCGCTTGTGGTGCCGATCATCGCAATCAAATTCGGCTGGCAATGGGCGTTCGTGGCCACGGGCTGCGCTGAACTGATCTGGGTGTTTTTCTGGATTCCGATCTACCGCCGGCCGGCGGAGCACCCGCGCGTCTCGAAGGGAGAATTGGCGTACATCACCAGCGACCCGTACGAATCGGTTGTTCCGGTGAAATGGGCCAAACTTCTCGTACACCGGCAGACCTGGGCGTTCAGCGTCGCAAAATTTCTGACCGATCCAATCTGGTGGTTCTGGCTGTTCTGGGCGTCGCCGTTTTTCCACGATAAATACCACGTCGACCTGAAACACATCGGACTGCCGCTCATCATCATCTACAACATGGCGAGCGTGGGGAGCATCGGCGGCGGGTGGATTCCGACGGGATTCGCACGATTGGGATGGAGCAACAACGCCTCCCGAAAAGTCGCACTGCTCATCTGCGCCCTGTGTGTGTTGCCGGTCATGGTAACCCCTAAATTGAACGATGAATGGCTCGCGATTTTGCTGATCGGCGTGGCGGCCGCGGCGCATCAGGGATTTTCGGCCAACCTCTTCGCCCTCAGCGGCGATCTGTTTCCGCGGCGGGCAGTGGCATCGGTCGTCGGTCTCGGCGGAATGTTCGGGGCCATCGGCGGAATGCTCTTCCAGGCCGCCGCCGGTCGCGTCGTCGATCGCCTCCACAGTTATCTCCCCCTGTTTGTCATCGCCGGATCGGCGTATGTGGTTGCGGTGTTGTTCATCCACCTGCTCACCCCGCGGCTTGAAATGGCGACATTCGACGATGCTCAGCCCGGGGCTTCCGTGGTAAAGTAGCCGCTCAACATGAAGACCCGCATAGTTGCCGATCAGACCCGTTATCAGCGCATGACCACCGCGGAGCTGCGCGAATCGTTTTTGGTGGAGGACCTATTCCAGCCGGGATCGGTGGATTTGATTTATACCGATGCGGATCGCGCGGTGATCGGCTCCATCGTGCCAACCGGCAAGAAACTGGCGCTGGCCACCAGCAAAGAGCAGCTCGCATCGGACTATTTCGCCGAGCGGCGGGAAATCGGCGTCCTCAACACCGGCGCGGCCGGGAACGTCATCGTGGACGGCAAGCCGTTCGCCATGGAGAACTGCGACGGTCTGTACGTCGGCCGGGGAACCCGGCAGATCGAATTCGAAAGCCGCAGCGCATCGGAGCCGGCGCGATTTTTCCTGATCAGTTATCCCGCCCACACGGTGCACCCCACCGCTCACGCCAAGAAATCCAGCGCCGAGGCGGTGAACCTGGGATCGGTTCGGGATGCCAATCAGCGAACGATTTACAAATACATTCATCCCGGGGGAATCCAAGGTTGCCAACTGGTGATGGGATTCACGCAGTTGAAGGAAGGCAATATCTGGAACACGATGCCGCCGCACACGCATTTGCGTCGGTCGGAGGTGTATCTGTATTTCAATCTGGATCCCGGGGCCCGGGTTTTCCACATGATGGGCACGCCGCAGGAAACCCGTCATCTGGTCGTGAAAGACGGCCAGGCGGTGATTTCGCCGAGCTGGTCCATTCACGCCGGCGCCGGGACTCAGAATTACAGCTTCATCTGGGCGATGGGCGGGGAAAACCAAGCATTTGACGATATGGATCCGGCCCCGATAACCGCACTGAAATGAGTTGTTCTTGACACCTCTTTCTTAGCCGATAGATTCCGTAGTTCGGGTTCGGACGGATTTTCTGAAGCGAACGCGATATTCGGCAGCAGCTCAATGGTAGAGTCCCGACCTGTCGGGATTAACCGGCGGAACTGTCTGGGCAAGTAATTTCGGCAGTAGCTCAATGGTAGAGCAGTCGGCTGTTAACCGACTGGTTGTAGGTTCGAGTCCTACCTGCCGAGTTTTCAAATATCTGTACACCACATTTGGGCTCTCGGATATCATTGACGGGAATCAACGGCGATTATCCATTCCGCCACCGAACTGGGAGGCAATGGCTTGACGCCCAGATGTCGCAGCATGTTGAGACATTGGGCGCGGTGGTGCATTGCGTGGGTTGCGACGTGGGTTAGCACGCCGGCGCGGGTGTAAATGTAGGTTTTGCCGTCGCGGACGCGGGAGACAGTTTGATCCAGGGAATGCGCCCGAGCGGTGGCCGCCAAGTCGGTGGCGATCTCGTCCAGCAGCGTCAGCAATTCGTCGGGCGTTTGCTTCGTACCTTCCAGCCGCGGCCGTTGCTCTCTGGCGGCCAGCAGGTCGCCCCAGAAACGCATGGCGCCGAGGATGTGCGTGGTGGTGTCGTGCAGCGAGCCGGGGCCCATTTCAAACCGCTGGTGGAATTGCTCCGGCGTGAGCTTGGCACACGCCGCGAGAATCTGCCCGGTCGCCCAGCGGTCGTGGGCCAGAAGAATGTCCAACGGATTGCTGGTTGGCATCGTCGCTCCTTTTCAGATTGCCCGCTCAAGCCAATGAGTCGCGGATAAACTTGATGTCATCCGCATTTAATTTCCTTCCCGCGCCTGCGAGATTGCAGCGGGCCTGCCGCTCATTCCGGAAGCCGGGAATCACGCAGCTCACCCGCGGCATTGCCAGAAGGTAATTGAGCGACATCGCGGCCAGATCTTCCGTCTCCTGGCCAAAACGCCGCTTGAGCTTTTGAAGTTTGGGTTTGAGCTTGAGCAGTTCATCCGCCTCAAACCGCTTGCCGCCGCGGCGATGATCCCCCGGCTCAAACTGCGGCGGCTTGGCCGGATCGAATTTGTCGAGGAGCAGCCCCTGGGCCAGCGGCGAGAACGCGACGAACGTGAGATTGAATTGATCCATGAGTTTTTGCAGCCGCGAGCCCGCGCGAACGAAATGATCGTCCAGCGCATTCGCCCAGCTTTGCAAAACGACCGGCTTGACCACCGGCACCGCCCGCTCGAAATCCTCTTCGCTGTAGGCGCTCTGGCCTTTGACGCGAATCTTGCCCTCCTTCTGCAACCGATCCAGCGCGTCGGCCGCCCCCGCGAGATATTTCGCATCGGGACCAAAATCGCCGTGATGCAGATAGTAAATGTCGATGTAATCGCGCTGGAGATTTTTCAGCGACTGCTCGCATTGATGGCGAATGTGCAGCGGATCGTAAGCGTGTTCCGCCGTGCCGGGGAAATGGCCGATCTTCGACGCAATGATGTGACGCTTGGAATCGACGCCGAGCCGGCCGAACACGCCTGCCAACATGCGCTCCGCCCTGCCGTTGCCATACACGTCGGCGTTGTCCCAATGATTGACGCCCGCGTTCAGGGCCGTCTTGATTCCGGCGGTAATTTCATCTTCGTTGACGTTGGCCCAGCCGTTGGGGTTGCCATCGACCCAATTCAACCCTCCCATCGTCCAGCAGCCGAAGCTCACTTCCGAAACGCTCACGTCGGTATTGCCAAGCTTGCGGTAATTCATGGGCAGAGGCCTCCAAAAAATGCGCCAAAAAGGACGGGGATTATTATCGCCCAAGCCGGCCGCTTTTGCACCGGCCATTAAAGAATTGAACCGTATGGACGCAGAGGCCGCGCCGCGATGGAATTGATGATCATCCCCTGAACTGCTGGCAATTCGTTGTTCTCGACGTTCTGATAGGTGTATGACCCCCGTTCGCCCCGACGACCGAGGATTCCCATGATCGATCAAACAGCACGGCGGCGAATTGGCGCCTTGGCCCTCGTCACTGCAATCGCATTGTGTCTGGCGGCATGCAGCACTTCCAAAAGCAACCAAGCTCGCAAAGAAACGCCTGAAACCTCGGATCAAGATGGAGCCTTGACGGAAATCACGCTCGATTCCGGATGGAAATTGCAGGATGCGGCGAAGGTGGCCGGGGGGGGCGGCAATATTTCTCGGGCAAACTATGCGCCGGCGGGGTGGTTCAAGGCCACCGTTCCGGGGACTGTCCTAACCACTTTAGTGAATGACGGCATCTACCCCGAGCCGTTGTACGGGGAGAACGATCGGCCGGACAAAATCCCCGACAGTCTCTGCCGAACGTCGTATTGGTATCGCACGCAATTTCTCGTTCCGCCGAAAGATGCCGGCCGGCATGTGTGGCTGAACTTCCACGGCATCAACTACATCGCCGAGGTTTGGGTGAACGGCCACGACCTCGGCAGCATCAAGGGAGCGTTCGTTCGCGGAAACTTTGACATTGCGCGTTATGTCACGGCGGGCAAAACGTGCGCGCTGGCGGTCCAGATCCTGCCGCCGCCGCATCCAGGGGTTCCACACGAAAAAACGGTCGAAAAGGGCACGGGCAGGAATGGCGGCATCCTCACGGAGGACGGCGCGACGTTTCTGTGCACGCTGGGGTGGGATTGGATCCCGCCCATCCGCGATCGCGACATAGGCATCTGGCAGAAAGTGACGCTCTCGGCCAGCGGGCCGGTGGTCGTGCGGAATACAATGGTGAGTTCCGACCTTCCATTGCCGCGGACCGACAGCGCCGATCTGACGGTCCTGACAACCGTCCAAAACATCACGGATGTGCCCCGGACCGGCTCGCTGCACGGCGCGTTCGCCAACGTGAGTTTCGATTTCCCCGTAGCACTGGGCCCGGGGGAAACGAAGATCGTAAAGCTCACACCCGCTGAAATTCCGCAATTGCGCGTGATCAACCCACTGTTGTGGTGGCCCAATGGCTACGGGCCGCAGAACCTTTACACGCTGCGACTGAGCTTTAATGCCAAGGGCAAACTTTCCGATGCGAAGGACATCACCTTCGGCATTCGCAAGATCACTTACGAAGTTCCCGGCTCGAAAAATCTGACGATCTCCGTCAACGGCGTTCCAGTCATGTGCGAGGGCGGCGACTGGGGCATGGATGAAGCGATGAAGCGCATTGGGCGCAGTCGTCTCGAGGCGCAAATCCGGCTGCACAAGCTGGCCAACTACAACATGATCCGCAACTGGGTCGGCCAGAGCACCAGCGAAGATTTCTACGATCTCTGCGATCGATACGGCATCATGGTGTGGGATGAGTTTTTCCAGCCCAATCGCAGCGACGGTCCCAATGTCGTTAACGTGGACATGTATCTGGCCAATGTGCGCGACAAAGTTCTTCGCTACCGCTCGCATCCGTCGATCGTGATCTGGTGCGGCCGAAACGAAAGCGATCCGGCCCCCAAAGCCGTTGACCTGGGAATCCAGAAAATCGCCGCCGAACTCGATCCCACGCGTCTGTACCATCGCAATTCCGCCGACGGCCAGGGCGTTCGGTCCGGAGGCCCCTACCGCTGGCGGGAGCCGCGGGCGTTTTACACCTTCAACGAAGCGTTCAAGACCGAAATCGGCAGCGTATCGATTCCCACGATTGAATCGATCCACGCGATGATGCCGCGGAAGGATTGGGAAACCGTCAACGATGATTGGGCCGAACACGAACTCTGCGTCGGGGCCCAGGAGGGCGCTCGCGGGCGCGCCCCGCTTTATCCGGACATCATCGCCCGGCGTTACGGCCCGGTCGCCAACCTGCCGGATTTTGTGCGCAAGGCGCAACTTGCCAATTATGAAGATTACCGCGCCATGTACGAGGGCCGGTTTGCCAAGCTGTTCAAACCCTGTACGGGCGTGCTCACCTGGATGAGCAATCCCGCTCAGCCGAATTTCGTTTTCCAAATCTACAGCTACGACCTTGAAGCCTACGCTTCGCTGTTCGCCGTCCGCAAAGCGTGCGAGCCCGTCCACATTCAGATGAACGAGGACAATTTTCACGTCCTGGTCATCAACCAGACGCCCAAGTTGCTGGATGGCCTGATTGCCTGGACGCGGGTGTACAACATGGACGGCAGCCTGCAATACGATCGCCGCAGCCCCGTCGCCGCTCAGCCCAGCGCAGCCACGGATGTCGGCGTCATCGACTGGCCCGCGGAATTGTCGCCGGTCCATTTCGTCAAGCTGGAGCTTGACGGCCAGAACCACCACGTCATTTCGGATAATTTTTACTGGCATGCGCTTGCGGATCATCCCGACGACTTCGCGGCGCTGCAAACGCTCCCCACCGTGTCGCTGAACGCCAAGATCACGCGGCACGACGCGGGCGGAAATTGCCTGCTCGATGTAAATCTATCCAACCCATCACCGGCGGTAGCGCTCATGGCTCACATTCAGTTGCGCAAACAAAGCACCGGCGAGCGCGTGTTGCCGACATACTACAGCGACAATTACGTCAGTTTCCTTCCTGGAGAGAACCGAACCATTTCTGTCGAAGCCGCGGCGCGAGACTTGGGAGATGACCAGCCGCTGGTGGTTCTTGACGGATGGAATGTAACGACGAAAAGCCGTTCTTTTTCCGATGGCAACGGCAAATCAAGCATCGCTCCGAACAGGGATGCTCAGGTGAACAGCGTGCCGACCGGCAAATGGACGGTGATGCGGCCCGCCAAGGCGCAGACCCGGCCATCCGTCGCGGTGGGATTGTTTGAAGATGACGGCGACATCGGAAACGTTCTCTACCCCGGCAAGGTGGACTACGACGCGGCGAAGCAAACCTACACGATCACCGGCAACGGCGAAAACATGTGGTTTGGAGCCGACGCGTTCCACTTCCTGTGGAAAAAAGTCTCGGACGATTTTTCGCTGGAGGCGGATGTCTCTTTCATCGGCGCCGGTAAAAATCCACATCGAAAGGCGTGCCTGCTGATCCGCCAAAGCCTCGATGCGAATTCCGCCTACGCGGATGCGGCGCTGCACGGCGTCGGATTGACATCGCTTCAATTCCGGGAAGAAACCGACGCCAACACGCACGAGGTCCAGTCCAACATTTCGGCGCCTGCTCGTCTGCGCATCGAGAAGCGCGGCGATGATATTTACATGTTTCTGGCTCCAAAGGGTCAGCCGTTTGAATTCTCCGGTGCGTCGGTGCGGCTGAAATTTCAGGAGCCGTTTTACGTCGGTCTGGGCGTCTGCTCGCACGAGAAGGATGTTTCGGAAACGGCCGTGTTTTCCAATGTGCACCTCGTGACGGACCCGCCGCCGGCAAATCGACCGCCGCAGCTTTGCAGTACCATGGAGACGATCACGATCGCTTCGACCGACCGACGCGTGACCAATTCCGCGCCTGGGCGAGCCGAAGCGCCGAACTGGACGCCTGACGGAGCGTCTCTTCTTTTCAACCGCGATGGCCGCATCTGGCGCGTGCCCGTGGCCGGCGGCACGCCGGAGGCAATCGACACGAGATTCGCCACGCGCTGCAACAACGATCATGGCATTTCCCCCGATGGTGCAATGCTAGCGATCAGCGATCAGTCCACCGACCCGCACCAATCGGCCATCTACACCATCCCCATTGGCGGCGGCACGCCGCATCGTGTGACCGAGCGATTCCCGTCTTATTTTCACGGCTGGTCGCCGGATGGAAACACTCTCGCTTTCTGCGGCCGGCGCGATGGGAAATTCGGAATCTTCACCATTCCCATCAGCGGCGGCGAAGAAACGCGCCTCACGACCACCCCCGGCCTCGACGATGGGCCGGACTATTCTCCCGATGGAAAATACATCTACTTCAACTCCGACCGCACCGGCACGATGCAGATATGGCGCATGTGGCCCGATGGCACCGATCTCCGGCAAGTAACCTCGGACGATTCGAACAATTGGTTCCCGCACGTCTCGCCGGACGGCCGATGGCTGGAATTCCTCACCTATGACAAAGACGTGAAAGGCCATCCGGCAGACAAGGATGTAACGCTTCGGATCATGTCGCTGGCCGACGGGAAAACTACGGTGCTGGCGAAACTGCTGGGCGGCCAAGGGACGATTAATGTGCCATCGTGGTCGCCCGACAGTCTACGGCTCGCGTTTGTGAGCTATCACCTATTGCCGTAGTGCACACCCGCCAAACTGACGCTGTACCCGTGCCCGCCCGGTCGCCACAGCATGTTGGCATAGATTATGCATGAGTAAAGCCGGTTTTGGCCGATATAAGCCTCGGCCAATAACTGGAGTTATCCATGACCCGCCCCGACCTACCACAATGCTGCACGCCGGATGCATTCAAACTCCTGGGGCGACAGGTCGAAGCGATCAAATCCACGGATGCTTTGTTGTATGGCGCCGTGGCCATCTCCATGCACCATATGGAGGATGCAAATCCGCAGCGCGTTGATCGTCAGTTGCAATATTACGTCGATGCCGTTCGCAAACGTGCCCGCAGCCAGCAAACGCAGGCGGTGCTGGCGCATCTGCACGATGTCCTATTCGACGAAGCTGGATTTCGCGGCAATACGGAAGACTATTACAACCCCGTCAACAGTTATCTGCCCGCCGTTCTCGCGACCAAACGCGGCTTGCCGATCACGCTGAGCCTCGTTTACAAAATCGTCGCCGAACGGTTGGGCCTTCGGACCTGGGGAGTCGGATTGCCCGGACATTTTCTCGTCGCCGTTGAAGAAGCCCCGCAGCGGATTCTGCTGATCGACACGTTCAGCGGCGGACGCATTCTGACCCGCGACGAAGCCCACGGCCGTCTTCAGGAATTGTTCGGCCCGGAAATGGAATGGTCCGACGAAATGCTCCGCCCGGCGTCACACCGCCATTGGCTCACACGCATCCTCCAGAATCTTCTGCATATTTTCGGCACGAACAATCAGTACGCCGACGTGGCTGCCATCCTGGAAATGGAAATGCTGCTCTGGCCGAATCAGGGTCACCTGCAGCGCGATCTGGCCCTGGTGCTCGCCCGCATCGGCATGTCGCGCCCGGCGAGCATGTGGCTGGACGCCTATCTCCGCAATAATCCCGACGATCCGCAGAGCACAGACCTCAAGCAGTTGTTAGACGTCCTGTCCGCTTAAAACGCTAAATTCCGCACCAAGCCGCGGGATTGCCATCCTGCGGTCTTCGAATGTTACGAGTCGAACCTCGCGCTATCCTTTGGAATGCGGAGCATCGACCCGGGCATCGGCCTGGGTTGTCGGCGCCGGGCCGGATCGCAACAGCGGCGCCAAAACGGCCGCCGCGAACGACCGCGACATCGCTCCAATGTGACCTCCAAAATCGTTGTATCTTGCCCAATCACTCCGGTAGACGCACGAAACCAATTTCCGATACATGACGGGATCCGCCCCCCGCGGCATGATGAATCCGCAAAACCCCGCGGCCTCCGTGCGAACTCCGTCCATCGTGCCGAACAATCTGGTCCCGGTGTACAAGACGACGGTGTCGAGCGGGCTGGAGAATACGAACATTTTTCCGTTCACGTGCCGCAGCGCCGCGGTTAAATCGAATGTCGGAGACAGCGCCGGCGCCATGAATAGAACGGTCTGAACCTTCACGTCCGGCGGAAGTTTTGCCATCGCCCACGCGGCCACCCCGCAGCCGCCGCTGTGCGCGGTGATGTAAATCGGCGAATCCGGATCCGCCGCTGCGTGCGCGGCGATCAGATCGGCGATCTTCGCCGCCTCCCGCTGATTACGCTGGTACGCCTGCAATGCGTGAATGCCCGGATCGCTTTCGGTCCAGTCATAGACAACGATATTGGCATTAACACCCCCATCGCGCAGTCCCGACAGCATCCGCCGATCGCATCCCAGATACCCCCCGATGCCCGGCAGGTGCAAAAGCAGCGGTCCCCGAACGGAAACGTCGGCCAGAAGAATATCCGCCGAGGCTGGTTGCGTCGCCGGCCCCCCCACCGCCACCGTAGCGAGGCCAAGCACGATACAAAGCAACAACCACAGCCGGCCGCGAAACATCGTGAACATAGTATCAAAGTATACGCCGGGAACCGCAAAAACGATCGAAACCGCTCGGTCCAATGGCACATCAGCCCGTTGTGTTGGTATACTCGCCGGAAGGTGAATCATGTCCACCATCAGCACCACAAAAATGACGGCCCAGCAGTTTTTGGAATTGGGCGAAGATCCAGTTGGGGTGCGGCTTGAACTGGTCAACGGGGAGGTCGCGGTGAGTCCCAGCGCGACGCCGAATCATTCGTATACCGAAAAAATTCTGACCACGATCATGGTCAACCATGTCCGAAGCAAAAAGCTCGGTCGGCTATATGGCGACGTCGATACCATGTTCGGCCGCTATAACGTCCGCCGCCCCGACCTGATCTTTTTTTTCAACAGCCGCTTGAATCTCGTGGGCGAAACGGCCATGAAGGGGCCGCCAGACCTGTGCGTGGAAATCGTGAGCCCCAGCAGCCGATTGATCGACCGCCGCGACAAATTCAAACAGTATGCCAAGGGAAAGGTCGCGCACTACTGGATCATCGATCCGGAAGATCGCACGGCAGAGGCGTTTGAACTGGCGCGCGGCGCTTACCGCCCCGCCGGCAGCGGAAAGAACGACGAAGTTGTAAAGTTCCCGCCGTTCCTGGACCTTAAGATACCCTTGGGCGAGATCTGGGAACCCGAAAGACCGAAACCTTCCATCAAACGCAATTCCTGAATAACGGGCCGCCTTTACGTTAGCTCTCTGATCTATCCTATCTCTTCATGTTCGAGCTGTGCCCCGGGAAGATATTCGCCTTGGGATCGAGGTAATGCTTCGCGAAATTGACGGCGATGCAGGCCTCCCCGAACCCGGTGGCGATCAGCTTGAGCTTTCCAGGAAACGTGGCGATGTCGCCGGCGGCGAACACGCCTGGAATGTTCGTCTGCATCATCGCATCAACCTTGATCGATCCGCCCTCGATTTCCAGACCCCAGTCCTTGATCGGCCCCAGCGAATTATGGAACCCGATGTTGACGAGCAACACGTCGATGCCGAGCGTTTGCTCTTCTTTGCTACGATTGTCATAGATCGTTGCCTGCTCGATCCGATCGCCGCCCTGAATCCCCTTGAGCTCGAAAAACGCCATGATTTTCGTCGCGCCCCGGCGCATGAGCTGGACGCTCTGCTCGTGGGCGCGGAACTGGTCGCGGCGGTGGATCAGTGTGCAGGATGCGGCGATCGGCGAAACCGTGTTGGCCCAATCCACCGCGCTATCCCCCCCGCCGACGATCAGAACGCGCTTGTCACGCATCGACTGAAGATCCCGCACGAAATACTGCAGCCCGCGCCCCGCGAACCGCTGGGCCTCCGGCAAGGGAAGCGTCTTGGGCTCAAACGCCCCCACCCCCCCGGCGATCAGGATGGACCGCGCCGCGTGAACGGATGAACTCGTATGTAGTTTAAAAATGCCGTTGTCCCCTTCCCGCTCCAGGCGTTCCACGCGCTCGCCGAGGCAGACGGCCGGTTTATATTGGTTGGCCTGATCCACGAGGTTCTGCGACAACTCCTTGGCCAGGATCTGGGGGAAACCGCCCACATCGTAGATGTATTTTTCTGGGTAAAGAGTCGTCAGTTGGCCGCCGAGGATTTCCAGCGAGTCGATGATCTTGACCGACATGCCGCGCAAGCCGGCGTAGAAGGCCCCGAAGAGCCCGGTGGGCCCCCCACCGATAATGGCCACGTCGACGGTCGAGCCGTTGTTCTGGTTTTCAGGCATTGGTGCAATTTTAGAGTTTGGTTCCCAGCGATCCACAAACTACCCATTCTTATCGTCTGTTTCTAGTAATATATATCTAATTATTGCTATTCAATCGGCGTTCCACGTGGAACAAGCTTCAACGCCCCGCTCTCCAAATCATTCAGGCTTTGTTCCCAATTTTTGCAGAAGATCATCAAATTGATCGAGTGAGGAATAATGCAAGATCAATTTCCCTTTTCCCTTCGCGGCCGATCGCACTTCGACTCGCATTCCCAATTGCCGACTTAGCGATTTTTCCAAGTCTAGAATATGCGCCGCCGACGTGGCGGGCTTCTGGGCCGCCGCGGGACGCGCGCCTGTTTGAAGTATTTTCTCAAGATTACGGACGGACAAACCTTGTGCAACAACCATGTCCGCCAGTTGTTGTTGACGGAGTATGTCGTTCACGCCCGCCAGCAGCTTGGCGTGTCCGAGACTCAAATGCCCCTGTCGAACCATGGCCCGAACACCTTCGGCCAAATCAAGAATACGCAGGTAATTGGCTACGCTGCTGCGATCTTCGCCCATTCGCCCCGCCAACTCCGCTTGGGTTAATCCAAGCTGATCCATGAGTGACCGATATCCCTGGGCCCGTTCGATCGGATTTAAATCTTCGCGTTGAATGTTCTCGACGAGGGCCATTTGTGCCTGTGTAAATCCATCCACATCCCGCACAATCACCGGAACCTCTGCCAATCCGACGAGCTTCGCAGCCCGCCAACGCCGTTCGCCGGCGATCAATTCAAAGCCCTCGCCCGCCTTCCGGACGACCAGCGGCTGAATGATTCCAGACGTCTTTATGCTGGCCGCCAACTCGGCGATGGCCGCATCATTGACCGTTTTTCGCGGTTGATGGGGATTGGGCCGGATCGATTCGACCGCAACGAGGAATGGCAGTCCACTGGCAGGAAGGGCGGGTGAGTCCGACAGAGACACATTGACATCCTTCGTTTCAGCGGCAATTTCCGCTTCAACGGGCAAGCTGGAAACTGAAATTAAGCTGCTTAGCCCACGGCCTAGACGGGGTTTAGCCTTGGTTGCCTGGGTCATCGCAAGGACTCCTTTCCTTGAAGGTTTGCGGGGTGGTGTTCCACGTGGAACATATCACACCCTGAAAATCTATCATGAGTTCCATCAAACGCAACCGGGAGGGCAATAAGTTAGCATATACTAATATACTATTGGTCCGCTCTGGTTGCCCGGTGGCGTCGTCGCTATAATCCTTCACCTATGCCATTTACCCTCAGCCAGACCTCCAGCGAGCTGATGCCGCCGGAGCTGGGCGGCACCAGCGGCGAAAACCGCTGGACGCTCAATTTCGGGCCGCAGCACCCGGCTACCCACACAACCCTGCGGCTAGTATTGGAACTGGACGGAGAACGCATCCTTCGGGCCACGCCCCATATTGGCTATCTTCACAGCGGCTTTGAGAAGCTGGGGGAACATCTCAACTACAATCAATATGTGACGATCGTGGACCGGATGGATTATTCCGCCCCGATTTACAACGAGTTAGCCTGGCACGGGGCAACCGAAAAATTGATGGGAATTGAACTGACGCCCCGGTGCAAGGTGCTGCGAACCCTGGCGGGGGAGCTCGGGCGGATTCAGTCTCACCTTTTGTGCGTCGGGGCGGCGGGGCTGGACCTGGGCGCGTTCACGGCATTTTTGTACGGCTTCAATCAACGCGAAACGATTTACGACATCGTTGAATACATGTCAGGCCAGCGATTCCATACAAGCTGGACGCGGGTAGGGGGGCTGAACATGGATTTGCCGGATGAGGCGACATTCAAGCGGATGGTGAAGAAATTTGTGAACGAGGACATGCCGCCGGCCATGGCGGACGTCGAGGCGCTGCTGAACAAAAACCGGATTTTCGTGGATCGCACCAAGGGCGTCGGCGTAATCAGCCGGGAAGAGGCCATCGCCTGGAGCCTTTCCGGCCCGATGGCCCGCGCCAGCGGCGTTCGGCGGGACATCCGCAAGGACGAGCCGTACCTCTGCTTCGTCGACAACTGGGACGGCCAGGGCGCGCCGGCGGTGGATTTCAAGGTTCCGGTGATGACCACCGGAGATGTCTACGCGCGATATCTGGTGCGATTGGAGGAAATGAAACAAAGCCTCAGCATCATCCGCCAGCTCATCGACAATATTCCGCCGGGAACGGTGAACGTCAGCCCCGAAGGCAAGGAAGTCCTCCCGCCCAAGGACCAGGTCTTCAGCAGCATCGAAGGATTGATCCAGCATTTCGAATTGATCATGACCAACCGCGGATTCGCCGCGCCCAAGGGCGAGGTTTACGGCTGCATCGAAAGCGGCAACGGAGAGCTGGGATATTACATCGTCTCCGCGGGTGAGAACGTCCCCTGGCGGGCCCGCACCCGCCCGCCGAGCTACATCAATTACCAGGTGTTCCCCAAGCTGATCGAAGGGCACATGATCTCCGACGTGGTGGCGGTACTGGGAAGCATCAACGTCATCGCCGCGGAACTGGATCGATGACGCGAAATGGGTTGATTTCGGAATCCTTGATACCGATAATTGGAATCATGAAAACGACGGTTGATATTCCAAGCGAGATGCTGAAGAAGGCCATGAAATATTCCGGCGCATCAACCAAGCGCGAGGCGGTTTTGGCCGCGCTGATGGAATACAATCGGCGGCATCGTTTGGAGAAGGCGCGGGCGATGTTGGGAACTTTCAAGAACCTGATGACGGTCGAACAACTTCGTGAATTGCGAAATTCGGGGGGCCGCCGCCGTGGTGCTGCTTGATACATCGATGTGGATCGAGGCGTTGCGGTCGGGGGGCCGGATCGATAGCCGCCGCCGGGTTGACGAGTTGATCGCCGCCGACGAGGCAAGCTGGTGCGATGTCGTTCGCCTGGAACTCTGGCACGGTGCGCGCGGGGAAAAGGAGCATCGCGACCTGCACTATCTGGAATCGGTGATCCCATGTCTGGAAACCGATCAGCGGGTCTGGGCGGAGTCGTTTGAACTTGCCCGGCGAGCCAGAACACGAGGATTGACCGTCGGCGCCCAGGACCTCATGATTGTGGCACGTGCAAAACGTCACGGCGTACCGGTGGAATCACGTGACTCCCACCTGGAAAGATTAATAAAACTTCGTTGATTAGTCTCCGCCGTCTGTAAAAGGCTAGACCCATGGCATGGATCACCGAAAATCGTCGAACCGCGACCGTCGAGCGGCGAAGCGAACCGTATCTGACGGACGAAATAAAGAACAAGCTGGCGGCGAAATATTTCCCGCGCTATCCGAACAAACGCGCGGCCCTGCTGCCGACGCTGCACGAAATTCAGCACGCCTACAACTGGATCCCCGTGCAGGCGATGGAGGAGGCGGCGGCGTTTTTGGAAATGTCCCCGGCGGAGGTTTTGGATACCGCCACTTTCTACGAGGAATATTGGCTCAAGCCCAAGGGGCAGTATCTCGTGCAGGTTTGCCGCTCGCTCTCGTGCGAGATTTGCGAATCACGCAAGCTCACCGATCACCTCATCAAGAAGCTGAGTGTGCAAGAAGGCGAGACCACCGCCGACGGGCGATTCACGCTGATCGAATTGGAATGTCTCGGCGCCTGCGGCACGGCGCCGGTCATGCTCATCAATGAAGTGCTGCACGAAAACCTGACGATCGAGCGGGTGGATGAGCTGATCGCCAAGCTGCCGAAGAATCCGCACGACTATCAAGATCCCACCGTGACGTGGGAAGACGGCGACGATCATTGACGATCCCCGACCGGTCGATTTCATCTAGCGGGATACAACCATGCAAACGTTGGAACAGCGCGTGGAGCGTCTGGAACGTTCTTGTCGGCGATGGCGCCGGGGATTTTTGACGGCGTGCATCGCGGCGGCCGCGGTAGGGGCCGGGGAGGCATCCAAGCCGGCGGCTCCGCCCGATGCGGCATTCGGGCATTTGACCGTCCAAAGTCTGACCGTGCGGAATCAGCCGGATGGGGCATTGCTTCTGATGTCGTGCGACCGGAACCGGGCGTCGATTCAGTTGGCGTCGCCGGCGGCGACGTCGTCGGTCTCCCTGATTGCCGCGAAAGGTGGCGCCCACGTGTTCGTTGCCTGCAACTCCGCTAATGGCATCACCAGTTCCAGCATGAGCGCCGACGATCAGTCGGGTCTGATCGATGTTCGAAACGCCGCCGGGAAAAACAAAGAGATCGAACCTCAATAGCCGGGAACCGCGTGGCAGCCAAGTTCCACAATCTGGGCCCGATAATCCTCGTCGCGGCAATACTGGCGGCGGCGGGGTGGTGGGTTTTCTGGGCCTATTTCGACACCTATCATCTGGAGACGGTCAAAGCCGGCGTCCTGTACCGCGACGGCGTTCGCGGGCTGCATCCGTTTGAGTTGGCCGCCCGCAAGATCCATGTGCGCACCGTGGTTTCACTGGTGGATGATCGCGAAATCACCCAGCCGCCGTTCACGGATGAGATGGCCTATTGCCAAGCCAACGGAATCGAGGTGATTCGTCTTCCGATCACGCTGGGCGGCTGGCCGCACGGAGATCAGATCAGCCGGTTCCTGGCCATCGCCGCCGATCCGGCTCGCCAGCCCGTGCTGGTGCATTGTGCCCAGGGAGTTCGCCGCACCGGCATGATGGTGGCCGCCTATCAGCTCAGCGTGCTGAAACTCGACAAGCAGCAGGCCCTCGCGGCCATCAAAAGTTTTGGCCACAGCCGGCGAACGGTCAATGATGTGAAACGATTCATCGAAGTTTATGATCCCAAGGCCGAGCAGATGACCGCGGATATGCCGCCGTCTTCGGAATAACCCAGCGCGCCCCGGCGGCTAGGGCCGCCGTGTTGCCGGTGATTCAAATTATGCCGCACAAGATTTCCCACCAATTGACCCGTCCCATGCCCGCGAGCAACGATTGTCTGCCCCACGCGGCGATGAATCTTGGATCGGTCCGCGGCACCGGCACGCGCCCGACGCCGGGATTGGTCAGCCGTCTCGTTATCGAGCCGCAACTCGACAACTGGATTTTGTACCGTCTCGATGAAGGCGGTGGCTTCGTCGGCGATACCTGGCACGGGTCGTTGCAGGATGCGATCGCGCAGGCGAAAAAGGAATTTGGCGTGGATTTGTCCACATGAATGAGGATCATTCCAAAGATTCCCAGCCCCTTCCGGGCAAGGGCCTGCTCGGCTGGCTCGGCCGGCAGGTGGCTTACGTCCGCAAGGCGGTGAAAACGGATGTGTCGGCCTCGAAGACGGTCTATCGAGACTGTAAGATTGAGGAAAAGCCGCTCCCGCAAGACCCCAGCGTGAAACTGCGGCGGACGGTCATTGACGAAGTAGTGGTCGATCGCGATCGGAAAGTGAATGAACCGCAGACACGCGGAGAACGCAGAGAAGATGAAGGATAGGAAACAATCTCCCGATCTTACATCCTGTTTTTCTCCGCGCTCTCTGCGTCTCTGCGGTTCAACTCTTTTTCTGAGAATGCGAAGCCGGCCAGTTTGAGTATTAAGGAAAACCATGGCTTTCACGGAACCCGTATTAACCAAGCGCATCGACGCCGATCCCAACAAACGCAAGCTGTACTGGTACGACGATTACGTCGCCACCGGCGGATACGTGTCGCTGCGCAAATCGCTGGAGATGACCCCGGCGGACATCATCAAGACCGTCACCGATTCCGGACTGCGCGGACGCGGCGGGGCGGGATTCTCGGCCGGGCTGAAATGGGCCTTCATCCCCAAGGAAAAAAAGGGGCCGCATTACCTCGCCGTCAACGCGGACGAATCCGAGCCGGGCACGTTCAAGGATCGGTATCTGATGGATTTCGATCCGCACAGCCTGCTTGAGGGTATCGCCATCACCGCCCTCGCCACGCAGGTGGATGTCGCCTACATCTACATCCGCGGCGAATTCCATCGCCAGGCCAAGGTCATGGAGCGGGCCATCGCCGAAGCCTACGACCACGGCATCTTCGGCCAACGCGGGATTTTCGGCAGCAAACACAAACTGGAATGCTACGTCCACCGCGGGGCCGGCGCGTACATCTGCGGCGAGGAAACCGGATTGCTGGAATCGCTGGAAGGCAAACGCGGCTGGCCGCGCAACAAACCGCCGTTCCCCGCCATCGCCGGGGCGTTCGGCAGGCCGACCGTCATTAACAATGTCGAAACTCTCTGCTGCGTCCCGCCCATCATCGAGCGCGGCCCGCAATGGTTCAAATCCATGGGCACCAAATCCTCACCCGGCCCAAAACTCTACGGAATGTCCGGCCATGTGAACAAACCCGGCGTTTACGAAGATGAACTCGGCATCACCCTGGATTACGCGATCAACAAACTCGGCGGCGGAATGAAAGGCGGCAAGCACAAAGGCTCCATCTGCGGCGGAATCTCCATGGGAGTCCTCGGCCCAGACCAACTCGACATCAGGCTCGATTTCGACGACGTGAGATTCCGCGGCGGATGTCTCGGCCTCGGCACCGCCGGCATGATCGTCATGAACGAACACACCGATATGGTCCTCGCCCTTCGCAACTGCATTCGCTTTTACGCACACGAATCTTGCGGCCAATGCACACCCTGCCGCGAAGGCAGCGCCTGGATGCGCAAAATTTTGGATCGCATCCTCGACGGCAACGGCCGGGCTAAAGACCTCGACATGCTGATGGAGCTTGAAAAGACGCAAGGGATCATGCCCGGCACCACGATCTGCGGCCTGGCCGACGGCACCGCCTGGGCCACACGAACCTTCATCAACAAATATTACGACGAGTTCGCCGCCCAATGCCCCGAGGAGCCGAAGATTCCGCTGACGATCAAGCGCGGCACGAAAAATGTGGTGGTGCCGATGGGAAGCAACACGCGGTAAAATGTAAAGCTGCAAGGTATGACGCTCGCCACACCAAAATCTCGAAGATCGTGGTCCGCAGACCGGATCGAAGAAGTGTTGGATCTCGCCCAGCGCCTCCAGGGCCGCCCCATTCCCGACCTGCGCCTGACCGAATCGCAATTCGAGAAAGAATTCGCAGACATCAAAGCCGAATGGGTGGATGGACAAGTTATTATCATGGCGCCAGTCTGCCGCGAGCATGCGGATTTGAACGGGTGGCTTTTTCGGTTGCTCTCCGAATTTGTCGAACATCACGATTTGGGCTCGGTCCTTGGGCTGGAATTCCCGATGCGAGTGGTTCCCATCCGCACATGGCGATGCCCCGACATCATGTTCGTAGGCACGGCAAAGCTCTCCAGACTTCATCCAACTTATCTCGCTGGCGGGCCGGATCTGGTCATGGAAATCGTCTCCCCGGACGGCGAAGCCCGCGACTGGCGCGATAAATACAATGAATACGAATCCACCGGCGTACGAGAATACTGGGTGGTCGATCCATTATCGAAGCGCGTAGACGCGTACGCTTTGAGCCGATCAAAGCACTACTCGCAAATCCAGCCGGACGATGAAGGCCGCATCTATTCCAAGACCCTGCGCGGCCTGCACATTCGCCCTGATTGGCTCTGGCACTCCCCGCTGCCGAAGCTCAGCGGCGTATTGAAGGAACTGAAACTCCGATAGAATCCCGCCAGGGGCCACGCGGGCGATGCGCGACATGTCCGGAGGATGATACGGATAGAATGTAACTGTTTACCGCAAAACGGAATCACTGCATCTGGACAATTTTCGGCGTGCGGCGGATCAGATTTTTTTCGGTTGCCATTTTGGTGACGGCCGAATGCACCGGCTCGCATGTCAGCAGTCGCTGCCGCCGCTCGATCCGTGGGCCGGCCGGAAAATATTCCAGGCGTCAAAAAATGGATTATTCGCGCCGAACGGCAAGCAAAAGCGTTGGAGTGGGCATCCGCTCGATTTGCGTCCAACCACGGTTCGCCCGCCTTCAAACCAAAGAAATAATCCTGCCTTTTTCCGTGGCCGCGGGGTAACATGGCCGCGAACGAGACGTGTCCGAGCAGAATTCATCATGACCCGGCTCAGGCCGGGTTCGGAGAAAAGGAGAATATTGCAATGGGCTTTAATCCGATTCGTGCATTGTTTGCGGATTCAGAAAGTCATACTGGGCGGCGTTGCCCCGGCATCGTCTGGGCGGCGGGGCTGCTGGCGCTGGCTGGAAGCGCCATTCCTGCCAGGGCGGACCTGGTCTTTGAGGCGGTGGATTCCTCGGCATTGGCCGGAGGGACCGGCAACTTCGACATCATCCTGGCCGACACCGGCGGCACATTCAGCGTCAGCGCGTTCACCGTCGAACCGACCGTACCCGACACGTCGCCGGTCCAGTTCACCGGCGTGACTACCAACACGACCACCGATCCTTACATCTTCGGCACGGATCAATTGCCGCCGCTCTCCTACAACACTTTCCCCACGACGGACCTCATCGCGCTGGACGCCGACTTCACCGGCGTGGAATACGTCACCCTCAACTCCGGCCAGGCCCTCGGCCTGGCCAACGTCACCTACGAAGTCGCCCCCGGCGCCAGCGCCGGTCCGGTCACCATATCATTCGCAAGTGACGGTACGTCTCTTTCAGATGTGATCGGCAACGCCATCCCCTTCACCGCCCCCGACGGCACGATCACCGTCGTCGTGCCCGAGCCGGCCTCGCGGGGACTTTTGACTGGACTTGCAGGATCGCTGCTGTTGCGCCGAAGGGCAAAGAAGTGATGGCACGGGGGACAATCTTGTCGTGGCAACGAATCATACATTAAAGCTGAGCATCTATATCTGGTGAATCACTTCGCCTTGGCCACTTCAACCGCGAACGCATAGGACGGCCCGAACATATTCGAGCGGAAGATGATCCACTTCATATCCGGCGTGAAATTCACGTTCGGCTCAAGGTGATAATTGTGCTTGGACATGTTCACCAGGCGTTCCACGTCGAAGTGGCCGGGCTGGATCAGATGACTCGAATCATAAACTCCCGCGGCCAGATTCCGCGCGAGATGTGGACGAAAAAGAAAAATCCACTTCGACCCGTTGCCGCCGTCGCCGGCGAAAAGAGAGCCGTCTTTCGAGACATTGACGTGGATTGATCCTGTGTCCGGCGGGCGCAGGTACCAGGTTTGCCGATGCGTATCGAGACCGTATCCCGCGATCCAACTGGTTGAGCCGTCGCCACGCGGATAGTAAAGCTGATACCAGATCGTTCGCCCGTCGGCCGCCCAGAACTCGTGGCCCCAGATTTCGTTGATCATCGTGCGCCGGTGGACGTTGAACAGGCCCGTCCCATCGGTATGGATCGTCCAGACCCGATCGTTGTTCTGCCAGGGGCCTTCGTGGCAGAACATGAGCAGGCTTGGATCGGTCGGCGAGAACTGGAAATGATTGTCCCAGTCGTTGCTTGGATTGAACGTCTTGATTTCGCCGGTCCCGGCGTCCATCGTCACCAGGGCCATGGGCAGATGCTGCGCCCAGCGCGCATAGAGATTGATGCGCTGGCCGCGCGGCGCGGTGACCGGCTTTGTCGTCGCTCCACCGCGGCCATCGAGATAGGTGATCGCTCCGGCCAGCAGCGTCTCGTCGCAATTGACCGTGCCGATATTCACGCCGGTTGGCAGCGCTCCGATTTCGCGCTGCCTTTTGGTGACCGGATCGATCCACCAGACGGATCGCTCGGCCGACGCCGGATCGGCCGAATCGCGAAGAACGGTTTTCGTGAAATAAATCCGTCCGGTCTTGCGGCCGACGACGATCATGCTGATGCGAGCGCCGGTATTGCCTTGCGTGAACTGCGAGGTGTCGCCGGCGAGAATCCGCTCGATTTTCCTCGTCCCCAGATCGACCTGATAGATTCCCGTGGGCGAAGTGAACGTGAGTTTTTTCCCATCGGGCGAAAAGGCGTTCTGATGGAAATAGAGGCTCGTGCTGCCCGGCTCATCACTCAGGCGAACGACGCGATGGCCGGTATCTTTGTCGATCCATTCCTTCGGCGGCGGCTGGCCGTTGGACTGCACGGCAAACGACGCGCCGGTGCTCGGATCGTTTCCAGTCGCCGGCTGGGTTTGCTGGCCGACCGCAACGCCGCAAAGAGATG
The DNA here is from genome assembly GCA_036267155.1 of Tepidisphaeraceae bacterium. Taxonomy (GTDB): domain Bacteria; phylum Planctomycetota; class Phycisphaerae; order Tepidisphaerales; family Tepidisphaeraceae; genus PALSA-1353. The sequence continues at coordinate 113,581 of DATAWP010000022.1, forward strand.
CGACAATCAGACCGAGCCGCACGAAAATGTTTTGCACGACAATTCTCCTTTGCCCGAGTTGGCCCGCGCGCCCTCCATGCACCCGGCATAGTCGCCAATTTAGTTCAGGACCGCTCAGGACAATAAGATAGAAAATGATCGTCGCCAGAGCCATCCCCGGCTTTCCATAATAGCGCGCCCGAAACTGGATGTTTCTATCAAAGCTGGACGCGGGTTGAGCGCAGGGAAGAAGCCGGACCTTGATTTGGCCCGGCGTTTTGTCGCGGTTCGAATGTCGTTCGAACGACCCTTAATCGGCCGTCAAAC
>DATAWP010000023.1:0-62383 GCA_036267155.1 Tepidisphaeraceae bacterium
CGGAATTTGGGCTCGGCCTTGCGTGCCCGGAGTCATTGGGGACGTTGCCGCGATCTGTTTTTGAGAGTGCTGACCCACAACATCGCGATCGCTTTCATGTGGTTTTCTACAGAGCCGTGGTGACCCCTTATTCTTGGTCGGAGTGCCGGGAGAGGAGAAAAATAAGAGATCGCCACAAAGAAGCGCTGCACCGCCTCGGCCCAGCAGAATCACGGCGAAAGGGCCGGCAGTGTGGATTCCGGCGTATAACTGACCGGGGCGGCGACGGGCGGGGCGGTGTCGGCGATGATTTCCAGCGGGGCGCTGGCTTCGACGACGCGGTTGGATTCCTCGTCCGTCAGGGTGATTTTCAGCACATATTTGCCGGCCGCGAGGGATGCCGGAAGCTGAATCCTGCGGGAGATAAAAAAGTCGTGCCGACGATTGCGGGACTGATCCACAAACGTCGCGGAGTTGGGCTTCTCCGGCCAGACGGCCAGGCCGGTATCGGTGTAGAGGACCATTTCCTGTTGCAGCCGGGTGCGCCACAGGGAATCATTGCCGCGCACGGAAGTGAAGTTGGCGGCTTCGCAGTAGACGATCAGGTCGTTGCTCCTGCCGGCGGGGAAGCTCGATGAGGCCATCGGACGATACACGCCGTAGCTGCTGACCTGTGAGCAGAAAGCCACGGTGGGGATGGCAAGCTGGGCCTGGGAACGAAGCCGATCGGCCATTTCCAGCAGGGGCTGGATTTTGCGGTTGAGCATGAGATTGCCGTCGCTGCGGGCGGCGGCGCGGAAATTGTTCAGCCCGTCCATCAGGGCCAGCAGTATGTCGCGGTCCTCGGCCGAGAGCTGGGTGACATCCGAAAGATCTGGCGTCGGCTCATCGCGGACGAAGCGGAGGAGCTGATAATCGAGTTGATTGTTCAGGTCGCGCGGATAATCGTGAACGAGCTTTTGCAGCTTCAATTCATAATCGTCGGTGGAGACGCCGACTCCCGCAGCCGCGGTGTTGCTGGAAGCCTGCGGGATATGATCCGCGCTTTCGGGAAGGATCATGGGCAGGCTCGTATCCTCTTTCAGATGGTCGGAGGCAAGGGAAACGGGCCGATTGGCGACCGGGGTGTGGTCGCCGGGTGGCGAATTATCAGAATCGGCCGGGTGCTTGGAAGAAGGGTCCATCCATTCGACGATGGATGGCCGCGTGGCCGGAGCGGGGTTCTGGCTCGGCGCGACTGAGTGCGCCGAAGTCAACAGCGGCGTGACGTTCTGGGCATATTCGGATGTCTTGCGCGCCAGCAGAGAGGCATCATCCATCTCGGGAGCGGGCGCAGCGGCCACGGCCGATGCGGGTTCGGAATATCGGGAATGATGCACCCGCGACTGCTCCGGGGCCGCGGCCTGGGGAGCGGGCGCGGGCGGGGCTGAAATTTGAGGCTGATACGGGCGTTGCGTCGCGCATCCAAAAACAAGGAGGCCGGAAAAAACCAAGCCGGTTGCGGCGGGAATTCGAAGGGGAGTTCGAGCGGACATGGGAACCATCCTTGGAATGATGAATGACAGCATCCTGCCGTCGTTTGTCGATCGAGGAGTATATCGCGGCCGCCGGGCGATTCAATGCGGCTGGGCTATTGGTCGCCCTTGTAAGTCACGTTGCTGACCGCGTCGCGCAGGGTTTGCGCGTTCTCCTCAAAGTGTTTCTCCATCGCCCAGCTGACCACCTCGAGGTAATGCCGGCCCACTTGCACGACCGTCAGGTAATACCCGAAGGGAATTTTGGAAGCGGCGAAGATGCCGTGAATCTCATACTGAACGGCCTTGTAATCGTTCCATTGAAATTCCCGCGGTTCGGAGCATTTCGATTTCACCAGGTGAGAAAGGACCTCATTGCGGCGGTCGCTGGCGTATTCCCCGACCGTGGCGTACGGATCGGACCGATCGGCGATTACCACCATGACGAACGCGTTGGCATCTTCATTGTGCCCTTCCAGCACGGCAGACGAATTCGTGGAATCCTGCCCCACCCACCCGGCGGGCAAGACGATTTGCGTCTGTCCGTCCTTGCTCTTGAGCGTGACCTTGTCATCCGCCCAGGTTGGAGAAAGATGGATCAACAATAATACGGCTGCAAATACGGCAAATAGAGTGCGGTGTCGCATATCGGAATATTAGCATATCGCCAAAGGCGTGGGGAGCAACCTTGCGAACCGAGGGAAGCGAAGCCAGGGCGTAACGGCCGATTCGGGTATGCGTCAATTTTTTAGCCAGCCCGCTGGCGGGCCGGCTAAAAGGGAATGTACCCGAATCATGCGCCACACCCCGAAGCCAAGCCAGTCGTCGCATTCTGATGACTTGATGCTATGTAGGTTGATGCTAAGATGTTATGGATGCGAACCACAGTGACATTGGATTCGGATGTTGCCCAGGAACTGAAGGCATTATCGAAGGAAGGGCGACCGATGAAACAGATCATCAATGAGGCCCTGCGCCTGGGTTTGCCGCACCTGAAAAAGCCCGCTGCGTGCCAACCCTATCGAACTCGGCCACATAAAATGGGGCTTCGGCCGGGGCATAATCTGGACAATATCGCGGAATTATTGGCGCAGGTCGAAGGCGAGGACGCGCGATGATCCTGGTCGATGCGAACCTTCTTTTGTATGCCGAGGACCAGTCCAGCCCTCACCACGCCAAAGCTCGCGTGTGGTGGGATGCGCAGTTGTCGAGTTCCGAACCGATCTGCTTATGCTGGCCGGTCATCAACGCATTTCTTCGCATATCGACGAATCATCGGATTTTTTCCCAGCCGCTGGGTATCGCGCAGGCGGTTGATCGCGTTCAAAGTTGGTTGAAACAGCCGTGCGTGCGCGTTGTTGTTCCAACCGCCGGGCATTGGGCGACATTCATGCGCTTTCTGACGGTTGCGCAGGCGACCGCGAACCTGGTCAGCGACGCCCATCTGGCCGCCCTGGCCGCGGAACACGGCTGCCAATTGTTTTCGAGCGACGCCGATTTTGCGAGATTCCGCGGGTTGAAGTGGAAGAATCCCCTCACCTGACATTGCGCGTGAATAGAACGACCGAACCGCGGTAAAATAATCGCCATGAAACGCCCATCGTCGTCCGTTGCGCCATTTCTGGCGATGCTCATTTTTCTCGTCGTCTTTGCTGGATTCGTCTCGATCGTTGCGACCGCCGTGGAGTTGAAATACGATAGCGCAACGGTCTGGGCGCAAGTCATTGAAACCCCTTATTTGATTCAAACGAAGCGATCCATCAACTCTCCGTATGCCGTCCAATATCATTTCCAGTTGCCCGGCTCCAAGCGCTGGTACAGGCACTGGGAGCTCATGCTACGAGGCGAGCCCGTCGCCAGTGTAACCAAACAAACCTGGGAAAAGGCAAAACAGACTGGCATGATCAAAGTGCTCTACTGGCGGCACGATCCGAATGTTAATCTCCCTGCCGATCCGTACGCTCTGAACGGAATTGTTTGCCCAGGCATCGCCGGCACATTCTGCGGACTAATGGCGCTGGCTTGCGGCGTGTCGTTCATCAAACGGCTTCGCAATAAGCTCGCATCCACCCCTCATCCTTGACACTCCCGCTCCCCTCCGTACGATTCCTGAATCTTCTCCCCCACGATGGGGCGTTCGTCGAGAGGTCCGGTGTGTGGCCGGATGGGTAGGCGAGACCGGCCGGAATTCGCGGTTTTAACCGGCTGGGGCCTTTGGGAGATATTCATGAGTCTCCGCGAACGGTCACGTCCATTCCCTTGCCGGTTCAGCAGCAGCTCCCCGGCGGGCGGTTGTCGCCATTCGCATTACCCGGTGGTGTAACGGTAGCACAAGAGTTTTTGGTACTCTTTGTCCTGGTTCGAATCCAGGCCGGGTAGCTCTTTCATTGCCCGGCTACCAACTGCTCGATCTTTAACTTATGAGCCTTACCGCCATCATCCTTGCCGCGGGGAAATCCACCCGCATGAAGTCCAAGCGGCCCAAGCCGCTCATGGAAGTCTGCGGCAAGCCCATGCTCGGGTGGATTCTGGACGCCTGCTTCTCGGCCGATGTCACGCGGGCTTTGGTGGTCGTGGGGTACGGCAAGGAGGAAATTATCGGGCAGTTCGGCAAGGATCAGCGGATTCATTTCGTCGAGCAGAAAGAACAACTTGGCACCGGCCACGCGGCCAGGATGTGCGAGCCGCTGTTGCGCGGGCATGGCGGGGATGTGCTGATTTTGGCGGGAGATACGCCGCTGATCCGCGGGGAAATCCTGCGGACGCTGGTGCAGGCGCATCACGACGACCGGGCGGCGGCCAGCATGGCGACGGCCGTGCTCGATGATCCGACCGGCTATGGCCGGATCGTGCGCGATGCCCAGGGACAGTTCGTGGAGATCGTCGAGCAGTTGGATTGCACCGATCGGCAGCGGGAAATCCGCGAGGTTTTTCCCAGCTATTACTGCCTCAGGACCGAGGAATTGCTGCTGGCGCTATCGAAGCTGACCAACACGAACAAGAAAAGCGAGTATTACCTGACCGACATTTACGCCATTCTGCGGAAAAATGGGAAAAAAGTGATTGCGGTGCAGGCGGTGACGGCGGAGGATGTGATTGCGCCCAACACGCGGCAGCAGCTTGCGGAGGCGGATGCGGCCATGCAGGAGCGGATTCATCGCTCGCTGCGCGACGGCGGCGTGACGATCGTCAGCGGAATCAGCACATACGTTGAGGCGAATGTGACCATCGGACCGGATACGGTCATTCAGCCGTTCACGTTCATCGGCCGTGACAGCACGATCGGCGGAGATTGCGTGATCGGGCCGTTCGCCTGCCTGCCTCGCAGCAGCATCGTGGCCGAAGGGACGCGCGTGGCCGGTCATCTTTGATGGTGAAATGGATATGGGAACGAAGCTCGATCCAAACAAGCTGAAGGTTTTCACCGGCCGGGCCAATCCGCAATTGGCGCAGCGCATCTGCGAATATTTGCAGATTCCGCTGGGGCGAGGAGCGACGGAATTGTTCCCGGACGGGGAATTGCTGGTCCGCGTGGAAGAGGACGTGCGCGGCCGCGATTGCTACGTCGTGCAGCCGACCTGCCATCCGATCAACGCGCATCTGATGGAGTTGTTCATCTGGATCGACACGCTTCGGCGTGCCAGCGCGCAGCGGGTGACGGCGGTGATTCCGTATTTCGGATATGCCCGCCAGGACCAGAAGCACGCGGGCCGGACGCCGATCACGGCAAAGCTGGTGGCCAATCTGCTCGAGCGGGCCGGAGCCGATCGCGTGGTGGCGGTCGATCTGCACGCGGCTCAGGTGCAGGGATTTTTCGACATTCCCGTCGATCATCTCAACGCCGCCCCGGTGCTGGGAAAATGGTTCAAGAGCTTGAAGCTCGCGAACCACGTGTTTGTGAGCCCCGACGTGGGAAACGTGAAGCGGGCGCAGGTTTACGCGGAGCTTTTGCACGGCGAACTGTGCTTCATCGACAAGCGCCGCCGCAACGGAACGATCACCGAAGCCAAGCACGTCATCGGCGACGTGGCGGGCAAGAACGTCCTGATCGTGGACGACATGATCACAACCGCCGGGACGGTGACAACGGCGTGCGAGGTTTTGCGGCAACATGGCGTGAAGGAGATTTATATCGCCGCGACCCATCCCGTGTTCGCCCCGCCGGCGATGCAGCGGCTGGCGGAATGCGAGTTCACCAAGCTGGCTGTGACCGACACGATTCCAGTGGGGAATCGGGCTGATGCGATCAAGGACCGGCTCGTGGAGCTGAGCGTTTCGGGACTGGTGGGCGAGGCGATTCAGCGCATCCACCACAATCAAAGCATCAGCGAGATGTTCAGAAAAGAGTCCAACGGATTTTGAAATAATCGAGGAGAACGTAATGGCAGTTCAAAGCGCACAAGTGGCCGCCAAACCGAGAGATGCTCTGGGAACCCGGGCCAATCGCCGGTTGCGGGAAGCCGGTTTATTGCCCGGCGTCATTTACGGACACAAGGAAGCGATCGTTCCGGTGACTCTTCCGCGGAAGGAAGTGGTCGATCATCTGAACCACGGGGCGCACCTGTTCGATCTGTCGCTGGACGGAAAGAACGAAAAGGTTCTGGTGAAAGAAGTGCAATACGATCATCTGGGCATGGAGGTGATCCACGTCGATTTCGCCCGCGTGAGCTTGGATGAGAAGGTGAAGGTGACGGTGCCCGTCGAGTTGAAGGGCAATCCCAAGGGCGAAGCGGACGGCGGCGTGTTGCAGCAGATCATCAATGAATTGGAAGTTGAATGTCTAGTTACGGAAATTCCCGACGCGATCCGGCACAACGTCGCGGAGATGGCGCTGAACGACGTTCTGCACATCAAGGACCTGAAAGTTCCCGCGGGCGTGAAAGTGTTGCAGGATGCGGACCTGATCGTGGCATCGGTGCGTGAAATTCTGGAGGAGGTCGCACCCGTGGCGGCCGAGGAAGGGCCGGCGGAGCCTGAAGTCATCGGACGCAAGCCTGCTGAGGGCGAGGAAGCCGCGGCGGGCGCCGAGGCGCCGGCCGCCGAGGAAAAGAAGTGATCGATGCGTCTGGTCGTCGGCCTTGGCAATCCGGGTAGTGAATTCGTCGCCACCCGGCACAACGTCGGCTGGGAGGCAGTGGACGAATTGGCCGTACGCCTCGGCTGGATCGGAAAGAAAGAGGAGTTCAACCGGCTGGCCAAGAGCAAATTTGACGGGCTGGTTCTGGATGGATCGGTGTCCGTCCACAGCGGCGGGATGGAAAAGGTTCTGCTGCTGAAGCCGACGACGTACATGAACGACAGCGGCCGGTCGGTGCAGTCGGCGATGGCGTTTTATCAGCTCTTGCCGGTGGATGTGATGGTAGTGCTGGATGATCTGGCGCTGCCGTGCGGAAAGATCAGGATTCGCCCCGAAGGAAGCCCCGGCGGGCACAACGGGCTGAAGGATATCGAGCGGTCGATCGGAACGGATGCGTATGCGCGGCTGAGGATTGGAATCGACCCCGCGCCGCCGAACGTGCCGGGCAAGGATTATGTGCTGGGACGATTTACTCCCGAGCAGCGCCGGGCGGTGGATCCGGCCCTGGAGAGGGCGGCGAAGGCGATTTTGACGTGGATGGAGAAGGGAATCGAGGCCGCGATGAATGTGTATAACGCGGACGTGGAGCGATAAAAATATTCGGCAAGAAGATTTGATTCAGGAAGATTTGATTCAAGAAGATTTGATTCAAGAAGATTTGATTCAAGGAGCTTTGATTTATGGCAAAGGCTAAGGCAAAGGAAAACGTGGCCGATACATCGGCCAACACTTACGAGGCGATGTTTCTGCTCGGTTCGGCGTTCGCCGCCGATATGGACAACGCCCTGAAGCTGGTGCGCACGATCGTGGAGCGGCACGAGGGCAAGGCGATCGTCCTGAAGAAATGGGACGAGCGGAAGCTGGCGTACGAAATCCGCGGTGAAAAACGCGGGTTGTACGTCATCTGCTTCTTCACGGCTCCGCCGGCGTCGGTGGGGGCGATGGTGCGGGACGTGGAACTGAGCGATCAGATTCTGCGGGTGATGGTGACCAAGGCGGATCATCTGAACGCGGAGGAGATGGCGGCCGTGGAGCCGCAGCCGATCATCCCGCGCGAGGAGCGCAATACATGGGACCGCCCGCAATGGGAAGATCGCCCCGCGCCCCGCCGCGACAGCCGGGACAGACCGCCCCGCAGCCGCGAGGAATCAGCCGAGGCGATGTCCAAGGAATAATCCGCTCACACAGGCGTGTGAACACAAACAGGCAGGTGAATCATGGCAAACGTCAATCGAGTGATCCTGATCGGCAATCTGACGCGCGACCCGCAGCTTAAATACCTGCCGAGCCAGACGGCCGTGGCGGAGTTTGGGCTGGCGACGAATCGCCGGTTCAAAGGCGCCAATGGCGAAGACCGCGAGGACGTCTGCTTCGTCGATTGCACGGCCTTTGCCCGGACGGCGGAGGTCATCAACCAATATTGCCAGAAGGGCAAGCAGATTTATATCGAGGGCCGGCTGAAATTCGATCAATGGGAAGACAAGCAAGGCGGCGGCAAGCGGAGCAAGCTGAGCGTGGTGGTGGAGAATTTCCAGTTCCTCGGCGGTCGGGAAACCGCGGGAGCGCCAGGACCGCACGATGCCGGAGGCGAGGATCAGACCCGGCCACCAGCGGGCCGTCCGCCGCAACGAGGGGCCGCGCCACCGCCGCCGGCAACGGAGCCGCAGCCGCCGTTCGGCGACGAGCAGCAGTTCGATGATAAAGAAATTCCGTTCTAATGGAGCAGTGATATGCCAAACGTGAAATTGTTGTTGAATGAAACCATCAAGAACGTCGGCCGCGTCGGCGATGTGGTTGAGGTTTCGCCGGGATTCGCCCGGAATTATCTTTTGCCCAAGGGCCTGGCTGCCGAGCCGACGCCGGGCAACATGAAGAAGATCGAGGCCCGCCGCAAGGAGATCGAGCGCCAGGAACGTGAGCGCCGCCAGCAGCAGGAAACGCTGATCAAGCAGCTTGAAGGCGTGGAAGTGACCCTGGAGCGCAAGGCGAACGAGCAGGGGCACCTGTTCGGCTCGGTCAGCGCGACGGATATCGCCAGGGGTTTGCAGACGCAGGGGTTCAATATCAATCCCGACGACGTGAACCTGCCGGGCAAGCTGGACCGGATCGAAAAGTACACGGTGAGGATTCGCTTCGCCGACGATTTGACGACGGACGTGAAGGTTTGGGTTGCCCCCGATCAGGAGAGCAAGGCGCTGATCGATTCGGCCGCAAAAGTAAAAGCCGCCGAGCCGCCGCCGGCGAGCAATTTCGAAAACGCGAAGCGATAATTCTTATTCACAGCCTGAATGTGAATAGACGGTGCAGAACCTGCCGGGCATGGAGCGGATCGCTCCATGTCCGGCTTTTTTTTATATGATCCCCGGGACAGAGCCGGGCCGTGTCGGGTGCGGTCTTTCCTGGGCGAGATGCCCCGGCTCAGTTTTTGGTTGAATCCTGTTGAACATCTCGGACGGCGAGTTAGCATAATGTTCTGCATGCAAAACAGGAACGGAGGCCTGCGATGAGCCAGTTGATTGATCCTTCGGTGGCGCGCCAATTTGATCGGCTTCCCCCTCATTCCATCGAGGCGGAAATGTGTCTGCTGGCTTCGATGATGCTCGAAAAAGAGGTCATCGGGCAGTCCATTCAATTGGTTGACCGCGAAGCCTTCTACCAGGCCGATCATCAGATCATCTTCGACGTGCTGGTGAAGCTGTACGAAATGAATCGGCCGATCGACGCGGTGATTTTGTTCGAGGAGCTGGTCAAGCGCCAGCTTCTGGAGGAAGTCGGGGGCAAGGGGTACATCGGACAGATCCTTAATTCGGTTCCCTCGGCCGCGCACGGCGTGCACTATGCCGGGATCGTCCGCGAGAAGGCGATGCTGCGGCAACTCATCGGGGCCAGCAATGACATCCTGCGCGAGGCGTACGCGCCCTACGAGCAGGCGGACGTCGTGCTGGACAGGGCGGAGAAACGAATTTTCGAGATTGCCGAGAAAAAAGTCGGCGGCTCGATGGAGCCGATGGAGAAAGTTCTGCATGAGGTTTTCGAGATGATCGAAAACCGCGGCCAGCGCGGCGTGGAAACGGGGTTCCACGAAATGGATGACATGCTCAACGGATTGCAGAAGGGTGAGATGATCATCGTGGCGGCGCGGCCGTCGATGGGCAAGACGGCCCTGGCGATGAACATGGTGGAGCACATCGCCGCGGACCTGCGGATGCCGTGCGCGATTTTCTCATTGGAAATGAGCAAGCAGCAATTGGCCCAGCGCATGCTGTGCAGCCGGGGTGAAATCGACGCACACAAGCTGCGCAAGGGGATGCTGAACAGCCAGGAATACACCAAGCTGGCGACGGTGGTGGGCGAACTGGCCAAGGCGCCGATCTGGGTGGACGATTCGGCGAGCCTCACCCCGCTGGAGCTGCGCGCCAAGGCCCGGCGGCTGAAACTTCAGCATGACGTGAAGTGCATCATGGTCGACTACATGCAGCTCATGGACAATCCGGGTCCGGAGAGCCGCCAGCAGCAGATCAGCGAGATTTCCCGCGCGGTCAAATCCGTGGCGAGGGAGTTGGAGATACCGGTGATCTGCCTGTCACAGCTCAACCGTGCGACGGAGGGCCGCGACGGCCATCGGCCGCGGATGAGCGATCTGCGCGAATCGGGCAGCATCGAGCAGGATGCGGACGTGGTGATGCTGCTGCACCGCGAGGATTACTATCGAATGAGCGAGCCGGACTTTCAGCCGGACAATATCGCGGAAATCATCGTCGCCAAGCAGAGAAACGGGCCGACGGGGACGATTAAGTTGACGTTCCTGAACAAAACGGTGAGGTTTGAGAACCTGAGCGCGGCGGTGGACCCGTTCCAGTAAAATCGAATTTTGAATTCAAAAATTTAGGGTGATGGAAACTTGCGGGCCGGGTTATAATCCATCGTGAAAAGGTGAATGGATGAAATCCGCATTACCCGGCGTGCTTCGATTGATTGCGATTCTACTGCTCGTGGGGGGAGTCTGTCTGGGCGCGTTGGATGCCTACGGGGCGGCGAAATCGCCGGTTTTGCCGGAGGAGACGTTCGCAAGCCGGCTGCCGGCTCTGGCGGAGGCGGTGACGATGGTTCTGGGGCTGGTCGGGCTGGCTGTGCTGATGTACGGCCTGGCGGTGATCATGGAGGCAGGGGCCGGTCCGTCCGACAATGCGGAACTCACGCGAAGCATTTCCGAGCTTCGTCAATCGGGGCAGAAACTGGAAACGGCGGTGCAGCGACTCGTGGAGCAGCGGGGCGAGTCGCCGGCTCATGGGCCGGCGAGTCTTGGGGAAGTCTCGTCGGCTGACACGGTCGCGGGAACGGCGCTGGCGGCGTCGGAATCCATGCATCAGGTGATGGTTCTGCTTCAAGAGATTCGCGAGCTGGCGCTGATGAACGATGCCCAGCGGCAGGAAAAATTGCGCGAGGCACAGCAGCATCGGCGAAATTACATGGTGACGGAATTGCAGCGGCTGCTGGACTTAAAGGAATGGGGCGCGGCCGAAGGAGCCATGTCGGCGATCGCGAGCGAATTTCCGAGCGACTCGGGTTTGGAGGAACTGCAAGGGCGCGTCGCGGCCGGGCGCAAGGAAGCGGAGCGCGACTCATTCTCACAAATCCGCGAGCGTGTTGAAGATCTCATGGCGGTCTGGGCGTGGGACCAGGCGTATTCGGATACGGCCCGGTTCGTCGAGAATTTTCCGGACCATTCCGACGGCCGGGAGTTGCTGACAAGGGTCAAGCGCGAGCGAGACGCGTATATCGAGGAGACCGCCAGCCGGCTTTACGAGGAGATTCGCTCGGACATCGATCGGCGTTTGTGGCGCAGGGCGATGACCAATGCGGTGAAATTGCTGGAATGCGCACCCGGGCATCGCCGGAGCGTGGCGATTCGTGCCCAAATTAAAACGATCCGCGACAATGCCGAGATCGAGGAGCGCCAGGAGGAAGAGGCCCGGATTCAAGAGATGATTCGCATGAAGCAGTTTCCGGAGGCGATTGAATTGGCGGAGGATTTGCTGCGTCGGTTCCCGAATTCCCCACAGGCGGAATCACTGCAAAAACTACTGCCCAAGATGCGGGAACTGGCCATCGGGCATGAGGTGGAAGCGTAGGGAGGAGTGGAAGTTGCAAGTGCAAGTGGCAAGTGAAGTATCCAACTTGTACTTGCACTTGTAACTTGTACTTCCTATGGATCTTCTCAAATCGCTTTGTTCCGTTCCCACCGCGCCGTTTGTCGAGGGGCGCGTTGTGGAATTTGTGCGGAAATTCGTCGGGGGGCGAAAAAATCTTTCTCTTCGGGCGGACCGATTTGGAAATCAATTGATCGAATTGAAGACACGATCGCGCCTGCCGCGATGGGTGTTTACGGCTCACATGGATCATCCAGGATTCGTCGCCCGGAAAATGCTGGATGGGAAACGGCTCAAGGCGGTTTTCCGCGGGTGGGTCAAGGTCGAATTCGTGCGCGGATCGCGAGTGCGGTTCTTCGACGAGCAAGGGGAAGCCAGCGGGATCGTCATCGGGGCGAGCGTGGAGGATTACGATCAGCGCGCGGTGCCGGATGAGGTGATCGTGCGCGTGAATCGGCCGGTGGCGGCGGGGTCGCCGGGAATGTTCGATCAGGGAGAGGGGCGGTATCGCGGCGGGAAATTTCTTTGCCGGGGATGTGATGATCTGGCGGGGGCGGCGGCGTGTTTGGAGACGATGGATCGTCTGAGCCGGCGGCGGCCGCGGTCGCCGGTGGCCGTGCTGCTCACGCGCGCGGAGGAGGAGGGGTTCATCGGCTGCGTGGCGACGTGCGAACATCGCACGCTGTTGCGAAGGAGCGATCGGGTGATCGCCATCGAGTGCAGCAGCGAGCAGCCGGCGGCGCCGCAGGGACGGGGCGTCATCATCCGCGTGGGGGATCGAGCCAGTATTTTCAATTCGGCCCTGACCTATTTTCTGGGGCAACAAGCGGAGGAGTTGGGGAAGGTGGATCGCTCATTTAAGCATCAACGGGCGCTGATGCCAGGTGGAGTGTGCGAGGCGACGGTGTATGACGTTTACGGCTACACGGCCGCGTCGCTGTGCGTGGCGCTGGGGAATTATCACAATATGAATGTGAAGAGCGGGAAGATTGCCCCGGAGTACATCGACGCCGCGGATTGGCGGAACATGGTGAAATTGTTCGTGCGCGTGGCGGAGCATGGACATGAATTCGTGCCGGGACACGCGGCGCTGCGGGAGAGAGTGTTGAAGCGGTTTGGGAAATTGGAACATCTGCTGCGGGAGCACGGGAGGAGTTACAGATGATCGAACTGCTCCGGCGTCAGGCCAGCCTGATTCAGGATGCTCCGAAGCGTCCCCAAAGGAATGTCGGAGGAATGTCGCGGTACGATCGCAACACGAGTTCCATCATTCGTGATCCTCATGAATTTGACATGGCTCCCACGTTGACGGACCTCCTGGAAACCGGCCGAGGTGAGTTTGCGGCGAATCTCGCGATACGTGTGGGGCCTAAGCCGCGCCAACTTCGACCTCGATGTTGGCAACTTTAGGTATGATCGTCGCTGTCGGCGGTTCGAAATAAAGTTCCAGGGCCTCGCGCAGATTGTCGAGGGCCTCTTCTTCAGTGCGGCCGTGGCTGGCGACATCCACCTGCGCGCATTGCGCGATGAACCAATTTTGCTCTTTCCAAACACGCGCGGTGAATGTCTGTTTCATGTTGGCCTCGCCGGTAATTATATCACCAAAAATGGTATCGTGGACATTAGGCGGGATCATATCCATGCCCGCCCCATGGATGGCAGCGGAGAATGCGGCGGAGGGCCTTGAGCGAGCCGCGCAGCGGGCCGTATTTGGTGATGGCGTCGATGGCGTATTGGCTGCACGAGGGGGTGAAACGGCATTGTCCGCCGAGGAATTGGCCGGCCGTGGCGCGGTAGAACAGAACGAGATGGACCAGCAGCCAGCGCATCAGGGCATTGTAGGAGGGAATTGGGTCCAGTGAATGTGGGATTGACTGACCAGGCCGGCGAGGATCTTCTGATAATCGGCCAGGGCGAGCGGATCATGCGGGCGCACGGAGATGACGATGTCGTAGCCGCCCGGCAGATCGTGCTGGAGCAGGCGGATGGATTCGCGGAGAAGTCGTTTGACGCGATTGCGGCGGGGGGCGGAGCCGACGCGGCGCGAAACGCTCAAGCCCCAGCGGCAATGGGGAAGCCCGTTGGGCTTGGAATAGATCGCCAGGGGCCCGCGCGATTGCTTGGCCGAGGCGGCATAGACGGCGGCGAAGGCTCTCTGGCCGGAGAGACGATGCGCGCGGGGAAATGTGTACGATTTTTCGGCCACGATGATTCAACCGTAGTATCGACTCCAGACAGCGGCCAGAAAATAAATGCAGGCGCCCAGCGAGATCAGGGCCACGGCGGCGTTCGAGCCGGCTTGGGGCGGCTGAATGCGCCACTTCGCGGGCAAGCGGCGGAACGTGGAGCACAAAAGCATCAACGTTGCCGGCGCCACGGGGATTAAGTATCGGCCATTGATTCCATAGATCAGCGAGTCGCCTACGCGAGTCCAGAAGAGATAGCTTAACAGAGCGATGATCAGAAAGACGAGAACAAGCATGGGAAGAATGATGATGGCGGCGCGGACGGGGGATGGCAGTGGTGGGCGGTCGTCGCATGACCAGCATGCCAGGACGAGCAGGGTCAAGTAGCCGATGACGAACCAGCCGGGGAGGTATGCGTCGAACCATCCGATGATGCCGACGAACATTGCAGTCCAATACCATGCGCCCCTTCGAATCGTCGCAAGAAGGACGCCGGCGAAACGGGCGGGGTGTTGCTCGATCACCTGAAGTTGTCGGGCGGCGGAAGCGCTGCTGTCGGGGTTGATTCGAGTGTCAAGGGTTGAAGAACGGGCGGACCACATGAGAAATGCGGCGAGGTTCAGGGCGAGGAGGAGGGCGATCTTGGCGGCCCATTCCGCGCGTCCGCCGAAGTTCCGCGCGGGAATCAGAAGCAGCAGAGCGAGCAGCGGGGCGTAGGCGAGCTTGGAGACGGTCAGCGGGATGGAAATCACGGCAAGGAGAGCAAGCTTTGTTCGGTTGATCGAATTGGGGCCCAGTGCGAAATATTTGCAAACCAGCGCGGTGAAAATCGCCGCTAGGCCGTTGGTGGATGGATCGGCGGACAACGTTGCAGCGAAATTAATGGAAATCGGCATGAGCAGGAGCAAGAGCAAGGGTCGGGCGATGGCCGGCCCCGAACGCAGGGCGAAAAATCCGAGCAGGATCCACAATAGGAGATTGCCCTCGCGGCCAAGATAAAACATGACCAATGGCCGAGCGGCGAGGGCGCGCCCCAGGCCGATGCCCAGGCATTGGCCCACATAGCAGGTGGGGCAGTAGTGCGCGGTGTTTGGAAAAATCTGAAACGCACGTTTTTGCGGGTCCAGTGGTATGTGCAGGGTCTGGCGGATGTCGTTGACAGAGGCTTTGACTTCAGGATGGAAGTTCATTTTCAGGAACGGGGCCGCGACCCGATCCAAACTGATCGGGAGAGTCGCGCCGATCAAATTGCGCTGGTCCTTCTCATGGGCGACAAATCCGCCTTCGGTGATCTGATACGCGCGGAGGAAATGGAAGGATTCGTCCGGGGATTGAAAAGGGGGAACGATCAGGACCAGTGCGGTGCCGAACAGGAAGGCGGTGATCGCAAAGATACGATGGGGATGCGTCCAGGCGACTAAGCGGGATTCGGCCATGAAGTTTCAACCATAGTATCGGTTCCAGACCACAATCAGGAAGTACGAGCAGATGCCAAGTGAGATCAGGATGGTGGCAGCGTTCAGGATGGCGGGAGGCGGGTGAGGGCGGAGGCGCTGCGGAAGACGGCGTGCGACGGAACAGGCGAGGATGAAGATGGCCGGCGTCAGCGGAATGAGATATCGGCCGTGGATTCCGTCAATAAACGGAAAGCCGACGGGGGACCAGTATAGATAGTCCAACAATGCGATAGCGAGGAATGAAATGATTACTGCGGGCAGGATGGCCGTGGCGGAAAGTATCGGCGAGGGCAGGGGCGGCTGGTCCTCGCACCACCAACAAGCGGCGAGCAGCAGCAACACATAACCGACGACCACCGGGGCGGGAAGATACATGTCTAACCAGCCGATCACGCCGACATAGCTTTGGAGAAAGGACCATCCGCGTTGTTGCAACGTTTCGCCAAGCAATGCGGCAAAATGAGTCGGGTGTTGTTCGAGCAGTTGGAATTGGGCGCGGGCCGAGACGTTGTTCGACATTGAGTTTCGAGTGTCGAGATTTGAAGAGGCGCGGACCCATGACAGAAGGAGTGCTGCGCAAATGGCGGCGAGGGCGGCAAACTTGGCCATGAATTTTCCGGTTCCGCCAAAATTGCGAGCGGGGATCAGCAGGAGCAGGGCCAGCAGCGGCACATAGACGAGCTTGGAAACGCAAAGGGGTACGGAAAGAACCAGCAACAGGAGGAAGGCTTTACGGCCGATGGAGTGCGGCCCGGAATTGAAGTATTTGCAGATTAGGGCGGTGAACAGGATGGCTTCGGCATTCGTGGATGGATCGGCGGAGAGAGTTGAGGCGACGTAGAGAGACATGGGCATGAGCAGGAGCAGAAACAGCGGCCGGGCGATCGCGGGGGCGGATCGTAACGCGAAGAATCCCAGCAGAATCCAAAAGAGCAGGTTGGCCTCGCGGCCGAGGTAAAGCATTGCCAGCGGCGGAAGATGAAGCACGCGGCCCAGAGCGATGCCGAGGCATTGCGGCACATAGCAGGTGGGGCAGTAGTGGGCCGTGTTTGGAAAGGTGATGAAAATGCGGGCTTGGGGCTGCAGCGGAATGCGCATGGCATCACGGATTTGTTGCACGGATGCTTTGACATCGGGATGAAAGCCGATTTTTGAGAACGGGAGCCAAAGTTCGTAGAGGCTGATCGGCAGGTATCCGCCGGCGAATCCGCGAGTGTCCGTTTGACGGGAAACGAATTCGCCTTCGGTGATTTGGTAGGCGCGCAGGAAATGGTACGGCTCGTCGGCGGATTGAAAAGGCGGGATGAGCAGAACCAGGGCAGTGCCGAAGACAAGCGCGATGGCGAGGAAAGCCCGATCAGGGCGCGTCCAGGCGGGCAGGAAGGTCGGCATCTTTTTGCCTTCCGCCCCACGGCGGCGCCGTGGGCTTTAATGGATGTTCTCTTCCGCGAGCCAACGCTCGGCGTCGAGCGCGGCTTTGCAGCCCATGCCGGCGGCGGTGATCGCCTGTTTATACGTGGGATCGGCCACATCGCCGGCGGCGAAAACGCCCTCGACGCTTGTCAATGTGCGGAAGGGATCCTTCAAGACGACGAAGCCTTTGGAGTCGATTTTCAATTGGCCTTCGAGAAACGCGGTGTTGGGCGTATGTCCGATGGCCACGAACATGCCGTGGGCCTCGAGGGTGGAGGTGTCGTTGGTGAGGAGATTTTTGACGCGAACGCCGGTGACGCCGTGGTCGGGACTTCCCAAGACTTCCTCGACGACGGAATTCCAGACGGGTTTCACGTTGGGGATGGCCAGGAGCCGATCAGCCATGATCTTGGATGCTCGAAGCTGATCTCGGCGATGGACGACGTAAACGGTGCTGGCGAATTTGGTGAGGTGGATGGATTCCTCGGCGGCCGAGTCGCCGCCGCCGACGACCACGACGGGCTGTTTGCGGAACCGCGGCAAAGCGCCGTCGCAGACGGCACAGGCGGAGACGCCGTGGTTTTTGAATTGTTCTTCGGATTTCAGGCCGAGATAGTTGGCGCTGGCGCCGGTGGCAACAATCATGGCCTGGGCGGCAACCGTGTCGCCCGCGGAATCCTTGAGGACAAAGGGCCGGCGGGAGAGATCGACTTTCGTCACGTCTTCGGTGACGGCGCGCGTGCCGAATCGAAGGGCCTGCTGGCGCATTGCTTCCATGAGATCGGGACCGAGGATTCCGTTGGGAAAGCCGGGATAATTTTCCACATCGGTGGTGCTGTTGAGCTGGCCCAGGGGCAGCGTGCCTTTGAGGCGATTTTCCTCGCTGATGGCCCCTTCGTAAACGAGAGGACTGAGGTTCGCCCGGGCGGCGTAAACGGCACAAGTCCAGGCGGCGGGGCCGGAACCGATAATTACAATTTTTTCTGTCATCGTTCTATATGTTAGGCTTTTACGACGGCAAAAAAAGGCTCGAGGAGACCCGCGGGATAGCCATCCCGCGGCTTTGGGGGGAATCAGCGCTCTACGTGCAAATTTTGGCCAGGACGGCATCGGTGACCTGGGTCATGCTCGCGGTTCCGCCGAGGTCGCGGGTGTGGTTTTTCGGGTCGGCGACGACGGATCGGCAGGCATCGTTGATCGCGGCGGCGGCTTTGGGCTGGTTCAAGAAATCCAGCATCATGGCCACCGAAAAAAATGTGGCGATGGGATTGGCTAAATTTTTGCCGGCAATATCGGGAGCGCTCCCGTGTACCGGCTCGAACATGCTGGCGGCCTGACGGGAGGGATTCAGATTTCCGCTGGCGGCCATGCCCATGCCGCCCTGAATGGCGGCGCCCAGATCGGTAATGATGTCGCCGAACATGTTGGTCGTGACAATCACATCGTAAATCTTCGGCTTGGTGACCATGTACATCGTGCAGGCATCGACGTGGTGGTAATCGGTGTCGATGCCGGCGTAATCCGCTTTGACTTCTTCGAAAGCGCGGAGCCAGAGATTGTGGGCGAAACGCAATACATTGGTCTTGGCGACGAGCGTGACTTTTTTGCGGTTGAATCGCCTGGCGTAGTCGAAGGCGAAGCGGATGCAGCGCTCCACGCCGCGGCGGGTGGTGACCTCGATCTGGTTGGCGACTTCGTGGGGTGTGTTCTTGTAGAGAAAACCGCCGTTGCCGCAGTACAGGCCTTCGGTGTTCTCGCGGACGATGACCATGTTGATGTCGTCGGGGCTGGCGACGCGGATGGGGGACGGGACGCCGGGGAGCAGCCGGGTTGGGCGGAGGTTGACGTATTGGTCCAGTTCAAAGCGCATTTTGAGGAGAATTTCGGTTTCGAGGATGCCCTGGGGGATTTGCGCCGAGCCGCGGGGATCGACGCCGACGGCCCCGAAAAGGATGGCATCATGTGCGGCCAGTTCCTTCAGGGCGGAGTCTGGGAGGGTTTGGCCGGTTTTGAGATAATGTTCTCCGCCGAAGGGGTAATCGGTGGTGGTATACTGGAAGCCGAATTTGCGGGACGTTTCGTGGAGAACCTTTAGGCCGGCTGGGACGACTTCTTTACCGACACCGTCGCCTGGCATCACTGCGATTTTCATGGGTTTCAAACGATAGCGAGCGTGCGCCAGAAATAAAGCGAGTCCGAGAAAGTATGCCCCCGCGTGCAGCCAAATGGGTTTGCGCGGCCGTTGCTAAAGCGGTTAAAAACCGTTTTGATTGAGGTATCTCACATAGCCGGTGAACACCGCATGTCCAATAAATGCGAATTTCCTGATGTTGTCGGGGCGACCGGCAGAAACTGCGCGGCTGGCCTAAAGGTTGTAGATGGCAAGTCGATAATGGAAGTGTTGACGGATAATTCCACGCCGTCGGCACAGCCCAAAGGGCGGCCATACTTAGAGCCACCGTTTCGGCCAGGGAGAAGATGCACAATGAACGCCACGAAGGTCAAAGATGTGCTCACCACCGGCGAAGTCGCGAAGATTTGCAATGTCGCTCCACGGACCGTCAGCAAATGGTTCGACAGCGGAGCGCTGCACGGATACCGGATCCCCGGAAGCAAGGACCGGCGAATTCCACTGAACCAGCTTATTCGTTTCATGAAGATGCACGGGATGCCGCTGAACGGTCTGATGACCGGCTGCACGCGCGTGCTGATCGTGGATGAAGAGCAGGACATCGTGGAAGTGCTGGAAAAGATTCTGGAGGACGAGGCCAAGTACGAGGTGGAGGTTGCCAAAGGCGGATTCGCCGCGGGCATCACCGCCGAAAAGTTCCGTCCGCACGTGATCCTGATGGACATGCACCTGCGCGACATTGACGGGCGCGAAGTGTGCAAACAGGTAAAATCGAATCCGGACCTGCAGCTCACCAAGGTCATCGCGATGAGCGGGAAGATGACCCCGGAGGATTCCAAGGGTCTTCTGGCGGGTGGATTCGACGGATTCCTCCACAAGCCGTTCCACGTGCGGCAGGTGATCGAATCGATCGAGGACGTGATGGCGGTGGTTTACTAACACATCGCATCCGAATACGAGATTGTGAGAAGACAAGGGCCGACCCCGGAGGGACGGCCCTTGTTGTTCTAAGTCGAAGGATTGAAAGCTATTTGGCCCCGTTGCCGGCGTCTTTGGAAAGGTCCACGACCGGATTGTGGGGATCGGATGAATCGCCGGGAGCGGCGGCGGGTTGCTGGGGATCGGCCACGTCCTGGAGTTCGTCGTGCGCCTGGGGCCGCGTTGTCGGGAGTGCGATGTCGGAATCGACTTGGCCGAGACGGGACATGATCTTGTCGGTGCGCTGATCGATGAGCTTGTCCTCCATCGCCTGATCCTGGGCGAATTTCTGCTTCTCGTCATCGAGCATCTTTGCAAGCTTGTCGATGCGGGTCTGTCGCTCGGCGAAATCAAGCTGAACGATTTCGGCGACCTTGTTGTGAATCAGATCGCGATATTCGTCGAGCTGTGAATTGTCGGACTGGGCCGCGAGCATCAGGGCGAACAGATCATCTTCCTTTCCAAATCGCTTAAGCAACTGGTCGGCGACGGCGGGGAAATGTTCCTTGGTGAAATTGTAATTCCGCCATTTGCGGATGGCGTCGAGGCGGATGGGTGCGTTTTCGGGAACATCAAGGTTAGCCAGCACGTGGGCGCGGGCTGGCGAATATTGCTGAAGGAAGACCATCATGTCGTCCCATTCCTGCTTCGTGTAAGGGGCGACGCCGCGGGTTCTTCCGGACAATGCGCGAAGAGCCCGGCGGATCTGGGCGGGATTACTCGGCGGCTGGGTTTGATCCGACGTTCCAATCGCGGCCGCTGGCCGCGTTGCGGGCTCGTCGCCCGGCGCCGAGGTACAGACCAGCGTCGCCAGGGCAAAAATCGGGACCGCCGCCAGCTTCAGGAATTTCATGGGGCACCTGTTACGTTCTGGTCGGAACTATCGATCGGCATAACGGCGGCCACTTCAGCGACGTGAAGATTGGACGTTTCATCCGACGCCGAATCGTCCAGGGAATTGGTCAGAATCGCCACTTTTTCCCGCGAACTGAGTTCTCTGGCCTGCGGCAACGCGCCGAATTCGTCCGAATCGCCCGGATACAACTCGTCCGAGCGGTAAGCAATGTCACGCGGATTGATGCTGCGGCCCGGCGGATGATAGACGGCCCAGACATAATAGCCGACGAGCAGCGCCGCGGCGGCGGAGAGACTGATGCGTCGCCACGGCGTGGGTTGGCGCACGACTGCGCTTGTTACGGTCGGCTGGCGCCTGAGGTCGATCCATTCGTGAATCAACTGTGAAATCTGACTCAGGGCGACGATGCGGGGAACGGCCGGCCGCGTCGCGCCGTCGAGCGTTTCCAATGCGTCGAATGCCAGTTGCTGGGTCTGGCGAAGAATTTCCAATTCGGCCCGGAGACCGGCGTCGGATGCCAGCATCTGCTCAACTTCCGCACGGTCCTGTGACGGCAACTCGCCGGCAAGATACATCAGCAGGATCGCTTCGTTGTTTTCAAGATTTTGAAGAGAGCTGGTCATGATACCCTCGATTCAGCATTTTGCGGCTCGGCGAGGAGTTCCCGAAGACGAATCATGGCCTTGTGCATTCGTCCCAGAGCGGTGTTGAGCGGGCAACCGAGCATTTCAGCGATCTCCACGAACTTGAGGTTTCCATAATACCGCAGCAAAAGAACTTGCTTCTGATTTTCCGGAAGCAACTCGATGGCCGCACGAAGCTTTGCCTCCGCCTCGGCTCCTTCGAGGTTGTGCGACGCATCGGGCGCGATTTCCTCGGTGATCAGCGTCAAGTTTTGCTTGACGACTTTTTCGCGGCCCCGCGCCCGCCACAGGTCGTGAGCCTTGTTGGTGGCGATGCGATAGAGCCATGCCTTGAACCCGCCGCCACCGGAGGTGAGATCGAATCGATCCAGATGCTCCAGCACGCTGGTCCAAGTCTGCTGATGAAGTTCTTCGGCCAGATGGTCGCTGCGCACCAGCCGCTGAAGATATCGCATCAGGGCGGCGCAATGCCTTGCGGCCAACTCATTGCCGGCGCGTTCGTCGCCATCGCGGAGGCGCCGCACGAGCGCTTCATCACCGACCGGGATGGGATTGTCAGGCGACACTTAGCGTCTCCATCCACAACTCCGGTCGTCACTTACATAACGTCGGGGTGAGTGGATTATTCCAGGGGCTCATTATGGGCCGCTGGCGGGGATTGGAGCAAATCCTTCCGTGACAGGAAGTTGTGGCGACTAGATGCTGAAAATATCATCAGGCAAGGCCCAGATCGAAAGAAATTATAAGACGCATGAACGGATCGGCGATGTCCGCCATGTCCCATTTTGCCCCAAAGCCTCCTTACTCTGCGCGATCATTTGAGTCATTCACCAAAACATTGCTATCGGCGAGCCATTCGTCGCGTCGGGGAGGAGCGAAGCACATAGTATGGTCCCTCTATATTAGTGTTCCGGAGGTGAAAGTTTTGGGCCCATTTTTTGTCTAGTTCGCAATTTTCTCAAATTGGCTTGCCTCTAACAGCGTCTGGTTAACTGGTTATAATCCGGCCATGGGAAAAAAGAACCAGATCGTCCCCAAATCGTTCGAGGATGCGCTCGCGGAATTGGAGCGGATCTTGTCCGAAATCGAAGGGGGACAGGTCGGCTTGGAAGAGAGCCTGTCGAAATACGAGCGCGGCACTTTCCTCATCGGCCACTGCCGAGGCGTGCTGAGTGCGGCGGAAAAACAGATCGAGATTCTGTCCAAGTCGGAAGATGGGGCGATTCAGGCCGCGCCAATGGACGAGAAACAGGAGAATTAGGGCGGTTTCGAGTATGCTGTGCGGGGAAGTACAAGGGAAGAGGTCCGCGTGAATCGAAGTGGATCGTTGGTAGCAATGGTGGATGCGTCCGCGTTGCTTGAGCGCAGCGCCCGGCTGGTGAGCGACTATTTCGCTAAATTGGATGCGAGATATTCAGACGCTCCCGTGCGGCTTCTTGAGGCGGTTCAATATAGCCTGACGGCCGGGGGAAAACGGCTTCGGCCCGCCCTGGTGCTGGAATCGGCCTTGGCATGCGGGGATGGGGAGGGGAGTTTCCAGCCGTCGCCTTCGGCTTTGGCTGCCGCGGCGGCGATGGAATTGATTCATACCTTCAGTCTGGTTCACGACGATTTACCTGCCATGGACGATGACGACCTTCGCCGCGGCCGGCCTACCAATCACAAGGTTTATGGCGAAGCCCTGGCGATCCTGGTCGGGGATGCGATGACCACCATGGCGTTCGAAATTCTTGCCGTCGATGCCGAACCCCGGCTGGCGCCGGCCCTGGTGGTGGAATTGGCCCGCGCTTCCGGTCCGGCGGGAATGATCGGCGGCCAAGTGATCGACATGGACGAGCGGCATCCCCCGAAGAAGCTGTCCGAATTACAACATCTGCATCGCATGAAAACGGGGGCCTTGCTGACGGCTTCGTGCCGCATGGGCGCCATCGCCGCAGGGGCGGCTTTTGAGCAACTGTCCGCATTGGACGCATTCGGGCGGCACCTGGGTTTGGCGTTTCAAATCGTGGATGACATCCTGGATCAAACCGCCACCGCGGAGGAACTGGGCAAAGCCACGAAGAAAGACCAGGCGAAGGGAAAGGTGACCTATCCGATGCTGATTGGGCTGGAGGCAAGCCATCGCGAGGCTCGCGAGCAGCTTGCAGCGGCTTTGGAGGCGGTTGCGCCGCTGGGCGCGGATGCGGAGCGGCTCAGAGCATTGGCCCAGTTCGTGGTGGAACGGAAAAAGTGAACGGGATTCGGCAATGCGGCCTACGAAAAACTTGATGAGATCCCGAATTCCAGCGAGGCAGGGCGGCTTCAGCCGCCGCGGCGCCGGCATTTCCAATATAGACGTAAAGCGGCCTGGGCGGTAAAAAGACTGCGGCAGGGCTGGAAATGCGAACGGAAATCGACATATTTGCAGCGCAGCGTCGCATGGCAGAGGCTCGATACGGAGTGCGGAGCTTGGCGACGCGGGAGCACGGAAGCTCGTTTTTGCAGGAGAATTGCTTATGGGTTTGCTGGAGTCGATCCACGTTCCGACAGACATCCGCCGTCTATCCATGGATGAGTTGACGGCCCTTGCCGCGGAAATTCGCGACCGCATCTTCCAATCGGTTAGTAAAAATGGCGGGCATCTGGCCAGCAATCTGGGCGTGGCCGAGCTGACCATTGCCCTGCACTATGTCTATGACTTTGGCCCCTTCCCCACCGGGCCGGACTGTCTGCTGTGGGATGTCGGCCATCAGTGCTACGCGCACAAGATGCTCACCGGCCGGATGGAAATGTTCCCAACTCTGCGGAAAAAGGGGTCGGTTGGCGGGTTTCCGAATCCCGACGAATCGGCATACGACCTTTTCGCGGTCGGTCACGCCGGGACGGCCATCAGCACGGCCGTCGGCATGGCCCGCGGCGGCGATCTGATGCAAAAAGCGGGGAACGTCGTGGCCGTCGTGGGCGATGCGTCGATCGTCAACGGCCTGGCATTCGAGGGGCTCAACAACGCCGGAACGCTGCGGCGGCAGCTTCTCATCGTCCTGAACGACAACGGCATGAGCATCAGCCAGCCACAGGGCGCTTTCAGCCAGTATCTGGAGCGCATCCGCGTCAGCACGACTTACGGTGAAGCCAAGAAACTGGCGGAAAAATTTGTCGGCCGTCTGCCGGCCACGATGGGACACACGGTCGAGCAGGTCTGGCGGCATGTTTCCGACGGGGTCAAGAGCGTCCTCTGGCCGGGCCAGATTTTCGAAACGATGGGGATCAAATATTTCGGTCCGGTGGACGGGCACGATATGCCCGGCATGATCGATCTGCTGGCCGAGATCAAGCACGTCCAGGCCCCGGTGCTGTTGCACCTGAAGACGGTCAAGGGCAATGGCTACGAGATTGCCAGCGCCGAGCCGACGAAATTTCACAGCCCCGCGGCGTTTGAGGTGAACGGTTGCCGCGTGGAGATCGCCAAGGGTCCGGGCAAATCGTGGACGACGGCGTTTGCCGACGCGATGATCGCCCTGGCCAAGCGCGATCCGCGGGTGGTGGCGCTGACGGCCGCGATGCCGGATGGCACGGGGCTTTCCAAATTTGAAAAAGAGATTCCCGGCCGGTATTTCGACACGGGAATTTGCGAGGGCCACCTGACGGCCATGGCCGCGGGAATGGCCAAGGCGGGCATGCGGCCCTTCGCGGCGATCTATTCCACATTCCTCCAGAGGGCCTTTGACCAGGTGTGGCAGGAAGTGGCCCTGAATCATCTGCCGGTCTGTTTCTGCATGGATCGTGCCGGATACGTTGGCGACGACGGAGCGGTGCATCATGGATTCATGGATCAGGCATTTTTGCGCCCCATGCCGGGGATCGTCCTTATGGCCCCCAGCGATGAGGCTGAGCTGAACCGAGCGGTTCGGCTTGCGCTGTCGCTGGATACGATCAGCGCAATTCGATATCCGCGCGACACCGTGCCGGCCAAGAATTTTGAGGAAGTGATTGATCCGTCGCTTCGCAAAGCCGCCGGCGGCGAATGGCGCGTCGGGCGGAGCCGGGTTCTGCGCGCGGGAGCCGACGCCACCGTCATCGTCTACGGAGCGCTGGCCCAGAACGCAATGGCCGCGGCCGATGAATTGGCAGCCGATGGCCTGAACGTCGAAGTGATCGATGCGCGCTTCTGCAAGCCGGTGGATGGCGAGATGCTTTCACGCGTTCTTCGGCCCGGTCATCCGGTTCTGACGCTGGAAGATCATTCGCTCCAGAACGGTTTTGGTTCCGCCGTGGCGGAGCACGCGGTGGCGCATGGATTGCCGACGGGCAGCATCGTTCGGCTGGGGATGCCGGATCGGCTGATCGCTCATGCATCGCGGCCGCAGCAGCTTGCGGAGGTGGGGCTGGACAGCCCGGGGATCGTTCAGAGCATCCGCGACGCAATCAAAACGGCGATCCTCATCCGGACCGAGCAGCCGGCGCCGGCGGTCGAGGTATCGCTGCACGTCCCAAGAAGCAAAAAAGCCATGGCGGGAAAGTAAACTCTTCGCATCGCTCATCGTCCGGTGCGCAGATCTGGCGCAAAAAATCAAATTTTGTTGACCCCGCAGCAATAGGCGGCTAAATTATCTTTTAGCGTTTCCGTGGGGGCACATCGGATCGTCGCGGAAGGAGAACAACATGATTGTATTCGTGATCGAGCTTGCGATCATCGTCGTGGCCGTCGCCGGGATGTGGAAAGCATTCGAGAAGGCGGGCAAGCCTGGTTGGGCGGCGATTATTCCGATTTATAACCTGATCGTGATTCTGGAAATCGCTGGCAAGCCGCTGTGGTGGATCATTCTTTCCCTCATTCCGATCGTGAACATCGTGGCGGCCATTCTGATCTTCATCGCCTTCGCGGAAAAATATGGCAAGAGCGCGGGCTTCGGCGTGGGTCTGGCGCTTCTCGGCTTCGTTTTCTTTCCGATATTAGGATTCGGCGACGCCCAATACGGCGGAGCGCAGCCGCAGGGATTTGCGCCGGTGATGCCGGGGCAGTAGGAGAAATTTAAAGGTCAAATGGAGAGAGAGGATGTGCAGGCGGCCCTGACCGGCCGCTTTTTTTATTGCCGTTTCTCGAGCCAATAATCGCGGAACGCCTTCAAACGCGGCAGCCCCTCGCGATCCTTTTGCCGATTCGCCGCGGCTTTGCTCGCGATGATGTCATCGAGATGGCAGACCGGGAATCCCTCCACGTCCACCCGGCGGCGCCATGCGTCCTCAAATCGTTCAATGCCGTCCGGTGCGAAGATCAGGTACAGGTCGAACGGCCCATTTTTAAGTTGGGCGAAGTCTTTGCCCCGCTCAAGATCGCGATTTTGCTCTTCGCTCAACGTGAAGCCGAGGTCCCGCAGCGCGGTGATCAACGCTCGCGCGTTCCGTGCATTTTTTTCGATATACAAATCGGCGTCCTGAGTTGTATCCGGGAATCCCAGAAGGATCGCACCCGACTTGCCAATGAACAAGTATCGCACTCCGCGCCGTGAAAAGGCGTCTCTCACTTCCTGAGCCTGGCGATACTCAAACGCGGCCATAGCCTAGCCATGAGGGAAGATTTTTTTCGCACCATTGCCGATACTGCTCCATCGTATCAAAGGCGCGATAATCCGCATCATCGAGGACGGGTTTGTAGGTGCGAATGAAGGCATATTTCATTCGCTGCTCCAGCGGCCGGTGCGCGGCCGCCTCGAATTCGGCCCGCCAATCCGCTGGAATATCGGCTCGACTCTTCATGTTGTCGATTTTACGGCTGGCAGCCATGGATTAACATACAAAACTGACTCTTAGGAGGATTTGTGTATGAAGCGAGCCCACTCCTTTGCCGCAGCCGTCCTTTTGTGCATTGTCGTCTCGACAGTCGTTCGCGCCGATCCGCCCGAATCGATCAACCTCCGCGACACCGTCGTCGTGCAGGTCGTGGCCAAGACCAAGTCCGCCGTCGTCAACATCTCGGCGACGAAGCTCATCAATCGGCGGGTGATTCCGTTCGGCAATGATCCGTTCTTCCAGGAATTCGGCCTCGGGCAGATCGAAACGGTCCCTGCCAATTCGCTGGGCAGCGGTTTCATCATCCATGAAGACGGGTACGTGGTGACGAACAATCACGTCGTCGATCGGGCCAGGGAGATCACGGTGCAATTGGATGATGGCCGGAAGTTGCCGGCGGAATTGATCAGCGCCGATACCGAGGCGGATCTGGCTCTGCTGAAGATTTCGGGCAAGCAGCCGTTTCCCACCGTTGCGCTGGGGGACAGTTCCGATTTGATGATCGGCGAGCCGGCGATCGCCATCGGAAATCCGTTGGGATACAGCCACAGCGTCAGCACCGGAATTATCTCCGCATTGCACCGCGATCTGAAAGACGTCGAAGGCAAGGAAAGCCTGGCGAATCTGATCCAGACGGATGCGGCGATCAATCCGGGCAACAGCGGCGGGCCGTTGCTGAACGCTTACGGGCAGGTGATCGGGATCAACACGGCCATTCGTTCCGATGCGCAGAACATCGGCTTTGCGATTCCGGTCAATCGGCTCCGGGATTTGATTCCCGAGTTGATGAACCCGGCACAGGTGAAAAAGCTGGGGATTCCGATCAAGCTGAAGGAGCGAAGAAGCCTGACGCCGCCGGCGAACGTCAATTGCCAGATTGTCACGGCCGATGGGTCGCGGGTCGTTAGCGAGATCGGCGGCAGGCGGCCGCGGAATATCGTGGATGCGTACGATTTGCTTTTGTCGGCGCGGGCAGGGAAGACGATCGCGATCCGGTTTGCCGATGGAAAGCAAATGAATCTGATGCCGCAGCCCACGCCGCTGCCCGATGCGGTGATTGAGGCAAAAGCGAAGCTGGGGATCACGGTGGAGGCGCTGACGCCGATGCTGGCGCAGAAATATGGCCTCAATGAGGAGGACGGCATTTTCATTGACGCGGTGGCGCGGGACAGCGTCGCGGCTCGCACGGGCGTTCAGGCGGGCGATATTATTGTGCAACTGGGGCGGTTTCGGGTTTCGACACTGGACGATCTGTCGGCATTGCTGAGTCAGTTGCCGAAAACCGGACGGGTGCGCATCGCGGTGATTCGGAATGACCAGTTGGCCCAGGGATATTTGGAGATGGGAAAATCCGGAACCAGCAATCCGAACGATGAATCAACCCCGAATGACTGAATGAGTTCAAAAGTGGCAAGTAGCAAGTACAAGTGGCAAGTTAATCATTCCGCTTGTACTTACAACTTGTACTTGCCGCTTCTATTTTCTGATTTATTTCATGCGTGTCCTCATTGCTCCGGATAAGTTCAAGGGTTGTTTGACCGCGATCGAGGTTGCGCGGGCGATGGAAACGGGCGCACGCCGTGCGGCGGCCGACGCGCTGATTGACATTTGCCCCATGGCCGACGGCGGGGAAGGAACGGTCCAGACACTGGTGGCGGCGACGAGTGGGAGATTCGTCACCCGTAGCGTTACCGGTCCGCTGCCGGAGATGAAGGTGGAGGCACGATTCGGCATTCTCGGCGACGGCAAAACGGCGGTGATCGAAATGGCGGCGGCCAGCGGGTTGGCGCTGCTCGCTCCCGGCGACCGCGATCCGATGCGGACGACGACGTTTGGGACGGGCCAACTTCTCATGGCGGCGGCCGAAATGGGGATGTCGCGAATCATCCTGGGGATCGGCGGCAGCGCGACGATCGACGGCGGAATCGGATGCGCACAGGCGTGTGGATTGCCAGTGATTTTGGAAGAGGGGGAACTGGTTTCGCCGGGGGAGCCGCTGGTGGGAGCGGATGTCAAACGCGTTGTGCTGATCAAGCATGGCCGTGGCAGCGCCATCGAACGCGTGCGGATCGACGTGGCCTGCGATGTGAGCAATCCTCTTTGCGGCAAGGATGGTGCGGCGGCGGTGTATGGGCCGCAAAAGGGGGCGACGCCTCAGCAGGTTCGCGAGTTGGATGCCGCGTTGCTGGAACTGGCCCGGCGAAATGACAAGCTCCAGCAGGCGAATCTGCCGGGGGCTGGCGCGGCGGGAGGGTTGGGTTTTGCGATGGCGGCGTTTTTCGGCGCGACGCTGAAGAGCGGCATTGAAATCGTCATCGATGCGGTGGGACTTCGCCGGCGTCTTGCGGGTGCGGATGTTTGTCTCACCGGCGAGGGGCGGCTCGATCGGTCAAGCCTCAGGGGCAAGGTAGTTGGCGGCGTGGCGCAGGCGTGCGGGGCGAGGGGAATCCCTTGTATTGTCCTGGCTGGGTCGATTGAGGCTGGAGTGGAGTTTCATGCCTGGGGAATTACGGCTGTCGGGCTCAGAGACGGCAGGATGACGCTGGAACAATCGATGCGGGAAGCCGAGGGACTGATCGCGATGAAGGTGGAGAGTATTCTGCGAACGCGGTGAGATCGGATCGGACTAGGCGTTGTTCCTGCGTCGCCGCAGGGCCAAGGCGGAGAAGCCGAAGGCCGCGAGGGCGGCCGAAACCGGTTCCGGCACGGCGGGCACATACACGACGACATTACCATTGCCGCCGTCTTGGAGGGAGGCATCGCCCAGGGTGTACGCGGACGCATCGGTTTTGACGACCAGATCGTCGGCCGTTAGCCCCGGCGCAACCGGTGCGGCGGCGGAGAACGTAAAGCCGACGATGTCGCCTGTCGCGTCAAGATTAACCGTTGCGGGGAATGCAGCGCCAGTACCGGGGATATAGTCTGCATCAACCGTAAAGCCGGCGAATCCTTGAACGCTCAGGCGTTGGATGCCATCGGCGCTATTGTCGCTGTTGGCGAAATGGTAGACGAAATCGAGGCCGCCGGTCGTTGAGTCCTTAAGAACCTGCGATGTAATTGTGCCCGTGAAGACCACGTTGTTAAAAGGGGCTTGTAAGCCGGTGAACGCGCTTGGTCCGAGGACAGGGGAATCAGCGGTTCCGGCGAAAGCGCCGGTGCCAAGGGTGGGGGCGGACTGGCCGGGCAGAAGCACAGACGCGTTTGCGCTGTTATTGAAGCCCGTGATCCCGGCTGCCAATACGGCAACCGATGCGATGTTGACTCCTCGAAGGATTCCCGAAATTTTCAGTTTCATGACCGTTCTCCGCTCCCAAGCCGATTTGTCGAAAAAAGCCGCGAATCAATCAGGCGATATGCCGCCGTCGCCGACCCAACAGCAGTCCGCCGGCCACGGCGATCAACGCTATGGAGCCGGGTTCGGGCACCATTCCGACGGACCCAAAGGTGGGAACTTGCACCTGCGCGCCGCCGCTGCCGCCATCGAGAACGTCACCCGCGCCTTCAACGATGGATGTCGCATTGGTCTCGACGACCAGATAATCGCTTGATTCACCTTTAGTCACCTCGACGGGGCTGAAGTAGTAATCGAGCGTGGCGCCGCCATCGACGTTGTCGGCCGAAGAGGGGCTCACGTTGGTGCCCGCGACGTAGTTCACATTCGTGGAAAATCCCAGGAAACTGCTTACTGAGAATTCATCGATGGGATCATTAGTGCCGCCGCCGTCGTTGGTAATCTGATAGACGAATTCATACCCGCCGAGGGTGTTGGCGGGATCGTTGGCGTATACGGCGCTAAAGATGGTTCCCGTGAATACGACATTGCTGAATGCATTGGTGCCAGTGAAACTCTGAGTTTCCGGGTTGCCCACAACGGGAACCAGCGCGCCTGTGGGGTACGCGATTGCGCCGCCTGGGAATGTAGTGGCTTGTCCAGGGCCGATCAGGTCGGCGTTAGCGGTTGCAGCACCCAATATCCCGAAGGCCGCCCCCATTATCGCGCGCGCAAAGTTCGCCTTCCCCACCTTGTATTGTTTGAATAAACTATGCATTTGCATTTCTCCGCAAAACCTTCTGTGCCGATCATCAAATCGACCGTTTTTCACTCCAAACCCTTGTTAAAAATAGTCTAAGCAATCGTTTGATGAATGCAAGAAAATAGTGGAGATTATTCCGAAATCACCACAATTTGATAGACCGTAAGACGTTATAATTAGATAGTTTATGGCTAAATAAGATTTTTTTGCTGACAAGGAAAGGCACCATATATCAAAAACGTGGGCGAGCGATTTGCCTTACGTCTTTTCTGGCCAACCTGTCGCAATTTGGCAGTTAAATTTTTGGGAATATAACGCGTCTACGGCGCATTCGTTTGGGACGAGTCCAAGCGTTCTTAGGTGACGTGATGACTTTTTGCAGTCTCGCGGCGGTGGGCAAACGTGAATGCGTGCTTCGCGGAATCTACGTCGATGGTGATGGTTTCGCCTTCGGCAAATTCGCCGGCGAGAATTTTGGCGGCGATGGAATTTTCGATCCGCTGTTGAATTACCCGCTTCAGCGGCCGAGCGCCGTAGGCCGGATCGTAACCCTCCTCGGCCAGCAACTTCAGCGCGGCATCGCTTAGCGACAGCTTCAGATGACGATCCGCCAAACGCTTGCGAAGGTGTTCGAGTTGTACGTCGACGATCTTGCCGATCTGATCGCGCGACAGGGAATGGAACAAAATCGTTTCGTCGATGCGGTTGAGGAACTCTGGTCGGAAATGATCCTTTAGCAATGATTTGACCGCCGCTTCGACTTCCCACGGTTCGGCCTGACGGCTGGCGAGCTTTTGGATTTCGGCGCTGCCGATGTTGCTCGTCATGACGATCACGGTGTTCTTGAAGTTGACGGTGCGGCCCTGCCCATCGGTGAGACGGCCATCGTCGAGCACTTGCAGCAGAACGTTGAACACATCGCGATGTGCCTTTTCGATTTCGTCGAAGAGGACGACGGAATAAGGCCGGCGGCGCACGGCTTCGGTGAGCCGGCCGCCTTCTTCATAGCCGACGTAGCCGGGTGGAGCGCCGATCATCCGGGCGACGGAATGCTGCTCCATGAACTCGCTCATGTCGATGCGAATCATGGCGTTTTCATCATCGAAGAGGAACTCGGCCAGGGCCTTGCACAGTTCGGTCTTTCCGACGCCGGTGGGACCGAGGAAAAGAAAGCTGCCGATGGGGCGATTGGGATCACCGAGCCCAGCGCGGTTGCGGCGGACGGCATCGGAAACGGCCCGCACCGCCTCTTCCTGGCCGATCACACGTTTTGAAAGCCGCTCTTCCATCTTCAGCAGCTTTTCGCGTTCGCCTTCGAGCATCCGGTTCACGGGGACGCCGGTCCAGCGGCTCACGACCTGCGCGATCTCCTCGGCGGTGACTTCATCTTTGACCATCGCGTGGCCGGACTTGGTCAAATCGCGCAGCCGCTGATTGGCCTGTTCGATCTGGCGATTCAATTCGCGGATCTCGCCGTACTGAATGCGGGCGGCGACTTCCAGATTCCCCTGGCGCTGAGCCTGTTCGAGTTCGACCTGTTTGTTGTCCAGTTGCTCCTGAAGCGATTTGATCGCGCGCATCGCGCCGACTTCGTTCTCCCAGCGGGCGCTCAATTGCGTGTTTTTTTCCTGAAGATCGGACAGCTCTTTTTCCGCCTTGGCACGCTGCTGCTGCGAAGCGGGGTCTTTCTCGCGGAGCAGGGCTTGCATCTCGATCTGAAGCTGCATGATCCGCCGGCGGATTTCGTCCAACTCCGCGGGCATCGAATCGTTTTCGATGCGCAGCCGGCTGGCGGCTTCGTCGATCAGGTCGATGGCCTTGTCGGGCAGGAAGCGGTCGGTGATGTATCGGTCGGAGAGGACCGCGGCGGAGACGATGGCGTTGTCGGTGATGCGTATTCCGTGGTGCGTTTCGTATCGCTGCTTCAGGCCGCGCAGGATGGCGATGGTGTCCTGCACGCTGGGCTGCGCGACGATGATGGGCTGGAACCGGCGTTCCAGGGCGGCATCCTTTTCGAGGTGCTTGCGGTATTCGTCCAGCGTGGTCGCGCCGATGGTGCGAAGCTCCCCGCGGGCCAGGGCTGGCTTCAGGAGATTGCCGGCGTCCATGGCGCCTTCGGCTTTTCCAGCGCCGACAACGGTGTGCAGCTCGTCGATGAAAAGGATGATCTGTCCGTCGCTGCCGGTGACTTCCTTGATGACGGCCTTGAGGCGGTCCTCGAATTCACCGCGATATTTCGCGCCGGCGATCAGAGCGCCCATGTCCAGGGCGATGATGCGTTTGTTTTGCAGCACGGCGGGCACGTCGCCGTTGAGCATGCGGATCGCCAGGCCCTCGACGATGGCGGTTTTGCCCACGCCCGGCTCGCCGATGAGAACTGGATTATTTTTGGTTCGGCGGGACAGGACCTGCATGGTTCGGCGGATTTCCTCGTCGCGGCCGATGACGGGGTCGATTTTTCCCTGCCGGGCCATTTCGATCAGATCGCGGCCGTAGCGCTGCAGGGCCTGGTATTTGTCCTCGGGGTTTTGGTCGGTGACGCGCTGACCGCCGCGGACGTCCTTCAGAGCGGTAAGGATCGCGTTGTGGTTCACGCCGACGACGGAGAGGATTTCCTTCGCCTCGCTCTTCACCTGGGCCAACGCCAGCAGCAGGTGTTCGGTGGAGATGTATTCGTCCTTGAGACGGTCGGCTTCCTTTTGGGCCTGATTGAACACATCGTTGAGCGCGCGGCTCGGGCCGGTTTGTGTGCCAGTGGCCTTGGGGAGACGATCCAATTCGTCCACTACAATCCGGCGAAGGCGCTCGGGGTCGGCACCCAGTTTTTGCAGAAGCGGGTTGAAGACGCCATCGTCCTCGGCCAACAACGCGGCCAAGAGATGCAACGGCGTAATCTCGGCGTGGTTGGATTCCTGGGCGCTTTGCTGGGCGCGAGCAACGGCTTCCTGGGCCTTGATGGTTAGCTTTTCGAACCGCATTTGCGCTCGGAAAAGCAAAACGTAGGCCAGAACCGGGATGGGATGGGGCGGTTATATTTAATGAGTTCGCAATGGGTTACGGGTTGGTTGATTATTGGCGGTGGGGAAGGGCTGCCAATGGCTGGGAGAAGGGGGCGGCGGCTGCAAAATTGGCAGACCCGCGGGACTGCTATCGCGCGGCGTTCGGGGGGAGTAGAAACGCGACGCGGAAGCTATTTTTTCGATGCGCCACCGTGGCTGGCGCCACTGGCGGTGGCGCCTAGCGTGGTTTGGTGCTGTTGGAAGATCAGGCCCAGCACGGCGGGAATGAAGATCGCGGCGGGGAGCCAATAGGGTTCGAGCTTGAGGTGCTTGGTCACGTCGATTGCGAACTCATGGTACTGATAGATCAAGCCAAGGATCCCAAAGACCATCATAAAGGCGCCCTGGAGGCTGGTGTACATCATGACGCTGCCGCGGAAGAGGATGAAGGAGAGCAATCCAAAGGCCATGAGGCCGACCAGCGCGCCGGCCCAGACGAGGTTGGGTGGGAGGATCATGGTTCTCCAAAGGCTGGCCCCCAGGAGCGCGCCGAAGAATCCGCCCATGAGGGCGACGGAATATTTCATGGTTGGCCAGGCAATGGCGGCAGCGGCGACGGCTCCGACGACCGCGCAAACCGTCGCGGGGTCGCCGTCGCCTCCCAGATTAGCGCCGATGTATGCGCCCACCACGGCGGCGTTCACCAGGACCAAGCCCTTGAAGATTTGATATCCGAACAACAGGTAAATGATTCCCAGAATGATCAAGAGCGCCGCTACGCCGGGGGTCATTTGCTGGCACCAGGTCAGCAGATCGGTCTGCTGCGGCCAGGTCCTGGGAACGCTCGTGAAGAATGTTTCGGATTGATGCAGCGTTTGAGAGCTGAAAACATGTGTGGTTGCCGCGAGCACGTTAAATAACATGGTAAAATTACCCTTCAATCGGCGGGAGACGGGTCCTTTGGTTTTTTCTTGGATTGGCTGGACGATTGACCATTGGATTCGGCGGCTTGCAGCACGCAGATCGCCCGCCATTGCAGCAGCGTGCCGGCCCCAATGAGGCCAAGCAGCAGGGCGAACTGAGCGGAGTTTTCGCGCGGCAGATGCCGCAGAACCGTGGGATCAAAACGCGACAGCGCGGTGGCGGCGGTGGGCAGGAGCAGCGAAACGCCGGCAACGCTCCAGAGCAGCGAAACGCCGATCCGCGGCAACAGCCAAGCGGCGCTGATCCCGATGAGCAGGGCGGCGGCGGCACAAACACATACATATTGGTGCAGGGACTCCGGCACGTTCTGCCAGAGATCGGCAAAATACTGGGGAAGCGTTTGTGCCGGATTGAATGGTGGCCAATGCCAGTGGAATGCGGTCCCGCGCGTGGCCCAGAAAACCAGGACGCTCCAAAGCGTCAGCACGGCCCCGAGCCAGGCGCCGACCCACAGCCGGTGCAGGGTGTAAGCGCTGATGCCAAGGATGATCGCTCCGCAGACCGCCGGGGCCATGGGGTCGATGGACCATTTGCACCAGAGCGGCATTTTCATTCCGATCGCGGTACCGAGTGCGACCGCCGCGAGGGTGAGGATGGATCGGCTGAATCGCGCCCCGGCGATCCACAGCGCAACGCCAAAGATGCACCCGATCAGGGCAACGATCAGCGTGACCGTGCCGGGCTGACGAGGCAAAAGGGTGATCAAATGCTGAAACAATGTGCGCACCTCTGCGTCTTTATCGACTGACGATGGAAGATTTCTGCACTGATCCGCCGCGCGATAAGCAGGGCCAGCGTGCGCATTAGCGTTTATCTGGCCAACAGTTAAAATAAAAATGGCGAAGGGACAACGGACCATGGTCAAATCGAGGACGATGGGGATTCTGGCGGCGATTCTGCTGCTGCTCGTGACCATGTCGGCGGCGGTGTTCATCGTCGCGTGGTATGTCTGGCCCGAAGGATCGGACCAGAACGGGGTCTCGGGTGAGCAGAGCCAATCCGCCCCAGCCGGGGAAGGGATTCAGGTTGGGGTATTCTTGAGCGGTTTTACCGCGACCGGGCCGCATCGCTCAACCCGGGCCTATGGTTATCAGACGCAGCTTCGGCCGGTGAAGTCGTTGCGTGATCCGTCGATCCATTTAATTCCCGTGGTTGAGCCGGGCTTTACGAGAAGACCGGGGTTATTGCGGATTCTATCGGAGGATTTTCCCGGCGAGACGCCGCTGGATGCCGGCAACTTGCAGGACCTGCGGAAACTGGACGTGCTGGTGGCAACCTCCGTTGCCAACGTGCCGAATGATGTGATTCCCCCCATCATGACCCGCGTTCGGGAGGGCATGGGGCTGGTGCAACGGCAGTTTGGATACCTCACGCCGGGATACGATTCTCAAATGAACGATCTCTGCGGCTTCACGGATGGCGTGTTCGGATGGAATGCCAGCCCGGTTCCGTGCGAGGTTGTTGGCAACCATCCGCTGCTGGGGGATTTGGCCGGCCAGATCGGCAAGACGATCACCCTCGTCCCCAACGGCACGGTGGGCCACTTGAAAGGCATCCCGCTGCTTCGGATCACCGATATGAAGCAG
This sequence comes from Tepidisphaeraceae bacterium, assembly GCA_036267155.1. Lineage (GTDB taxonomy): Bacteria > Planctomycetota > Phycisphaerae > Tepidisphaerales > Tepidisphaeraceae > PALSA-1353. Next base: position 36,758 of record DATAWP010000023.1, read on the forward strand.
ATTATGCTGGTGAACGCGGACCGCCCGGTGGGAACGGGTGAGTATCTCTATCCACTATATATCAGCCAGTGGGGGCACGGAAAGATCGTGGGGATCGGGTTCACCCAGGGCAAGGATGTGCCGCCTGAATTGGAGGCGGCGAACCATGGCCGGTTCTACATCCATTGCGTGGAGTGGCTGATGGGGAAGCCTCTGAATTAGAGGAGATGGCGATGCGGAAATTTCTGGTGGTTCTCATGGCGGCCGCGGCCCTGACATGGGCTGGCCGGTGCATCGGCCAGACGCAGCCCACCACGGCCCCGTCGGATGTGCCGGATGTCGCGCTGCACGGCGATCTGCTGGGGGCGGGCGATGTCGATTTGGTGAAAGCCGACAAGACCGCATGGACGAACGCGTGGCTGGTGATCTCCGGCGGCAAGCCGACCACCTGGCCGGTTGGGCCGAACGATCCCCTGCCGATTGGATTGCAACAAACGCTCGGCCCGATTTTCAACGCCGGGGTGGTACACCTGGTTTATGGCGTGTCCCTCGGAAACAGCGGTACAACAATTACGCTCTGCCTTTTATTGCGCAAAGGCGCGAGTGAAAGCGTAGCCGTCAAAGATCTGCGGCGTTTGTTTGGGAATTCCAGATTTGAGCATGACGGTCCGTGGCTGGTGACGCGGCTTGGAGCCGCTGGCGCAACTCCGCCGCTGAGCCCGCAGGCGGATTTTGTCCGCGAAGCGCTCAAAACCGGGGGCGATGTGCCGGTACGCCTTGTCTACGTGACGAGCGAGCCGGTGAAGCGGCGACTGCTCAAGGGCGGACCCCCGCCGGCCGCGTTGACGAAGACGTTCGATTTGTATTTGAGCGCCAAATACATCTATGTCGGGATGACGCTGGGGGCGCACCCGCAAATTGAAGGCCGGTGGGTCGCGCCCGACGAGAACGGCACTGACGAGGTTATCAAAGCATTTGATGGGTTGAGACAAAAGCTCAAGCAGCCGAATAACGGTATGGGTCTGCCGCCATTTTTTGGGCAGATCGCGGATCAATTCCAGCCGACGCGGGAAGGGAATATTACCCACGTTGTTCTGGGCCAGAAGGAATTGACCAATATCTTCGCGACCATCATCTCGGCATCGATGAACGGGGGAAATGCCGCTCAGGAAGCGCAGGTGCGACAGGAGCCCGTTTCGCCCGATTGGAAGCCGCTGGATCCGGCGACGGATTCGGCCGAAGCGCAGATGCGCCTGATCCTCGCCGCGATTGCGGAATATGATGAGGCGCATCAGGCGTTGCCGGCGTCGCTCGACGATCTGCTGTCGGACAAGCTCCTGCCGGGGCCGGAGATCTTCCACGATCCTCGCTCTGGAAAAGACAAGGGATTCATCTACCTCAAGCCGGCCGCGACGAAGCTGGCGGGCATCGGCCATCGCGATAAAACGGCGATATTGTTTGAGGATAAGGACGGTCACGCCGACAAGAAGGGGTTGGTGGGATATGCCGATGGGCACGTGGGGACTAGAAACCAGGGACTAGATACTAGAAACTAGAAGGAATGGCCGAGCCCGATCCGCTGGACCAACTTCGCCTGAGAATCGACCAGATCGACGCACAGATCGTGGAGTTGCTGAACTCGCGCGCCGGCGTGGTGGTCGAAATCGGGAAAATCAAGCAATCCCAGGGCACGCCGATCTACGCACCCGACCGTGAAAAAGCCATCCTGGAAAAGATTCGCCAGCTGAACCGCGGCCCGCTTTCGGACCGCTGCCTTGAAGCGGTCTACCGGGAACTCATGAGCGGAAGCTTCGCCCTGGAGAAGCCGTTGCGGATCGGATTCCTCGGCCCCGAGGGATCCTTCAGCCATGCGGCGTCGGTTGCGAAATTCGGCAGCAGCGTCGATTACGTTCCCCTGAGCGCGATCCCGGCCGTGTTCGAGGAAGTCGTGCGCGGCCACGTGGACTACGGCCTGGTTCCGGTGGAGAACAGCATCGGCGGCGGGATCGTCGATACGCTCGACGCATTTTTGAGCAGCTCGGCCAAAATCTGCGCCGAGGTGTTGCTCGTGGTGCATCACAATCTTTTGTCCAACGAGCCGTGGGAGAAGGTTGAGAAGATTTATTCCAAGGCGGAGGTTTTCAGCCAGTGCCGCAATTGGCTCAGCGCCACCGCGAAGGATCGCCACACGATTCCGGCGGAAAGCACGACGGTCGCCGCGCAAATGGCCCGAGATCAGGGCGGCGTCGCCGCGATCGGATCAAAACAGGCGGCGGAACTCTACGGCCTGCACATTCTCTTCGAGAACATCGAAGACAATCCCGACAACATGACGAGATTTTTCGTCATCGGCCGCGAGGGGGCTCGCCGCAGCGGCGACGACAAGACCGCCATCATGTTCACGACGGCTCACAAGCCCGGCGCCCTGGCCGAGGTACTGGACGTGTTCAAGGAGAACGGCATCAATCTGACGGATATTGAGAAGCGACCGAGCCGGAAGGTGAATTGGGAGTATTATTTCTTCATCGACGCCCAGGGCCACGGCGACGACGCTGGAATGAAAAAAGCCATCGAGCAGGCGAAGAAGCATTGTCTGCAATTGACGGTGCTGGGGAGTTATCCGAGGGGGGATTAGGTCAGTAAGCCCGTGGCGTTGCCGGGATCCAGGTCTTTCAACGGTTGACTATAATGAATTGGTGCCGTGGTTTCGTAGATATCTTCCCCTCTTTCTAACTGTCCCGGTAATCTTGATTCCGCTCGTCGTTCGGATGAATGCTCCTAAAAGTTGCGACAACAAGGCTCGCCATTTACGGAGACTTGGGCGTGACGGCGGTTCTGATTTCCGGTGGATCGTTGCCCAAATGAAGCTATTTTTTGGCTTTGGGGCGGCGTGAATTCTAACGCTTGAACCCCGCCTTCCTCAACGCGTTCTCGATTTTGGTCAACGTCCGGACGCTTGGAACCGTCACGCCGCGTTCGGCGCGGTTGAGGATTTCCACTCTGATTCCCGCTGCGTCGGCGAGCTGTTTCTGCGTCATTCCCACCTTCTGGCGGTCGCGCACAAGTCCGCGAGCGATGCTCGCTCTCGTGAAAGCAATGGCATCCAGATTTCCGTTTGCGTCAGGTTGAGGGGAGTCTCGGGCGATCATGGATTTCACGCAAGCGGCGGCCGCCGGAAACCATGTTCACGCCGCCGCTCCGCCGTGGTCCGCGAGAACGACACTCGATACGGCGCTGAATGTGCTAAACAATCGCAGCTTGCCGGTGATCACGTAAAACTCGCCGGCGGCCGGGTCGGAATCGGGATCGAGCGCGATATTCTCCGGATGCTCGATCAGCACCCGGTCGCCGTTTTCGAGATTCAGGGCGAATTTGCGAAATGGGCGGGAATGCATCAGTCGGAGAATTTCGGCGCGTATAGCATCAACTCGGGGCACAGGGTCTCCTGAATTTGACATAATCATTGTACTACAAATCAGGGCTTCAATTCCATTGCCGTTTTCATTGCGATTCCTGCTGTAATGCTCCCTCTCCCCGCGTCCGATATCATCGCGTTCATTAAGTAGTCCCGGCCGGGGGTCGATGGTGGTTTGGAGGTGCGCCGTCATGTCCAGAATGTTCAATGGGATTATCCTGGGTTGCTTAATCATGTTGGCGATCGCGATGCTCGGCGTTCTGGGTGGCCCATCATCCGCGCCGCAGACGGCCGAGGCATTTTCCACCCGGAGTAATACAACTCAAATTTGCCAAGCCGTCATCGATCGATTGGGCGTCGTCCAGCAGATCGTCGGCGATGAAGTAGCTTCGGGAAAACTGAAGCCCCTGGCGGCGCTGGACGAATGCGTCGCGCAGGAACGCCGAATCGATAATTCAAAATGTCCGGAGGATTTCCGAATCGCGGAAATGCGATTCGTGTCCGCCGAGGATTCACTGCTGCGTCACGCGAAAATGGATCCCGGCAACCGAACGGACCTGGCTTTGGCCGCGGTCTTCGACATCGTTGCCCACAAATCCCGGTTCAACTATGCGAATTGGGTCTCGGATGAAATGAAACAGGACCTCGACGACATTCAGTCGGCCAGGCGCGACCTGATTCAGATTGCGCTGAATTACGGCGTGAAATGAAATATGCGAGCTTCGGGAAAGTTGAGTTTTCGAAAAAGCGGACGGTACAATAAGAGCCATGTCAACGGCGGATCTCCTCAAAGAAGCCAAACATCTTTCCGTTTCCGAACGGCTGGACTTAATTGACCAGTTAATCGATTCGGTCGAGGTGGATGCTCCGGCGAAACTGTCGGCCCGGGTTGAATCCGAATTAGATCGCCGGCACCGCGGTTTTCTTGCCAATCCCAACGAGGGCGAGCCGTGGGAAGTGGTTCGCGAACGAATTCAGAGGGGCCTTGATGCGACGAAAGACAATCGTCCGGCCTGAGGCGGCCAACGATGCGATTGAAGCATGTCGCTGGTATGACGAGCGCGTCGCGGGTTTGGGGAAACGGTTCCTTGATGAGCTTGATGCGGCGATGACTTCAATTGGCGAAGCGCCGACTCGATATCCGATTTATCGTGATGAGATTCACCGTGCTCGTGTGGGTAGATTCCCCTTCGCGATTTTCTTTGTCGTCGCCGAAACGCGGATCGTCGTTTTGGCGGTCCTCAACCTCTATCGCAATCCACGTCTTCTGCGCCGGGCATTGAAGCGGCGATGAGTCGTCGCGGCGAGGGCGTCAGCGACAGATACAGAAATACCAATCCGATCACCAGCACCGCCCAGGCCATGTCGGGGTGCATCGCCTGACAATATTGCAGCATCGTCTGGCCGGACTGGGGGGAAAACAGGTGCGGAAAAGCCTGGGAGAGATTTTGGCCGAGCCGGTCCAGGTCGGCGGTATCCCAATCGAGCATGCGGATCAAGTGCATGTTGGCGCTGAGCAGGGTGATTAGAAGTCCCAGCAGGGCGGTGCCGACGCTGTTGCCGATGCAGCAGGCGGCAGCGCCGGAGGCGTACAAAAGATATCGCTCCTGAATCTGCACGGGGATAAGGAAGAACATCAGCCACGGCGTAACCAGGGCAACCAACATGCGGCGGTCGTTGCGGCGGGCCTGAATTCCGATCGCGATGCCGCTGATCAGAAGCATGATGCCGTAGATCGTGTCGAACAGTATTTTCGCGGTCACATCGAAGTCGAATGCGGGCCAGAGGGATTGGCTGGTGATGAAGCTCGGCCAGTGGCCGTGGATCGCGGGGAGCGTGAAGGCGATTTGATCGACCTGCCGGTCCCATCCGAAGCGGAGTTGAAAGTAAGCGGGGATATTGCTGGCCGGGCCGGTCACCAGGTAGGGCCAGTGGATGCTTCCGTAATGGATGGCGCAGTCCCACCAGTCGGTGCTTCCGTGAAAGAGCCCGATGCACGCGAGCAGACCGCCGCCGACGATAGCGGCCAGAACGTACGGTTGCTTGCGGGGGCGCAGCAGCATTGCCGCGGCGGCGACTGCCGCGGCGGCCAGGAGGCCGTAATACCACGCCGCGCGGTTTTGCGGCAAAAGCCAGGGCCAATAGACCGCGGCAAAAATGAAGATCACCGCGCCGGCGATCCACGCCCAACGGGAATATAAAAACTTCTTTAGCGGAGAAACCCCCGGGGGCGGCTCGCCCGGCGTCAGCGTGCGGACGAGCCACGGAACGGTTGCGACGACGAGGAGCATTTCAACAAGCCAGACGAACGCGGGCAGATCGAAAATGCGCGGGATCGCAAACAGGTCGGGCGGATACTGATCGACGGAAAGACTTTCCTGCATTTCTCGCGCGGCGGCGAGGGCGTCGGGCGGAAGATAGGTGATGAGCCAGCCGGCCGCGATGATCGCGGTGGCGAAGACCGCTCCGCATATCCAGCGCAGCGCCGCCCCCGGCCGGCCCATGACCAGCGGCCAGATGATGAAGATCGGCGAGATCGAAAGCATCTGGCCCTTGAAGGCGACTCCAATCGCGACCGACACGCCGGCGGCGAACCACCAATCGAGGCTGGCGAGCAGGCAGCCGCACAAATACCAGGGGACGGGCCACGAATCCCACTGCGGCCAGCCGTGGGCGCTGATGATGATGTCGGCGCTGAACCAGATGAGCAGCGCCGCCGCGGCCCCTTGCCAGACGCCGTTGAAATGGCCGTGCTTTTCACCGGCGGTTCCGCGCACGACCCACAGGCGCGTGAGGAAGAACGCGCACATGGCCGAGAAGACTTCAAGCACCTCGTTGAAATGAAGCACAGGTGCGCTGAACCAATAGGGCCGGCGCCATTGGTCCTCGAGAGAAGTATCCGGATCGGGCGGGTGATGGGTGCGCAGCCACGCTCCCCATTCGCGCATCACCAATAGTCGCAGCGGCCCATAGTCGAGCCAGGGAACCCACCGGGAATCCTGCCACTCCGGAACTTGCGGGTCCATCTTGTCATATTGGTTGAGATATCCTTCGGGCCCGCTGGCGACGAGGCCCCAATAAACGCCGCGATTCATGTCGCCGACGAATCGGATGGGATCGGCGATTTGAAATACCCACCAACGGAGATGCAGGCCTTCAACGAAGGCGATCCAGAAGACGGCGGCGATGAGGACCCAGATGAGCGCGCGCAGGGCGTACGCGTTCCAGGGTCGCGGGGAGCGACCGGAAATTTCCTCGGCGGGCGCGGCCAGGGTCGCATCCATGTTGGGCAGTATATCTCCCGTTGCTTCTATAGACGTTTGTGAACGACTTTCTTGCGGCGAATTTTCGGGGCAATCACATTCTATTATTCGCGGGGTCCTTGCAGGAGCAAAACCGTTTCGGCGCGACCCATGTGAGGTTGTCGATCATCGCAGCTATGTTGTGTCTGCGAGGCCGACCCGATGTCTGAAATACGAAAAGTGGGGGCGGCGGGACAACCCATACGGCCCTCCTTCGGGTCTGAGCCTTAAGGTAAAAGACAAGTGTTTCCGCACCTCCCCCACACGCCCGTTCGGCTGAACTCACAGGAGGAGGAAATAGCTGATGGATTGGCAGGTGTGCCCGGCGATCACTGCACCGCGACTTCATCGTTGAGAATTCGTGTTCCGTTCACTTGGCGAAGGCCGCAGCGCACCTTGGCGTTGGGGATGAAATGGATGTTGACGAAACGATAGAGCTTCACGATCGTTCGCCCTGGGCCGAGCTGTTGGATCAGCCGTTCCTGCCGCGGTTGGCCGGGGTAGATGGCGAAGGCAGTGTAGTCGATTGGCTTGTCGCCGTAGTTGCTGACCATCTGCTGAACGACCAGATCGTCCTTGTCGCGCAGGGCCAGGGTTCGCATGCCGACGTCGCTGAGGCCGAGGTTGACGATAATCGGCACGCTGAACGAAGTGTTGCGGTCGGATTGAATCTCGAAATTGGCCGTGATGGCCTTGGGACCGGCGAAGCTGTTGTACGGGAATTCGATGGTCAGCTCGTGATCAAATGTCTCGCCAGGGTTCAGGGTGAAATTGAAAACCGTGGGGGTGACCATCCAACCCGGCGGCGGAACGAGCTTCACCAATCCCGAGATGGTGGACTGCCCGGGATTGGAAAAGTGAATTCTGCGCGTGTGCGGCTGGAAACTGGATTCGAGCAGCGGTTTGTCGATTCCAACGCCGGCGCGCATCTGGGCCGAGGTGCTGTCGATGTCCACGAGGAAAAACGGCATCGGTCCGACATCGAGGCTAATCGCATTGGCATGGTCGGGCAGAACCAGCGGCGTGACGTTGCCCCACAGGTCGATTCGCCGGGGGTGATCGCCGAGGTTCAGGGCCAGTTTCTTGACTCCGGCATCCTGGGCGCTGCTCCAGATGACCATCAACCCCTGTCCATCGCGATCGAAGAGGAAAGCATCAACATTGCTGGTGTTGGGAATTCGTCCGCGGAAGGTCGCGCCGGAAAGCTGCGACAGAAGCGTGCGGATGATCAACAGCAGTTCCCGGGGCTGGGGGGTGATGTGGTTACGGTCCTTGCGGACGGTGAAGGGCAGCGGCAGATCGATCCGGTTGGCCCCGCCGGCCAGGGCGTAAATCACGCGCAGGGCCAGGTCGCGGATTTGCACTTGCCGGCCGTAGCGCTGGTCGAGCAATTGCAGACTCAGCGAGAGATGGTGTCCCTCATGTCCGCGGATGTCCTGGATATACAGGGGTATTTGCGAGGGCAGAACATCGGGCGGAATCGACAGGGCGACGGTTGCCGGCAGATTGCCGCTCATGTCGTACCAGGCCGGCCAGGGCATGGCCAGATCGGGCTTCACCATCATCTTGGCGAATTCGGCGTACAGCAGGTCGTATACCTTTCGCATGGCGGGATTCTGGATGAATTCGGCGGCATCGCTGTCGTCGCCGAATTGCCAGCGGTCCAGATGATTGGCATGCCGCGCCACCAGATAGTCCAACTCGCCGCGCCACGTCGCCGGCGGAGCGTCGAGCAGCTTGCCCCAATCGCTGCCGCCGACTTTGGCTGCGATATTCGGCGGCAGGCCGGTCAGGCACGCGGTGAGCGTGATCCCGTTTTTCTGAAGCTGCTCCAGCAGCATGTCGAAAGCGGCGGGATTGATCTGCTCGACATCTCCGCGGGCGCTCCAGACCGCGAGCTTCACTCGGCCGGCGGCGATGATTGGAAGCAGATCGGGAAGCTGCGACCATCCCTCGACCGGCAAATCCGTCGCGATCACACCGAAGCGCGGATCGGGCTGATAGGCAATCTGATCATCCGCCAGGCGTACGAACTGGATTTCCTGATCCCCCACGAACTGCCCGCGGCTGGTCATAACCAGGGCGGCGTTGTACCAGCCGGGCGGCACATCCGGCAGCGTCACCACGAGGTTCTTCAACCCCGGCCCCAGGTCCTGGGCGGTGGTCATGTCCATGGCGGCACTGTGCTTGTAGACCAGCCCACCGCCGGCGTCGGTGATGACCAATTGAGTTGCCAGATCGTCGGTGTATCGGTCGTTGACCAGCACGGAAAGCTGAAGCGGATCGCTGTGGCGAAAGACGTTGCCGGGATGATTCGAGCTGAGCAAAACTTCGGGGACTTGAGAGATGGTCACATCGTCGAACCACGCCGACCCGTAAATATCCTGGTCGAACAGCGTTCGCGCGCCCAGGTTGCTCGGGGCGTAGAAGCTGGGCTGGAGCAGTTCGAGCTGGACGGCCAGAAAAGCCGCGGAAGGATTTTGCGTCGTCACTTCGATTGACAGCTCGTGCCAGCCCTCGCCATCGGCTTTGGCGGCGTAAAGCTCGGAATGGATGATGGAGTTGGGGATGGTATGCCCGTCGATGTCGGTGAAGAAGGCGGAAACACGGGCGCGGGCGTGCGGGAGAACGGTGGTCTGCACGAAACAATCGATGAGATAATGAGCGCCGGGATGAATCGGAACCTGATTCGGATCGTAGCGATAAATTAAAGACCCGCCGTTGAGATCGAACCGGAAACTCCATTGCCCGCTGTGTGCCTGGTCGTCGGACAGTTTGCCGTTGACGTAGGTCGGCAACCCGGCGCCCTCGACCTTGGACCAGTGCATGGGCAGGTCTTCGCGATTTCCCAGCTTGCGTTCCTCGAAGTCGATGTTTTTCAGCACCCGGCTCAAATCCGGCGGGGCGGCCGCGGCCAGATACGGCAGGAGGAGAAGAAAAATGAAGATTTTTCGTTGATGCAGCATGGTCCGATAAGATATTATCGGCCAATCTCGCAATGGACGTGAAAAGGAGGGGATGATGCGAAAGCGCTGGAAGGCCGTCGTTCTTGCGGGCGGCTCTGTGACCACCATCAACGGCGTTGGCCGGGCACAGCCAGTTTTTCTCAACACGACCAGCACCGCCGGCACAGGCGCGCGGCGCCAGCGGGCTGATGGCCGATGTACCGGAACCGGCCAGGGGGGGGCTTGCAATCCTAACGGGGCTGGGGATGCTTAATGCCCGGCGGCGAAGGCGCTAGCGCTTGTTCGTGAACCTCCAAATCACGACGTTGAAACCGCGGCAGTGTCTACTTGAGCATGAATATCCTCGGACTCGACGTCGGCTCCTCTTCCGTCAAGGCGGGAATCGTCCGCGGCGGACGAATCATCGGTCCGCTCGTTCATGCAAGTTATCCAACGTATTTCGACGGCATCAGGGCCGAGGTCGGCCCGGCCAACGTGCTCAAGGCCATCACCCATGCGATTTCCCAACTCGGTCCCGCCGCGCGACGGGTAGAGGCCATCGGGCTATCCGTCATGTCTCCGGCGTGGATTGCCATGGATCGGGCCGGCAAGCCTCTCACGCCCATCGTCACCCATCAGGACCGCCGCAGCGTGCGGATTGCCCACGAATTGGAAAACCGCGTCGGCAAACAGCAGTTCCTCCGCATCGCCGGCAACCTACCCTTCCCCGGCGGCATTAGCATTACCACGCTGGCCTGGTATGTAAAAAATCAGCCTGAAGTGATCCGCAACGCCGATCTGATCGGGCATCTCAACACGTTTCTCCATCGCCAAATGACCGGCAAGCGGGTGATCGACCCGTCCAACGCTTCGTTCACGGGTCTGTATGAGACCGTCAAGCTCGGCACGTGGAGCCACGAGCTTTGCAAAGCGGCCGGCGTTTCCATCTCGAAGCTTCCCGACATTTTTGAATCCAACCAAGTCCCGGGCACGATCACGCCCCAATCCGCCCGGCGTTTCGGCTTGACCGAAGGCACGCCCGTGATGGCGGGCATGATAGACACCAGCGCCGCCCTGATGCTCTTCGGCGCCGGAGCCGGTCAACTGCTGAACGTCAGCGGATCGACCGATGTTCTGGGCCTCTGCACCAATCGCCCGCGTCCGCACGAAAAACTGCTCACCCGCGCCGTGGGTGTCGGCCGGCTGTGGCTTTCGGTCGGCACCCTCGCCGCCGCCGGGTCGTCGATTGTGTGGGCACGCGAGCAATTATTCCGCGATCTATCCGCCGATGATTTTTATCGCCTCGTAGCAAAACTCGCCCGAAAACCGGAAAAATCCGCCGACGCCCCCACGGTTGTTTTCGAACCGTATCTCGCCGGCGAGCGCACCAGCATCGATCAGAAGCGCGCGTCGTTTTCCAACCTGACGCTCGCCACGACGCGGCAGGACATGCTGGAAGCGATCATCGACGCGCTGGCCAAAGCCAGCGGCGCCCGTCTTGGCCTGCTCAAATCCCGTGGCGTCCGAATCCGGCCGACAGTTTTCACCAGTGGCGGGACCGCGCACGCGCTTCACAAGATTCTCTATCGCGATTGGCCCGGCCGATGGCGATTCAAATCCGAGCGGGAAGCGTCGCTGCGCGGGCTGTCGCGCATCATGCCTCGGCCACTGTAAACTGGTGAACGGAAATTGTAGGGGAACAGTTGCGCATCTGGAGCAAAGATCGAGCAGTCGTTCCAGCGGCAGAGGCCGACCTCGCTCCGCTCGCCGCCCTCGCAAAATTGCGATGGCATCACCTGATCGTCCTGGGATGTCTGTTGACCCTCGGCACGTTCATCCGCCTGGATGGCATCACGCGCACGGGTCTTTGGGGCGATGAATTTCAGGCTCTTTTCCTCGCCACGGGCCGGGGCGACGCGGTGATGAATATTCCGCGAAACGTCATCGTTGATTCGCCACCGCCCGCTGGATTTGAACGCGCTCCCGGCATCGGACATATCTGGACGAGTCTCGACAGCACCGTTCAGCCGCCGCTCTACTTCATCGTTCTGCGACTCTGGGTGGATGCGTTCGGCGCCGGCGATTTCGCCATCCGCGCCATGTCCACGCTGTTTTGCATGCTCGGCGTCGCGGCGCTTTTTAACGTGATTCGCTGGATCAGCGGCACATGGGCCGGGCTGCTCGGCGCGGCGATGATGGCCTTCGCTCCGGTTCAGTTGGATTTCAGTCAGCAGGCCCGGCCCTATACCCTGGTGACGTTTTTATGTCTGGTGATGGCGGGGGTTCTGATTCGCATCGAGCAAAAAGGCCCGTCGCCGCTGAGGCTGATTTTGCTTTTCCTCGCGACTCTTACCGCTGCGATGACGCATTATTTCGCGCTGGGGACCATCGCCGGTTGCGCCGCATACGGCGCAATTTACATGGACGGAAAACGGCGTCGATACGCCCTTGCCGTGATGTTGTTCGGGTTGCTGACCTTCGCCCTGGCCTGGGGGCCGATTCTCTGGTCAACGCGCGGCATCGCCCGGCCCTGGATGAATTCGCAATTCAAATCGATCTATCATCTGCAATCGCTGTGGATGTATCTGCTGGACCTCCCCCAGCGATTGACGCTGGGAACCGTTCCGGGCATGCGCTGGCCGAGCGCCATTGCGCTAGCGGTGCTGGTTTATCTGGTGCCGCCGCTGAAGCGCGGCAAAGCCTTCATCTGGTATTTCTGGACCCTGGCAACGATTGCCGCCCCGCTCGCGGTTGATCTCTACACCTCCGCCAATTCGATGCTGGTGGGAATGGACAAATATGTTTTCCTGGCGGCTCCCGCTATCTACGGCATCCTCGCCGCCGCGATGGCCGGCCGCATCGTGGCAACCGTCGTCTCCCTCGGCGTGCTGATCTTCGGTCTCGCCCGCTTTCAGGCGGGCCCGAATTTCGCATGGGCCTCGACGTGGGGCTTGGAAGATCACCGTGCCCAGGCCCGCTTTCTGGCCGCTCATGCCACACCCGGCGATCTGGTCATTCTTCCCGCGGCCTGGTCCCTCAATGGCGACGTGAACGAAGCATCCTTCGATTACTTCATCATTGCCCATTACGCCGGCCCGTGGAAAACGCCGGTACTGCTTCTAACCGCCCCCATCGACGATCCAACCCGCGCGCAACTTTCTCGCTTTCATCGCGTTTGGGTCGCCGGCAGTTCGCAACAGGCCTGCGCAAGACTGCTCCCCGGCTACCGATTGATCGACGTTCACGGCGCGACATTCCGCGACAGCGTCTGGGCGATCAAATAGCAACGCCGCCTTTACTGGTCGGCAATCAACATTTGTGCCTCATCCAGCGCCTTGTCGTTTTGACCCTGATCTTCGTAAAGGTGGCACAGCACAATCCGAATCTCCCGCTGCACGGTCCGGCTCTTGGAGTCGTACAACGCCTTGTTGAAGAAGTCGATCGCCACTTGCGGCTCTTTCGTCTTGAGCAGCGCCCGGGCGGCGAAGACCGCCTCTATACCAGCGGCATCCGGATCTTTCGCGATCGCCGCCGTGTGCTCGACCCCCCACAAAAACGAGTTTTCCGCCACCCACGCATCCTGTTTGTCCGGCGAAGCCGGCGGTGCCGAGTCATCCGCGTTCAACATCCCGCCGATGCATACCGCCAGCGCCACCGGCGCTACAATCGCTGCCAGTTTCCTCATAAAAGCCTCCCAGGTGTAAGAGAGTGTTGTGTCCTTGCTTACGCGACACTATCCTATCCTCCCCGCAAAGACGTTCTACAATGAAAGCCATAGAATGAATCAAGTGCGTAACAACATCCGCAATGTCGCCATCATCGCCCACGTCGATCACGGCAAAACGACGCTGGTCGATGCCCTGCTGCGCCAAAGCGGCAATTTCCGTGACAGCCAGGTCCAGCAGGACACCCTCCTGGATTCCAACCCCCTGGAGCGCGAACGCGGCATTACCATCCTCTCCAAAAACGTGTCCATCAATTACACCGGCCCCGACGGCCAGACCACCAAGATCAACCTCATCGACACCCCCGGGCACGCCGACTTTGGCGGCGAGGTTGAACGCGTCCTGGGCATGGCCGACGGCGTTTTTCTGCTGGTCGATGCCGCCGAAGGCCCCATGCCCCAGACCCGCTTTGTTCTGAAAAAGGCTTTTCAGCACGAGCTGCGCCCCATCGTTGTCCTGAACAAAATCGACCGCCCCGACGCCCGCGCCCATCAGGTCCTCGACGAGGTGTTCGATCTCTTCGTCGAACTCGGCGCTGATGATGAAACGCTCGATTTCCCCGTTCTCTACGCCAGCGGCCGAGCTGGCATCGCAACCTGGCACCTCGAACAAAAAGGCACGGACATTCGCCCGGTGTTCGAGGCCCTGCTCAAATATGTCCCCGCTCCGCACGGCGATCCCGAGAAATCTCTGCAAATTCAGATCAGCAGCATTCTCTACAACGATTACGTCGGCCGCATCGGCGTCGGACGAATCTACAACGGCCGAATCCGCACCGGCCAGCAGGTGGCGGTCTGCCGCCGCGATGGATCGCAGGTCAAGAGCAAGGCCCAGCAGGTTCAGGTTTTCGACGGCCTGGGCCGAACCGATGTCGAAGAGGCATTCGCCGGCGACATCGTGGCATTGGTTGGCCTCGACACGGTTGATATCGCCGATTCCATTTGCGACGCCACCGACCCGCAGCCGCTTGCCGCCACCGAGATCGAGCCGCCCACGCTGACCATGATGTTCAGCGTGAACGACTCTCCCTTCGTCGGCAAGGAAGGCAAATACGTCACCAGCCGCAATCTCCGCGAACGGCTTTTCAAGGAATTGGAAAGCAATGTCGCCCTGAAGGTTGAGGAAACCGCCGTCAAGGACGCGTTCAAGGTCTCGGGCCGCGGCCTGCTTCACCTCGGCATCCTCATCGAGAACATGCGCCGCGAGGGGTACGAATTGTCCATCAGCAAGCCGCACGTCATCACGAAAAAAGGCGACGACGGCAGCCTGCTGGAGCCGATCGAATATCTGGTGATCGACGTTCCGGAGAAGAATCTCGGCGGCGCGATGGAATTGGTCGGCAACCGCCGCGGCGAACTGGTCCGAATGGACAACCGTGAAGGCCATGTCCATCTGGAATTCACGATCCCCGCCCGCGGCCTGATCGGCCTGCGGACCCGCATGCTGACCGCCACGCAAGGCCAGGCCGTCATGCACCACAATTTCCACGAATACGCCGCCATGCGCGGCGATGTCCCCGCCCGCATCAACGGCGTCATGCTTTCCAATGTCCCCGGCAATGTGAACGCCTATTCCCTCAATACTCTGCAAGAGCGCGGCGTTCTGTTCGTCGAGCCCGGCGAACCCGTCTACGAAGGCCAGGTCGTCGGCGAGCATTGCCGAACGGACGATATCGTCGTGAATCCCACCAAGCCCAAGAAGCTCTCCAATATGCGCACCACCAGCAGTGATGAGAACATCATCCTGAAACCCGCCCGCAAAATGACATTGGAGCAGGCCCTGGAATACATTGAGGAAGACGAATTGGTGGAGGTCACGCCCAAGAGCATCCGGTTGCGGAAGGATTTGCTGACCGAAAACGAGCGCAAGCGAGCCAACCGTAAGCAGCCTGCCGTCGTGGAAGCATAAGCGCGCTATTTTTTCTTTCGCCGTGCCGCCGCGAGTTTTTGGACAAAGCGGGTGTGCTCCGGCGATTCCAAACCTGATTTTAAAGTGGACATCAGCAACTGATGATTGCGCTGCAATAACGCATCAACGTGTATCCAAAGCCCAGGAAACGCATGGATGCGGCAAATCCCCTCGCGATCCGAATTTAATTCCCGGTCTTTGGATAAATCGAACCACTTGAGTTGCTGCTCTTTCAGCGACAACACCAGATATTCGAGCACTCCGTAGCGCGCATAATCCCGGCGCTTGGCATGAAGATCAAGCGAATGGCCGCTGTAAGCAATTTCCGCGACCAACTCCGGCGGTCCCTCCACGAAATTCCTGGTGGTGGTCGATGATTGACCCCCGTATTCCGGCTTGATCCGCAAGAACAAATCGGGTTGCGGCTCCGAATCCTCGCCCAAAATAATCGTGGCGTTATCGCCACTTTGCACGCCCGGCGTGGCTCCTTCGAATGCAAACAATACCGATCCCAAGGGAAGATGATTGGCGCCATGCTCAATACCGAGTGGAGAAGCCACGTAGACAATCCCTCCGATCAATTCCGCCTTAAAATCCTCGGGCATCTGCTCGTATATGCGGTGAAATTCCGCGCGCGGCATCTTGTCGCCGGAATGCAATTCCCTCGCGGCTCGGCGATGGTTTCGTATGGTCTGGACTTGTGTCATAGTCGTTTTCCAACCAATTATATTATAGCATGAAAAGCCCATGACCCGGCGCCCCCTCATCGGCATCACGCTCGACGCCAACGACGACGCCGACGACTACGAATCCCCCATCGCCTACGCCACGGCGATCGAGCGCGCCGGCGGCCTGCCGCTGCTGATTCCTTACCGCTGCGACCCCGCGCTTATCCCCGCATTCGTGGATCAATTCAACGGCATTCTCTTCACCGGCGGCAACGATCTCGACCCCGCCGCGTACGGTCAATCCTGGCACGCCAAGGCCCAGCGCATTGACCCCCAGCGTCAACAATTCGAACTCGCCCTCATGGCCGAGGTCGAACGCCGCCGAATGCCGACGCTGGGCGTCTGCCTGGGCTCACAACTGATGAACGTCTACCGCGGCGGCAGCATGCACCAGTTCCTGCCCGACGTTGCCCGCAATTCGCCGATCGAGCACCGCAAACTCGGCGACCAACTCCCCCGCCACGCCGTGACACTCGACACGGCTTCGCATCTGGGCCAATCCATCGGCAAGCCGGAGATTTCGGTCAACAGCTATCACAAGCAATCCGCCGACCGCCTCGGCCGCGGCCTGCGTGTGATCGCCACCGCCCCCGACGGCGTCATTGAAGCCTTCGAGGATCCCACGTTCCCATTGTTCGCCGCCGTCCAATGGCACCCCGAGCGCCTGATCGACGAACCGGAGCATCTCGCTCCGTTCAAATTGCTGGTGGAAACCTCCCGTCCGCACGGAGATCGCTGATCGCGGCGAAAAGCCGCACGATGGCCATCGTGCGGGCCACTTTCAGGCGGTATAATCTTGCGCAGAGGAAATCCATGACTGTACAGACCGTAAAGCTGGGACGTGAACGATTCGTGCTGCTCAAAGAGAAGGATTATCGCCGATTGAAGGCGCAAGTCGCCCGGCAGGACGCCCCAAAACGGTCACGCCGATTGACTGCACAAGATCGCGGCGACATCGCGGAAGCGCATAGACGCCGCAATGAGCCCGCCCGTCCCTACTCCGAATTGCGCAAAGAGCTTGGGCTGAAATGAGCTACAAGATTCTTTACCGTGCTTCGGTCAAGCGTGAAATGCGTCGGCTGGACGTGGCGACCGCCAAGCGGATAGACGCGGTTATTCTTGCATTGGCGGATAACCCGCGTCCATCGGGATGCGTCAAACTATCGGGGCAATCCCATCTATGCGCATCCGCGTAGGCGACTACCGTGTGCTGTACGAAATCCAGGACCAACAATTGATTATACTGGTCGTGAGCGTGGCACACCGGCGGGAAGTGTACCGGGGGTTGTGACGAGGATCGACCGCGTCTGAAGTAATCCGGAAAAAAACGAATCACCGCAAACATCGCCAAGGCCACCGCCCTGGCCTTCGGCACCAGCCCGGAGCCATGGCTTGGACTAAATTTCTTTTCGGCGCTGGTCGAATATCGGATCAACCGCGCGCAAGACTGAAACGAATGGTGGTCAACTGAAGCGAGCCAGCGCAATTAAAGCGGCCAACTGGCATAGTGACGCAAAGACGCAGTGAAACTTGCGACGATGTCCTCAACCGATACAATCGCCTCGGTGGCACTGACTTGCACTCAGTGCCACTGGTTGGCGTTGGAAGCTCAAATGAGGGTGTTTCGAGTATGAGTGTGCGGCCGAGTACCCAAGCGGACTAAGGGGACGGATTGCAAATCCGTTATTCGTCGGTTCGAATCCGACCTCGGCCTTTTTCGGCTTACTGCAACAGACTGATAGGAGACAGTAGAGCAAGCGGAGGGAAATCGAATTGCCGATCATCCGGTCCGCCACGGCAAGCCTAAATTTTTTCTCGACCATTTCCACGAATTCGGTGAAGACGATCCCTTTCATGTCAACTCCTTCGGCCTCCATCGAAACGGACACCCTCCGCGCACAAAGGCATTCGACGCGGCATCTTCGATTGTTGTCGTCCAGGACGGCGAGGGGATTTATCACGGCAGATTTGAGCTAGTTGGGTTTTCTGTGGGACCGATTACTTTCGCGTTGTTGTAAAATCCATCGATAAAGACCGACCGCATCCAGCATATGCGAATACTCGGGGTCGGACCCCTCCCATCGCCAAAGCGGAAACTCGGTGTAGGGACGGTCGTCGGTCACCACGGGACGATCCTGGGTGAACTTCAGCAGCGCGTCACGGCTACAGATCCGCAGCGACAGGACTTTGTCCGGCGTGCTGCAGCTTCTGTCCCACTCGACCAGATCGTGGACGGTTTTCGGATCGGCAAAACCCCGCCGCACGCGCGCCTCGATGTCATTCACGGGCCGGAGCGTGCCGATCAGAAAAAATCCGGGGAATGTCGGACCGGCCCACACGGAAACATAGGGGAAGACGGTTGCATAGGTGTGTAGGATCATCTTCGAATCGGACATCGGCGCCGGCGGAACCCACAGGCAGACGACCCCGCCCGGATGGATGCGATGGGCGCAGAGTTCGAAGAACTCCTTGCTATAGAGATTAACGGTCCCGGCGCCGCAGATCGGCGGGGCGGGATCGATCGTGATCATGTCGAACCGCCGCGGATGCATGAGCAGGTAGTTGCGGCCGTCGTCGATGACGACGTGGGCATTGGGCTGGGCCATGATCTGATCGGCGTCGGCATGATAGAAGTGCATGAAGCGGGGGACGGCCGGCACGAGTTCGACGACCGTGACGTCGATGTCCGAGTGGCGGACGGCGGAACGAAACGTCGTGCCCATTCCCATGCAGACCACGAGGGCGTCGTGCGGCGAATCGGCGAACCAAAGCGGCAGGTCTGCCATGAGCTTATTGCCGGTGACCAGCGCGGTCATGCCGTAGCCGTTCACGAGCAATTGGCGTGACGTTGGAATGTCGGGGATGCCGGCGGCGGTCGCCGAAGCGGCGGCCTCCTCGACGTGTGCGAAGATTTCTCCCCCCGTCTCGGTACGTGCAAATATGACGTCCCGGTACGGATCGCCGATGGTGGCGATGGCCACGATGATGGCAATCAGCGCCGCGACATCGACGAGGCGGGCGCGGCGAAGACCCTGCGGATGAACCGCCAACAGGGCGATGGATGCGATTGCCGCGATCGCCACCATGATGACGCCGGTTTTTGCCGCTCCGACGAGCGGCTCCAGCACGAAGCCGCCCGTAAGGGCGCCGAGGATGCAGCCGATGGTGTTCCAGGCGTACAACTCGCCCACGCGGCGCCCGATGGAATAAGCGTGATCGGTATAGCACCGCACCGCGACGGGGAAGGCCACGCCCAGCAGGAACGCCGCGGGTCCGACCATGATCAGAGGCGGCAGGATGACCGAACCGTTGTCCATGTATTTGAATACTTCCAGCCCGAACGCCAAGGCGATGGCCACGCCCATCTCAAGCCGCGCCAGCGCCAATAAAGGATCTTTCCATCGCTCGACCCTTGTTCCCATCCATCCGCCCAAGCCAATTCCCAACAGCATGAAAGCGAGCATGGCGCTGAAGGTGTAAATCGACGGGCCGTCGTAGAGCATCAACATGCGGCTCCAGACGATCTCCATCGCCAGGGACACAAAGCCGCTGAGGCCGAAACAAACCAACACGGTGTGCCGCACGCGGCGTGACCTGGGACGGTCGATGTCAGCGACCGACAGGGCGGCGTCCGGCTCGGAACGCGGCGCCAGGACCGCCGCGCCGGTGGGCAGCAACGCGAGAACAGCGATGGCGACCAGCCAATTGGTCGCGACTCCGATCAGCACCGTGCGCGTCTCTCCGATTGCCCCGATGAGGACAAAGCCCCCGACGAGAACGCCTATCAGTGCGCCGAGCGTGTTGAGGGCATAGAGCGTGCCGGCGACGCGGCCCATCGCACCCAACCGGCGAACGCCATAGGCACACAAGGTGGGAAGGGTCGCGCCCATCAGCGAAGTGGGTACGAGCAAGGCAGCCGCGACGAGGACTACCTGGCCAACGGTCAGCGCCGCGCGCGAGCCGCCCGCCATGGCGTAGATCGCCCGGTATACAGGGAGCGGCCACGAGTTCATGCCCAACGACAGCAGTGCCGTGGCCCCAATGCCGGCTTCGAGACACGCATAGAGCAGCATCGGCCGGCGCACTCGATCCGCGAACCGGCCGAAGATGAAGCTACCCAGCGCCAGACCGGCCATAAAGACCGCGAGGATGGTGCTGGCCGCGTATACGGTGCTGCCGAGCGTTCGGCTGAGCATTCGCAGCCAAACCACTTCGTATACCAGCCCGCTGAAGCCGGATACGAGGAAGAGCAGGCAGAGCACCAACGGCAAGGGCCGCGATTTAATGACGGGTTCGCTCGGCGGCGCGGCGATGACATTGGCGCCGGATGAATCTGGGATATCCATTGGCAAAATATGTTACAGCATCCGCGGCTCGGTTGCTTCCAGTGGAAAGTTAGTTAACAACCATTTCTTTTCAGCCGCCGCATTTTTCGGTAATATATGCAAACCAACCGCCGAGCTTCCCGTATTGAGTGCAGGAGTTTGTATGCCGCTTTTGGACGCTTCGGCGTTGGATCAGGATTTAGAGCAGCTTACCGCTCTCTTCCGGCTTCTGTCGGATAAGACGCGTTTGAACATTTTGCTCGCCCTGGCGATGGGGGAGCGCAACGTCACTTCCCTGTGTAAAGGTCTGCGGCTTCCGCAGCCGACCGTGAGTCATCATCTGGGCCTGTTGCGGGTCAACAACATGATCGGCAGCCGGCGCCTGGGCAAACAGGTTTTTTACGCCCTTCATGGCGCCGTGACGCGGATCGAGGGGAACGCGCTGGAAATTTCCGCGGCGAATTTTTGCCTGAGGATCACCCGTGGGTCGACGACGCCCCGTTCTGTCCAGACTCATCCCTGAAAAATCGCCCCGTCACGTGGATGAAGACATCTTCCAGCGTCGGCTTCCCAACCGAGACCGATTCGATCAGTCCCGGCAAAGCCTCGATGAGCTGCGGCACAAATTCGTGCCCGCGCTGGCGTTCGAGGCGGACGACGCCGTCGAGCGTTTCCGTGCCGAGCTGAAATCTTTCGCGGACCATTTCCGCGACGCGCGAGGGCTGCTTGGTCGTCATGCTGATCACGTCGCCGCCGATGCGTTCTTTCATCGCCCCCGGCGTGTCGCAAGCCGCCAGCCGGCCGCGGTCCAGGATCGCCAATCTGGAGCATCGGTCCGCCTCGTCCATCAGGTGCGTCGTCAGGAGGATCGTCACGCCGTCGTTTCGCTGAATCTCCGTCAAATCCTTCCACATATCGATGCGGGCTGCCGGGTCCAATCCGGTGCTCGGCTCATCGAGCAGCAGAATCCGCGGCTGATTGAGCAATCCCTTGGCCAATTCCACTCTTCGCCGCATTCCGCCGGAAAATCCTTCGACGCGCTCGTGCCGCCGGTCCAGGAGATTCACCCGCTCCAGCAGCCGATCGATTCGCCGCGATAATTCCGCCCCGCGCAAACCGTACAGATGTCCCTGTTGCCGAAGATTTTCCTCAGCGGTCAGTTGCTTATCGAGGCTGGGAGACTGAAACACGACGCCGACATATCGGCGGATCTCGTCGCGGTTTTGGGCCA
This sequence comes from Tepidisphaeraceae bacterium, assembly GCA_036267155.1. Taxonomy (GTDB): domain Bacteria; phylum Planctomycetota; class Phycisphaerae; order Tepidisphaerales; family Tepidisphaeraceae; genus PALSA-1353. The sequence continues at coordinate 58,316 of DATAWP010000023.1, forward strand.
GGTCCAGGCCGAACATCTTCACCGTCGACGGCGGAGCCGCGATGAGCGTGCAAAGGATGCGAAAGAGCGTGGTCTTTCCACTGCCATTAGGACCGAGAAACCCAAAGATTTCACCGCGCCCCACTCGTAGCGACAAATCCGTCAGGGCTGCCCGCTGGCCGTAGCTGTGGCTCAAATGATTGACTTCGAGAATGGTTTCGATGGTTTCCGCGACTTCATTCATGGAGTTTGAAACGTAAATTGCACGTTTGTCTGCCCGCCGTCGCTGACGGTGATCGGCTGTTCCTGCAGCGGCAGCACTTCCTGCCAGGCGGCGAGCTTGTATTTTCCCGGTGGAACATGTTTGATGGAAAAGCTTCCATCATCCGCCGTCACCGCGAACCACGGATGGTCGAACACGCCCACCCACGCGCTCATCCACGGATGAACGTCACATCTTACCGGGAACGGAGGCTCGGGCGACAAAAGCTTGATATCACGCTGCCCGGGGCCGGGGAAACCATAGTTTGCAGCCGGATTCACCGCGCATTTCAAATGCACATCGTGCATCACCGTGTCGCTGGACTTGATTCGCAGCGTTTGGCCCGTCTGAACGGCCACGACGTGCGGCACGTATTGGGCCTTGATCTGATCGAGCACCGCGGGCGTTTGCAAAACAAACGTGGCCTTGGGCGCATCTTCAAGGTAAACGATTACGTTTTTCAGTCCATGATCCGGCCCGACCACGATTGATTCGTCGGTAATCAGCGGTGAGCCGGGAATCACTTTCGGCAGCGGCGGATATCCCGAGATAACGACACGGCCGCTGATGGTTCCCTCGCCGGGCGCGGCGTTCGGAGCGCTCGCCTGCGCCGGGCCGTGATCGCAGCCGATGAGCGACAGCATCCCCACCGCCGCCACCAGGGTGCCGGCGCGTCTCACAAATGTTTTGAACGTCAAAAATGACACGATCAATCGAGGGCCTAACGCTGATCCATCATCAGCACCGCCAGCAGCACCGGCAGATAGATGATCGACGCGAAGAACAGTCTTCGGGCCTCGGCGCGGGTTCGCCTCGTGGCGCAGGAGACGCAGAACGCAAAAAACACCACCCCCAGCAGCACGGCCGAGACCGTGTATAGCCTTCCCCCCACGCCCACCATGGCCGGGAGGAGGCTCACCGGCAGCAGGGCCGCGCTATACAACAGGATATGCCGGCTCGTGGCCCGCAGCGACGGATCGTTGACGGGCAGCATCTTGAATCCGCCGGCGCGATAATCGTCCCGGTACAACGTCGCGATGGCCAGGAAATGCGGGATTTGCCAGACGAACAGGATCCCGAACAGCGCCCATGCCGGCGCCGCCAGCGATCCGGTTACCGCCGTCCATCCCATCATCGGCGGCACGGCCCCCGGCACCGCGCCGACGATCGTGTTGAGCGTCGTCTTCCGCTTCAGCGGTGTATAAACCAGCACATAACTCAGCAGCGTTGCCGACCCCAGGATCGCCGTCAGCCAATTCACGAAAAATAGCAAATACCATCCTCCGAGGATTCCGATCACCGTGCCGGATATCAGGGCCTGGATGGGAGAAATTCGGCCGGTGGGCAGCGGGCGCTGGGCCGTTCGCCGCATCAGGCCGTCGTATTCTCGCTCCAGATATTGATTCAAAATCGCCGCGCTGGCGGCGCACAGCGCCGTTCCGATCAATGCGTTCGGCAGGCGCGTCCAATCCGCCGTCGTCTTGGCCGCGATGGAGAACCCCACCGTGGTCGTTCCGAGGATCAGGAGGTTCATCCGCGGCTTGACCAGCTCGTAAAAATCGCGCCAAGCCGATACCGGCTCCGCCACGGAGATGTCGCAAATGTCGGTCGCTGTGTTCATGGAACGAAAAATCCAATTCTACTGCCCTGTTGCCGCATATTGAAGACCCAAATCGGCTGACCGATTTAACTCGTCAGGCCTCGTCGCCCTCACCACGCCAAAAGCCCGCACCGCGATAACCCAATTCGCCACCAGCAGCAGCGCCCCCACCGCCACGTGGGCCGAGGCAATGTCCGCCGGCTTTCGCAGCAGGACGGTCAAAATTCCCAGCGTCACCTGAACCGTCAGAAGCAGGAGCACCAGATATCCCAGCCTGGAAAAAGCCGGATCGTTTCGCAGCCGAAGCAGAATCTTCGCCGACAGCGCAATCACCGCGATGCTGACCAGAACCGCGCCGATCCGGTGGGAAAAATGAATCCAGATTTGAAACAGCGTCACGCGGTTCAGGCCCAGATTCAGCCCAAACCGATGGATCGCTTCCTCGCGAAAAGCTGTATCGATTTTCACGGGCGGCAGCAGATGCCCGTAACTGGTCGGGAAATCCGGAATCGCCAGCCCGGCATCGCTGTGCCGCATGATCGCTCCGACCACCAATTGCATCAGGATGATCGCCACCGCGACAATCGCCAACCCCAAAACGCTTCGCACCGCCGGCAATTCATTCTGCGGCAGATTCCGCCGCTCTGTCCAGAACCGTGAGGTCATGACGCAGTAGGCGGCGATGAAGCAGAAGAAAAGCTGTGCCGCGCATCCATGAACGATGGCCAGATCGCGGAGGCTGAGCACGACGCGCAATCCTCCGATGGTTCCCTGCGCGAGGCACGCCAAAAAAACCCCCACCGCTGTCCACCGCACCCATCTCCGGCGGTCGGTGGTCCATGCGGCGATCATCAGAGCAATGGTCAGCATCCCCACAACCGTCGCGGCCAATCGGTGCGTATGCTCGAACAGAATTCCGCCAACCCACTTGCTCGGCGGAAAGGTGAACATGTTGTATCCCCAGGAATTCGGCCAATCCGGGACCGACATCCCGGCCTGATGGCTCGTGACCAGGCCGCCCATAAAAATGAGCGGGAATGTCGCCGCCGCTGTGATCAGCGCCAGTCCATGCACCGTCCGGTTATATTGCGGCTGTTGCACGTGAAGCTCGAATCCGAATCGCTCAATCTGGCGATTCTCCATCACGACGCAATCCCCCGGTCATCCCCTGCGACAAGATGCCGCGTTCAATGGGTCGTCCGATAAGTCTCGTTTCACGGCAAACCATTAGCGGCGCTTCACGGCAAAAGTCAAATAGCCGATAGAACCGGCAATGTTTCGCGTCATTACTCAACTTGCCGCGACATCTGACCGAGGAAACAAGGTATGAATAAAGCCATCACATTTGCTTGCCTGGCGTCTTTTCTCTGTGCGTGCAGCAGCCACAATAATTCTGCGACACAGGCGCAGAGGCTGAATCAAGATCCCGCCAACCTTCCCCTCGCAAAGGATCCGCCGCTGAAGGCGAACACCCGCTTTGCGGCCGGGCAGTTGGACGAATCGCAGGGCAAGGTGGATGCCGCCATTCATCAATACAATGCCGCGCTGGAGATCGATTCCACGCACCTGCCCTCGCTGTATCGCCTGGGCGTGATCTATGCGGAGCAGAAGAACTACGACAAGTCGATTGAAATCTGGCATCAGTACCTCACCGTCAGCAACAATGCTCCCGAGGGGTACGGCAATCTGGGCTACTGCTACGAATTGGCTGGGAACCCCAAGTTGGCCGAGGCGACTTATCAGAAGGGCATCGAAAAGGACGCCAATAACGCAGGCTGCCGGACCAATTACGGCCTGATGTTGGCGCGGAAGGGCCGAATTCAGGAAGCGGTTCGTATGTGGAATCCGGTCCTGACGCAGGCGGAGATTCACTATAATCTTGCCAGCATTTACCTTCAGGGCGGCCGCAAGCAGGAAGCCAAGGCTGAATATCAACATGCCTTGAATCTGGATCCCACGATGATCGATGCACGGGCCCGCCTGAGCGACCTGGGCAGCGACTAATCAACAACCTGAGAGAGATTGATCAATCCCTCATCCGGGGCGGTGCCAAACCGCCCCGGATGTTCTGTATTGAGGGCGCGATCATAATAGCGCGCCCGAAACTGGATGTTTCTATCAAAGCTGGACGCGGGTTGAGCGCAGGGAAGAAGCCGGACCTTGATTTGGCCCGGCGTTTTGTCGCGGTTCGAATGTCGTTCGAACGACCCTTAATCGGCCGTCAAAC
>DATAWP010000024.1:0-58241 GCA_036267155.1 Tepidisphaeraceae bacterium
GAAATCGCACAAATCCTCGGGGTGATGGTTTTCGAGAAAACCCCGATAAATCAGGTGTTTTCAGAGCTCCAGCAGAAAAACGCCGAGGAGCAGAATCGTAACCAATTGACACTATTCGAGTTCTAACCGGACAGTAGTGAATTCTAATAGTGAATTCTAACGGAAATTCCACAGACCGCGCACCAGAAGAGAACGCCGGTATTCCCGTCGACGATGTAATCGAATGGCTTGCCCGTTCGCGGATTGACCGGCACGGGCATAGCGGTAATTTCTGCCAGATGTTGCGGAAGCTGTCCATTGTTTGCCGCGGCATACGCGCGGATCGCCTCCACGGTCATCAGAGCGGCAGTATTGCGGTCCAGAAATGCAGATTCCTCGACGGTCGAACTAAGGAGCGCTGCGGCGGCGAGCGACGTAGTCGAGCCGGTCTGATTCCCGAGCCAGCGCGTCGCCCGACCCGGATTTGGCGTACGCCGCGAAGGCGGCGGGCAATTCTTTTTCCAGAGTGACGACGATCATCAGTGCCACGAATCCATCATACCGCATCCGAAACGTCCGTCCAAACCCGCGTTCGTCGAGGTAACGCCTCCGAGTATCCAAAAGGCTGGGACAATCGAGGTTTGGCTGCGCGGCGAGCGTCACTTGCTGGCAACGCGTGGGTTCGATCGGGAGTTGTTGATCGAATTGATTCGTGCGTTGGAGAGTATCGCGTGATCGGCCTGCCCTCATTGTCGGCTCTGGATCACTCAGCCGGACCAATTCGCGGCCCAGGTGGACGCATTCCTCAAATAACCTGAGCGATATGCGGAGCGCCCTTCGGCCACCGCTCACGTGGTAGTTTTGCCAGTGATAGCTCGGCTCGAAATAGACGCGCGGTTCCGGTTGGTCAGGCATCAATAAAGCTCTAAAAATCGCGAGTGCTCGGAGACGGGGTCTTCGCGCATTGCCATTCGATCGTGAGGGGAACCGCCTGGCCAAGCGTGAGGATGGAAATAGCGATGAACAGGAAATTGGTGGAAACCCTGACACTGGCCAGCCCGGAGCCCGCGCAATTCTCAGGATGGATGTCCTCCTGAAGCAGCCCCATAGGCGAACGACCAGACCGTTTTTTTGTGAATGTCGGTTGCCGGTACTCACTCCGGCCGGGAGATTTCGTAGTAGTAGCACCCGTTCTGGAGCGGCAATGCGATCAGCGCGAGACCCATTGCAATTCTCGCGAAGACGGATGGCCCCAGCGCATTATGCCGATCTGCCATGGCTTTCGGGTTTCGAGGAGGAAAGGTAATTCGTCAGTGGTTTCTCCGCTCGCGGGCGATCGGTGATTCCCTCCTTTTCCATCATGATGCCGACCATTTGCGCCAGCGTCGAAATCTTCCGGTCCTGAAGACTGATGATCGTCAGCATCTCGAAAATCACCAGGATCAGAAATGCCGCGATGCAGAACATCGACAGGGTGTGATACTCGACGCGCAGCTGCAGGGAAATCCATGACAACCCGGCCGGCCAGATCGCAAGCGCCAGAAACGGCAAGCCGGTCAGGATGAACATCAGCATGTGCCGTTCTTTGAGCCGGTACGTGCGCATCCTACGCACCGCGACAATCAGAACGGTGATTCCGAAGCACAGAAGTATGATGCGTGGCGTCATAAAAAGCCCTCTAGCGTGAGTGGATAGCTTACGGCGAGCCGATTGCTTATGGCGAGCCGATCTTTCCGCTGGGCCACGGCTGGCGAACCATGTCCAGGAAAAGACAAACGCTCACCTTCAACACGTAAAAGAATCCATGGGCGAGGCTGATGCTGCTCCTGCCGTACATTCGCCGCCGCATCCGCACCGGGATTTCCACCACTTTAAATTTCGAGCGGTGCAGCAGCAGCACGACTTCCGGCTCCGGATAGTCTTCCGGATACCAATGCGCGTACGCGCGAATCACCTTGTTGTTCACCGCACGGAATCCGCTCGTGCAGTCGGTGATCTTGAGGCCGCACAGACATCGAATCCAGGCGCTGAGCACCTTGATTCCCGTCATGCGCGACAGCGAAGGCACGAAGCTGGTCGCCTCCAGAAAACGGGACCCGACGACCAGGTCCGCTTCGCTTTTGACCAGCGCCTCCACCAGTTTTTGCACTTCCCGCGGCCGATGTTGGCCGTCGCCATCCACCTGCACCGCGATGTCGTATCCGTGCAGGGCCGCGTATCGATATCCCGTCTGCATCGCTCCGCCGATCCCCAGATTGAACGGCAGGCTCACCACCGAAGCGGTGGGGGGGATTTGCCGAACCGTGTCATCCGTCGATCCGTCGTCGATCACCAGCACGTGACAGTCCGGCAGCAACAGGTTGAGCCGCCGCACCAGCTTGGCCACCGACCGGCTTTCGTTGAATGCCGGAACGATAATCAGGCACTTGAACCTCTTGAACACCGGCTGGCGCAATTGTGAAACCCCAGCCGCCGCGGGCGGAGCTTCGCGCAGCGCCGGGCTGGCCGGCAGCGTCACTTTGACGGGCATCAGCCGGTCGGCTGGATCAAAAATGGGCGTCTTCAAACGCATACGTCGCTGGGGCCCTCTTTCCCGCTGGCTCGGGTACTAGTCTAAACTAAAATGGTGCAACTTTGCATCCCACGAATTCGCGAGCCGGAGGATTATAAAATTTGCAACCCCCTATGGCCAGAAGCTAACCTCTTGTCCGATCTGTTGGTATCCTCATGGGCAACCAGAGCTTGAATCCGATGCAACCCGAGAATTCCACCACCGGCGGTATGGCTTCGCGGCGTCTCGACGTGGGCGCCCTTTTCCTGTCCATGGCCCTTTTGCTCATCGCCACCGTCGCGGGAACCTACTGGATCGGTGAACTTGCGATAAAGGATCGCCGCACCGTTGGTAACGTCCACTCCACCATCGACTTGCTGAACGATGTTTTATCCAGCTACCGCGAAGCCGAAACCGGCCAGCGCGGATATCTCCTGACTCGCGACGACAGTTATCTTGCTCCGTACAATAATGCCCTGCCCCGTATCCCCCCCCAACTGGCCAATCTCGACGCCGACGCACGGGCCGGACTCCTGTCGCAGCAAGACGTTGATGAACTGCGCCGGCTGGGCGACCTGAAGTTGGACGAACTGAAAAAGACAATTGACCTTAACGCGCAGGCCGCTGAGACGAACGCCGCAATTGCCCTAGTGCGAACCGATGTCGGCAAACGGTACATGGACGACATCCGCGCCCTGGTCCATCGAATGATTTTGCAGAAGGAGAAGGATTATTCAGAACTTCAATTGGCGGAAGAGCACATGTCCGACTTCCGCACCGCGGCTTTCGGCGCCACCACCATCATCAATCTCGTGTTCCTGCTCTGGGCCTTCAATCGCATTAGGGACGAAATCCGCAACCGTCAAATTGCCACCGACAATCTCGCCCGCGAGCAGCGCCTCACCGCCGTCACGCTCGCCAGCATCGGCGACGCCGTAATCGTCACTGACGCCGCCGGCCGCATTACCTTCCTGAACCGCATCGCCGAAGTCCTCACCGGCTGGTCCAACGCCGAGGCCCTCGGCCAGCCTTGCGCCAAAATCTTCAACATCATTAATGAGACCACCCGGCAGATCACCGAAAGCCCGATCGAAAAAGTCATGCGCACCGGCCTGGTTCAGGGCCTGGCCAACCACACGCTGCTGATCCGCAAGGATGGTTCGGAAATCCCCATCGACGACAGCGGCGCGCCCATTCGCGGCGACGATGCCGTAATCTACGGCGTGGTGCTGGTTTTCCGCGACTTTTCCGATCGCAAACAGTACGAGAAGAACCTCCAGCAGGCCAAGGAAGAAGCGGAATCCGCCAACATTGCCAAGGACAATTTCCTCGCGGCCCTATCGCACGAGCTTCGCACCCCGCTGACGCCGGTTCTGGTCACCCTCACCTCGTGGGAGCAGGGCAACAATCTTCCCCCGGAGCTCCAGGAGGATGTTCAGTCGCTGCGCCGCTGCGTGGAACTCGAGGCCCGCCTCATCGACGATCTGCTGGACCTCACCCGCATCGTCCGCGGAAAACTCGCCCTGCATATCGAAGAGGTCGACGTACACTCGCTCATTCAGGCCGTCGCCGGTATGTACCGCTCGGACATGGACGCCAAGGCCATTCAACTTTCGTTGCGGCTCGACGCGCCGGTCCATTTCGCTTCGGCCGACCCAGGGCGCCTGCAACAGGTCTTCTGGAACATCCTCAAAAACGCGACGAAATTCACTCCGCACGGCGGCAAGATCGATATCCATTCAATCAACGCCGCGGGGGGCCGGTTGCAGCTTGCCTTCACCGATTCCGGCGCCGGGATGACGCCGCAGACCATCTCCCGGATTTTCAGACCGTTCGAGCAGGGCTCGGCCGAGATCGTTCGCCGATACGGCGGGCTGGGGCTGGGCCTCACCATCAGCAAGACATTTCTCGAAGCGCAAAATGGAACCATCGAAGCCTCCAGCCCGGGCCTGGGACAAGGTTCCACGTTCACCCTCTCGTTGCCGGCCATCGCAGCCTCGATACAGGCCCCGCGTTCTCCGTTACCTTCGCCCGCGCGCCCCGAACGCCAGCGCCAATTGGAAATCCTCCTGGTCGAAGACCACGACGATACCTCGCGAGTCCTCAGCCGGCTTTTGGAACGCCTTGGCCACCACGTTCGCGTGGCCGATTCGGTTGCCTCCGCCGTCGCCGCCGCCAAACTCCCGTTCGATCTGCTCCTCAGCGACATCGGCCTGCCCGACGGCACCGGCATCGACCTGATCCAAGAGCTTCGCCGAGGCAACAATTTCACCGTCCCCGCCGTCGCTCTGACCGGATTTGGAATGGAAGAGGACGTCGCCAAGTCCCGCGAAGCCGGCTTCACCGAGCATCTCACCAAGCCGATCAACTTTCAGCGCTTGCAGATGCTCGTCCAGAAAATTGCGGAAAAGCAGTAAAATTTTCCCGCGCAATCCACCGAATGCGTCAGTGCAAAACTGCATACATCGCATCCTTCGATAATCGCATTTTCACAACTCCATTTTCCGGCAAGATCTTCACTTCCCGCCGCGGATACCCCGACACATTCAGCACCGTCTCGGTCGCCAAACTTGTATTGCGAATCGTCAGCGTCACGTCCGCATCGTCCATCATCCATGGCGGCATGCCGATGTTCACTACCTTCAGCCCATGATACTGATGCCGATCGCCGCTCGTGAAATCCGCCGGCTCCGTTTTCCATCCAGTCAAATGTGCCGGCGTCCCAACCTGAACCAGAATCTTCCGTGACACGTTCAGCGGCCGATCGTCCATCGACACCACAAGGATTGATGCCTGCTCGTTCCCGCTGGAAACATCGATCGTGCTCAGGTGCACGTCGCCCGCCTTTTTCAAAAATCCGCTGACGCCTTGCGCCTCCGGCGCGTCGATTGTGCATAGCCCCACACCGTAATTCAGCCGGATTTGCCCGGTGTTGCTGGTGATGATCTTCCGGTCGTGGTCGATGAACCCGGACAAATCGGCGATGAAGCTGTGGTTCGAATCAACTCCGTAATTCACCATCACCGGCCCGACCAGAAACGCCAGAGGGTCGGCTCCGCGCCCGAACTCCGATTGCTCTGCCGCATCTCTGGACATCCGGTTCGGATCGAAGCTGCGGTCTTCCGCGATCACCGGCAATTGCCGGTTCCACAGATCTTCCAATGACCTGTTCTCGACGACGACCGGCTCCCCGCGCTTCAAATATCCTTTGCGATACAGCAGCGCCGCTGCCGGAAAGTTCCCCATCAGCGCCGGCGTCGAGCAAGTGTATTTCCGCAGCGGATGCTGACCGACGAAGCTGACGAATCCGACGCGCGGATCCTCCGCATATTGCTCGGCCGTCGCGGTGTACCAGTACAAACCGGCCACTCCGCTGAGCGATTCATACGCCGCCGTCAGAAAGGGGCCTTCGTTCTGATCCTCCAGCGGGCTGACCCAGGAGCTTTCCGTGACGATCATCGGATGCCCGCTCACCTGTTTCAGATTTGTCGGCAGATCGCGCGGGTTCAGAACGCCGGAGTCGTTGGTGAAATAGTCTCCCGGATCGATTCGCCAGCCGGTGTTTTTCCCCTCGTGAATCCCGTTGAAATATTTGTTTACCGCAAGCACGTCCGCGGCGGTATCCGTGTATCGCTCGACATCGTTGAGGCGAACCGCGTCGGCCGTCACCCAATTTGAGCAGTTGATGAGTTGCCGGCAACCCAGGTCCTGGCGGTAAAATTTCACCATCTGCGCGTAAAACTCGCGCTGGGTATCGGCGAAGAATTCCAGTTGGTCCGTCAGCCGCCGCCTCTTGCCGCCGCGGTGCGGCTGTGTCCACTGGCCGACGGACATGATCCCCACCTCTCCGGCGGCGAAATTGTCGCCCGCCGCGCCCACGCCGTCCCAATTATCCGACGCCGCCTCCAGCGAGCCGTATTTTGCCACCAGCCACGCCGCGAATTTTCGGCCCAGGAGCCGCTTCTGCGGCGGCTTGATCGCGTCCATCGTCCAGAAGAACATTCCATCCTCGTTCTGGATCTGGACGATCGCCACGGCCGGATCGCGCGCCAGCGGGATTCCCGTGTACGGATTTTTCGGCGTATAGAGTTTGGCGACCCACGCCTTGTATCCCTTCTGAAGCGTTTCGTTGAAAAACAGCAGGCCCCACAGATCGGTGTGCTTCTCGTATCCTTCGATGCCCCAGCGCGTCGCCGGCCGGTCCAGTGCCCAGTACGGCGAGATCGTCACGTAAATTCCGGCATTTTTGAACGCCGCCACCGCTCGCCAGATTCCGTCGATCTCTTTTTGGTTCACATCCGTGAGCTGCGGCGCATCTCCATCCGCGCCGATCTGCGCATGCAGCCGTACCATGTTCACCCCGATTTTCGCCAGGAACCTGGCGTGACGCGCCAGCTCATCGGCGCTCTGGTTGTACAGCGAGCTTCCGCAGGCCCAGAATCGAATGGGCGTTCCATCTCCCCGGGCGAATCCACCATCGCGGGAGACGCGCACGAATCCGCTCTGTCCCGCAACGGGCTCGTTCAAATCCCGCAGATCGAGCAGGGCGTTAGCGCCGAAATGATCCTCGGGATGAATAAATGCCCAGGCGTTTGTGGAATCCCCGCGCGCCGCCGTGCCGGCCAGCAGTAAAATGGCGGCAACGATGAGATATGCATGTCGCGGCACTGCCGGGCATTATAGAATCATCCCGGCTGGATACACGTTCGCATCAACCCGCGATTTTTGTCGGATGACGGCCAAAAGCGTATATCCCCGGCGCCAGCATTTTGAAAATCGGCAAAAAAATCGCCGGATCGCCGATCGTGGGCGTTCTGTTCGCATCGTAAAGAACGACGCGTCCATCGACGATTCCATAATCGAATTTACCGAAATCAAAACCCAGCTTGCGCCGCATTCGGCGCAATTCATCCGGCACTTCCGCCGACTCGTTTTTCACGGCGACGGATGACTTGATGATCGGCTGCTTGGCATAAAACAGAATGTTCCGCTCGGCATCGCCGAGGAACGTCCAAGATCTCACGCAGTAAAACTCCTCGCGGCGTTCGCACAGCAGCCGTTCGACCACCAAATCTGGATTGTGCCAGACGATCCGCGGCACCTGCCGGGGCGAATCGTAAATCGGATAATCCCAAACGCCGATCTCCGCCCGCAGGCTCCATGGCAACCGTCGGCGGATCGCGCGGGCATATTTTTTCACCCACGATGTCTGTGCCATCTCTCCCTCCCGTCCGCCGCCAAAATTCCGATCGGTTTTGACGATCACGGGTCCGTCATAACCGTCGCCGCGGCGAACCAGGTTCGCGCTGATCCGCCGTTTGGAAATATCCTTGACCGCGAGATTCAGCGCAATCGGGTATTGCCTCAGGAATTCCAAATATTCATTGGGAACGACGGTCAAATCGACGTGCAGGATGGCCGCATCCGCATTCACGCGCTGCCGCAGGCCCCGCAGCACGGTCACTTTCAACCCGTTTTCGCGCCAAACTTCGCAAACCCCGCGCAGCGTATATTTGGTCTGTTCGAACTCATCGTGCTCGTGGGTGAGGATAACGATGTGGTTCATGCGCGTTGCCGGCCGAATCAAACACCGGCTTGGCCATCCATCGGCAAGCCGGCAATTTGACTCCACCGCGGCGCGCTCGGAAATAGTCCGCGCGAAAAACCGCCTCCAAAACGCGTGTAATATCGGGCCCTACGGCCCCGGTTGTATTCGTCCTATTCCGTCGTTGGCGTGTCGTCGCTTGACGTCGGCATCACGGAATGGACCATCTCCGTTACAACCCCCGCCGTTGTTGCAACCGCGTGGGTCATCGCATCTGCCGCCGCCGCGACCGGTTCCATGATCTGCCGCGTAATGCTCCGCTTGGCCTGCGGAGTTTTCCGCTTCACCTTGCGCACGATCTGGCGAACCCCCTTCTTCGCGTTCTTCACTACCGGCTTCGCCTTTTTCGCAGGACGCTTCACGGCCTTCTTGCCGGCCGGGCGTTTCTTGGCCTTCGGCGACTTTCCTGATCGTTTCAACGCTCGCTTCTTTGCCATAGATGCCTCCAAAATTAGTTTCCTGACTGTTAGATAACCCACAACACCCTATTCAGGCGAGAACAAAATCCGATTGTGCCGGCTGACGCCTCAGTTCCACTGAAGCGTTTCCAGGTGTTTCTGGATGTCCCCCGCGCTGGAAAACCGCTCCAGGATCAGCGAATCCTTCTGCCCCCGGATGATCTCCTTAACCACCTTCGGCTGGCTGGCATACCGCTCCCTGCCGCCCACCAGCGCCAAAAACACCTCGATCAGGTTCAGCACGTCCTTTTCGATCTTGGCCCGCGTTGGCTTCCCCAGATCGAAGAAATCCAGCAATTTCAACTCGAATCCGATTCCCTGCCGCCGAATCATGATGTTGTCATCGTGAATGTCCCCGTGATATTCCCCCCGCGCGTGGATCGGCGCAATTCCCTTGGCCAGAACGTACAACACGTGCAGGGCCTCGAACGTGCTAAGTCGATGCCGGCTCTGCTGGTGCAGGAATTCGCTCAGCTTCTTTCCTTCGACCAATTCGCTGATGACGACGATCACCTTTCTTCGCCGGACGTAAGCGACTTCCTGATGATGATATTGCAGCAGAATCGGGCAGTGCCGCAGGGCGTCGAGCTTGCGGGCATATGCGATGGCCGCTTTGCCGGTCGGATCGCGGTGCGGATAGTAGAATTTTGCCGCCCGACGGATGCCCGTGCTGCGCTCGACAATTCTATAAACCTCGCCTTCCCAGCCACTTCCGAGCATTTCTTCGATCTGATACTTCCCGGCGATGAATCTGCCGGCCGGGAAATCAAACCGCTTGGCCTTTTTGCTGGGGCGATACATGATCGCCCATCATGTGACAGGCCATGGGGTCGGTCAACGATTCCACATCGTGCCCCCGGGAAATTCAGGAGTTATCGCCCGCGTCTTTAGCGTACTGGTGGGCGGTGAATTATCCGGGTTATGGAAATCCCGCCGGTTTGTATCTACTCCAACTCCCCGGTCGGTTAAGATTTAGAGCGGGATGGAATTCCTCAAAAGCATCACCGGCCGCATTGTGACGGCCCTTTTAGCCATTGCCGTGGTTGTTGCCGCCATTTCCTGGTGGCAAATGGATCCCTCCACGCGCCAAACGCTCGTTTCCGGCGCCGGCCGAATTCTGGCCTGGTTCGGGGTGATCCTGGCGTGGCCGTGGGCGTCGTTTGCGATCATCGCCTGGGTCGCACGTAAGGACAGCAATTCCGCTGGCGCCGTGCTGGTCGCGGCATACACCATCGCCGAGCTCATCCTCCTCGCCTGGCTATTCCATTGGCACATGCCTGGCGCCACGGCATGGACGTTTCTTTTGCTCGGCGGGCTTGTTTCAGCCGTATATAATCTGTTGGTCTGCGACTGGATCGCGGAGAAGGTGTAAAAATGCCCCAATCCGGTCAACGTCTCGGCGAATACGTCCTGGATGCCCAGGTCGGCAGGGGAACCTTCGGCGAGGTCTGGCGCGCCCATCATCACGTCTGGACCGACCAACTCGTCGCTATCAAAATCCCCACCGATGCCCAGTATCTTCGAAATCTACAGGGCGAAGGTGTCGCCATCCATGGCTTGGTCCATCCCAACATCGTTCGCGCCTTGGGCTTCGATCCGTATGCCGAAGTTCCCTATCTCACGATGGAATACGTTCCCGGCTCCAGCCTGCGTCCTTTCATCGAGAAAAAATCACTGACCGCTGCCCAAACCGTTTCCATTCTCCGGCAAGTCCTGGCCGGCCTGAAATACGCGCACGACCACAACGTCATTCATTGCGACATCAAGCCGGAAAACATTCTCATTCACGAGCGTGCCCTCCGCGACGGGTTCGATGCCGAGGGCGTCACGAAAATCACCGATTTCGGCCTGGGCAAAGCCGCCAACCTCGCCGCGGGATCCATCGCCTATTCCGCTTCTATGAACTCTCCGGCCGCCAGGGAGGTCGCCGGCACTTTGGAATACATGGCCCCCGAGCAGCGCAGCGGCGGCGAGCCGCAGGCCCGCTCCGATCTCTACGCCTGCGGCGTCCTGCTCTACGAAATGCTCACCGGCGAGCGACCGGCCGGCACGGAGGTTCCCAGCGACCTGAATCGCGCCGTTCCCAAATATCTCGATGACATCTTCCGCCGCAGCTATGCCCGACTCGACAAGCGTTTCGCTTCGGCCGACGAGTTTTTGGCTGCGTTTCCTGCGGCGGCGAAAACCTCCGCGCCGCCGCCGCTGCCGCGCGCGGCGACTTCGCCTCGGATATCCCCGGCCATCCCGGTGAATTGCCCGCAATGCCAGAATCCCGTGGACGCATTCGACCAGTTCTGCATGCACTGCGGCGTTCAACTCGTGGCCCAGGTTCGCCGCTGCCCCAAATGCGGCGCGTTCCCCGACCCGAGTGATCGATACTGCATCTTCTGCGGCGAATCGCTCGCCCCACAAACCGTTCACGCATGAGCGCATTCACGTTCCACATCTTCGGCATCCTGGCGATTCTTGCCCTGGCATGGGTACTCTTTTTCGTTTGGCTGGTCGGAATGATTTTTCGCGGCATGTGGCTCGGATTCGCCCATCTGACCGGCATCTCCGGCCGGCCTCCGCGGCTCGCCGCCAGACCCCGCCGCTGCAACCGGCTTCGGTGCCTGACCGTAAATCCTCCGCAGGCTAATTTCTGCCGGCGCTGCGGCTCATCCTTGACGCGATCCACTGTTGGGCCGCAAACTTCCGCGTGCGGGGATTCCCGCCGCTGGATTTCCTCGTCGAGTCGTCTATGAGCCAATTCGCCCCAACGCAGTGGACGCTTGAGCCCAATCGCGGTCCCGACCATCTTTCCGCCGCCGTCCTCCACAGCCTCAGCAGGCCTATCTACGGACTCGCCTGGGGCCCAATCAAGAGCCTCATCCTCGGCGGAATCACTTTCGGAATCCTGCCCCTGATCTCCTGGCCGAGAAAATTCGGCCGCTATGTCACCGCCGAGCAACAACAGCTCTGGCACCTCGTCGAATGGCTCCGCATCCGCACCGGCGAGGATGAAGCGGCCAAGCTCCGCGATTCCGTCCGCCAGGCCGGCCCCACCCCCACGCTCTGGATCATCCCCCTCATCATGCTCGTGATTCTCGCCGTGAATTTTTTGCCGTGGATGCGCGCTCCCAGCGATGGCCTGCGAAGAATTCTTTCCGCCACGTATCTCTTCGGAATCTCCGGATCTCCGATGGTCTGGCGGGGACACTGGATGTATTCCCCCTTCGTTCCCCGCCTGCACTTGGTCTGGGTCGTCTGTCTTTCCATCGCCTATTCTTCGCATTGGCTGCACGTTCAGCAGCACGCCGCCGACGTGAATCGCCTGGTTCGCCGCCTTAATCTGATTCTCGCCCGGCAGCATATCCCCGCCGTGGGAATGCCCAGCCTGGGAATCGGCCTGCGTCCGCTCTGGATTGGGACCGCGATTGTCGGCGTCCTCTTCGGCGCCTGGTGGGCCATCCCCGCCGCCTTCGCCGGTGCTGTCCACAAGCGATACATCGAGCGCACAGGTTCCCAAGTCCGCGTCGAACTCTCCGGGCGCGTCCAGATGCTGCTCCAGCAACAGCGTCCCGACATGAAAGTGCCCGTCCCGCACGGCCTTCGCGTCGTCTGCGAAAACGAACTTTGCGGAAAACCCGTCCCCACCGGCGCCGCCTTCTGCCCCCGCTGCGGTTCTCGGCTGACTTCGCGTTTCGGAGTTGTGGCGTGAATACTAAAATCAAAGACAATATAGCCACAGATAAAAATCAGATGCACACGTATGAATATGCGAATTGAATCTATCTGTACGCGTCTGATTTTTATCAGCGGCTAATTCTTATGAACGTCATTTACGCCATCCTCTCCATCGCCGGCTGGACTTGGTGCGTCGTGGCCGCCATCTACCTTTTCTTTCGGCTCCGCCGCTCCCAATGACCGATTCCGATCCAACCCGCCACCAGCAACTCGAACGGCGATTCATCGCCCACGTCGAGCGCTTGCTGACCGACGACCGCCTGCGTCTGGAAACCGCCGATGGCCGCAAACATGCCATCACCCTCATTCGCGATGTCAACCGCATCGACCGCGGCGTCGAACTCAAACGCCTCATGAGCGAAATGGGCAAGCCCGACCGTCAACTCGAATCCCAGATGCCCGTTGGCCAAGGCATTGAAGTCGGACTCTCTCGCAAGAAATTCTGGATATTCAAATCCTGGGTTGGTCGTTTTCGGGCCGTCTGTATCTCGCCGTCCCGAGCCCTGATCGCCGGCCAAGCCCCCGCGCCCGCCTCCGCCGCCGATCTTGCCCAAACGCTCGCCGCGATGCCTCCGCCGCTGACCGGCATTCCCTCGACCGTTGCCATCATGTCCACCTCCGGCTTTACCCCGGCCGCCCTCGAAGCCGCGCCCAAAATGAAAGACCGCACCGTCATCCTCGTCTGGCCCAACGAAACGGGCGGCTGGTCGGTCTCCGCCCCGCCCGATGCCCACGATTTTGTGGAGCTTTTCGATCCGGAACTGGACCTGGAAAAACGCGCCCGCATCCGCGCCGAGATCGAATCCAACCGCGTTTCGCTGTTATCGGCCGGCATTGCTACGGATAAATTGGCCGCCAAGCTGCAACTTTCACCTCAATTGGTCGAATCTGAGTTAAAATCCTACGCGAAGGAAAACCCCGGCCTGAGCGCCAAACGGCTCGATGGCCGATGGGTCTTGTTCCAGGAAGGTTCCGCGCCGCTTGCAACCGGCGCCGCTACGGGAGGTGCCGATATGCCGTTCATCGATCGCGTCAAAACCCTCTTTGCCCGCAAAGGCGAAGTCGAAAAGAAAATTGCCTTCCTGTCGGAGCGCCGCGCCGCCCTCAGCCAGCAACTCGATCGCGGCTACGAAGACATGGGGGCGTTGGAAACCAAAGAGTCCGAGTTTCGCCAGCAATTCAAGGACGCCCCCAGCGATCTTCCCCGCCGAAGAATCGCCGGCCAGCTTCTGCAACTCCGCAAAGACATCGAGCGCCGCCAGCAACTCCTCTCGGTCCTCAACCAGCAGATCAACGTCGTCAGCACGCATCTGCACAATCTGGAACTCCAGCGGCAAGGCAAAGCCGCCAATCTTCCCAACAGCGACGAACTCGCCGCCGACGCCGAGGCGGCGGAAGAAGTGCTCGCCGAACTTCAGGCCGGCAGTGAACTCGCCGAATCGGTCAGCCCCTCCCTGCACGGCGGCATGAGCGCCGAGGAGCAGGCCCTGTACGATGAACTGCTGACCGAAACAAAACAGCCCGCCGCCCCCGCGGCCGCGAAACCCGAACCGACCGCCGCCAAGCCCGTTGCCCAGCCGGTAAAACCCCCGCCCCTCCCTCAACCCAAACGCAGCGAACCCGAACCCGGTTAAAAATAATGGCCCTCATCGACAAAATCTTCGGCCACAAGAAAACGCTCAGCGAGTTGAATCGCCAGGAACTGCGCAAGGAGGAGATTCTCCTCACCAAGCAGCGTGACCGCCTGTTCAATCGCATCGAGCAGATCAGCAACGACAAGCAGAAGATTTTCCAGCAAGGCGCGACCCAGAAATCCCCCGAGCTACGCAAATCCCTCGCCCAGCAATTCGAGATGAAGACGCAGGAACAGCTCATGTCCGCCCGCGAGCTGACCCTTCGCAGCAAAGAGTTGATGACGATTAGTCGCCTGCGAATGGTCAAGGAGAACAACGAAGCCGGCAAAGCCACGGGCCGATTGAACCTGACGGATAAGGATGTCGCCAAGATCAGCCAGTGGATTGAGGACGACGCCGTTTCGCAGGACGTTTACCGCGACCGCCTCGACACGCTCCTGGATTTAGGGGGCCAAGCCGACCGGGACGCGTTGGAATCCGCGGGATTAACCAGCGCCGGCCAGGAACTGATGAACATCTGGAACGAGATGGATCGCGGTTCGGTAAAACCGGAGCAGGCTTTCGACGCCGCGGACAAAGCCGTCCGAAAGCGCAACGCCGCCGCGGATGAATCGCAATAGCGCAATAGCGCGGCTTGCCGGCTTCAGTCGCAGGTTTCGATAATGTAACGCCCGAACGCTGCGAGAAAGGCAAATACAAATGCAATGCGGAGGAGGCGGCGAACACCCCGTAAGGCCCCAAGCGGTTTTCGCCGCCTCCCCCGCACCCCCTCCACCACTTTCCGGCTTCCCCTCAACCGCCCGGCAAAGGACCCAATGAAGCGGCCACTTTACGGTAATGCTCCCTCTCTTTTGCCTTGGACGGTTAGGGGAAAAGGAAAGAGGTGGGGGGCCGTCGGGGGGCGGGGAGAAACTTTTGGGGCCTTATATGGTTCTCCCCGCCCCCCGACATTCGCATTTATTCTCTTGCGTTTTCAATCAGAAGCCGGCCGGTCGGAACGGGTCTAAGAGCAAGGCGGCGTCGATGGAAGCTTTTGAACACATCGTAAAGGTCTATTTGGAGGCCAAAGGATATGTAGTAACGACCGGCGTAAAATTTCCGGTCAAGAAGCGATGCAACAATGGAGTCTGTCAGGTCCACGGTTACGAGGTCGACATCGTGGCTGCAAAGAGACGCTCGCTTATCCTGGCATCCGTGAAATCCTTCCTTGGATCTGGGGGTGTCAGCAAGCAAGGGTTCAAAGGACTAGCTGATTCCAAGCGACGACGACATCTCCAGCGTTATGTGATGTTCAACGAAAGGCGAATCCGTAACGGCATCCTAAAAACAGCATCCGACCGGTATGGATATT
The DNA here is from genome assembly GCA_036267155.1 of Tepidisphaeraceae bacterium. GTDB lineage: Bacteria > Planctomycetota > Phycisphaerae > Tepidisphaerales > Tepidisphaeraceae > PALSA-1353. The sequence goes on from DATAWP010000024.1 coordinate 15,305, forward strand.
CAAAAGATCAGATTCGGTTCTCCCTTTTTTGCGGAAAGTTCAGGGCGTGCGATGAAGCTTTAGTGCGTAAGCACCTTGAGGCGATGAACGTCGGTGCCGGCTCGGTCCAGGTGATCGGCCCCGAGCAAATTGTGAAAGGAATTATAGACTTGTCGAATGGTCGCACGTATATCAATGATCCGGTGTTGGTAACGCTGAAGTTGCTACAGCGAACGAACTATTTACGGGAGACAGCCACCGTCCGTTGATTTAATCGGCTACAGAGAGAGCTGTTTAACTGGAGCACCATGGGCCTCTTCAAATCCAAAGATGAGCGTCGCATCGAGCGTGAAATGAGAATCCGCGGCGGCATGAGGGCCATCGAACGCTCCATCCGCCAGCAGGAGAAATTCGCTGACGACTTCATCAAGAACGCTCAGCACGCCAAAAAAATCGGCGACAACGGCCAATACCAGTTCACCCGCAGCGCCCTTAAAAAAACCGCCGCCGTCAAAAAAATGCTCGAGCGCCAGCTTCTCTCGATCAAAAACGCCATGCTGATCCAGCAGCAGGCCCAGGCCAGCCAGCAATTCGCCGAATCGATGACATTGATGGCCAAGGAAATCGGCCGCGTCTTCGGCGAGATGGATCTGACCAAAACCCAGGCCGAATGGGAAAAGGCGGTCGTTCAGGCCGGCTCTCTGGAGGAGCGGATGGATTTATTTTTGGATTCGATGGAGCAGTCCGCCACCAGCGGCGCCCCGACCAGCGCCCGCGAGGACCTCGTGACGGATGAGGAGATCGACCGCATGATCGACGCGGATGTTTTGGCCTCCGAAAAGACGGAGTTGGGAAAGCTCGATCAGTTGGATTCCGAGATCGCCAAGGAATTGGGGACGAGCAAACAGAAGGATTAGAATTTCCCGCACCAGCGATTCGTGGTAACCTATCGGTATGCGGCGTCAGCAAGCGGTTATCAACGTCGATCCCGACATTCAGGGCGGCACGCCCTGTTTTTCGGGCACACGCGTACCCGTGAAATCGCTGTTCGATTATCTCGTCCGTGGCCGTTCATTGGATTATTTTCTCGAACAGTTTCCATCCGTTAGGCGTCAGCAAGCCGCTGCCATTTTGGAACAAGCCGGCAAGCTTATTTCACGCAGCCCTCGGGCGGCGTGAAATCCTACTGATGCGCTTTCAGAAATCGCGCTGCAATCCACTATTCATTTTCAAAAGCCCCGGATGTACATCCGGGGCTACGGGCAGCTCAAATAATTTCTACAATCAGTGTAATTGCCTGAAGTGAGTGGCGCCGGTTAAACTTCTCGCCGATCCAGCAGGAACCGCGCATGGCTTCGCAGCCCATCAACATCTGTCTCATCGGCCAGAAATTCATGGGCCGCGCCCACAGCAACGCCTTCTTGAAAGCTCCGAAATTCTTCGATCTTCCCGCCGATCCGGTCATGCACACGGTCGCGGCACAGGATGAGGAATCGCTAAAAGGCTTCGCGGCCAAATGGGGATGGAAGAATTTCAGCACCCATTGGCAGGAGGCGATTAAAAATCCAGAGATTCAACTCATCGACATCACCGCGCAGAATCACATGCACCGCGAGATGGCCATTGCCGCGCTGGAGGCTGGCAAGCATGTCGCCTGCGAGAAGCCGTTGGCGGGGAGTATTGACGATGCCCGCCAGATGCGCGATGCGGCGAAGAAGCACGCCAAATCAAAAACGTTCGTCTGGTGGAGCTATCGCCGCACGCCGGCTGTGGCGCTGGCGTATCAGTTGGCCCGTGCCGGCAAGATCGGGCGAATCTATCACGTCCGCGGATATTATCTTCAGGATTGGGCCGGGCCGGATGTGCCGCTGATTTGGCGATTCGACAAGAAAATCGCCGGCAGCGGCAGCCACGGCGATCTTGGCGCCCACATCATCGACATGGCTCGATTCATCACCGGCGAGGAAATCACCGAGATTAACGGGGCCATTACCGAAACATTCATCAAGGAGCGGACGCTGCCGTCTGTCGGCTCGGCCGGCGGGATTGCCGGCGGGGCCAGGGCCGGACAGGGAAAAACCGGAAAAGTCGAAGTCGATGATGCCACGCTCTTTTTGTGCCGATTCTCCGGCGGAGCCGTTGGAAACTTCGAAGCCACCAGATTTTCCACCGGATACCAGAACAAAAACGGCGTCGAAATCCACGGCGAAAAAGGGGCCATCAGCTTCGACTTCGAGGACATGAATCATCTCATGTGGTTCGACAACACCGCTGACGCCAAGGTCAAGGGATGGACCAAGATCATGGTGACGCACGCCCCGGATCATCCGTATGCCGCCGCCTGGTGGCCGGACGCGCATATCATTGGTTATGAGCACACGTTCATCAATCAAGCGGCCGACATTATGATGGCGCTCGGCGGCAAGGAGCCGGTGATTCCGCTGGGGGACTTTGACGATGCGTTTCAAACGCAGCGCGTCTTGGAGGCGGTCTGCGTCAGCGCGGCCGAGCGGCGTCCGGTGAACCTTTCGGACGTTCGGTAGGCAAACCATGGGCTGGACGAGTTTGTGTGATTTCGACGAATTGAGCGAGGGCCAGGGCAAGCACGTCGATATCGACGGTTTTTCGCTGGCGGTTTTTCTGCATCAGGGCAAAGTCTACGTTCTGGACAGCACGTGTCCCCATGCCGGGCACGATCTTTCCGGCGGATTGGTGCAGGAGGGGTGTGCCGTCTGCCCGTATCACGGCTGGAATTTTCGCCTCGCCGACGGCCAGATGCCCTCGGCCCCCGGCGTCGCGATCACCACTTACAAAATCCGGCTCTTCCCGCGCGTCGGCCAATCCACCCTCGTCCAGGCGGATTTACCGATGTATTAATCTTTCGGCGGGTTGGCCGTTTCCCTTTCCCTGGGCAAATTACGGCGCAGCCCGCGGATGTCCAGCAAAAATTCCTTCCTGAGCACGTACCGCACCAGCGTCGCGAATCCGAAGCAATAGATGAACGTCTCCCATATCCCCGGCTCGCGCACGCGCGTGCTCATCAACTTCGCCGCCAGGGCGGCGCCGATCCATTCCGTCGCCGAAATCAGGGCGAAATCCAGCCACGGCGTTTGCCGGTACAGAAATTCCCGCTGCGTCCGGACGTATCGCACGTGAAAGATCGCCGTGACCAGGACCGCCGGCAAATACGCCAGCGCAATCGCCTCGACCAGTCCGAATCCGGCACGGATCAGCGGCAAATACAAACCCAGCGCCACCAGCCAACTCAATCCGGTCGCGATGAGGAATTTTAGGATCGGCGAAGCGCGCGGATAAGAAAAATCATATAGCCGGCTCAGATGTTCCAGGTATCGAAACTGCTGTTTCAGCGACAGCTTGGATTGGCCTTTTTCGCGCATGCCGAAGTGAATCGGGATTTCGCGCACCGTTTTCACGCGGCATTTGCACATCAATTCCAGTGCGATTTTGTATCCCAGCGGCGTGAGGTTCGACGCCGATGCGTATGTTTGGCGTTTCAGCGCGAAAAATCCCGCCATGGGATCGGTCGTCTTTCCCGCGAACGGGCGGGCCAGCAGCGTCGCCAACTGCGAATTGATTTTGCGGAAAACTCCCCACCGCGCCTCGGTGCTTCCTCCGGGCATGTAACGCGATCCCAGCACGAAATCCGCCTCACCCCGCCGCAGCGGGTCGAGCAGCTCCGGCAATTTTTCCGGCGGATGCTGCAAATCCGCATCCATCACGCACAGAAACGTCCCGCGCGCCTCCGCCATCCCGTGCAGCACGGCTCCGCTGAGCCCGTTGGCCGGAATCTTCCGCACCAGCAGCTTCAGCGGATAACGCCGCGAAAGCTCGGCGCAAACCTGGGGCGTCGCGTCCCGGCTGTTGTCGTCCACGACGATCACTTCGTATTTGACGTTCCCCATCCCCGCCGCGATCCGCTCCATCAGCCGCGGCAGGTTCTCCGACTCGTTGATCGTCGGCACAACGATCGAAACGTCCGGCTGGCGATCAGCATCCAACGCGGCGGCGGTATCATTCGACTTGTTTTCCATGCACTGTGCTGCCCAAATCAGCGGTCCCCATTATGGCATGAGATGCCCCGGTTCCCAACCGGGCGTCACGGCGCCTTTGGCAGATAGATAAGATTCTGGCCGTCCATCGCGTTCAACTTGTAATGCTCCTTCATGCGTTTCAGCAAAATCGGCCAGTGATCCAAAGGCGTCGGCTCCGTGTCGTGCGTCAAATTCGGCGTGATGATTACCGCGCTGAATCGCTGGTGCACCAGATCGTCGCTGAGCTTTTCGTCCACCAGCGGGTCCTTCAGATCGATCACGCTCAGCATGAAGGCGTCGAGCATATACGGCCGGGCCCCAGCCAAAATCGGCAGCATCGGATTCTCGGCGAGCATCGGACCTTTCAACCTCGATTGGCCCGCGTCGGCCAAAGTCGCCTCCATCACCTGGCGGCGTTTTTCAACATGGATTTGTTTTGCATCGCGCAGGCATGACGTGGCGGCGTGAATCACCATCGCCGACATCACCAGCGGCACCACGATCCGGGCTACCCTCCCTGCCCGGAATTGCACCGCCAGCAGCAGCAGCGACGCCAGATACAGGTCGATCAGATGATTGATGTCGATTCCGCGCGTGCCGAACAGCGCCAGCGTCGCCAGCGACGTGATGATCAGCAGAATTGTCGGCAGGTCGGTCCATCTGCGTCTCGCCAGGAGCAGCACGATCGCCGCGACCCAGAATCCGCCGACCGCCTTGTCATGGAGAAAAACCGCGGGGAAGAACCCTGCCGGGGCTTTTGCAAGCCGGTGCCACCCGCCGGCCGCGCTGGCGCAGGCCCGGAACACGGCAACCGCGCGCCCATCGCTGGCCCACTGCACCGCCAGCACCGCCAGCAGCACCCCCGCGCCATAAACCGCCGCCAACGAAATGGCTTTTTTCTTTTCCCTTCGCATCAGCAGCCAGATGAATGCGGATGCGATCCCGAAGACGATCGTGACCTTGGACATCAGCGCCAGCACGAAGCAGACGGCCGCGAGCAGCACCGCTGGCCACCATCGCGTGGTGGGGCGGCCCGAGATGAATGTCACCGCAACCAATCCCCAGATATCCAGCCCCGCCGCCAGAAGATCCGCTTTGATCGACAGGATTCCCGACCGCACACAATACGGAGCCAGGCAGAAGCAAGCCGTCAGGACCGCGAACCAAGCGGGAACTTCCAGACGCCGCAGCAGCACATAGAATCCCGCCATGACGAATACCATCGCCGCCACGCCCAGGAGAAACCCGCCCGTGACCGGGGCGATTCCCGCCTTCATCAATCCCGCTTGCAGCAGGGCGTGCAGCGGAGCATAGCGCGTTCCGCCATAGCCCAGATCAGAGACCAGCGGCCGGTAGAGCGTTCCATAGGTGATGTCCTGGGCGATGGTGGTCCAGATTCCGCCTTCGTTTTCCAGGTCGCCGTAGTTGCGCCATGAAACGACCGTCCGCACGACGAAGCAGATCACAATTAATCCCGCCGCGACAGCCATCACCGCCATGAGCCAGCCGGGAACTTTCCCAGGCCGCGTTGCCAGCGCATCAGTTTTTTGCAGGACAGTCATTGCTCCCCGTTTTTCTGGGTCAATTTGCTTCGCCCAATTTTAAGACTTCGGCAAGTATACGTAATATTCCCCATGAACCCCGCTGAGCCGGTAATTTTTGCCCAGTTCTTCGATAAATCCAGGTCCGAAATCGCCGGCGTTGGTTCGATAACTGGCTTCCGTCGGCGGAGAATTCAGGATGACCGCCTGGAAACGCCGCTGCGACAAATCCGTCCAGAATTTCTCGGCGATTTCCGGATGCCGCATTCGAACCGTGCGGAACATGAACGAATCGAGCATGTACGGACGCTGTCCCTCCAGGATCGGCAACAGCGGATTCTCCGAAAGCAGCGGGCCGTCAATCGGCGATTGATGCGTCTGCGCCAGCGCCGCCAGCATTTGCCCATGCCTGGCTTCCTGGACAATCTCTTTCGCTTTCCAGAGGTGATAACCGCCGGCAAAGACGACGATCAAAGCCGCCGCCAATGCAGCCGATTTGAATGCTTTGGATTGCGTGGCGATCACCAGCACCGCCGCCGCGTCCAGGTCGACCAGATGATTTACATTGGTCCCCGGCGATCCGAAGATGGCCAGCGTGCCCAGCGAGGTGACGACAAAAAGAATCCCCGGCAACGATGTCCACGTCCGGCCGACCACGATCAACCCCGCCGCGATCAGCCAGAACAAAACGAATATCCGATCGCTATGAATGGATTCCCGAAACATGCGCATGGGCGCATGGATCAGTTGCTCCCAACCGCCGCCGCCGGCGGCGCACATTTGAAAGATCTCCCATGCCCGCCCATGGCTGGCCCATTGCGTCGCCAATGCCGCGACGGTGATTCCCGCCGCCCACATCGCTCCGAGCAAAAACGCCATCCGCCACTGACGCCGATATGCCAGCCACAATACCGCGGCGACGATTCCGAAAACGCTGGTGATTTTCGTCGCCGTCGCCAACGCGAAATAAATCGCCGCGACCAGCAGCCAGATCCATTTCCGACCAGCCCGTCGGCTCGCCCGCACCACCGCCGTCAATCCCCAAAGGTTTAGACCCGCCGGCAACAGATCGCCCTTGATCCCCCCGGCCGTCGTGCAATAGCAATACGCCGCCAGCACGAAACACGCCATCGCCGCCGCCGTCCACGTCGCGACATCCAGTTGCCGCATGAGCACGTAGAGCCCGGCCATCACCAGCACCACTCCGATCGCATCCAGCAAATACCCACTGGCCACCGGCCCCATCCCCCAGCGCATGAGTCCCGCCTGAAGAACCACGTGCAGCGGCGCATAACGCGACCCGCCGTAGCCGATGTCCGACACGATCGGGCGGTAAAGCATCCCATCCCGCGCATCCACCGCCGCCGCCGTCCAGACGCCGGACGTCGGATCGAGCTGATGATAGTTTTTCCACGCTGCGGCTGTCCGAACGGAAAACGCGATGACGATAAATCCCGCCGCCCCCAGCATCAGCGCGGCCAGCTTCCGTTCCCACATCGATTCAGCGCCCATATCGCTTCCGGAAATTCATTTGCTCGGCCGAGTCGCCGCACCGTCGATGACGACTCCCAGCGCGTTGGCCACGCTTCGTTCTACCGACAGGTTGTCGGCAAATTGATTCCCATCGCTCGGATAATTGACGACTTGAGCTTTTCCGGCGCTGTTCCGCATGACGAGCGTCGTGCTCCCTCCGCCGTCGAGGGCGATCGCGTCCCATGCTGCCCGCCGGATCATTTCCTGGGCCATGTGGTGATGCGTGATTCCTACCGAGTAATCCGGCCGTTCTCCATCCGCGACAAACAGAATCAGCGTCTTTCCCTGCCGGTCGATTCCCACGGCCGTGCGCGGCGCCGGCTTTGAGAAAGTGCCCCCGTCGGAATCCAGCGCGGCCGTGTTGCGCCCATCCGTCACGATCTGCGCAATCCCCGACACCACGTTCCTCGCATCTGTCGGTAAATGATCGAATCGGCCGATCCTCACGTCTCCCCGGTCATTGATGACGAGGCTCGGCGAGTTTCGGCCGTAGGGATTCGCCGAATAAAGCGCTCCGTCGCTCATTGCCCACCCATGCACCCTGGCCAGGTTGCCCAAAAAATACGGGACTCGTCGCCCCATGATCCACCACGTAACCTTCGCCGCAAACAGATTCCCGTTCACCGCCACGCTCAGCCCGTCCCGCTGGGCCATCTGACTGACCGGCATCAGCGTGGTCTCCCACGGTCTTGGCACGTGCGCATCGCCACTTCCGCGGCTCACTTTCAGGTGAACGCGCGGATCGCTCAAATTCACGCTCACCACAAAATATTTCAGCGGCGGATCATTTTCCGCAACTCGCTCAAGCGTCACCCCCGGCATCGGGCGCGTGGTGGACGTCCTTGCCCTCGCCATCGAGGCCGCAAACAACATCCCGATCAAACAGCACACTATTCGCTGACACATTCCCAAAAGCGTAGCAAATTTTCAGGTGCTCCGCCTGCGGGGCCGCGTTCGGCCAAACTTGCCCGCCATCCCACTCCGCTATACCCTCTGTCCCTTCCACTATGAGTATTCTCGTCACTGCGAAAACCAAGGTTATCTGCCAGGGGATTACGGGCTCAGCCGGCGCGTTTCACACCAAGGGCTGCCTCGACTACGGAACTAAAATGGTCGGCGGCGTCACTCCCGGCAAAGGTGGTGCAAAAGACGCCAATGGCCTGCCCATCTTCGACACCGTTCGCCAGGCCGTTGGCGCCACCGGCGCCGACGCCACGATGATTTTCGTGCCTCCGCCGTTCGCCGCCGACGCGATCATGGAAGCCGCCGACGCCGGCATCCAGACCATTGTCGCCATCACCGAGGGAATTCCCGTTCTGGACATGGTTGCCGTCAGGGCTTATTTGAAAGACAAGCCCAAGAGCCATCTCATCGGCCCGAATTGTCCGGGGATCATCACGGCGGGGGAGTGCAAGATCGGAATCATGCCGGGCTACATTCACACGCCCGCGAAGGAAGCCAAGAGCGGCAAAAAAGTCGGCATCATCAGCCGCAGCGGAACGCTCACCTACGAAGCCGTCTGGCAGTGCAGCACGCGCGGCATTGGGCAGACTACCTGCGTTGGAATTGGCGGCGATCCTGTGAAGGGTCTGAATTTCATCGAACTGCTCGGCATGTTCGCGGCTGATGCCGATACCGATGGCATCATCGTAATCGGCGAGATCGGCGGCGCCGACGAGGAAGCCGCCGCCGCGTTTGTCCAGAAGGCGGTGAAGAAGCCGGTGGTCGCATTCATCGCCGGCCGAACCGCCCCGCCCGGCCGCCGCATGGGCCATGCCGGCGCGATCATCAGCGGCGGCGAAGGCACCGCCGAGTCCAAGATCGCCGCCTTGAAATCCGCCCACATCGCCGTCGCCGACAGCCCCGCCACGATCGGGCAAACGATGGCGAGAATCCTGGGCGTTGGAGCGTGAGGACGGGTAAAATGCAAGTGAAGTAGTGCAAGTCGCCGGTACAAGTTGCAAGTGGATGGTCCAACTTGTACTTGTAACCCGTACTTGCAACTCCTCCCATGTCCGCCGACGACCACCTCAATCCCATCCGCATCCGCCAGATGGCCGCTTTGCGCCGCGCCGCCATTCGAAGCCGGTCCTATTGCGTGATCGCCCTCGGCGGATGCATCGTCACGGCCGCGGATTTTATTTTCTTCGGCGTCCGCCGCTTGCGCTCGCATCCCAATACGCTCGGGATTCTCATCGCCGTGGTTTATTTTTTTGCTGCCGTGGCTCTGCTCATCCTGACGCGATATTGCGTGCATCTCGCGCTGCGATTTCATCGGGAGGCGAATCAATCCGCATTGCCGCCGCCGGTCGCGCCACCCGATTTTTCCACATTGCAGGATGGCAGCCAGGTCGTCAAAGACCTGGAAGACATACGTTGAACCCGGACGTGGTTGATTTCCCCAAAAGCCGCGGGACAGCAATCCCGCGGGTCTTGGAACGCAAAGAAACTCACCCTGGCGAAGGCCGCGTCGCCGCCAACTCCACCAACCGTGGCCCCAACTGCATTTGCTCCTCGGCCGTCAGCACCTTCGTCAGCCTGTCATGCGTCCGTGCGAATACCTCGACCATCAATTGCCTGGCCTTGGCGTATTCGTCGCCCTGCAAATCCCCATCCGGCAGTTTTTCCACCGCCCCGTCGGTATCGCTCAGGATCGCATCGCACGAACGTTTTTCATTCGCCGAAGTCTTCACCTCATCAAGCGCCTGCCGAAGTTTGCCGATTTCCGCCCGCCCCTCGCCGCGCAGCGATCGCAGTTTTTCTTCAAGCAGTTGGCCCTGCTGAGTCCCAATCACCTCCATCAGTTGTTCGCGGGCCGTGCGCAGATTCCCAGGCACGGCCGAGAGCCGCCGCGTCGCCGGCATGCGCCCGGCTTGAATCTCGGCCAGAAGGTATTTCAACTCTCCCGCGGCCGCATCGACGATCTGGTCGGCCCGTTGCCTGATTGGTCGATCCAGCTTCAGATCATCCAGCGTCCGCCGCACCAGCGCCAGACGAAGCGACAATTCCTTGCCGATGGCAACATACATCGGCGCCATCGCCGCCGGCGCTGGAGCGTCGTCCGGCGACGGAACGGTCGTCGGCGCCGCATCCACGGGCCATGGAATAAGCATGGCCATCCCCAGAATGATGCAGCCGATTAAATTCCGCACAACTTTTACATTATCCGCAAATTTTCCGATTACAATTCGCCGCGCCCATGACCTCCATTCGATTACAGCACATCACCCGGCGTTTCGGATCGACGCTCGCTCTGGACGACATCGATCTCCAGATCGTTCCCGGCGAATTGCTCTTTCTGCTGGGCCCCAGCGGTTGCGGCAAGAGCACGCTGCTGCGGATCATTGCCGGCCTGCTCGAGCCGACCACGGGTCGAATCTTCTTTAACGATCGCGACGTGACGGATCTCGGCACGGAGCAGCGAAGTGCCGTGATGTGCTTTCAGAACTACGCTCTCTGGCCGCACATGACCGTGCGCGAAAACGTCGCTTTCGGCCTCAGCCTCGGCCGCGGACCTACCAATGGCCGCGACCAGCGAGTGAACCACTTCCTTCGCCTCGTGCAACTGGATCGCTACGCAGATCGCAAACCCAATTCCCTTTCCGGCGGCCAACAGCAGCGGGCCGCCCTGGCGCGAGCCATGGCCGTCGAGCCGAAATGCCTGCTGCTCGACGAGCCCCTGTCCAATCTCGACGCCAAGCTGCGATTGGAAATGCGCGGCGAAATCCGCCGCATCTGTAAATCGGGCGATTTCACCACCATTTACGTTACGCACGATCAGAAGGAAGCGCTCTCCATCGCGGATCGGATCGTTCTGTTGAAAGACGGCCGCATCGTGCAGGTCGGCGAGCCGACCGAACTGTATTATCACCCGCGCACCAGCTTCGTCGCTGATTTCGTCGGACAGACAAACCTTCTCAAAGGCGAAATCACGCGGGAGAATCTCGGCGGCATCGCCGTCCAAACTCCCATCGGCATGCTGCGCACGGCGACGACGCCCGGCGGCTTTAGTCAATCCGTGACCGTCAGCATTCGACCCGAAAAAATCCGCATCCTCAGCCCCAATTCCCCGCAATCGCCCGAGGCGAATCGCCTCACGGCGAAGCTGGTCGAAACCACGTTCCTGGGCGAGGCTTCCGAACACGTACTTGAAATCGGCGAGCATCGCCTCCGCGCCGGCAGTTCCCCGCCGCTGCTGAACCTGCGCGGCGAGGTCGCGCTGGAAATCGACCCCGGCGATTGTCTGGTCCTGCCCGAATGAATCGCATGCGCCGTTACGGGTTCATCATCGCCTTCGCCGTGCTGCTTATCGCGCCGCTGGCGGCGCACGCGCTGCACGGCGCCTGGCATCCCGCCCCCGTGGTCGAATCCGGCGCACGGCTCGTCATCATCACCCCGCACGAACAGGACATCCGCAACGAATTCCGCTGGGCCTTCGCCGATTGGCATAAAAGAAAATACGGCCAAGCCATCGAGGTGGAATATCTCACCCCTGGCGGCACCAACGACATCCGCCGCGAACTCAACCTGAAATATCGCGCCATCCGCGAGGCGCACGGCGGGCACCTTCCCCCCGAAGACCAGATCGACCTCGGCATCGACCTCGTCTGGGGCGGCGGCGATTATTATTTCAATTCACAATTAAAACCCCTCGGAATCCTCCATCCCCTGGACCTCGATCCGAAATTCCTCGCCGAAGTTTTTCCCCAGCCGACGCTGGCCGGCGTGAAGCTCTACGATCAGGACAAGGACCGTTTCGGCAACCCGCTTGCTCCGCGATGGGTTGGCATCTGTCTGGCCAGTTTCGGCATCGTTTACAATCCCGATTTATATCGCGCCCTGAATCTGCGCGCCCCGCGAACGTGGAGCGATTTGGCCGACCCCCGCCTTTTCCGCAACCTTTCTCTGGCCGATCCCACTCACAGCGGCACCGCCGCCACGACCTACATGGTCATCATCCAGCGCGCCATGGCCGATTCTGAAAACGACTTCTTCAATCTTCCGCAAAACCACGGCAAAACCGCCGCCGAGCTTAAATCGACTTCGCCATATCAAGCCGCCCTTGATGCGGGCTGGAAGAAGGGGATGCGGCAGCTTCTGCTCATCGCCGCCAACGCGCGCTATTTCAGCGATTCATCGCCGGAGATTCCTAACGACGTTGCCGGCGGCGACGCCGCCGCGGGAATCGCCATCGATTTTTACGGCCGGGTCACCGAACAAATCGTCGGGCCCGATCGCGAGCGCTTCATTGTCCCCACTGCCGCCACCGCCATCACGCCCGACCCCATTGCTATCCTCTACGGCGTCCACGGCAAACAATTGGTCCTGGCCGAGCACTTTATCGAATTCCTCCTCAGCCCCGAGGGCCAGCGGCTCTGGATCCTGAAACCGGGCCAACTTGGCGGTCCGCGCAATCGTTCCCTGCGCCGTTCCCCCATCCGCCAGAGCGTCTACGCCGACCGCGCCGGCTGGGCGGATGACGTAGATTATTTCGCCAGCGCCCGCGGCTTCAATCAGCGCGCCGAGTGGATGAGAACCCTCAGCGAGCTTCCGTCGATCTGGGCCGCCGCCTGGATCGATGACAGTGACGACCTGCAAGATGTCTATGCCCGGATCCTTTCCATCCCGGATGAAAACCGCCGTTCGCAATTGCTGGCGGACCTGTCGGACATTCCCGTCACCCGTCCGGACGTGCTGAAGCAAGTCGCCCAGCGCAAACGGATCGAAGGCGATCCCACTCAGGACCCGAATATATGGAAAGCCCGCCAGCGTCTCGCGTGGTCGAGGCGCTTTGCCGAGCACTATCACCAGGTTGCGCAGGAAACGGTGGGGAGATGACGGCCATGCCACGCATCACCACCCGCGCCGGTCATCGCCTGATCTCTCTGGGCCTTTACGCCTTTTTCATCCTGTTCTTTCTTTGGCCGATTTACCGCGTCGTGGATCGCGGATTCACCACACGATCCGGGCATTTCACGTTCCAATATGTCGAATTGATCTTCACCGATCCGCAGCTTCTTCGCGGCTTGGTCAACGCCATCGTCATCGCGGCGGCGGTCACCGCCTTGTGCATGCTTCTGGCGATGCCGCTGGCGATCCTCAGCGTCCGCTACGAATTTCGGGGCCGAGGACTTCTCAGCGGATTGATGCTTGCCCCGTTGGTATTGCCGCCGTTCGTCGGCGCGATCGGAATTCGCCTGATCCTCGGGCGCCTCGGGCCGCTGAGCGTTCTGCTCGGCTACGGCCACGGCGCCGGGTTCGATTGGCTCGGCCGCTTCCGCGCCGCCGGCATCATCCTGGTCGAAACGCTGCACCTGTATCCCCTGATCCTCCTGAATATCCAGGCTGCGCTGGCGAACATCGACCCCACGATGGAGCAGGCCGCCGCCAATCTCGGCGCTCATCGCTGGGCCGTCTTCCGCCGGATCACGCTGCCGCTGATTCGCCCCGGCATTTTTGCCGGCTGCACGCTGACGCTCATTTGGAGTTTCACCGAACTGGGCACTCCGCTGATATTCGGTTTCCAAACCATCACGCCCGTGCAGATTTTTGAACAGCTCACCGATGTCGCCGACAACCCGCTGCCGTTCGCGCTGGTGGTGGTGACGCTCGCCGTGGCGACGGCCCTGTACCTGACCGGAAAAGTCCTGCTCGGCCGCTCCTATGACACCGCCGTCACCAAAGCGTCGATTGCCCAATCCCCGCAGCGGCTCCGCGGCCTGCGCGCCGCCGCCGCCGCCGTTCCCTTCATCCTGGTCTTGTTGCTTGCTCTGCTTCCGCACGTTTCGGTGATCCTCACCAGCATCAGCGCCACCGGACAGTGGTATCGTTCGATCCTCCCGAAAAGTTTCACCGCCGCACACTACCTCTCCGCCCTGACGGATGAATTGGCCATGCCCTCCATCGCCAATTCCGCGCTCTACGCCTCCCTGGCCACCGTGCTGGGGCTGATCGTCGGTCTTGGCGTCGGCATTGTGGCCGCCCGAAGTCAACTCATCGACCGGGGCCTGATCGACGCTCTGTCCATGCTTCCCCTGGCCGTTCCCGGCCTGGTCCTCGCCTTCGGCTACCTCGCGGTCAGCGTCTCGCTCCAACAAAAATTCGGTGAGCGACTCCCCGTCTGGCTCAACGTGCAGGAGATGCCGGTTTTCTTTTTGGTGATCGCATACGCGGCGAGAAGATTGCCGTACATCGTGCGCCCCATCGTCGCCGGCCTGCAACAAACGCCGATCGATTTGGAACTAGCCGCTGCAAACTTGGGGGCATCCCGCCTGACAGTCCTTCGCCGAATCACGATTCCGCTGATCCTGGCCAACATCATCGCCGGCGCTCTGCTGGCCTTCGCATTCGCGATGCTGGAGGTGAGTGATTCGATCATCCTCGCTCAAAAAGCCGCCTATTTCCCGATCACGCGCGCGATCTGGGAACTCTTCCAACGCCTGGGCGACGGCGTATACATCGCCAGCGCCCTTGGCGTCTGGGCGATGCTCCTGCTGACGTTCACCCTCCTGGCTGCCAACGCACTGCTCGGAAGAAAGATGGGCGCGGTGTTTCGAATATAGCGGTTCTTTCGGCGACGTTTATCGATGTGTCTGGCAGTAAATCCATGCCGCTATTCGCTGGCGGAATTCATGAGAGAGGGCGGGAAATGTTGCCGCGGCATTGGTTTGTTCGTGCGGGTCGTGCTTCAGGTCGAACAATTGCTGTTTTCCCGTCACGCTGTTGTAAATGTATTTCCAATTTCCTGACCGCAGCCCAAACAGCAGGTACGCCTTGTTCTGGAAAAAATAAATGCGCGGAACGCGGGAAGGATCGAAGAGACTGCGGCCCTGCACGCCGGCGGGAACGTCGAAGCCCAGCAGGTCGAGAATGGTTGGACCGATGTCCAAGTGTCCTCCCACGGTATCGCTGTGTGATTCGTGGTTGAATAATGCGGGGCTCCAGACGATCAAGGGGACGTGGATGTCCTCCTCGAAAAGGTTCAAGCCATGGAAATGGCTGTTGTGCAATTCGCCGAAGGCCTCGCCATGGTCGCCGGTGATGATGACGACGGTGTCTTTGGCCAGGTGGCGCTGGCGCAGCGCGGCGAACAACCTTCCGATCTGCGTGTCCGCTTCGCGCATGGCGTTGAGATAGCGGTTCAGGGACGCGCGATCGTTAGAGCCGTCCTGCTGCACGAAGTTGATGACCTGCTTTCCGGGCGTCGGCTCATAGGGGGCATGCGTCTGAATGGTCCAGGCGACCGCGAAAAAAGGGCGGGTCGGGTTCTGCCCAATCCAGCCGATCAAGTGATCCATCATGCAGGCGTCCCGCACGCCCCAGGCGAAAATCTTCGGACAGCCAAACGTGCTGGGATCCTCAAGCCGATCGTAACCCTGGGTGGCGAGGAACTTGTCCTGGCCGAGAAAATCCAGAGGGGATGCGCTGATGAACGCGGTGCGATATCCGTCGGACTGAAGGACCCTGGCGGCGCTCACGCTGTTGATCGCGGCGCGGTCGGCCAGGGGAGAGTGGGCATATCTGAAGCTCGGATACCGCGACGTGGTCAGCGCGAGCAGCGAGATCGCGGTTTGGCCGACATGGGCGTAGAAGTTGTCGAAAAAAAGGCAGTGCCGCCGCTCGGCGTCCAATTGCGGCGTGGTGTCGTACTGGCTCCCGTAAACGCCCAGATACCGCGTGCTGGTGGATTCCAAAACCACGAGGATGACGTTTCTCGGCCGCGGTGAAAACGCGCGAGGCGGCTCGAGTGGGGCCGGTTTAAAGTCGTCCAGATATTCAGCCGGAAAATCACGCACCAGGGTCACGGAGCCGGTGTCGGTCAGTTTCTCATAGATCGAGGCGAGCATGATCCACTGGGGATTCATGGCGATGGCCTGGCTGCCGTTGAGCGACCACTTGTCGCTGGCCAATCGCCGAGAGGACAAGAGCCACTGCGCGGTTATTAGCCCTCCAATTCCCAGCAGAACGAGGACCAACAAAAGCGAGGAACGAATCGGCAGATAGCGATTGCTGAGGATCGACACGATCAGGTACAGAGCGGGAACGAGCACGAGCATCGTGATTTCCCAGTCCGATACGTAGCCGGAGATGGATGTCCTGATGCCGTTCAGATCGCCGGCGGCGCGGATCAGGTTGATGGATAACGGAGTCCGGAGGTATTCAAAAGCCGGATAGCTGCAGACGGAGAAGAAAACGCACAGTGTGCAGAACGAGATGAAGAGAATCCAAACGCTGCGTTGAATGCGGGGCAAGCGTGCCAGCGCCAGGATCGCCCCAGCGCCCAACAGCGTCAGGATGAAGGCAAAAGCGGTGTCCTGGTAAGTCGGCATCTGGAGCTGGTCCGGGTGCGAGACGATGAACCAATAGGGCCAGCCGCTGAGATTATGGAAGAGGATCGCCTTGCATGTGATCAGCACGATCGCCAGCCAGATGCCGGGCCACAATGGGGCGCTGATCCAGATTTTTCGGCGTGAGAGAATTTTGGAATTCGGCTCGGGGGTCGGATTCGGGGCGGATGCTGAATCTATTTCGTTCAGGCCCATTTCTTGCGATTGATCACGAGATGCGGGTCGAGAATTCCGGCATGAACCTCGGCCGGCGACATTCGTCAGCCAGCTTGCGTAGTATATTGAGGATTAGAGTTTGGACAAACTTCTTGAGCGACCGGCGATGTCACACAAGGAACGCGGCAATTTCAAAAAGAGATTGATCGACCTGGCCGCGACCGAACCAGTCAGTCCACCGTCGTCCCGGCCGGCTGGTTTTTGCCGATGGGATTGCCAGTTCCCCTGATCGCCAGCATCCGATCCAGGGCGACGACGGCCCACTTGCGCGTCTCGGCGTCTACTTTGATCTGGTTGACCACGTTCCCTTCCACCAGATTCTCCAGTACCCAGCACAAATGCGGCAAATCGATCCGGTACATGGTCGTGCAGAGACATTGGCAATCGCTCAGGACAATGATCTTCTGCTCAGGATGCTCATGAGCCAGACGATTGACCAGGTGAACCTCGGTGCCGACAGCCCACTGGCTGCCCGGCGGGGCGGCGTTGATTTGCTCGACGATGTACGCGGTGCTGCCGGCCGAGTCGGATTTCTGGACCACTTCCCATTGGCATTCGGGGTGGACGATCACCTTCATGTCCGGATATTTGACTCGCACCTGGTCCACGTGTTCGGAGCGGAAAAGCTGATGGACGGAGCAGTGGCCTTTCCATAGAACGAAATCAGCGTGGTGAAGGGTTTGGGGATCATTTCCGCCAAAGTCTTCCCGGGGGTTCCATAAAACCATGGAATCCAGAGGATGCCCCATGGCGTAGGCCGTGTTCCGGCCAAGATGTTGATCGGGGAAAAACAGGACTTTTACTTTCTCGGTTTTGCGTCCAACGGCGCCGCCTTGCAGCGCCCATTGCAAGACGTTTCGGCAATTGCTGCTGGTGCAGACCGCGCCGCCGTGCTCGCCGACGAATCCTTTGATCGCGGCGGAGCTGTTCATGTAGGTCACGGGCACGATCGTTTGGCCGGAGCACGTTTCTTCAAGCTGTTGCCAGCAATCCAGCGTTTGATCGAGGTTGGCCATGTCGGCCATGGAGCAGCCGGCGCCGAGATCGGGAAGGATCACTTTGACGGAATCGGCGGTGAGAACATCAGCCGATTCGGCCATGAAATGCACGCCGCAGAAGACGACGAACTCTGCCTCCTTCTGTCGGGCGGCATTTCGCGAAAGTTCGAAGCTGTCGCCCGTGAAATCGGCGAATTCGATGACCGCATCCTGTTGGTAATGGTGCCCGAGAATCAGCAGCCGTGAGCCCAGTCGGTCTTTGGCCTTCTGGATGCGCAAGCGCAAATCGACATCTGATAGTGTTTTATATTGATTCGGCAGAGGTTGTTGCCAGATGGTGCCCATGATTTTTACGAAGGCCGCTTGGGTCATTGTAGCCGGATCGCCGACTGCGGGGAGGGGTACTGTGTTCGAGCGTCGAAGACGATTTTTTTTGTCGCAGCCGCCGATTTGTCATTTTCACGCTACTCAATGTCTGATAAATGCGTTAAATGCTGATTACTCATCCATTCACGAGAGGATGACCGATACCTGCACCTGAGTGAAAGTAGCCATTCGAATGGGCGAATGCGAAAGGAGAACCAGCTATGTTACGGAAAGGTTTAGTGGGCGCTGCGGTGGCCGTGTTGGCTCTGGGGTCGGCCGCTTTTGCGGACGATTCGAGCGGGGCGGCATCGCCGGCGGGAAACAAGACGCAGGTCAATTCCAATGTACCTGCTGATTTGCCACAGACGGCGATCAATCCGGTGTATTGGGACGATCAGGTTCCTCCCGCGCCGGCAACCCCTGCTCCAGGGACCCCTGCTCCGGCGGTCACGCCGGCTCCACAAACGCTCGTACCGGAACCCCCCCCTGAGCCAGCCCCGGGGGCCGCACCCCAAGGCGCCATTATGTGGGGATTGGATCAAATCCCGGGCTTTACTCAAACCAACCAGGATGACCTGCATCTGAGCCTCACCGGCTACATGGAAATGGGGTATTTCTACGATCTGACCAACCCGCATCCCACGATAGGTGCAGGCGGCCTGGCAAGAAGTTCCCCCAGCGATCTCATTCTTTTCCCTGGCGACTACAAGAACCAGATCATGCTGAATCAGCTCGATCTTGCCTTTTCACGGGCCATCGTAGATCCCAGCAAGTGGGACGTCGGCTTTATGTTGGAGGGATTTTACGGGCGGGACGCCGTTTACACCCATTCCAACGGCATTCTCGACAACGTCAACAAGCGAGCGGGCGACAGTCCAGATGATGATTTGGATTTGGAACAGGCCTATCTGACGTTCAACATCCCCATCGGCGCGGGTCTGCTCATCACCGCAGGCAAGTTCGACACGTTGCTTGGCAATGAAACCATCAACCCGACGACGAACGCGTTTTACACCCACAGTTACATCTTCAGCTACGGCATTCCGTTCACACAGACCGGATTGACCGCGAATTATAAGTTCTGCGACACACTTTCCGCGACGGCCGGAATAACGCGAGGCTGGAACCAGAGCGTTGACGATAACAACAGTGCCATCGATTTCCTGGGCCAGGTGGTTTGGACTCCCAACAACAAGTTGAGCGTCACCGTAAATCTCTCTGAAGGTCCAGAATCTATCGACAACGATGCGGATTATTGGACGGTTCCCGAAGCCGTCATTAGCTGGCAGGTTGCGGATCAGTTTAAGGTTGCAGCCGACATCCTTTATGGCGATGCCAGCAATATCGCTCAATGGTACGGCGTGGCCGGTTATGCTTCGTACACCATCAACCCGTACGCTACCCTGAATCTTCGCGCTGAGTTCTACCATGACGGCAATTACGCCCTGGCAGGCGCCAGCTTCACTACCGATGCGCCGTACAACACCGATATCAACTATATCGAAGGCACGTTCGGAGTGGCGATTACTCCACTTCCGGACGTTAAGCTGGCGCAATCGCTGACTATCCGCCCCGAAGTGCGAGTGGACACGGCCGATCACCCCATATTCGACGGCAGTCAGTCCACCCAGGTGACCTTCGCCGTCGACGCCTACTGGAAGTTCTGACAGAGCGTCGCCATAAGATTCGCAAGATTACTCCGGGCGTCGCCCTCATCGGCGACGCCCGGTTTTCTTTTCGCGCCGCCGAGCTAAAATTCAGCCATGTCGCAAGCGATCTCCGTGCAGAAACATGCATCAATGCGAATCGACTCGCTGCTGGGCCGCGGATCGCCGACCATCTCGTTCGAGTTCTTTCCGCCAAAGACCGAGGCGGGCTTCGCCCAACTGTTCAACACCATCAACGACCTCCATCCGCTGAAGCCCAGCTACGTGTCGGTCACCTACGGCGCCGGCGGCAGTACCCGGCAGAAAACCGTCGAATTGGTCGAGCGCATCCAGCGCGAATCCGCCATCCTGGCGATGGCGCATCTGACCTGCGTCGGGCACACCGTTGAAGAACTCGGCGGCGTTCTGGATGAGTTGTGGGCCGGCGGCGTCCGGAACGTGCTGGCCCTTCGTGGCGATCCTCCGGCCGGCCCCCAGGCGCAGTTCCTCGCCACCGACGGCGGCTTCAGCCACGGTAGCGAATTGGCCAAGTTCGTGCGTTCCCGCCATGACTTCTGCATCGGAGTCGCCGGCTATCCCGAGGGCCATCCGCAGTGTCTGAACCGCACCCGCGACCTGGAAATGCTCAAGCTGAAGATTGACAACGGCGGGTGCTTCGTCGTGACTCAGTTATTCTTCGACAACATTGATTTTTACCGCTTTCGCGATCAGGCCCGGAAGATGGGGATTCACACGCCGATCATCGCCGGGATCATGCCGATCCTGAACGTTTCGCAGATCAAGCGTTTCGTGAGCATGTGCGGGGCGAAGATTCCGCAGCCGCTGCTGCTGAAGCTGGAATCGGTCGAACAGGATGCCGAGGCCGTTTACGCCGCGGGCATCAAACACTCGGTGGAGCAATGCCGCGATCTGCTGGCGCACGGTGTGGATGGGCTGCACTTTTACACGCTGAACAAGAGCCGCGCAACGGTGGAAATCGTCCGCGCTTTGGGCGTAAAGCACGCGTACTGAAATGATCGCCGCAAATCCGGCGCGGCCTGCCGACTTCAGTCGGCAGGATTTCGAGAATGCCCCACTCCCGCCAACGGGTGGCCAAACTGGGTGACGACACGCAAATCGACCCTTTCGCGGCACCGAACGATGCAAACCCCACGACAAGTTCCCGCCACGGTGTAGAATTGGCTCGCGAACCATTTCTGGAGCAGCTTATGATCAGCAGCGCGAATGCTGAACATTACACATGGGGCCAACAATGCGATGGTTGGCACTTGGCCAGGACCGCCGACCTGAGCGTGGTTCAAGAGCGAATGCCGCCGACCGCGTTTGAAGTCCGGCATCGCCACGTTTACACACGCCAATTTTTCTTCGTGCTATCGGGTACCCTGACGATTGAGACTGCGATTGGTGTAGCTACTCTCGCTCCGCTGCAAGGCGTCGAAATCGCACCTGGTGAAGTGCATCAAGTATTCAATCGATCCTCAGAAGATGTTGTGTTCCTTTTGGTATCGCAGCCCTCAAGCCACGGGGACAGGGTAATTGTCTGAGTTAGACTTTCTGTCCTCGCCCCGCGCAATAAAACAAGGCCCCGGACGCGTATCCCGGGGGCCTTGTGATTTTCAAAACGCTCCTGGCGAAGGGCCGAGCGACTGGCGCTTAGTATCGGTCTCTGCCGCCGCGGTCGCCGCGATCTCCGCGACCACCACCGCCGCCGCCAAATCCACCGCGGCCGCCACCGCCACCGCTACCGCCGAATCCGCGGCCGCCACCACCGCCGCCACCGCCGAATCCGCGGCCGCCACCACCGCCGCCGCCGCCTCCACGCTCTTCTCGCGGACGGGCTTCGTTGACGGTCAGGGCGCGGCCGTTGTGCTGCTGGCCGTTCAACGCCGCAATGGCTGCCTGCGCCTCCTGATCCGAGGACATCTCCACGAAACCGAAGCCCTTGCTCCGGCCGGTGTCCCGATCGTTAATGATCTGGGCGGAAACGACCTGCCCGTGCGCGCCAAACAACGTTTCGAGTTCCGAGCTGTCCACTTGGTAGCTCAGATTCCCGACATACAACTTCTTACCCATTTGGAATCTCCTTGCATGGGTAGACCGCGGCCCAAGTTTGAATGGTTCTTTCCGGGCCAATTCGAAAGAGGTTGCCTGGGCAACCGATGCGGGAGGGATAAAACGGACACGGAGGAGAGGCAAGACACGAGACGCTTTCCTAATGCCGATCGACGAACCCGCTACCTTAACAAGAGGCATATCCTACACCAGTATCCGCCGCCAAATCAAGAAAAAAAAGGCAGACCCTTGCCGTTACAAGCAAGAGTCGCCGCGTCCATCCAGAGAGCCGAGGTCGAACGTGAGTTGGAAACGCCTCTGCACGTGTCGCAGGAGGCAGTGACTCGGCCCGTTTTTTACTTTTCCCGCACCCTCTCCTACCCTATTCAAGCACATATATGATCGTATTGATCGATAACTACGATTCCTTCACCTACAACCTGGTCCAGAAGCTGGGCGAGGTGGATCCCACCCGAGAGATCCGCGTCTTCCGCAACGACAAGGTGACTCTGGACGAAGTCGAAACCCTCTCCCCCACCCACATCGTCATCTCACCTGGCCCCTGCACCCCCAAGGAAGGCGGCATCAGCAACGACATCATCCGCCATTTCGGTCCCAGGCTCCCCGTCCTCGGCGTCTGCCTCGGCCACCAGTGCATCGGCTTCGTCAGCGGCGCCATCGTCGAGCGGGCCGACCGTCTCATGCATGGCAAGACCGATCAAATTCACCACGACGGCAAGAGCATTTACGTCGGCATGCCCAATCCCTTCACCGCCACGCGCTATCACAGCCTGATCATCCGCCGCGGCACGTTGCCCGCGGATTACGAGGTCACCAGTTGGACCGATCACGACGAGATCATGGGCATCCGCCACAAAATCTGGCCGCTGGAAGGCGTGCAATTTCATCCGGAAAGTTTTCTGACCGAACAGGGCGAACGCCTGCTGGCGAATTTTTTGAGGAAGTGATCCGATCTTAGTCCGCGGTCCGATGTGGTTTTCTCCAACGGTGGAAACGGTTAGTTTGAGTTGTGTACATGCGTTACGTCGCTTTTTCCGCTGCCCCCCCGAACCGTCAGGAAATTTCTTGCAGTTTGTTGTGCAGGGCGGCACAGTGTCGGGGCATCTGCATCGTGGGTGATCGAATCTTGCCCCCGGTTTTATATAGGCGCCCGGGGCGGAAATCAAATTAATGCTCAATGAAAGGGCGGCGTACGTGCGCGTTCAAGTTAAGCGTCGTGTCCATCATGGCATTCGCCGTATCTGCGGCAGCATCACTCATGTCGGCGACTGCGCGCGGTAGGCAAATCTTTGTCTCAAGCACTGGCGGCGGCACGATCGGTGAATACACCATTTCGGGAGCCGTAGTGAACGCCTCGCTGTTCTCGGGGCTTACTACGCCGGATTTCATCGTGGTGTCGGGACCCGACCTGTTTGTCACGAGCTACTTCAGCGCCAAGGTCGGCGAATTCACCACGACGGGAACCACGGTAAACACCTCTCTGGTCTCGGAAATAAACGAGCCGTTCGGCATTGCCGTGTCTGGATCGGATCCGTTCGTCGCGGAGTTCGGCTCGAATATAATCGGTGAATACACCACATCGGGAGCAACGGTGAACGCCGATCTGATCTCGGGGTTGGACGAACCGGTCGGCATTGCCGTGGTGGGCCCCGTGTCCGTGGGACCGCCGGTCGTTCCGCTTCCCCGGCCGCTTGGTCGGCGCTGAGCATGCTCGGGGTGCTCGGTCTTATCGCTGCCGTGCGGGCCAGGAAACGACTGGCACAATCTCCGCAGCTCCCCGTTTCTCGACCGCCTCAGACTGCTTCCAGACACTCTCACCGCAGAGTTCGTTTCCGACTCGTCGCTCGTCTGGCGAAGAGGTCACCAGAGCCTCTTTCCGTCTTGCCACGCCTAAAAATCTCCCGGAAACGGGAAACTCTTGAAATTGTGGTGCTTTCAGAATCCTGCTAGGATCGGGAAGTCTTGCACGGACGTGGATTGGCGGGTATTGGTTTTATGGCGTCCGGGGTGAAAGATACGAAATACTTCAGGAAGAGGCTTTGGGAAACCGAGCTTCAACGCGTTAACCGCGCGCTCCGCGTCGTCAACAAAACCAACAAATCGCTTAATCAGGTCGACGATGTCGTGACCTGGTTGAACCAGGTCTGCCAAAGCGCCATTGGTCTGGGCGACTATCGCATGGCATGCGTCGGAATCGCCGAGGAGGACGAGCACAAGCGCGTGCGGATGGTGGCCAGCGCGGGATTCGAAGGCGGCTATTTAGATGCGACCACCATGACCTGGGCGGACGAACCGCACGGCCGCGGCCCGGCCGGGATCGCGATTCGCACCGGCCGGACCTGCATCGCCCGCAACATCCCCGACGACCCGGCGTTCGAGCCGTGGCGCGACGAGATAACGCAACTTGCGTACCAATCGTCGATTGCTGTGCCCCTAACCTCCGAGGGCCGGACATTCGGGATGGTGGGATTGTACGCCGATGTCGTCGATGCCTTCGGACCCAAAGAAGTCGAAGTCCCTTGAAGAACTGGCTGATGACTTGGCTTTTGGTCTGACTGTCGTGCTGCGTACTCGAGCCGAGCGGCAGGCGGCGAACGAAGCGCTCAAAGAAAGCCAACGGAAACTGCAGGAAGCCCAGCGAATTGCTCATCTGTCACATTGGGAACGCGACCTAAAGACCAACATCATCGAGTGGTCGGATGAGCATTTCCGAATCTTCGGCTTGCGGCCGCAACCGCGCGGAGTGCATTTTTCCGAATTCCTGCAGTGCGTCCACACCGATGATCGGCCGAGAATCCTTTATATGATAGAGGATTCGATCGTCAACGGCCGGCACTTTAATGTGAAGTTTCGAATTATCCGCCCCGATGGCCAAGTGCGTTTTATCCACAGCGAGGGGGATGCGATCCGCGATGACTCCGGCCAACCTGTCCGCGCTTTCGGGATCGTCCAGGACATCACGGAGCGACATCAGGCGGAGGAAGCTCTGGAAAACGCCAATCGATCGCTCGAAGCGAAGAACACCGCGCTACAGGAGGTGCTTGCCAACATTGAGGCCGAGCAAAGCAAAATCGGCCGACAGATAACCAAAAATGTCCAGAAAATCATCCTCCCGCTCTTCCATTCCCTCACGCAAAGTTTGAACCGCCGGCAGCGCCGCCGCCTCGAGCAAATCGAACATGCGCTGGAAGAGATCGTCTCCCCGTTCATCGACCACGTCTCCCGCGCCGTCGTGAGCCTGACGCCCATGGAGTTGCGCATCTGCAATTTTGTCCGACGCGGCTTGGCGGTAAAGGAGATCGCCGAACTTGAGCACCTTTCCCCCCAAACCGTCGCGGCCCATCGGCGCAACATTCGGCGCAAGGTCGGGATATCCAATCAAAAGATTAATCTGGCCGTCCACTTGCGAACTGTTTTTCCCGAAGACCCCGCCCGCAAATAGGATTCGGATCGACTAGATCGCCTACCCAATCCGTACCCGCTAATACACCGGATCCATCGCATTGGCGCCACTGGGGAGAATCTCGACGCATTCTAGAATGGCAGCCTCGATTCAGGCGTTCGGCAACGACCGCCCCGTGAAGAACTCGAATTCGAGATTGGAAATCCGAGATTTGAGATGGAAGTTTTCGTGGAGATGCCATGAGCAAATCGCAAAAGCGGTCGGACGACGTTCCCAGCGTGCCGAACGGTTGCTGGGTGGATCTATATAGCCGTCCGTATTTCGCCGGCAGAATGAAGCGGACATACGGACCCGGCCGCATCCGCATCGGGCAGATCGGCAGTCTGATTGTCGGCCCTGAAGCATTGCTCGTCCGGGCCGGCCAGAATGGTGATGTCAGTTTCCGTCCTCTGGGCCCCAGGCAAATCGTCCCTGACTTCGACATCTCCCCGTGGAAAGGCGAGCTCAAATTGCTCGAGATCGTTCACTCGGACAAGGGTGCAATAGATCATCTTTAAGATGATCTTCGATGTAATCGAACGCTGGCCGCTGGAAGGCGTGCAGTTTCATCTCGAAAGTTTTTTGACCGAGCAAAGCGAACGCCTGCTGGCGAATTTTTTGAAGAAGTGAGCCAGTTTTCAGCCCGCGAGCCTGCACTGAGCTGATCGGAGTTGCCTGCCCGCCGCACTTCGGCCGCCAAGCGCAGCGCGCTTTTTGGCGCTGCTATTGGCGGATGAATCCGCTATTCTCAAAGCACGGCTTATTGCTAAGCGGTGTCTTTCTTACTACCCGAGGGTCATATTATGATGCTTCCCATTTTAGCAAACTTCATTTGGATCGGCGGCGGCTCCGTCGGCTTGATCGTCGTGATAGTGATCATCGTGCTCATTTTACGAGGATGAACGTTTGACTATAGGTTTTTTTTTGACTGTCTCGATGACGGCAAATCCGCAATTCCGTCGAACCGTTTCAAAATGTCTCGCTTTGTAAGATCCGATTTGCGGCCCGCGGCGAGGATGCCTGTAGAGTATCATGGGAGCATGACAGACTCCACCGATCCTTCAATGCGTCG
Source organism: Tepidisphaeraceae bacterium (assembly GCA_036267155.1). GTDB lineage: Bacteria > Planctomycetota > Phycisphaerae > Tepidisphaerales > Tepidisphaeraceae > PALSA-1353. The sequence goes on from DATAWP010000024.1 coordinate 41,591, forward strand.
GCCGGCCCTGGTCAGCGCGGGCGAGCCAACCGTAGCGCAAACACGAGCCGTTTGGGAATCGATCGCCGCGTGGTGGGACCGGCACATCGGTGAAGGAAACGATTTCCAGAAAACGCTCATCATCCCGGCCACGGATCGGCTGCTCGATCCCAAGCCGGGGCAGACGATTCTTGACGTTGCCTGCGGCAACGGGAACTACTCGCGCATCCTTGGCCGGCGAGGGGTGCGCGTTGTCGCCTGCGATTTCGCGGAGAATTTTCTCCAGGCGGCTCGGCAGCGGACAACACCCGAGGACGGGCAGATCGAATACGTCCGCGTCGACGCCACCAGCATGGCCGAGTTGCTCAAGCTTGGCGAGGGTCGCTTCGATGCCGCCGTGTGCAGCATGGCGATGATGGACATGATCGTAATCGATCCGCTGATGGATGCGCTGCGCGAGTTGCTCAAGCCCACGGGACGGTTCGTGTTTTCCTTGCCGCATCCCTGCTTCAACAGCAACGACATGAAGTTCACGGCCGACCTGGTGGTTCATCACGACCGAATCGAGCAGGTATTCGGCGTGGAGATTCGGCAATATCTCACGCACCGTCCGGGCCTGAGCGTCGGGATCGTCAATCAGCCGCAGCCGCACCATTTCTTTCATCGCCCGCTCGCGGCGATTTTCGCAGCCTGTTTTTCCGGAGGTTTTGCCGTGGATGGTCTGGAGGAGCCAGCCTATCCGCCTGCGCCGTCGGCGGGGAAAAATCCCTTCTCCTGGCAGAAGCGTCCCGAGATTCCCCCGGCGATCGTGATTCGAGCCAGGCCCAGGAAATAAATGCAGATTTGCCACAGATAAAAATCAGATCCACGCAGATAAAGGCCGCAGAGAATTGGCTTTGATTTATCTGTGTGCATCTGATTTTTATCTGTGGCCAAAAATCTTGATTTAATTCGGCGCGGGTACGCGAAGCCCGATCGCCTTGCGGATTCGGATCAGCAAGTCCTCGAATCCAAACGTGGCCTTGGGAACCAGGTCGTTCACGTGCAATTCCCTGGCGCGGGCGACCAGCTTGTTGTCGTCATGAAGACCGGTCAACACGATTACCGGGATGCGTTCCCATTGCGGGTTGTGGCGGATCATCCGCAGGAAGGTGATGCCGTCCATCTCCGGCATCATCAAATCCAGCAAGACCAGATCGGGTGTCTGGGTGTAGAGCGTCGCGTACGCTTCCTTCCCATTGGCGGCCCGAATAGTTTTGAACCCCTCGTACTCCAACAGCTTGGCGACAGATTCCCGAGCCAGAGCCGTATCATCAACGACAAGAATGATGGGCATGGCCGATCCCTTCCATGGTATTGACAACACTTTGCGTCGGGCGGCTACTTCCGTCAATAGCCTGGGCTTCGTCCCAAGGCCGCAAAACGTACTGCTTGCGACATTGTGAAGGATTTGTACAATCCCGTGCCCGGCCGCGATTCGCGGATTTTGACCTGATTTTCACGAGGAAGTCCTCATGCCCGCTACTGGAAAAATCTCACAGGTGATCGGTTCCACTTTTGATGCGGAGTTCCCGGAGGGCCAGCTTCCGGAGATTTACAATGCCGTGACCATCGACAGCGGCGGCGAACATGCCGTGGCCATGCATTTGGTCGGGGAGGTGCAGCAGCATCTTGGCGGCGGTAAGGTGCGGGCCGTGGCCCTCGGCAGCACCGACGGCCTTCGCCGCGGCATGGACTGCGTGGATACCGGCTCGTCCCTGACCGTTCCGGTCGGCAAGGAAACACTCGGTAGGGTGTTCAACCTATTGGGCGAGCCGATCGACAACCGTGGCCCGGTGAACGTCCAGCAGCGCCGTCCAATTCATCGTGAGCCGCCGGAGTTCGTCGATCTCACCCCCAAGGCCGAGGTCTTCGAGACCGGCATCAAGGTGATCGATCTGCTGACGCCGTTTCTTCGCGGCGGCAAGGCCGGACTATTCGGCGGGGCTGGTCTTGGCAAGACCGTCGTCATCCAGGAATTGATCGCCCGCATCGCCCAGCAGCACGGCGGATATTCCGTCTTCGCCGGCGTCGGCGAACGCACCCGCGAGGGGACCGATCTCTGGCTGGAAATGCAGGAAGCCCAGATCGGCACCACCGGCAAACACGTTATCGATCAGACGGTTATGGTCTTCGGCCAGATGAACGAGCCGCCGGGCGCCCGCCTTCGCGTGGCCCTCAGCGCCTTGACGATGGCCGAATACTTCCGCGACGAAACCGGCGCCGACACGCTGCTGTTCATCGACAATATCTTCCGTTTCACGCAGGCCGGCTCAGAAGTGTCAGCCCTCCTGGGTCGCATGCCCAGCGCCGTGGGTTATCAGCCGACGCTCGCCACGGAAATGGGCGAATTGCAGGAGCGCATCACCAGCACCAAGCGCGGCGCCATCACCTCCGTGCAGGCCGTGTACGTCCCGGCCGACGATCCGACCGATCCAGCGCCGGCCAATGCGTTCGCGCACCTCGACGCGTTCATTTATCTGGAACGATCCATCGCCGCCAAGGGGATTTATCCCGCCGTGGACCCGCTGGCTTCCGCCAGCCGCGCGCTGGACCCGCAGATCGTCGGCGAGGACCACTATCGCATCGCCCGCAAGGTGCAGAACATGCTCCAGCGCTACCGCGATCTGCAGGACATCATCGCCATCCTTGGCGTGGACGAGTTGAGCGAAGAGGACAAGTTGACCGTCGGCCGCGCCCGAAAGATCGAGCGGTTCTTCAGCCAGCCGTTCTTCGTCGCCGAGCAGTTCACCGGCAAGAAGGGCATTTACACCAAGATTGCCGACACGCTCAAAAGTTTCGACGACATCTGTAACGGCAAAGCCGATGATCTGCCCGAACAGGCATTCTTGTACGTCGGCACGCTGGACGATGTGCGGGCTCGTGCGAAGGAGATGGCGAAGTAAAACGGTTTTCTTTCTTCTCCAGCCCACAAAGCCCATGGCGCCGTGGGCTTTTTCTTTGTGCCTAAACCAGGACGCGGGATATGATGACGGGATGAACATTCCCCGCCATTTGCGTTGCATGGCTTTGGGAATCTGGCTCGCGGCGTTCCCCGCGATTTTTGCCTTCGCCGACGACATCGACGGCGTTCAGCCCGCGGCCCTCGATCAGCCGCGGATCAATCTGGTCATCCGCCGCCAGCCCGGCGGTCAGCCATTGATGGGAAAGACCGCCGATGGAGACGCCTTCAACGTCGAGGCGTTTCTCGATACCGGGGCCAGCTCGAGTACTCTCTCGATCAACACGGCGCAGCTCCTCGGAATTAAACGCGAAAAGGCCGGCCAGCAGGAAGCGCGCTTCCAAGATGTCGGTGTCGGTGGCGGGAGCGAATTCGCCGTGTCTGAGCCGATCTTTTTTTCGCTCGCCCCGATGGCTCCCAACGTGGATATCGATCAGAAAGACGCCATCGCCATGACGTACAACCTGACCGCCGGGCCGTATCGCGCGGAGATCGGGCCGCTCGGGTCGGCGGATTTTCTAACCGCTTTGGCTCTGGGTGACATGGACATCGTCGGGATGCCGGTCATTGCGGGAAAGATTGTGGTGTTGGATCCCAAGGACGTGAATGCGATGACCGACAAGATTCGCACCACCGTTTACGACGCGAAGACGGCCGCCGCGGCGAATCCGCCGATTCCCAAAACCAGCCAGCACGTAAAGCTCAACTTCGTTTCCTTTGCCCAGTACACGAAGATTTCGCCGGGCGGTGCGCAGCCGCCGGCCATCGGAGCCAATCCGATGATCGGCGTGAACGTCACGCACCGTGGAAAAACGTACACCGGCGTCTGGCTCCTGGACACCGGCGCCGCGGCGTCGATGATCTCGCGCAAGCAGGCCGCCGCCCTCGGCGTCAGCTACGCTCCCGGCACTGACGGCACCGGCCATCCTCGCCTCGACGGTGTTCCGGCGGATCGGCAATTCATCATGTCCGTCGGCGGCATCGGTGGTACAAAAAAGTCCGCCGGTTTTTTTCTCGACCGGCTTTCGCTTCCCACAATCGAGAAGAATCCGATCTCGTTCGTCCACGCCCCGGTTTTGGTTGCCGACATCACCCTGACCGATTCCAGTGGCCGAACGTCTACGCTGGATGGTGTCTTCGGCATGAATTTCCTGGTTGCCAGCGCCATGGTGGATGAGAGCAGTCTGATACCCGACATCGATCATCTGACGTCGGGCGCGTTTCGCTGGATCGTGCTGAATCAGCCGGCGGGTTGGCTGGGGGTGCAGAGGAATTGATTGGTGAAAGAGACCAAGAGACACAGAGACGAAGTGATGAAGGGAGCCGGCTTTAGCACTTCGTCTCTGCGTCTCTTTGTCTCTTCGTCTCTTGCTCCCCTATTATCGGACGAGGAATAGCCGCCTTATGTCCCCTATATCCAACGCCGATTCGAAGATGTTGGCGGCCGGTTCGGACCGGGGCGTGTCGGCTGCCTCTAACGAGAACACCGTGACCGCATTCGTGGAATCGTGCGTGGAAACTGTAGCTGGCTCCGCCCAGGCGGCGGAGCGCCGCGCCCGCGGCCGGCCACGCTTCGGAAAACTTCTCCGCCTCCTCCATGACAAGCGAAATATCCTTGTCACCACTCATCGTTATCCCGATCCCGATGCCCTCGCCAGCGGATGGGCGCTGTGCCTTCTTCTCACCGCCAAGCTGCCGGATGCGACGATCACCATGTCGGTCAAGGACCAGATCAGCGGCGGGATGAACGAGATGTTCATCCGCCATTCCAACCTCAAGCTGGAGCCGTGGGACGATTCGGCCCTGGTCCATTTTGATGCGATCATCCTGACCGATGTCTTGCCCGACGTGGCGTACAGCCCGTTGCCGGAGGGGTTCGCTCCGCTGGCGGTGATCGATCACCATCGCACGCGCCGCCGGCCCAAGTGCCCCTTCTGCGACGTTCGCACCGATGTCGGCGCGACCAGTTCCATCATTTTCAGTTACTACATGGAAGTGGAGCAGCCCTTCACGCCGGACTTGGCGGCTTCCCTCCTGTACGCGATCGAATCCGACCTCGCCGGCGCGGCCGGACAACCGGGCGAACTGGATAACATCGCTCTTTCCAGCCTCACGCTCCTGGCGAATACGCGCAAGCTATATCAGATGCGTTACGTCGATTTGCCGCAGAGTTATTACGTTTGTTACCACAGCGGGCTGTCCAACGCGATGTACTATGACAGCGCAATAATCTCGCACCTGGACACGATCGACTCGCCCGAAAAACCGGCAGTGGTCGCCGACATTTTGTTGCGATTCGAGCCGGTGCAGTGGGCCCTGGTGACCGCTGTGTACGAAAATCGCCTGGTGATCAGCCTGCGGACCAGCAGCGGCAAGCTCTCGGCCGCGGACATGATTCGCCGCCTCATCCGCGGCGACGGCGAAGGCGGCGGGCACCGCACCAAGGCCGGTGGGTTTATTCCACTGGAGACGAACACCCCGGCGGAAATCGACCGCAAGCGGGCGATACTCCGGCGAAGATATCTGCGGGCCCTGAAGATCAAAAGCTCGCAGGGCAAGCGACTGGTGCCGAAGGCGGAATGAATTGTTGATTGCCAATTTCCAATTGCCTATTGAAAAGAGAAGAATTCGCAATCGCCCCGCCGTTCAATAGGCAATTGGAAATTGGCAATAGGCAATCCATCGCCGCGATCAATGACAAACAGGCCCCGTCCCCGTACCATTCTCGCTTCCATGAGCGGCGAAGTTTCCCGAACTTATGAGCCTGCTTCCATCGAAGCCAAAGCCTACGAGGTATGGCTCGAGGAGCGTTGTTTCGCGGCCGATCCTGCTGCGCCGGGCGAGCCGTACTGCATCGTGATCCCGCCGCCCAATGTCACGGGCGCGCTGCATCTGGGCCACGCGATCAACAATACGCTTCAGGACATTCTCATCCGCATGCATCGCATGCGCGGCTTCAACACACTGTGGATTCCCGGTATCGACCATGCCGGCATCGCCACGCAGGCGGTGGTGGAAAAGCAGCTCAAGGAAAAGGAAAACAAGACTCGCCATGACATCGGCCGCGAAGCGCTCGTCGAGCGAATCTGGCAATGGAAACAGCAATTCGGCGACCGGATTTTGGAACAACTCAAACGCCTCGGCTGCTCGTGCGATTGGGACCGCGCCCGCTTCACTCTGGATGAGCAGTGCGCCCGGGCCGTGCGTGAAACGTTTTTTAAATTATTCAAAGACGGCCTGATCTACCGCGGCAAACGTCTGGTGAATTGGGATGTGCATCTGCAAACGTCCATTTCCGATGACGAGATCTATCACGAAACGGTGAAGACCAGCCTGTGGCACGTCAAATATCCGATCGTGGATACCGACAAATTCATGACCGTGGCCACCACGCGTCCCGAAACCATGCTCGGCGACACCGCGGTTGCCGTTCATTCAGAAGATTCGCGATGGAATTGGGCCATCGGGAAATTCGCTGAGTTGCCCCTGACGGGCCGGAAGATTCCGATCATCGCGGACGACATTCTGGTCGATCCGAAATTCGGAAGCGGCGTGGTGAAAGTAACGCCCGCTCACGATCCCAACGACTATGCCGTCTGGCAGCGGCAACAGGGAAAAATCGAGATCATCAACATCCTGAACCCCGACGGCACGATCAACCAAAACGGCGGCAAATACGCCGGGATGAAACGAGACGCCGCGAGAAAGAAAGTCGTCGAAGACCTGACCGCGTTGGGACTATTGGCGAAAGAAGAACCCTACGAAACACCCGTCGGCCACAGCGATCGCAGCAAAACGCCGGTCGAGCCATATTTGAGCGATCAATGGTTCGTGAAAATGGCCGCGCTGGCGGAGCCGGCATTGCAGGTGGTGCGAGATGGCATCATCAAATTCTTCCCCGAACGCCACGCACAGCAGTATTTGAGTTGGCTCGGCGAAAAGCGCGATTGGCCGATCAGCCGGCAGTTGTGGTGGGGGCATCGGATACCGGTGTGGATATTTTTATGGAAGGGGCCGTATGCGGATGCCCCTAGCGATTCGCAACACGTGCTCATGGATCTACCCTACCTAACGCCAGAGCAGAATCGGCAAATCGCGGTCCAAGTTATACGACCTGGAATTCACGAAATCTACGTCGGAATTTCGGTGCGACCGGGATACCCTGACATCGAGCGCCTTCTTGAGGAAGCTGGTGGGCAGCGAGACCCCGACGTTCTCGACACCTGGTTTTCGTCCGCCCTTTGGCCCCATAGCACGCTCGGTTGGCCGGACGACACGCCGGATTTGCGGAAATGGTATCCGACGAGCGTGCTGGTCACCGCCAGGGAAATCATCACGCTGTGGGTCGCTCGCATGGTGATGACTGGGCTGTACAACATGAAAAAAGTCCCGTTTCATCATGTCTACATCCATACCGTGATTCAGGACGGCCACGGCGAGCCGATGAAGAAATCCAAGGGCAACGGCGTCGATCCCGTCGATGTCATCGACACGCACGGGGCCGACGCCCTGCGGTTCACGCTGACGCACATGGCCACCGAAACGCAGGATGTGCGATTGCCGGTGAAGAAGGATGCCCAGGGCCGCAATACTTCCGACAAATTCGACATCGGGCGAAACTTCAGCAACAAAATCTGGCAGGTTGCGAATTTCTTCGTGATCCAAAACCTCGCGAATCCCGGCGCGCCGGGGCCGGAGCCGGTGGACGAAACCAAATGGTCGCTGGCGGATCGCTGGATCGTTTCGCGGTTCAATCGGACGGTCGGGGAAGCCGATGCGGCCCTGGCTTTGTATCGGTTCGATCAGTATGCCAAGGCGTGCTACGACTTTGTCTGGGATGATTTTTGCGCGTGGCATGTGGAAGCGTCCAAACCCACGCTCAAAGACCCGGCACGAGCGGGGCAGATTGCCAATGTCCTGGCTGCGGTGCTCGACGGAGCGCTGCGCCTCATGCACCCAATCATTCCGTTTATCACCGAAACGATCTGGTGGCGGCTGAACGAGGTTCGGCCACGGCGCGGTTTGCCGGGAAAGATCGAGTGTCCGTTCAGCAAACGGCTGATTCTGGCGAAATGGCCGAGCATTAACGCATCCGCGATTGACGAGAAAAGCGAGTTGGAATTTTCGCGCGTCAGGGAAACCAGCAGTGCCATTCGAAATCTGCGCAATCAGTACAACATCGAACCCAAAGCCCAGATAGAATTTCGATTGCTACCTGCTGCGAATACCAGCGCCGAGAGTATTGCATTCATTCAATCGTTCACAGGCTCCGTGCTAACGCCGATTCAACAACCGGTTGAAACACCCTCCGGATCCAGCACCATGATTACTCCTTGCGGGCAATTGTTCTTCCATCCGTTCGTCGATGCGTCAGTGGAAGGGAATCGAATTGCCAAGCGCAAGGACGAATTGAATCGGCAGATTCAAACGCTCAGGGGAAGGCTCGGCAACGAAGCGTATATTTCCAAGGCCCCGGCGCATCTGGTGCAACAGACCAAAGACCAGTTGGCGGGAGCAGAAGCGGAATTGGCAAAGCTGGGTTGAAAATCGCATTTGTGCCACAGATAAAAATCAGATTCACACAGATGAATTTGCCGTGCAGTGACTTGATTGGCCATTTCTGTATTATCTGTGTGCATCTGATTTTAATCTGTGGCTAAAATTCTTTCTGAGGAAAGGCAAATGGCAGAAAAAAGCGTATCAACGGAATCATTCGCAACGGAATCAAAACAGCAATATAGCGGGCCAAAACTTCGCGTCGCGATCATCGGCTGCGGTGGGATCAGCGAAACTCACATTCGCGCGCTCCAGACATTTCCGGACGTGGAATTGGTCGCCGGCGTCGATCTCAAACCCGATCGGCTGAAGCTGATGGAAGAGAAATACGATTTCAAGAGCCTGTATACCGATTGGAAAAAGATGCTGAAGGAGATCAAGCCGGATGCGGTGACGATCTGCACGCCCAACGGTGTTCATTCCGAGCCAGCCATCGACGCTGCCAATGCCGGCTGTCACGTCATCGTCGAAAAGCCGATGGCCATGAATCAGGCTGAATGCCAGAGCATGATCGACGCGGCGAAGAAGAACAAGAAGAAGCTGGCGGTCGGTTTTCAGTATCGCTATCACCCCAACACGGATTTCCTGGTGCGGGCCAAGGAAGACGGCCGATTCGGCAACATCATGTTCGTGAAATGCCAGGCCTTGAGGCGAAGGGGGATTCCCAACTGGGGCGTTTTCGGACAGAAAGACCTCCAGGGCGGCGGCCCGATGATCGACATCGGCGTCCACGTCATCGAAATGGCCCATTACGTCATGGGCTCGCCGAACCCCGTGGCGGCCGCGGGAAACACCTGGACCTATCTCGGAAATAAAAAGTCCAACGTCGTTTCACAGTGGGCCAACTGGGATTACAAAACATATACGGTGGAAGATTTGGCCATCGGCCAGATTCGTTTCGACAACGGGGCAATCCTTCAGATCGAAGCGATGTTCGCGGGCCATATTGAGAAGGACGTCTGGAATTTCACGCTCATGGGCGACAAGGGCGGATGCCAGTGGGACCCGCCGATGATTTTCACCGACCGATCCGGCACGATGGTGAACGAATCCCCCGCTTTCGTCGGAAGCAAGACTGATTTTCCCTATCTGTTCGGCCTGAAGCTGCGGAATTTTGTCGATGGCTGTCTGCAGGATAAGCCGTTGAAGGCCCCTGGCGAAGCGGGCTTGGCGGTGCAGAAGATTCTCGATGGCGTCTATCGGGCGGCGGAAGCGGGCAAGGAAGTGGCGATTAAATAGATGGTCGGAAATTCAAGAGACGGAGAGACGGGGAGACGAAAAGACGAAGTGTTCCTTCACTCCGTCTCTTCCTCCCGCACCGCGTTGCTCGCCATCTCCGCCTTCGCGGTCTGCTCGATCGCGGCGGCGGTGCGTTCGCGGGGATTCATCGAGTCCGACGGGGCGACGCATTATCTGTTCGCACGATACGCGTTCTCGCAGCCAATTTATTTCGTGGACATCTGGGGCCGGCCGTTGTGTACGGCTCTGTTTGCCGGGCCGGCGTGGGTGGGGGGGCTTCTCGGCGTAAGACTCACCAGTTGCGTGACGGCGATCGCCTGCGCGCTCGTCGCCGCCGCGATTGCCAAGGGGCAGGGATATCGCTGGCCGATGCTGGCGCTGATTTTCACGCTCGGCCAGCCGCTGCTGTTTCTTCATTCTTTTTCCGAACTGACCGAGTTGCCGTTTGCACTGGTGGCGGGGCTGGCATTTCTCAGCTACCAACGGCGGCGATGGTGGTGGATGGCGGCGCTGGCAGCGATCGCGCCGCTCGGCCGGCCGGAGGGATTCGCATTTTTGCTGCTGGCGGCCGTGGCGCTGGCGGCGCATCGCCGCTGGAGTTGCCTGCTGGTGCTTCCGGTGGGGCTGCTCCTCTGGAGCATTGCCGGGCATGAGTCGGTGGGCCCGCTGGATCGCCCGTGGTGGCGATGGCTGATGGATCATTGGCCGTATGAGTCGGGCAGCGAATATCCGCGCGGGCCGCTGCTTTATTTCGTGGCCGTGCTGCCGATGCTCGTGGGACCATTCGCATTTCCGGCGATGTGGATCGGGATGTGGCGGGATCTAACCGCTCCCGGCGCGCCGGGACTGGGGCGACTGCGCGACCATCGCGTTCGGATTGATTGGCTGATCGCCGCGCTGCCGCTGGCGATCCTCACCGGGCATAGCCTGCTCTTTTGGCTGGGGAAGTTCTCCAGCAGCGGATCGCTGCGATATTTGCTGATCGTCGCGCCGTTGTGGGGATGCCTGTCGGCGCGTGGGTGGGAATGGGTCTTTACCCGGCTGCAATGGCCCAGGCCATTGTCCTGGGCGGCGTTGGCGGTCGTGTTGCCGGGGTTGGTGAATTACTGCTGGCGGATTTTGCCGGTGCGGCAATCAGACAGTTGGAGTGAAGCCCAGCGTTTTGCGCAGTGGTATGAGAGGAGTCCGTTGCGAGAGAAGTTTCCGCGCATTATGACGAATCATCCGGGGATATTTTTTTATTTGAACGCCAATCCCTGGGATCGCCGCGAAGTGCAACCCTGGGCGCGGGTGGCGATCGATCATCCGCCGCCGGGCGTTGTGCTGATCTGGGATCCGGAATTCTCGGCCAGGAACGCCGACCCGATGCTGGTGGTATCGCTGAAGCGGGTGATTCAGGCTGGCTGGGTGAACGACCCGAGTGCCGAACTTCAATCGAACGTGAACGATCCGGACACGCCGCTGAATCAGCCGGTGATGAAGACGCCGCAAATGTGGCATATTTTTCTCAGTCCCGACATGTCGGGACATTCGCGTTGAACCCAATGTTTTCAGGAAAGTCCATCCCACCGCTCGGAATCCTCTTCGCGGCGGGCGCGAGGTTCTGATCTCCGCACGCGCCCCGGCTGGGCCGGTAGATCGAACAGACTGGCGGCCACGAAAGATCGGATGGTCTCACCGGAGCGCGGCGCCACGGTTGTGAACAGCCGTTGGTCGAACATCTGATCCGCCGGCTCGATTAAGCAATTCATCGCAAGGCTCCTTCCTCGTTAGACCGCTTCATCTGCGAATTTCTGCTGGTGGGATCGGCCGCGAGGATGAAACACCATTAGTGGTAGGCATTGATTTTTCAATGTCTGATAATGTCGCCAGCGCTAACTCCGATAAGTCGGCTGGATGATATGAAACCCCATTGCCGTCTAAAGTCAGCGACGGCGCCGTGGGTAGTTTAAACCGCTCTTAGATGCCGAATGATCCGGCCGGTGTGAATGTAAATCACATCCTCCGCGATGTTGGTGCAGTGATCGGCGATGCGCTCCAGGTTCTTGGCGATCATGATATTCCCCAGTTCGACGTTGGCTTCCTGGCCGCCGGTTTCCATGAGGCAGATGGTGTCCTGCACGATCTGGTGATACAGCGCATCGACGACGTCGTCGCTCTTGAGCACGCGATGCGCCAAGTCCTCATCCTGAAGATTGAACGCCTTGATCGTGTCGCGAAGCGTCAGCAGGACGGTATTGGCGATCAGCTTTAGATCGCTCGGCGGCTCGTAGTTGGGGAGCTGAGACAGCGGCAGCACGCGCTGGGCAATGTTGACGGCGCAATCCGCGATGCGCTCAAAATCCGCGTTCACCTTGATGATCGTTGCGACCGTGCGCAGATCGACCGCGGCCGGCTGCTGCAGCGCCAGCACGTCGATGGCGCTCTTTTCCACGCGCACTTCCTCCTCGTCGATCCGCTGATCCATGACGATCGTTTCCTGCGCCAATTTGGCGTCGGCGGTGAAGAGGGCTTCGCATGCCTGCTCCACGGCCTGCAACACCAGCGTCGTCATGCGCGCCACTTGCGTTCGCAGGCCTTCGAGAAGATCGTTCAGGTGATGTGACATGCGGGTAGCGAAACCGTCATCAGCCGAAGCGGCCGGTGATGTAGTCTTCCGTCTGTTTCTGCATCGGGTTGGTGAACATCGCCGACGTGGCATTATATTCGACCAGAGAACCCATATAAAAAAAGGCCGTTAAATCGCTGACGCGCGCGGCCTGCTGCATGTTGTGCGTGACGATCACGATCGTGTAATTGGCCCGAAGCTCGGTGATCAGGTCTTCGATTTTGGTGGTGGCAATCGGGTCGAGCGCGCTGCACGGCTCGTCCATGAGAAGCACGGTTGGCCTCGTCGCCAGAGCGCGGGCGATGCAGAGGCGCTGCTGCTGTCCGCCGGACATTCCCAGAGCGCTGGTGACGAGGCGGTCCTTGACCTCTTCCCACAGAGCCGCTTTGCGAAGGCAATCCTCAACGATCCCGTCGAGATCGCTTCGCCGGTTCACGCCCTGGAGCCGCGGGCCGTAGGCGATGTTGTCATAGATCGACTTCGGAAATGGATTGGGCTTCTGAAACACCAGCCCGACCTTTTGCCGAAGCGCCACGAGATCCACCTTCGGCTCATAAATGTTTTGGCCGCCAATGAACAATTGACCGGAGACCCTGCAGCCGGGGATCAGATCGTTCAGACGATTGATGGATCGGAGGAACGTACTTTTACCGCAGCCGCTGGGACCGATCATGGCGATCACGCGGTTGCGCGGCATGCTCAAAGACGCGCCCTTGATCGCTTCATGGGAGGCGTAAAACACGCTGACGCCGCGGGATTCGATCAGAACATCGGCCGGGTTGACCATATCCGGTGGGGTGGACGTGGTGATGGCGCTCGCCGAGGGCAGATGTGCTCTCGGAGCCGCCGAAACGCTGGGGGGCTGAAGCGCAACTCTGCTCATAGGCCGCTGGGCCTCCACGACTTTCAAAAGTGTATGGACCACCCTCGGCGGTTCAAGCACTTTAAGAAACATTAACAGGACAGACAGCGAAGGGGGTTAGGGTGAGCATTGGAAAGGCGAATCCTTGCTGGCCCGCTGGCTGCCCGTTAAGGGTATAACATCCCGTATGCGATTGCGAATCGGCCTCTCCGCTTTGCTGGTCATTTCCGTCGTTGCTGGATGCGCGCAAGTCCCCAGATCGTCGGCATTGCCCAGGGTCATCGATCCCAAGCCACACCTTTCCATCCCCTTGGGAGAGTTTAGCGGCAGTCCTGCCGACATGGGCCGTCAGCACGGCACGCAATTTCGCCAAACCATCATCGATCTGGATGAAAACTACCTCTTCGTTCAATTGCAGGGCTCGGCCCGGGTCCGTGCGAGATTGGCGGCCGTCAATTTCGAGGCGCTCATGCTTCCCGAACATCGCGCCGAGGTCCAGGCATTGGCGCAAGCCGTCGGGATCAACATTTACGACGCCGTTCTCGCGCAGTGCTTTTTGGATTTAACGGCGACGATGGGTTGCTCGACGATTTCTCTGCCTCCCGAAGCTTCGCCCGATGGCGTTGCGCGCTTTGGGCGGAATCTCGATTTCCCGTCCCTTGGAATCCTCGACGCACGTTCGGCTTTTTTCATCTACCATCCCGCGGGACGTTATTCCTTCGCGGCGATCGGATGGCCGGGCATGATCGGCGTGGTTTCCGGGATGAACGAATACGGCCTGTCTCTGGCCTGCATGGAGGTTCCGCGCTCGCCCCGTCTTCCCACTGCAATGCCGTACACGCTGTTGTATCGAACCATCCTCGAACGTTGCCGCACGGTTGACGAGGCAATCGACTTGTTGAATCGAACGCCGCGGCAGACGGCCAATAATCTGATGCTGATGGATGCCGCCGGCAATCGCGCCGTTGCAGAAATTCGAGTTGACGGAGTGACGGTTCGTCGCGGCCGCGCTCACGCGGCGCTGATCAGCACCAACCATCAGCGTGGCGTTGACGCCGATACACCGGGCTATTGCTGGCGGTACGATGCCCTGCATGCCGAGTCGGCCGCGCAGTTCGGCAGGCTTGATGTTTCAGCGATCGAGAAAATGCTTGGACATGTCGTTCAGGGCGACAACGGCGGTATGACCATCCAGTCCATGATCTTCGAGCCGACCAATCGCGTGATTTACTTGGCGACGGGCTCGGACGCTCCCAGCCGAATGTTCCAACGCATCGATTTGAAGCCCTTTTTCGCGTCGAAGTGAACCGCATCACATTGCTCCGGCATTCGACATGGCCGCGAGGATTCCATGCAGTCCTCTAAGTAACCCTGCCACAAAAACTTACCCTCATGGCGATCGATGATTTACGCGGCCATGGCAATTGGCCCTTGCTTTTCATTTTCCCAAAGCTAATATCTCAACAGTTCGGCGTATGCCCGGCCGAGGGTTTTGGGCATACTCGACGCGATTCAATCGGCTTCGAGCTTTTGGGGTATCGGAGCCTGATTTTGGCCCTCAACCGTCCAAGCACCCCCTTGGACGACCTCCCTTCCTAAAGGGAGTTACGCCCCGGATCCCCCCGTCCGGGGCCTTTTTATGCGCGCTCGGAGTGATGAGAAACAGCGAGAATCGTTCGGCACACTCGCGGCGAGCAAGCTCGCCTACACAAGGGCGGGCTGAAGTCGTGATTTATTGGCGGAATTCTGGTTAATGGCCGGCGGACGGCGCTGCGCCATTGGGTTTGGCGGCGGGAGCTGGGGCTTCGCTGAAATTCCAGTATCGCTTCATCTGAGAGATGGCGGGGTCCTGGCCGGCGGATCGCTTGTCGGTGTTTTCCAGCCATTGCGCGGCCTGACCGAGGTGATGGGAGTTGTAATAGACGAAGGAGAGCAAGAATGAGTGCAGCGTGTCGTCGGGGGCGTCCTCGGAAATCTGCTTCAAATCGGTAATCAGGGATTTGAGACGATCCGTGCCGAGGTGCTTTTGCAGGTCGTATTGCCCGAGCAGGATGGCCGGGTCCTGGGCGACGGCGACGTGAATGTCGGCGTTGGCCTGGGCGTAATATCCACCGCCGAGCTCCGCGGTGGCGCGGGCCATGATGATCAGCGGATTATTGGGGGCGGCGTCGATCGCTTCGTTGTAGTTGGCGATCGCCTTGTCGTAGCGCTGATTTTCGACGTTCTCCTCGGCCGTGCCGATCAGATCGGCGAGCCCCTTCGATTTGATGCCGGTGGCAAAGCTGTCGATAGGCACCGGCGCCGGCGAAGCGGGCACCGCATTCATGCCGGAGGGACCGCCCAGGTTGGTCGGGAGCTTGCTGAAATCGGGAGTGGACGTTTTCGGGCCAGTCTGGCCCGGCGCGGCTTCCTGCTGCGGACCGTTGTTGGTCCCGGATTGATCCGGACCCGGAATGCCGCTGGGCAGACCGCCGGGCAATTGTGTGGGGGCGTTCCCCTTGCCCGTCAGGACATCGGACCCGCTCTCGGCGTTGCTCTGTGCCAACTGCTGAAGATGGCGAATCTCCTGGAATTTGCGGTTGGCCTGTTCATCGGTCATCGAATGCGAGCCGTCGTAATCCTCCATGCTTTGCCGCAGCTTGGCGTATAGCGCGCTCTGCTGGGTCGGGGGCGGGAGGCTTTCGTCGCTGGGGAGGAACGTGCGATTGGACTGGTCGGTCGAGACATCCCCGGCTGTGGGGGAGAGGCTGCCGGATTTCAACTGGGAATTGCTTGAATTTACATCGGTGAGGGGCTCGTTGAAGCCGGAGGCTTGGTTGCCGGGCTGCAAGGGCTGAAGCAGGGAGGCTCCGGAGCCGGTCAGGTTGGCGCCGGTGGCTGAACCGCTTTGCGTGCCGTTGCCCGTGGGCGCGACGGAATTTTGAAGCGTCAGCTCCTGGCGAATTTGACGGATGCGCGCCTGGATGGGTACCGGGCCAACGGACGTCGAGTTCCCCTGCGCCTGACTGGAATTGAAAACGGACGATTCCTGATTCGACTGAGTGCTGTTTGGATTGTAGAGGCTCTGGCTGCTGTTGTTTTGGTTGAGCTGCTGGGAATTGTCCGTATTCAACTGGATCGTTCCCCAAAGCGCGGAGCCGGAAAGCAACTGCTGCGCGCTTTCGGAGGGATTGACGCTGGCGTCGACGGGACCGGGGACGACGACCTGATCGGGCTTGGGAAGGATTTGCGTCTGCCCGCTGTATTCGATTGTTCCGAGGCGAAGGTCCTGCGGGGATTGCGTCACGGGCTGCTGAATCGTGTAGCCTGACGAACCCGAGTTCTGGGGGTTTCCATTGTCGATCGTGCCGGGAGGCGCGACCGGGTGATTCGATAGGCCATAAAAAATCTGCCCCGGGGAAGAAGG
>DATAWP010000025.1:0-187095 GCA_036267155.1 Tepidisphaeraceae bacterium
GAGCGCAATCCGTATCCACCGTGAAGTGCTGCGGACGAAGGGAACGCTGTTTGGCCGGGAGTTTTGGTCGCGCGGCTACTGCGTGAGCACGGTCGGATTGAACGAGGAACAGATCCGGCAATACATTCGCGACCAGGAAAAAATGCAACGCGACTTAGACCAAGGCGAGCTAGAGTTCGAGTGATCCCCAGGCCCCTTTTAGGGGCCTTCCTCATACCACCGGTTCTACCGGTGGTGGCTGATTTTCAAAGAGACCCACTGCCGGCGGTTCGGTAATGGTTCAGTTTGAAATAAAATCAAATTCTGGTCAATATTGTGAGCATGGAAAGCTGCCCACTCTACAAAAAATTCACAATTCGCATCGAAAGTCAAAAGATTCGAGCGGACAGACAAATACGACACATTCCTGGCATTCACGGGTCATGGTGCGAGCATATTCATTCGCCCGTATCGGAAGAAATCGCAAGACATACATTGGGCGGACCCCGCCTACTGAGATGTGGGGGCGATTTGTCGAAGTGTCAGGTTCCCATAGAAATGCGCGGGGAAATTCGGCCAATCAATGGAGACTGACGCTGTTAGTCAATCAATGAGCTTGAGCAAATCCTCGATTTCCCAAACCGTCTTTGACAGGCCAGCGGCCATTGCTGGCGTGACACGGAGAGTCGAATGGATTTTGCAGTAGTTGTAGTGCATGACGTACAGCGCGATTGCGTGGGCGTGATTCTCGGTTTTCTTGCTGTGTGCATTCGTGAGCCGAGTAAACTGGCGCATCCCCATTCGCATCGAAAGGTTCTGCCGCTCAACGAATGATGTGGAAACGTGCATCGGTTCCGGTGTTCCGCAAACCTCTTCCTGCTTGCTCCCAATGACCTCCGGTGGGCTGTATCGACCGGGGCCTGCCTCTTCTGGGCCGTAAATCTTCACAAGCTGGGCGTAGTCAACGTCGCCACCGAACGCGCCATCAACCGCGTCGAGATAGGCTTTCAGGCCATCGGTCGTAAGCTGCACCTTGCGGGCGAGTCGGTGAGCAACGTCACGCATGAACGCCTTGGCGTAACCTGCATCCCGCAATCCGATCATCCATGAAATCATCAATTTTGTGTCTGCGTCGATGGCGGTCCAAGTCCAAATATCACCGACTCCGAATTGTCCGCGCATGTCCGCTGGGACGTTCTTTTGCTTGGCGTAAACAAAGCTCCAGACCTCATCGCACTGAACGCGCCTTGTGAGCAAATGAGCAACGTGTTCATCGTGATATTTCGCGCAGGCCGCACCAAGATCGGCCAGCAACTTTAGAACTGTGTTTTTTGCCGCGCCAGTCATCCGGCAAATGGCGTTGATGCCGACACCTTCCACGAGGCGCTGAACGATCCTAATCCGCGTATCTGTATCCAACTTGTTCATACTGAACAATATGCTTGCTCGACAAGGCACTGTCAACTGAAAATCCGCATATTTCAAACCCGCGCCACAGAACGACTTGCGCGCAAAATCATTGAATTGGCGGATTTACGTTGATGTGACCCGCAGCGATCCGTAAAATAGCTCTTTTAATGGGCAGGAAAAAATGAAATCGCGTAGAACCAAACGGCGGATACCGAACAAGAAAAAGATCGGAAAAACCAAGTCATTAACGAAGATGTATAGCCGGTATTTTGTGCCGTCGCCCGTGGCAATTAACGAGCGAAGGGGAGACTCGCTTGAGCAGCCATCGCCCTTCAAATCTGTTCCAAGCATCGTTACTTATGGTGCTAATCAGCCCCCGCTCTTAGAATACGCGGATGCCTGATTG
This sequence comes from Tepidisphaeraceae bacterium, assembly GCA_036267155.1. Classification (GTDB taxonomy): domain Bacteria; phylum Planctomycetota; class Phycisphaerae; order Tepidisphaerales; family Tepidisphaeraceae; genus PALSA-1353. Next base: position 1,796 of record DATAWP010000025.1, read on the forward strand.
GAGCCAAGTTCTCAACGAAATTGTGACCTTGCAGCAAGAGCAACTGGCCCACTCTATGCGTCATCGGAGTGCGGTGGACCAAGCGATTACGTTGGTCAGACAAAAGTATCTGCGAGAGCTTGCTGCTCACACTACCCGCAACGTCATCGCCTATTATTCGGGTTTCCTCTCGAAACCGGAGTTCCGCTCCGAAATCAACGATGAAGACAAAAATGGGTTTATGATGGCCGTTCACCGCATGAAGACGGTATCTGGACTCGATTTGATCCTTCATACACAAGGCGGGGACATTGCTTCCACGCAGTCTATTGTTCACTATTTGCATGAGAAGTTCGGCAATGACATCCGAGCAATAGTACCGCAAATTGCAATGTCAGCGGGGACAATGATGGCTTGTTCTTGCAAAGAAATCCTCATGGGCAAGCACTCCAACCTTGGGCCGATTGATCCACACCTGAACGGCGTTCCCGCCTACGGGGTTATTGCGGAGTTCAAGAGGGCCGCGAACGAGATAAAGCGTGATCCCGCCAAACTGGCGATCTGGCAGCCGATTATAAGCCAATACCGGCCGACATTTTTGGGCCGATGCGAAAACGCCATCAGGTGGTCAAATCGTTTTGTAACCGATCAGTTGCGTACCGTCATGTTCGACGGAAAAACAACCCCAGAAAAGAAAAAGGCGCGCCAAATGTCCCACAGTATCGTTGCAAAACTGACGGACTACACTGGCAACAAGACGCATACCCGCCACATTCACATTCAGGAATTGCAGACAATGGGGCTGAAGATCATTCCGCTCGAAACCAAAGGAGAATTTGAAGAGAAGCTACAGGATTTAGTGCTAACCGTTCACCACTGTTATATGCACCTTCTGATGAACACCCCAGCGTATAAGATTATTGAAAACCACCTTGGGGCGGCCATGATTAAGCAGACCATCGAACAACCAAGAACTACTCCCCGCTTTGGGCAGCCCAACGCCGAGCCGCTGCCTTCTTAGCGATGGCTCTGCGTTTTGCTTTAGACAGCGCTTTGGCCCGTGCCTTTCCCCCCTTGCTCGCCCCCAGCTTGCTCAACGCGACCGCGTGAGGATTGCGGGTATCATTTGGTGGTGGCGATCCGGGTGGTAGGATTTGCGGGCCATTTCCTGTTGCTGAGTCCAAAACATCCTTGGCTATTTGGGTAAAATCCCGTCGTTTGCTTGCTCGTGCTGGCATGACCCGACCTTGCCATAAATCTTAGTCAGCGTCAAACTAATTCGCGGATTTCAAAATTCAAACTGAACCATTACCGGCGGTTCCGGTAATGGCAACAATTATCGAACCATCGATATAATGAGGCTGTGACCATTCAGGAAATCCAGCGACTGCGGGAGAAAAAGCCGTTCCAGCCGTTCCGAATCCTGACGGCCGACGGAGAAAGCTATGACGTGATGCATCCGGAATATCTCGGCCAAACGCCGTCCGGGGGGGTCATCATGATTGGCCTGCCGGACGATTCGAGCGTGCGTCTGGATTTATTGCTCGTCACCGGAATTCAAGAGGGGATCAAACCGCGAAGGAATGGGTCAAGAACACGCCGCTAAGCGCGACTCGGCGTGTAATCGCGTTCGGTCAGCTCGCCACGATGGGATTCGAACCACGCGATCGTTTTCTTCAGCCCGTTCTCCAGCGATGTCTCTGCGGTGAAGCCGATGGCCGTTTTGGCACGGCTCACATCAAGACATCGCCGCGGCTGGCCGTCGGGCTTGGAAGGGTCCCATTCTATTTTGCCGGTGAAGTTGCTGAGGCGGGCGATCAGTTCCGTTAAATCCTTGATCGTGATTTCCCTGCCGCTGCCTAGATTCATCGGGTCCGGCGAATCGTATTTCTCCAGCGACAGGACGATTCCCCGGGCGCAGTCCTCGACGTAAAGAAATTCCCGGCTGGCTGAGCCGGTGCCCCACGCGGTGATCTGTTTTTGGCCAGCCAGTCTTGCCTCGACGCATTTGCGGATCAGGGCGGGGATGACGTGGCTGGAATGTGGATGGAAATTGTCGCGCGGGCCGTAGAGGTTTACCGGCAATAGATAAATCGCGTTGAGGCCGTATTGCTCGCGATATGCTTGGCACATGACCAGCAGGGATTTTTTCGCCACGCCGTAGGGGGCGTTGGTTTCTTCGGGGTATCCGTTCCACAGTTCGCTTTCGCGGAAGGGGACGGGCGTGAATTTCGGATAAGCGCAGATCGTTCCGATCTGAACGAATTTCTTGACGGCGTTGATTCTCGCCAGCTCGATGAGGTGCAGGCCCATGGCGAGATTGGCGAAGAAGAACCGGCCGGGGTTGTCGCGGTTGGCGCCGATGCCGCCGACTTCGGCGGCCAGGTGCATCACGATGTCGGGGCGAAACTCGCGATAAAGTCGCTGCGCATCCGCTTCCCGCGTCAGATCGAAGTCTTTGCGGCGGGGGATGAAGATGTTCTGGTATCCGCGGGCGCGGAGGATTTCGACGACAAAGGATCCGACGAATCCGGCTCCGCCGGTCACGACGATGCGATCGGTGAATGAGACGGTCATGTTTTTTTTGCCCGCTCGGCCAGGATCACTTCGCTTTTGGCCAGTTGCAGGTCGGCATCGGTCATCATCTTCGCCAGCGCCTTGAAGGTGATTTTAGGCGACCAGTTCAGGATTTGCCGGGCCTTGGCGGCGTCGCCGAGGAGCACATCCACTTCGGCGGGGCGGAAATATCGCGGATCGACCTCGACGTATTTCTTCCAATCCAGATCGAGATGGCCGAAGACTTCGTCGAGGAATTCGCGGACGCTGTGGGTTTCGCCGGTGGCGATGACGAAATCGTCGGGGGTAGCCTGCTGGAGCATGAGCCACATCGCCTCGACATAATCGCCGGCGAATCCCCAGTCGCGTTTGGCGTCGAGATTGCCGAGATACAGTTTTTTCTGCAGCCCCTCCTTGATGCGCGTGGCGGCGCGGGTGATTTTGCGGGTGACGAAGGTTTCGCCGCGGCGAGGGCTTTCGTGGTTAAACAGAATGCCGTTGCAGGCGAACATCTTGTAGCTCTCGCGGTAGTTGACCGTTTGCCAATAGCTGAAGACTTTCGCGCAGGCGTAGGGGCTGCGGGGATAAAACGGCGTCGTTTCGGTTTGCGGAGTTTGCACCGCCTTGCCGTACATCTCGCTGCTGGATGCCTGATAAAACCGGATCGGCAACCCGGTATCGCGGATGGCTTCGAGGAAACTCATCGTTCCCAGGGCATCGACGGCGACGGTGTAAACGGGCTGATCGAAACTGACGCGCACGTGGGATTGCGCGCCGAGATTGTACACCTCATCGGGCCGGACGCGCGTCAGGATTTCGCGCAGCCCGGTGCCGTCGACCAGGTCGCCGTAGTGAAGGAAAAGATGCGCCTGCGAATCGTGGGGGTCGCGATACAGGTGACCAATCCGGTCGGTGTTGAATGAACTGCTCCGGCGGATGATGCCGTGCACATCGTACCCCTGGGCAAGGAGGAATTCGGCGAGATAAGAACCGTCCTGGCCCGTAATGCCGGAAATAAGGGCTTTCTTGCGGCTGGCGGATTGCATTAGAATGCTCCGAATGGTGCGTGCACCACAACAAAGAGGGGAAATTAGCGGCAGCACGGCGGGCTTGCAATGATCGAAAATCATATTAGCACCGCGGACTTCGGCGAGCTCAGTCGAGCCGAGACGCACAGATCGCAGAGAAAATGCGCGGGCAAAGCGTTTCCCCCGCGCGTTTTCTTCTCCGCGCCTTCCGCGTCTTTGCGGTTCAATCTCATCTTCACATTGGCGGTGATTGCGCTCGCCAGCTCAGCGATCGGCCAGGAATTGGCGCCGGTGCCGTTTTACTATGCGACCGGGACAATCTTCACGCCGCAGGTCACGACGCTGGTGGTGGGGGTGAACGAGAACGTCGGTCAGGCCGTCGTCTCCGGGGACCGGAAGCACGTGTCTCTCAACGTCGATGCCAGCCTGCTCGGTTCGCCGACGATTCGGCGATTTGAGTATCAGAAGCGGGGCTTGGGGTTTGTCGGAAGCGGCGCCGAGCCGCGCATGGCGCCGGCGAGCGCGGGAAACGGCCTGACGCCGTCCATCGCGGCGCTGCCCAGCGAAATCGCGCCGGCCGTGTCTTTTCTGAATAGGCCAGGAATGGTTTTGATCGCGCCTTTGGAAAAATAAATATGACGCAGAATCAGTCTGATGAGAACGATCCGACTCAACCGACGGATCAAACGCCCGAGCAACAGCCACCGCGGAAAAAGAGAAAACGCCGCCTGCTGCTCAAGATCGTCGCGACGGTGATCGTCCTCATCATCCTTCTGGTGATCCTCGCCCCCACGATCCTCAGCACCGGCGTGGTGCGGGAAATGGTTGTCGGACGGATCAATCGTTCGGCGCTCAACGGAAAACTGAACATCAAGGATTGGTCGTTCGGATGGACGAGCGGCGTCCGCATCGACGGGGTGGACCTGACCGATGCCGACAACGAGCATCTGGTTTCAGCGGCGGAAATTGACGTGCCGGTGTCGCTGCTGAAGGCGGCGACGGGCAATATCGACCTGGGTGACGTGACCATCAGCGGCGTCGATGTCAACGCGGTAATCGATCGCAACGGAAACCTGAACATTCTTCAGGCGATCAAGCCAAGCAACAAGCGGCCGAGCAGCAAGTCGGCCAAATTGCCCAACATCAAGGGCGTGATTCATCTCAAGCAGATCACCGGCACGCTCCAGGATGATCCGGACAGGATGACGATTGGGTTGGACTCAAAAACTCCGCTGAATGCGACGATCACGATCAAAGATATCAATCAGCCGATCGAAGATACCGTGGATTTGGGCCTTCAACTCCAGGAAAGAAATCTGGTGAACGTGAAGGTCAGCGGGACGCTCTCGGCGATCCGGAACAATCGGGTGGCCGTCGATCACCTGGCGGCGAACCAGACGATTGAATTGTCGGATGGAGATTTGGCTCCGCTGGCGCAGGTGCTGCGGGCGCGAGGCTTGAATCTGAACGTGATCGGGACGATGAGTGGAAAGATCACGGCGACGATTAACACGCTGAATAACATCTCGGCGAACGTGGGAATCCAGGTCGCGGATTTGTCGGCCGGCGGCGGGGAGCTGGCAGGGGACACCGTCGCGTTTCGGAGTGTGCAGCTTGGGCTGAAGGCGTCGATGACCGGCGGCAAGAACGCGGCGATCAAATTGGACCTGCCGATCACGGCCCAGGCCAGCGGATCGAAGCAGGCGGACCAGATCACCGTCCACGCGGATGTGCCGGAAGATTCTTTATTGCAGACGGCGGATGTTTTTAAGGCAATCGCGGCGCGCTTGGCGCAGGGAAAGGCGCCGGCCACGGCCGAAACGGTGACGATCGCCGGGGCGGGGGAAATAAGAATCTCCGCGGATTTGAACATCGCCAATCTCGTCAGCCAGGTTCCGCATTTAACGCACCTGGAGGCTGGGACGGCTCTCAACAGCGGCCGGTTGACGCACGAGACGACCGTCACGCTCGCGGATGGCAACGCCGTTATTGCCAGCGAAACGCATCTGAAGAATTTCAGCGGGACCAACGGTGGACAGCCGGTGCGGCTGAGCGATATCGACGCGGCGGCTGGCGTGACTGCCAAAGGCGGTCCTCGGCCGGAGCTTCGCGACATCAGGCTGAGCCTGAACAGCGCGCTGGCCAGCGTCCAAGGCGGCGGTGAAACGCTTGGGAAAATCAATTTCCAGGGCACCAGCGATTTGAAGAAGGTCCAGCAGCAGTTGGGGCAGATCATCGATCTGGATGCGATGCTGCGCGCGCCGGCCGGGTCGCACGTTTCCCTCGGTGGAACAGTGGCTTTTCATGCACACACGGACGGCGATCTGACGGCGGCCGACAGCAACGTCGCGGTTGGGGCGGATTTCAGCGCAACCGATGTTGACGTCAACATCCCGGGCCGGCGCCCGATCAGCGAGCCAAAGCTCACCGCAACGATCGGCGGGAATCTGCACCATACGGCCAGCCAATTCGTCCAGGCCGCGCATGACCTTTCGGTCGCGATCCAATCGCCGGCGATCGATTTCCAGGCCGTGACGGACGTGAATGTCGGCGGGAAATTCGGCGTGAGCGTTCCCTCGTTCGCGATTTCGCAAGGCACGATTGATCCGCGGCTTCTGCAGGAGGAATTTGGCGGGGTGCTGTCGCTGTTTGTTCCGCCGCCGGCGACCGGCGAGGAGCCGAACATTGTTCAGAGAATCGCGGACAATTCCGTGCGCGTCGCATCGGGCAGCATCATCATTTCCGGGAAGGGACGATTCGACCAGAGCGGATTCGGCTTCCAGCAGCCGCTGGAGATTCAAATAAAGCCCACGGATTTGACCGTGGCGGATGAATTGGGAACCGTGCAAACGGTGCATGTTCCGCCGATGTCGGTTGTCGTTTCGGCGACCGGCTCGGTGAGCGATCGGAACGTCGCGACGGTGAAGAACCTGACGCTGACGACGATGGTCGGGACGCAGCCAAGCCCGCTGCTGGACCTGGGATTTTCGTCCGATGTGACCGTGGAGGGCAGTGGATCGATTTCCGCGCCGCGGATTCAGTTGAGCAAATGCCAGGCGGACTTGGCGGGTTTGCAATCGGCATTTGGGCCGCTGTTGCCGCTGGTGATTCCCGCGCCGGCTGCCGCGGCGACGCAGCCGTCGATCGCGCAGGCGATCGCGCAGAATGTTTTGGTCTGCACGTCCGGGAAATTGACGGCTTCGATGGTTGGTTCATATGACGGGACGACGTTCACGATCTCGCAGCCGCTAACGGTTTCGATTGCGGATTTCTCGCTGCAGCAGAGCGGCGGCGGGCCGAGCAGTGCTCCGATCAACGATCAGACTCTGGCGGCGGCGATCGGCGGATCGGTGTCGATGAGTGACGGGAACATTCACGCGGATTTGCAAACGATGTCGCTGCAAATTGGGGATTTGCTGAAAATTCAGGGCGATCCGCAGTCGCCGCTGAACGTGACGCTGTCGCCGGCGGGAACGCTGGCGGCGTCGGGAACGGTGCGGCTCGCCGGGGCGGATTTGCCGAAGCTGCTGAAGTTGGCGGCGATGGTCTTGCCGCCGCAGCAAATGGCTTCGCTGAACCAGCTCAGCAGCGGGAACGTCAGCGGGACGATCAACCTCAAGCCCGCGGCGGGCGCGACGGCCGTGTCGGCCGATGTTTCTGTCAATGCCTTGACGGTCGGCCGGATATTGAACAATGAGATGGTCCACCTCGTTGCCGGGGCGACGTTAGCGGGCGATATGTCGTCAATCCATGACGCTTCGGTTGAGATCGACACGTCGTTTGCCCGGAAGATCAGCATCGCCGGCGGCCAGATTGTTTTGCAGGCGCGGCGGGGCGGCAGGTTGGCGCCGGTGGGACTGCTCGACGAGGTGCAATCGGCCCACGCGGAAGTGGATGATCTCGATCTGGCGAAAGTGGATGCGCTGGTCAATTTGCTGTTCGCGCAGGCGGCTGCGCCGGCGCCGGGCGAAAAGGTGATCGTGATCGTGCCTCCGCCACAAGTCACCAGCGGCACGGCCACGTTGAAAGCGGACATCTTCCGCAGCGGCAATACGACCACGGCAAACATCAGTGACGTGCTGATCCACAATCTGGCGGTGAAGAGGGGCAATAATAGAGTTGCCTGGTCCAACGACATCACGGCGCAGATGTCGGTCGACATGGAGACGCGTGAGGATTCCACCGGACAGATGCCGCTGATGGATCAGCTCGCGAAAGCGTCGGTGACGTCGCTGTCGGTGGACAGCGGAATCGGCACGACCGTGGGGCTTGCGGGGGAGAAGCCCATCGTCGTCAGCAATTTGAGGGATCCGGCGAACATGTCGGTGCAGGGCGGAATCTCGATCGACGGAGAGATCGCACCCGCGGCTCGGATGGCCGAGGCCTTCAGCGGCGCCAAGGCAAACTCGTATCCGTATGGCGGACATTTCCATCTGGACGAATCGATGTCCAAAGTGGCTTCGCAGCCGCGGCTGCATATTTCGGGCGGCGGGGCGATCACGAAATTCACGGTGCTCGGCCAGCCGCCGGCCGGAGGGGGGCCGGCGCCGGTCGCGTTCTCCGAAGACAAGATTTCCATCAGCAATCCGCTGGATTTCGATTTCCAGACGTTTTCCGTCATCATCGATCGCGCCAATCCCATCGCAATTTCGCTGGAATCCACCGGGGCTCTGGGTGTCCAGGTGACGGGTACGGTCAATGATGTGATTCTGACGCGGCAGATTTCTGACGACAATCCGGTGGCGATTCAATTGACGTATGATCTGGCCAAGCTGTGGAGGATCGTTAAGCCGATGCTGCCGCCAAGTCAGCAGCAGAGCCTGGCCGATCTGAAGATCAGCGGACAGCAGCAGCGGACGTTCACGGTCACGGGCAGTTATCCGGCCGACAAGCCTTTCAACGAGGCGGTGGCGATGATTCGGGTGGGGGGATTTTTTACCGTGGACAACCTTTCAACACAGGGGATCACGATCCAGAACCTGGATGTGCCGCTGTGCGTGAAGGATGGCGTGCTCAGGACCGTCTATGCGGATCAACCCGAGGGACAGAACGCTCCCAAGCCGGCGATCTGCAACCAGGGCACGCTGGACATCGGCGTGTTGTCGGTGGATTTACGCAGCGATCCGATGTTGCTGACGATGGAGGGAGCCGCCCCGAACCGACCGCATGATCTTCTGCGGGATGTGTCGCTGAATCCCGCGATGGCCAAGACGTTCATGGGGAAGATTCTGAACAATCCGGCATTCGTGAACGCAAGCGATTCGCGCGGACTGGTCAGCGTCTGGGTCTTGCAGTTGCATCGCATTCCGCTGAGCGGCCTGGTGCTGCAGGCGTCGCCGCAGAATCAGGGATTTGCCGAAGTGCAATATTCGGTGCGCGAATTGCAGATCGGCAGCGAGCTGCTGGCGGTGTTCGGCAATTCATCGGTGTCGGCCGAAATCGACCATGCCGACGTGAAGTTGCAGAACGGCCGGGTGACGGAAGACACGACGCTGATGATCGATCAGAACAAGCCGCTGCGTTTCGCGGGCGTGGTGATCCTGGCGTCGGAGCAGTTCGCGCCGATGACGGCGTACATTCCGTCGGCGCTGTTTGCGCGATTGGTTCCGGCGAACGTTCGCGGATATGTGCCGGATCAGGTGATCGTGCCGCTGGAAGGGGACATGAATCATCCGAAGCTGAAGCTGGATAAAGCGATCGCCGAGACCATCAAGAAAGGGGCTGGGAAGGCGATCATGAATGGGCTGTTGCAGGGGCTGAGCGGAGCGGGGCGGCGGTGAACCGACCGCTACAGGGCCGGGGCGTGCCGCCCCCGGACAACCGGGCCCGGCTCAGCATCGGTCAGGGTGTGGCGGATGATTTCCAGGCGGCGGCAAAGGTCCGTCATGCTCGCCGGGCGCTTGGACTGGGTGATGCGCACGCATTCCATTACCAGGTTCGAGAGATTTTCCGGGACCTTCGGATTCAACTCGTGCGGCTGGGGAATCGCATCGGCGACGAGAAAGCTGTTCTTCGATTTCTTGAGCGTGAACAGCGTGGGAAGCTTGGAGCCGCTGAGCAGCCAATAAAACGTCGCGCCCAGGTTGTACACATCGGTCTGGACCGTCACCGGCTCGCAGCGGACCTGCTCGGGCGAAATGAAATCCGGCGTGCCCTGAATGCGCTTCTTGACCGATCCGCTCGGACAGGCCTGGCCGAAGTCGATAATTTTTACCTGCCCTTTGGCGGTGACGAGAATGTTGTTGGGCTTCAGGTCGCAGTGAATGAAGTTTTGCTGGTGCAGCGCGCCCAGTGCCGTGGCGGTCTGGTGGAAAATATCCACCAGCAACGGCATCTTGGTCGGGGGGCGGGTTTCACAGCTTGTGCCCTCGACCAATTCCATCACCAGAACCGCGTCGGTGATCTTGCGCAGAAGCGGCTTGGTCACTTTTAACTCGACGCACCGGCGGAGCAGCGGATGCGTCACCTTTTCGCCGATCTCATACTCGTTGATGAGCTGCTCGACGAAGCGCTGGTCCTTTTCCACCTTCACGGCGACGTGCTTGAGCGCGTAGATCTGATGAGTAACCGGATGGCTGGCGGCGTAAATCATGCTGCCAGCGCCTTCGCCCAGAAAATCGACCACCTCGTAGCCATAAAGGCTGCGGGGAATGACATTCTGGGTTTGCTCGGTCGGCTGGTTACTCATGATGGATGTTTCCCCCCACGATTGGGAGACATTCCCAGGCCGCAAAATGGTCCGGTCCAAACGCACCAAGACCTCCAACTTTCTATACGCTAAAGCGGCCGATTAATTGTCCTCCCGCAATAAATTCATGGCAAAAAACGCCTTCCGCGAATCAAAACGGGCAGCTTGTACGCTACATACCCGAGGTCCGGTCTATCGGGCCGCGGTGCACGCGCATATTATAGGCACCAGCCACGAGCGGCTGGCAACGCCTATTTCTTCCACGCTTTTGTTTTGAAATCATTCAGGGTTTGCTTGAGCTTGGCCTCCAGATCGCCGGTCAGTTCTTTCTTTTCGCCCAACTCATTGCGGAAGTCGGCGGCGGTGGCATCGACATAAGCAAGAAACGCGCTCTGGAATTCCTGCACCCGGCCGATTGGCACATCATCAAGGAATCCCAATGTGCCGGCGTAGATGACCATGACCTCCTGCTCGATGGAGAAGGGCCGGTACTGCGGCTGTTTGAGCAATTCGACGAGGCGGGAGCCGCGGTCCAACTGGGCCTGCGTGGCCTTGTCCAGTTCGGTGCCGAGCTGCGCAAACGCTTCGAGTTCACGGTATGCAGCCAGGTCAAGCCGCAGCGAGCCGGCGATCTTTTTCATGGCTTTGGTCTGGGCGTTGCCGCCGACGCGGGAGACGCTGATGCCGACGTTGATGGCTGGGCGAACGCCGGCGAAGAACAGATCGGGCTCGAGATAAATCTGGCCGTCGGTGATGCTGATGACGTTGGTGGGGATGTAGGCGGAGACTTCGCCTTCCTGGGTTTCGATGATGGGCAGTGCGGTCAGGCTGCCGCCGCCTTTATCGCTGCTGAGTTTCACGGCGCGTTCGAGCAATCGGCTGTGGAGATAGAAGACGTCGCCCGGATACGCCTCGCGGCCGGGGGGCCGGCGGAGCAACAGCGAAAGCTGCCGATAAGCGGCCGCCTGCTTGGTCAGGTCATCGTATACGCACAGCGATGCCTGGCCTTTCCACATGAAATATTCGGCCATCGCGCAGCCGGCGTACGGGGCGATGTATTGCAGCGGGGCGGGGTCGGCGGCGCCGGCGAGGACGACCGTCGTGTATTCCATCGCGCCGTGGCTCTTCAGCACGTCCACCACCTGCGCGACGGACGATTCCTTCTGGCCCACGGCGACGTAAAAACATTTCACGCCCGTGCCCTTTTGATTGATGATTGTGTCGAGGGCGATGGCGGTCTTGCCGGTCTTGCGGTCGCCGATGATCAATTCGCGCTGGCCCCGGCCGATGGGGATCATGCTGTCGATCGCCTTGATGCCGGTCTGAAGCGGTTCCTTGACCGGCTGCCGCTCGGCAATTCCGGGTGCGACGATGTCCATTTTGCGGGTCTCGCTGGATTGAATGGCCGGTCCGCCATCGAGCGGCTGGCCCAGGGGATTCACCACTCGCCCGATCACCGCGTCGCCGACGGGGACTTCCAGCAACCGTCCCGTGCTCTTGACCGAATCCCCCTCGCGGATGCCGGTGTAATCGCCGAAGATGACTGACCCGATGGAATCTTCTTCCAGGTTGAAGACCTGACCCATGACGCCGTTCTGGAATTCAAGCAGTTCGCCGGCCATGGCGTTGCGCAGGCCGTAAATGCGGGCGATGCCGTCGCCGACTTCGATGACCGTGCCGACTTCGTTGATCTGAAGGCGCTGTTCGAAGCCGGCGATTTCCTTCTTGAGGATGCTGGTGATTTCCGCAACGTTGATGGCCATTTCGTTTTCTCTCTTTCCTTTCTAAACGGGACGTGCCCCCAGGAGTCGCTGCCGCATCGCGGCCAATTGGGCGCGGACGCTGCCGTCGATCATCTGGTCCCGCACGCGAAGAACCATGCCGCCGATGATCTGCGGATCGACGGACTGATGCACAACCGCGTCGCGCTTCAGCGCGTCGCTGATCTTACGGCTCACCGATTGCAACTGCTCATTGCCAAGCTCTCCGGCCAGGGTCATGTCCACTTCCACCTTGCCCTGCTGCTGGTCGAACAGTTCGTCGAATGCGCCGGCGATGGCGGTGAGCAGATTCAGGCGGCCTTTTTCGTTGACCAAGCCAAGAAAGTGCAGCATGAGCGTGGATGCGCGGCCGTCGAAAATGCGGTGGATCAACTGGCCGCGCTCGTCGCGGCCGATGGCCGGATCGGCAAGCACCTGCGCGAAATCCGGGTTGGCGTCGATCACCTCCCGCAATTCGCGCAGCTCCTGACCCACCGCCGCGGCGGTCTTGGATTCATTGGCCAATTCGAGCAGCGCCTGGGCGTACGCGGTGGCCAGCGGAGATGCGTGATTGTCTTTGGGCATGGTTGATTAGTTGTGTCCCACGGATTGAAGTTGCTTGAGGCTCTGGTCAACCAGATCGCGCTGATCGTCGGCGTTGAGATTTCGGCGGATGATTTTCTCGGCGATGCTGGTGGCGAGGTTGGCCGTCTGCGCGTAGATTTCGGTGAGGGCCGTCTGCTTGGCGGCCTCAATTTCCCGGGTCGCGTGTTCCTTGGATTCCTCGGCTTCCTGCTGGGCTTTCATACGGATGCTGGTGCCGATTTTTTCCGCGTCGGCGGCCGCCCGGTCGAGGATGTCGCGCACCTTCTGTTCCGCCTCGGCGAGCCGGGTGTCGTACAGGCGGAGCGTTTGTTCCGCTTTCATACGAGCGGCCTCGGCATCGGCGATGTCCTTGCGGATGCGATCTTCGCGGGCTTTCAGGCCCGCCAGCACGTTCTTCCACGCGACCTTGTACAGCACGAGCGTCAGGATCGTGAACAGAGCCAAAATCCAGATCGCCGAACCCCAGTCGAAATCGACCAGGCCGCCTTCTGCCAGTGTTGATATTGTCAGCATGATTGAGAGCCTCGGCCGGCAAAACGCTTCCGCCGGTGATTGGGGCCGACGGAAGCGATTGGCTTATCGGCGATTGCCGCGGTTACTTGGCCAGAAGATATCCGAGAATGATCGCCGCATACGTGGTGCCTTCGACGAGGGCGGCAGACAGCAGCATGTTGGTGCTGATGCGTCCGGTCGCCTCCGGCTGACGGCCGATGGCTTCGCAAGCCTGTCCGCCGATCTGGCCAATTCCACGCCCGCCGCCGATGGCGGCCAGACCCATTCCAACCGCGGCGCCGGCGATGGCCACTCCCTTGCCGACGGTTGGCGGCGCGGCCTGCAACAGCACAGTCATTACACCTAACATCGCAAACTCCTTCCGAGCGATTAACCCGGAGTTGTCGGCTCGCGGCGGATAATTGTCGCCGCAACGCCGTGAATGAATTGCCGACGTTTTGTTTGGGAAAGACCGGGTGTCGGCTGGCCCCGGGAGGTCCGTGAAAATTTTCTAATGTTCAGGCGCTATCGCGCTGGCCAGAAAGAGCGTCACCAAAAACGTAAAGATATACGCCTGCAGCAGGGCGACGAATAATTCCAGCGCCCAGATTCCCATGTCCATTACGCCGATGGGGATTCCGATCGCCAATTGCGTCAGAATCGCCGGGACGGACACGATGAGGCTGATCAACACCGCCAGCACCGCATGGCCAGCCACCATGTTGGCGAATAAACGCATGCACAGTGCGAATGGTTTGATCACCGCGCCAATCAATTCAATGATCAGCAGCAGAATGAACATCGGGAGATCCATCAGCCATCGAACCTGCGATTCGCCTTCCTTCGGCCGAAACGGATGCGGCGCAAAATTCCAGAGATATAACGGCAATGCCAGCAGGATGGCCCACCCGGGAGTCATTTTGTTGTGTTGCTCCTCAAAAAATTGGGCGGCGGCCTGTTCGTGTGCTCGGCCACGATATTCATCATCGTGATAGTGTGCGATGGGATCCCGCAGCGCGTCGAGATTGCCGGGGACGTCAGCCGGCAGGCCTTCGCCGCGGAGGGGTTCCAGATCAATCACCGCCTCGTGCGGGGACCTGCCGTTGCTGGTGTGTTCCTGGTGATGGCCGGGCTGACCATACGTGCCGTCCATCAGCGCGCGGGCGAGGGTGTCGATTCCGTGAAAGTGGATGAAAAAGAACGCGATAACGGCCAGGGTCGCGGTTGTCGAGATCGAACCGGTGGCGGTGCCTCCGATGTGCTGCAAGTGGCCCATCGTCGCCACGCCGACGATCTCCGGGATGGGGAGGCATCCCAGAACGTTGCAGAAGAGAATGAAAAAGAAGACCGTCCAGAGGAAGGGGACAAATTTGTCCGTGTGTTCCTTGAGGGCCGGGCGAAAGACCTCGATGCGGAGGAATTCGAGGATCGCTTCGAAGAAATTTTTCGTTCCCGTCGGGGCGGAACTATCGGGTCGGGAGAACAGCCGCGGGAAAATCAGCAGCATCAGCACGGCCGATACCAGCGCCATCAGGCTTTGGTTGGTGAACCAAGTCAGGTGACTCCCGAAGAGCGGGTGGGGAAGCACGTGTTCGATTGGATCGGCCGCGAGAATAATCATGAGTCTATTCCGGGATCTTTGCGGCGTTTGGGACCGCGAGAATGAATCGCCGCAATTGCCAGATCAGGGCGGTGAGCGATGTCCAATATCCGCCAATTAACCAGAATGGGAATGCTCCGTGATGAATCATCAGATGGCTGGCGATGACGCCGACGGCCAGGGCAGTCTGTGTCAGCAAATGAAATATCGTCCCGGCCAGGGCCGATTGGACGACCGAAATGGCGTCGCGTCCGCGAGTCCTGAGGACGGGCACGAGCCCCACCATTCCCGCGGCGGCGGAGATTGCGCCGGCCGCGATTGGATCGGCAGGGCTGACGGCCATTCCAGCCAGCGACAGTACGACGGCTGCGATGCCGAAGACCACAGCCACTGTCAGGGGAATGACGATCAACGATTTCATTGTAGTGGTTAAGAGGCTCGATCAATTTTTGTTGGCTTTGATGGCTTCCTTCACCAGCAAGTACATTCCGGCCACAAACCCGACGGCTGCCCCGATGAGGGTGCCCCGGGCGTCCCAATGATATTTTCGATCCAGCCAGTTTCCGACAACGGCACCCAGCGCCACGCCGACGGCGACTTCCAGGCCCAGGGCACTCAGTTTGCCCCAGTTGGTATCATCCTGCTTGGCCATCAAACGCTCCGCAGGAGACTTTGTGATATTTTGCACAAAGTCATCGCGGCTGCAAGCCCTGCCGTCCGCGATGGGGCGGTAAAGTAGTGGTGAGAAGAGTTTTGGTCAAGCCGGAATTACGGGTTTAGGGCGCCGTCGAGGGCTTTGACGTCGCCTTGTCATCCACCAATCCCGATGGCCAACCGTTGCTGAGTGTTCTGGTGACACCGGTCGATGCCGACCACGCCACGACGCTGGGATGCCCATCGGCCGCCGGAGCGATCAGGGTCAATTCATCACCGATCCGCCACGCCGGAACGGTCATCAATCCGCCGGTCACCGGCTTATCCTGCACTTGACTGATCGTTCCCTTGGCCAGATCGACGACCGTGACTTTTCCGGAATTATCGGGAATGGAAATGCGCGTCTCATCCGGGCTGACCTCGAAGTACTGCATGCTGTTGCCGGCCGACCTCAAGACATCAGCGCTCAGCAGACGAGAGACCGTCTGTTGCTTGCCTGGATCAATGACGAACAACTCCGAGTGCGCGGGCATATCGCCGCTGGTGGCCGGCAGCGTGACGCCGGCCGTCGCGAAGATGATGCGCCCGTCTTTCAAACATCTCACGCGCGTCAGGCTCGAATACAACAACCCGACGAGGTCCTTGGTTTCCTTGATCTGTTCGACCAAATTCCCGTGATCGTCCATCACGTCCACCCGGCTCAGCGAGCCAAGCTGCATGTCTTCGTTCTGCATATCCGGAGTGATCGCTCGCGTGAACACCACGCCGCGCCCGTCCGGCGTCCAATCCGGATACCACGCGGTCGCATCGCTGATCGGAAGCGGGGCGTGTTTTGCTTCGGTCGATATCGCATACAAATTGCAGACGTGATCGTTCCGGCCGGCGGTCACCACCAGCGCCGCGTGACCCGTGGGCGAAACGCGCAGCTCGCGCACGTCATTCAACGTTGTCATGAGCGTTGGCCCCGCCGCCGGGCCGGATGCGTTTACATCGTAAATCTGAACAAACACGACCGGCTGCACGAGATCGGCCAAATCCTTCCATCGCGGCGGCGGGATTTTTCGCTTCACGGCCTCATCGGCGTGGTCGCGCACGTACAGGCCGATCGCCAGTGAAAAGGCGTCGTCGATGTGCGTATCGAGCTTCGCCTGCTTTTCCCGGCGCTTAAACACATCCGTGAAATTCTCCCAGGTTCCGGCATTGGGCGCAGTCCAGTCGTATGTCATCAGCGCCTCGCGAGCGTGCTTGCCGGCGTCGGTGATCGACTTGATTTCTTCAGCGGATAGATACGGCAAAAGCGCGTTCCAGGTGGTCTCGAGTTCCTTCCTCGCAACGAGCAGGCGTTTGGAATCACCAAACCACGTCGCAATCCCGACGCCTTGGGCCACGCCGGGCAGCAAATTCCCCCGTGCATCGGCAATGCGAAGTCCATCATTGCTGAGGACGGTCATCCATTTTCCGTCCGGCGACCATTCGTAGCGCTTGGGAATACAGCCGGCCACGATGATCGCGATCGCTGTCCAAGTTAGCCATCTCCATCGTTTCATCGCACACCTCCGATTTGCGGCTGGTCCACGGGTGAGGACCATCGCCACTGGGGTTGGGCCTCCCGTTTGGATTCCAGAGCAACCGCGAGCAGGCGATTCGAAGACCAGATGTCCAGCACACCCGCCGTCGCGGGCGCGACTACGGACGCATTCGTCGGCTGTGCGGCCAAAACCGGTCCCGCCGACGGCTGCGCGAGGTGAAGATGGACCCCGATTCCGATCCCAAATAGCAGAGCCGCGGCCGCGGAAAGCGCCATCACGGCTGTGCGGCGAAATCGCAGAACCCGAACCGCCTGTACGGGAAATACCGGAATCGCTTCCGTCGCCCGGGGCTGAAGCGCTTCTCGCGCCGTGAGCGTCAGTCGCTGCCATTCCTGTCGCTCGCGCTCATGGGTCGTATTGGCACAATATGCCGCCAGGAGTTCGCCGACATCCGGCGGCAATGCGCCCAGGGCCTCATCGATGATGAGTCGTTCGAGGGTTTGTTCATTCACGGTTCACGCTCCGATTGGTTTTTCGCTTCGAGAATTTCCCGCAGCTTTTTCATAGCGGTGTGCAGACGCGACCGCACGGTGCCGACGGGGATCTGCATCACCTGGGCAATTTCTTCGTAACTCAATTGCTCTCGCAGCCGCAGTTCCATCGTTTCACGCAGGACTTCCGGCAGCGAGGCGATGGCATCCAACATCGCTTCAATCTGCGGACGCCGCTCGTCGCGATGCTGAGGCAAGTCAGTCAATGAATCCGCGTGGCGATGTTTTCTCGCGGCGGTGAGCCCAACATGCCGGGCGATTCCGAAAAGCCACGCCCGCGGCGAAGCCGCCTGGGTCAGACGATCCTGATTGCGCAGTGCCTGCACGAAGGTTTCGTGCAGCAGGTCCTCGGGCGCCGCCCAGCGGCCAAAGCCGCGCCGAAGATATGAAATCAAATCGGCCCCATGGGCACGATAAAGGTGTTCAATGTTTCGTGTGCTCACGGGCGCCTTATTCTAAAGAGAACGTCGCACCAGTGGGGCGGAAAGTTCATTGTCGAGGCGCTAAGCTATCGGATTCAACGTTCGAGGGCTGATTCGGCGGCTTGCCAGGGGCTGGACGGCCACAATTTGTTTGACCCCTAGGCGCTAATCCGTTTAATGTGATGACATGGACGCGAGCGATTTGATCACCATCGACCCCGATATTCTTGGTGGTACTCCGGTATTCAAGGGCACGCGGGTTCCGGTGAAAACGCTGTTTGAATACCTTGAGGACAATTACACCCTTGAGGAATTTCTGCAATGCTTTCCAACGGCGACACACGAAATGGCACACCGAGTTCTTGAGCGATCCAACGCCGCCCTGGTCCCGCCGAAGGTTGCATGAAAATCCTGCTCGACGAATGCGTTCCGTGGCCCATGCATCGGTTCCTGAGCGGCCACGAGTGCTTCACGATCTCTCCGGACGCCGAATCGCGATCCTTCAACTCTCCACCAACAAGCTTCGGAAGCTCACCGGCGCCTCGTTGCTTATTCAGTCGGCGATATCAACCATTCACCCCGGCGAATTTCGGAAGCTGCGGTTCCATAAACGCCCGGCAAACCGGGCAGTGGAAGTCCCGGGTTCTATCGGCACACCCGGTTCGTCGATTCCGCAACCCTTATTTTGCTCGGCACGGCATTTCATTTAGACTACGGCTTAATGCACGCAATGACCGGGCAGAGATGGGTGGTGGCGGGGCTGTTGGTGTTGGGTGTTGCGGTCTTCGGAATCGGGATCAACTGGGGATTGCCGTCGCACCAAATCGATCCGTTGCTCTTTGGCTCTGGACCCGACGCGGCTACGAATTCGCTGAACGCGTATCGCCTCAGCGGCGTCGGGATCGATCGACTTGCCGGGGATTGGGACGAAAGCGGCAACCTTGCCGCGGACGTTGCGGAGCATCCGATCGCTGATCGTTCCAAACCCGTTACCCTCCTCGAGAACCGCCACGGAATGACTGCGGACGAATTGATCCGGCAGGGGGATCTTAAAATGGCCGCCCTGGTCGCGGCGGCGGATGCGGCCGATCGGGCGTTCACTAAGGTTCGCGAGGCCGACGAAGGTGAGGCCAAAACAACCGATGCACGCAATCGCGCGCTCAAGACCCAGCATGCGGTCACCGAATACGTCGAAAAATACAACCAAAGGCATTTTCCCGGCCTCGCTGATGCAATTAAGCAGGACGATGTGAGCCGCGCCCGGATACTGAGGCGGTATCGGCTGTACAGCTATCAGCCGGATGAAATGATCACCTTCCGCGCCCTGGCAATGATGCACCCGGGGCAGATGGAATTTGATCCGAAACTTTATCAGTACGGCGGGCTGTGGATTTATCCGGTCGGGGCGATCCTGAAAGCGGCATCGCTGATTAACTATGTGACGCTCAGCGGCGACCGGGCGTATTACCTTGATTCGCCCGAAGCGTTCGGGCGATTCTACATCCTGGCGCGGGCGTACTCGGCGGCGTGGGGATTGGTGGCAATGCTGGCCGTTTTCGCGCTGGTTCGTCGTGCGGCGGGAGGATTGCTCCTGCCGGCCGCGGCGGCGATTTGCTTTATCTTCATGCCGGTGGTGGTGGACCTGGCGCACGAGGCCAAGCCGCACCTGGCTGGGACGGCCCTGTTGTTGCTGGCGATTCTTGCCGCCGGAAAATATGCGGAAACCGGGCGGTGGAAATGGATCATCTGGACGTCCATCGCATGTGGGGCGAGCGCGGGGATGGTTTTGTCGAGCGTGGTGGGGCTGGCGATTTTGCCGGTGATGTCGCTGATTCGGCGAGATGGCCCCGGCCGGCTCGCGGCCGTCTGCGTCGTCGGGATTTTAATTGCCGCCGCTGTTTATTTTGCCGCTGATCCATACGTCGCAATTCATCTGGTGGGCAATCGGGAGGTGCTCGAATCGAATTTCGCCAACACGCGCGCGATGTACACGATTGGGCCGATGGGGACGAGCATCGTCAATGCCGCGCGCCTGGTGGCTGCGGGAATGTCTTTGATGCTGGCGATCGTCGGCATCATCGCGGCGATCGCCCTTGTGCTGTCCAGGCGTCGGGGCCTCGGCTGGCCGCTGGGCTTGGTGGCGGTGATCGTTCTTGCCCAGTTCAGCCTGTACGCCTGGAATAAACCGGGAGACTATGGACGCTTCGCGCTTTTTGCGGATACGGCGCTGATGCTGGCAGCGTTCGTCGCCGTCGCGCGGTTTATCCGCCCGACGGCGGCTCGGGCGATTGTGGCGGTGATCATTGTGGGTTGCACCGGGGCGCATTCGGTGGCGTATGAGCGCGGATTTATGCGGGATTCCCTGCCGGATGATTCGCGCATGCGGGCGGCGGCGGCGATGAACGTCCGGCTGACGGATTCTCCGCAGACAGCCATTCTCTATCTCACCAACGAGCCGGTTCCGTATTGTGTTCCGCCGTTCAACTTGTTCCGTTGGCGCGTCGTTCTTTTGCCGCCGGAGGGACAGATTCCCGCGGGATCGGGCGCGGGCACGCTGGTTCAGGTGGTTAACCCCGTGGGATTGCTCGATCCAACGTCAACGCCGCTCAGTTGGGCGGACAAGCAATTTGACGTGAAATGATTGGCCATGGCCCGCCGGCCGGCGGCATGATATCTTTTGAATATGCAAGGCGTGACCGCTGTAGTCGTCGGGTTTATCTTTTTGTGTCTGGCGATGCCGTCGCTGGTGAAAAACAAGAACCAGTATTACGTCGCATTGATTTGCATCGTGGCCGTGATATTCCTCGATGCGATCGCGCACATGATGCCAGAGAGTGCGCCCGCTCCCAGGGCCGTCTTTTATGTGATGACGGCTTTCGCGCAGATCATTGCGATCGTCATGCTGGTCCTGTGCACGGGAGGGTTGACGTTTCGCGAGCTGAAGGGGGACATGATCGAAGTGCTTCGCCGCGGCGAGACGGAAAAGGAGATCATTATTCCCCTGAGCGATGAGGCCAAGAAGAAGATTAAAGCGGCTCAGGAAGAGGCCCAGCGGCGGGCGGATCGGGATGAGAAGGGATCGGCGGTGTTTACCATTGGTGATACCGAGGCCAAGCCGCCGGCGCCGGCGAAGCCTCCGGGAGCGCCCGGACCATTGCCGTTGGAATGATCGAACGACGGAGCCTCGGGCCGTCGGCCCGGCGCTGTTGAGACATCCAAATAATCCGATGCGAAACACCAGCGGTTTGGAACTGATCGCCCCTGGACCGTACAATATTTCGTCTGCGAGCGTCCCGGGCGGAGCCGGTGTCGCCAGTTGAGTTCATTGGTTGCAGGAGTGACGATGCCGCATGCCGAGTTGGCCGCAATTCAGATGGGGGGATATGTCAATCCGTGGAAGGTCGGAATCATCCTTGTTTTGCTGATTGTCTGGGCAAAGCTGCTGACATGGATGGACAAGGATGCGACCGATGCTCGGCTTCCGCGCGAATGGCTCAACGGCGCCATGATGGCCGGGTTCGTGGGGGGATACTTTTTGTTCTTTCTGTTGCCGGGGTTCGGGTTGGCGATAGGTGTCCTCGCCGGACTGTTCGTGGCCGACATCGCGGTCTATCTGGGAATGAGGTCGCGCACCATCGGGCTGGGTGACCTGAGCGATCAGTTCAACAATTGGTGGCGCGGCTTGCTCAGAGTGGGCAGGAAGAAGGAAGTCAAAGCCGTCGCTGGCCAGGTACTGATCATTGATGCCAACGGCGCCCCGCAGGCCGTGCCGGATTCGGAATCGCCGGACCTGATCCGGTATGAATCGGCTCAGCAGTTCCTGACCAAGCCGCTACGTCTCGGCGCGGAGAGGCTGGACCTGACCGCCGGGGAGCCGACGGCCGTTAGCTACATGGTCGACGGGATGAAATACAACGGCGCCGCGATGGACCGCAATCACGCCGGCGCCGCGGTTCAATATCTGAAGCAGGTGGCGGAACTGGACATGAACGAGCGGCGTAAGCCGCAGACGGGCAACTTTAGGGCCGTGCTCGAGGGGAAGAAATATAGCATTCAGATCACGGCCTTCGGCAGCACGGCGGGTGAATCGCTGCGATTAATCACCAATCCCAAAGAACGGCAGAATTTCAAGTTCGACGCGCTGGGGTTCAGCGACGAGCAGCTTGCGACGGTTCGAACGATCGTTCAGGAGGGGGGCGGCGTGGTCTTGCTCGGGGCTCCGAAGGGACAGGGACTGACGAGCCTTTGCTATGCAATGGTGCGGGCGCACGACGCATTTTTGTTTCACGTTCACACGATCGAACGGGCGCCGGAAATCGATTTGGAGGGAATTACGCAGAACGCGCTGGCCGTCAACGCATCGGGCGCGGAGGAAGCCAAACAGGTGAATTGGGTCGTCAGCCAGGAGCCGGACGTACTCATGGTGACGTCGCTGGAGGATTCGCACAGCGCGGTGGACCTGGCGAAATTCTCCCTCAATGAGCGGAGGGTCTACATCGGGATGCGCGCCGGCAGCACGCTGGATGCGCTCAAGCAATGGCGCAAGCTCGTCGGCGACGACGCGCTGGCGATGAAGAGCCTTAAGGCGATCATCGTTGGCCGGCTGGTGCGGCGGCTTTGCTCGGCCTGCAAGGTGGGATACACGCCCGATCCGAACACGCTTCGCAAGCTGAACATGAACCCCGACGCGGTGGGCAAGCTGTACCAGGCCCGAAAAGAGCCGATGCGCGACGCCAAGGGGAACATCGTGCCATGCACGTTCTGTCACGACCTGGCGTTTCGCGGCCGGTTCGGGATTTACGAGGTGATGAAGATCGACGACGAGATTCGCAACGTGATCAAGGCGGGCGGGACCGACAGCCAGATCAAGCAGGCGCAGCGGAAGCAGCACGGCCGGCTGTTGCAGGAGGTGGCGCTATCGCAGGTTCAAGCCGGCGAGACGAGCGTGGAAGAAGTGCTTCGCGTTCTGAAGCACGATTCGGAATCGGGCGGTTCGACGCCCAAGCCGCGGAGCGGCCCTCCCTCGACGCCCAGCGGTGGATCGCCGCCGCGGAGCAGCACTCCGCCCCAGCGTGGCAGCGGCGGCGCGCCGTCGCGTGGGCGCTCGCCACAGCCCCGGCCCGCCGGGCCGTGACGCGCTGCGGGCTCTTGTGTATGCGAATCAATCGGCAATCAGCGAGTTGATGTTATGATTTTCAGCTTAATCCTTTTCGCCCTGTTTGCGGTCGTGGCGTTCTTCCATTACGTGCAGGGTTTTTTCAGCGCGGCGATTTCAGCCATTCTCGTCGCCATCGCCGCGGTCGTGGCGCTGGGGTGGTACGAGCAGGTCGCGCCGCTGTTTTTCAACATCAAATTCTACGACCAGGCCGCGTCGATTGCGATGATCCTTGTGTTCGCCGTGACGTATTTCGTGCCCCGGCTGATCTGCGATTCGTTTATCCCCGGGAACGTTCGCGTTCCATTTATTATGGACAAGGTCGGAGCGGCCGTGATGGGGATATTCGCCGGCCTCCTGAGCACGGGCGTGGTGGCGGTCGCGACGGATGCGTTGCCGTTCGGACCCACCATCGGCATGTACTCCAGGTTTGATACCGTCGATAAAACCGGGGAGTACATGGGCCGTAGCGGGCAGATGCAGGACACCACCCTGAACGATGTCGTCACCGCCGACACGCTCGACCCCGACGCGGCCAACCACGTGTGGCTGAGGCAGGACGATCTCGTTGTCGGCCTGGAAAACAGAGTTACCGGCAACGGTTCGCTTGCATCGGATCAGTCGTTCGCGGCGGTGCATCCGGATTTGCTTGATGAGTTCTACGGCCAGCGCCTCGGCATCCAGACGGGCGCGAACCATACGGCTGTGACCACGGACAAGATTCATGCGGTCGAGGTCCAGGGCGTTTACGTTCCCCCCGTGCCGGTACCACAGATCGACAGCGAACCCGCCCAGATGGGCGGTCGATCGCCCGTCGATCCGACGGTCAAGGCCGCGCCCGACCAGATCGTGCTGGTCGTGCGGATGCACATCGATGGCAAAACGCTGGTGGACCCAATCGACAACATCCTGCGGTTTTCAACGGGTGCGGTGCGGCTGGTGGCTGGCGAGCCGGATAACGGGGTGCCGATGAAGGATTATTCTCCAGTGGCGACGCTGAACGGAAAAGGAGTGGCGCTGGCGTGCAGAATCGATGATTTCCTGTTTAGCGGTCAGGGATCGCACACGATTGATTTTGTTTTCGTGGTGGACCGCGACCACGTGATGAGCGGTGATGAAGCCAAGCCGCCGTTTCACCTGCCCCAGGGCTGCTTCTTTGAATTCAAGCGATACGGGGTCGTCGACCTGTCGGGCCAGACGGTGAATTTCGGGCCGCCGCCGAATCCCGACAAACAGAGCATGATTCTCCGAACGCCGATCGAGACGATCCTGGCCAAGACCGACGGCATTTGGAGCGGTGGATCGATCGAATCGGCCGCGCCTTCCGCCGGGGGCGCGATTCCGCAAACTCCGTCCTCCAGTGAAGGGATTCCAGGCGTGGGCGGACGCCTTTTGGGCGATTCGGGCTTGAACTATGTCGGTATCAAGACCTCCAATCAGCTCGCCGTGCCGATCAACGCGAGGACGGGTAACGACAGCGGCACGGTTCAACTCGCCAACGGCGTCGGCGGAACGTTGCAGCATCGGCAATGGCAGCAACTGAGCGTCACGACCGACACGCCGGCGAATCAACTGGGCACTCCGGTGGACGACAATATCCAGGAATTGGCGGTCGATCCGAACAAGGTCCTGGTGCAGGTGCATTGCACCGCCCCGACGACCGGATCGGCAAGCCAGATGTGGGCCTGGGGTAAGCGCGTTTCGGATTTTGCCCTGGCCGACGCTACGGGACACACCTATCGATGCGTTGGCGCCTGGGCGATGGTACAGGTTCGCGCCGACCGCTATTTTGTCTGCAACTACATGAACTTTGACGACCGGAATCATTTGCAGCCCATTCCGTCGGGAAAGGGGCGGCCGGAGGACGTCTGGCTCGCGTTCGAGGTCCCGGCGGGAACGCCGATCGCGCAGATTCGGTTCAGCGCCAGCCCAGTCATGGATAATCTGTCATTCAAAGCGGAATAATCGCACGGGGCAGTCCACGCTCATCGCGGTGCGGCGAAGACATAAATCGAACCGTCCAGAACGGTGATGGGGCGCTGACTTTCCAAAGCATCCAGAAGCGTTTTGTACACTTGGCGAAATCCGGGGTTGATCAGTGCCATCGCGCTGATGGCATAAACGGGAGTCTGGCGCGACGGGACGAGCTGGTCGGCCGGCGCGCTGCTGCCCGCGAGGTTCACATATCGAACGCCGTAATAGCGTGGGTCGGCGCTTCCCCAATAGCAAAGATAGAGTTGGTGGTCTGGGTGCTGGCGTTGCCACTGGGCGAGTTGGGGAAGATCCTGTCCCCAATCGAGGTTGGAATCGCTGAGAAGCCGCAGGCCGTTTCGTGCGCCGCCGGCAGCCACGTTGAAGAACGGAATGTAATCCGGGAATGCCCGGTACGTTTCCACGGCCACGCCGAGCAACAGGACCGCCATGACAACCACGGCCGGTTTGCCGTACCGTTTGCACGCTCGCGCCGCGGTCACGCCGAGCAGAATGAACAGAAACGGATAGACGGGAAAGATATGGCGGATGCCGACATCCACTCTGGAACTCATCGCACAAGCCATGTAAAGAATCGGCGTGATGGCGGCGGCCGCCAACGCCCACACGGCCGCGCTATTGAGGCGGGGTTTTTGAACGGCGAACAGAATCAGGGCGATCGCCAGCGCGCTCAACGTCGCCAGCGGCGTTTTGAACGCCATGGCCAGAGGAAAGTAGTACCACCATCCGACCAGGGAAAAGTTTCCGCACAGGTATGCCATCCGTCCCCGCGTCCATGCGTAGGTGTTGAGCAAGCCACCGAGGCAACTCTGCGGCAGCAGCCGATGGGCGTTGGCGGCAAGGAGGGTCCTGACGGAAGCCGGCGGCTTCCAATTCGCCACGAAATCCCGCACGGCCTGCGGCGAGACGTTGAACGGGTCGTCGCTCCGCGCGATGTATTCATGGGCCGCGCAGGTTTCAAGGGAGTGGGGGAAATCGAAATATTCACCCGGATCGTTGGTCGGGGCGTAACGAAAACCGTAGCAGGCCCAGATGAGCCCCCAGGTCAGGAGCAGCGATGCGAGAAACATGGCTGATGCGGCCGCCAGACGGCGCAGGCGCGTCGCCGCGTTCCAAGGGCCGATGGGCCAGGCGATGGGAAGAAACGATCGCAATAAAAGCGCGGCGCCCAGGATCGGAATGGCGATCAGCCCCGAGAATTTCACCATCAATACGGACGCGAGCGCCAGCGGCAGAAAAAGCAGACGCGGGAGCGTTGCCCGCTCGCCGATGAGCCATACGATTGCCGTCAGCCAAAGCAGCGTCAGCGTGAGGGCAACGTCGTTTTTGACAAGCGGAGCGTGCGCGAGGAAATTGGGGTCCAGGCAGAAAAATGCCATCGCAACGATGCCGGCAACGGGTCCGGCGAGCCGCCAGGCCCACCAGCCGATCAGGGCTCCGAGAATCACGCCCAGCACAACTATCCGGGCCCGGCCGCGGCGGAGCAATGTGTCGGCATCGTTGCCCGGCGTGCGATACAGAACATCCGATGCGAACGGTCCCACCAACCCGGTGTTCCACACCATTTGTCGCCAACGTGGCGAGTCCAGCGGAACCTTCAAATCGTCGTAGCGCGTTCCGATGCCGACGTAATATTTCCAAAGCGGCGGATTCTCCTGATCGCACCGGAAGTCCAGAAGATGAGTGCAAGCCCACGCGCTGAGCAGCGATCCGGGTTCGTCGGTGGTGGCGGATTCATGCAGGGACGCCAGCCACGCCGTCGCCGCGAACGCAACTAAAAGCACGGCGCAAGCCGCCAGCGGGAGAATTGGGCGACGCGGAGCGGTGCGACGCGGGCCGGTGCGATTCGGGCCGGAGAGGTTCGATGGGGTTGAGATATTAGAACCGGTCGGATGGCTCATGAATATGGGCGGAGCCATCATCGCGTCTAATAGGTCGGCAACGCGTGAAGCCGCTGTCGGATTTCGTCCATGGAACCGCCTTCGCTGCCGTCGTTGGATTTTCCTTCCTGCTGCTTTTCCGTCTGCTGGGCTTTCCGATTCTGTTGTGCGGCGGCCACCGGGTTCACGGGCGGCGGAGTCTTCGGCGCCGGCAGCGTGAGGGTTTGATCGCCTCGCTGGACGATCAATTGGCCGCTTCCGGTGTAAGCATCCCAGATGGCGTCCTTGCCGGCGCGTTCGTCGTTCAGACCATTCAGATCGGTTCGGACGCCATGCCCGTCGATGCCGGCGACAACAACATCATCTTTTTGGAGTCCGAAATACTTGGCCAGTGGGCTGCCGGGCGGCAATTGCGTGATTTGCAGGTCTTGCAGCTTGCCGTCGCTGCGCGTGTCCGCGAAAACGGCATAGGTCGATTCGATATTATTCCCGTTTTCATCCCGGCCGGAGATTTGGTTGAGGGTTACCGTGGCCTGTTGGGAGGCATGGATGGCGGCCTGATCGTAGGGAAGCTCCGCCTTACCCAAAATCCACACCACCACGCCGATGGTTACCAGCAATCCGGCCAGTCCGAAGGCCATTCGCATAAGATGCCTCTTGTCAGATGTCTCATTTTATATCCAATCTCCCGGTCGGAGAAACGGAAAAGCAATATTTTCATCATCCATTTTGCCGGTTGGCGCGTCCAAAGTAGTGACTTGATCGCGCAACTCCAAGCGCAGACAGGAGAATCATGCGGACAATTGGCGTGTTAATCGTGGCGTCATTGGTCGTTTGCGGCGGACTTTCCGTGCTGGCGGACCAGCCGCCAGCGACCCAGCCCATCGGCGCAGCCGCGCCGGTGGATCGCTTCGCGGCGGATTTGTACGGCCGGCTGGCGCCGGCTCAGGGAAACGTCCTCTGCTCTCCCCTGAGCATTTACACGGCCCTGATGATGACCGCCGCCGGCGCCCGCGGAGATACGGCCAGGGAAATGTCCACCGTTCTGCACGTGCCTGATGCGTCGTCGCCGGAGGTTCACACGGCCGCGGAAAGCCTGCTGAATCAGTTGCAGAGTTCGCAGAAGAATTTTCAGCTTCACATCGCCAATGCCTTGTGGGCACAGGAAGGTTTCAAATGCCTGCCGGCATTTCAGAATCTGATGTTGAGCGACTATCACACGGATTTGTTGAGAGTTGACTTCCACGATCAGCAAAGCGCGTGCGGAACCATCAATGATTGGGTGGCTCGCCAAACCGAGGCGAAGATCTTGCAACTTTTTTCGCCGGGAAGCCTTCCGGCGGAAACTCGGATGGTGCTGGCGAACGCGATTTATTTCAAAGCG
This sequence comes from Tepidisphaeraceae bacterium, assembly GCA_036267155.1. Classification (GTDB taxonomy): domain Bacteria; phylum Planctomycetota; class Phycisphaerae; order Tepidisphaerales; family Tepidisphaeraceae; genus PALSA-1353. The sequence continues at coordinate 30,072 of DATAWP010000025.1, forward strand.
GTTTGGCGGTCTCAGTTTTCACCGGGACGAACGCAACCGGGCGGTTTCCACGTTGACGGAAAGGCCGACACTCAGTCCAGAGCGATGATGCATACCGCCGGGGTTTTCGAGCTTTTTCAAAACGATCAACTCCAGGCTCTGCAGCTTCCGTACAAGGGTAACAAGGTTGCGATGCTGATTCTGCTTCCGCGGTCGATCGACGGTTTGCATAAATTGGAGTCGAATTTATCGGCAAAAATGCTGGCCGACCTGGTTGGCGGGCTGGCCCCGGTGCAGGTGGATGTGGCGATTCCAAAATTCAAATTCGCCGCGCAGATCGGCCTAGCGCCGACGCTGAGCGAAATGGGGATGGGGCTGGCCTTCACGCGGGGGCGGGCGGATTTTTCAGGGATCGACGGCGACCGCGATCTCTTCATCTCCGCCGTCCTGCATAAGGCCTACATTGCAGTGGATGAAGAGGGGACCGAAGCGGCCGCGGCGACGGGGATCGTCATGATGCCGACGGTGGCGTTCATGCCCCGGAATACGTTCACGGCCGATCATCCCTTTCTGTTCATCATTCGCGATCAAATCAGCGGGGCGATGCTCTTCATTGGCCGGGTGGAGGATCCGACTAGCAAGTGATCGGGCACAAATGCAACGGGACATGATTGCACTTGATAGGGACGAAACGGAAGAGGCTGCCATCGCCGTAGAAAATGGCTGGCATCCCATGCCGGGCATTAAGCTGGGTGGTTTTTTTGTTTTTAAATAAGGTCCGTTTTTTCGTAAAAACCCTCGACATTCCAAGGCGTTGCCGCTAGACTGCCCACCTCGAATATGCAATCAGCATCGTGTACGGCGTCCCCTTCCACACGATGCGAGCATCTATAAATTCCGCATGCGTGTTGACGCAGGTCGTTCGCTGGTGGGCGATCCTCTGGGTGCGGTTCCCGCTGCCGCGGTTGATCTAATCGCGGAGGTGTTGGCGGAGGATGCTGTTTCGAAAAGGTCAGCGTTTCACAGCGGCGGCGCCCGGAGGGGTGGCCAGCCGCTGTTTTTATTTGGTCATTTGTCGAAATCCACGCTTGGCACTACAACATAGGCGAATGACCAAATGATCAATGACAAATGACCATTTTTCACCAGGAACCGCATGAAATACATAACGCTGGGCCGCACAGGTTTGAAGGTTTCCCGACTTTGCCTGGGGACGATGAACTTCGGCCCACACACCTCCGAAGGCGAGAGCCATGCCGTCATGGATAAGGCCCTGGAATTGGGGATCAACTTTTTTGACACGGCCGACGTATATGGCTGGAAGAAGGGGGAAGGAATAACCGAGACGATTGTCGGCTCATGGTTCGCGCAGAAAGGCGGCCGGCGCGAAAAGACGATTTTAGCGACCAAGGTTTTCGGCGATATGGATGCCGACCCCAACGATTTGACCATGAAGCGGGGCCTGAGCGCCGTAAAAATTCGCCGGGCGTGCGACAACAGTCTGCGGAGGATGAAAACGGATTACATCGATCTGTATCAAATGCACCACATTTCGCGCGAAACGCCGTGGGACGAAATCTGGCAGGCGATGGAAGTGCTCGTGCAGCAGGGGAAAATCATCTACGTCGGCAGCAGCAATTTCGCGGGCTGGCACATCGCGCAGGCGTGCGAAACCGCAAGTCGGCGACATTTTCTGGGGCTGGTTTGCGAGCAGAGCAAATATAGCTTGGCGGCCAGAACGGTCGAGATGGATGTGTTGCCGGCGTGCCGGGCATATGGCATGGGCGTCATTCCCTGGAGCCCGCTGGATGGCGGAATTCTGGGCGGAGTGTTGCAGAAACAGGAACAAGGCCGCCGCGCCGGCGAGCACGTTCAGAAGCGTCTCGACAAGATGCGCCCGCAATTGGAAGCCTGGGAGAATTTCTGCAAGGAAGCGGGCCAGAAGCCGGCGGACCTGGCGCTGGCGTGGCTGCTGGCCAATCCCGCGGTGACGGCGCCCATCATCGGCCCGCGGACAATGGATCAATTGACCGGCTCATTGGCAGCATTGGAGATCAAGATCAGCGAAGACGCCCATCGCAGATTGAACGAAATCTGGCCTGGCCCAGGCGGCGAATCGCCGGAAGCCTACGCGTGGTGAAACAGCAACATTGTTTTCGGGAGTGCGAAGCATGCTCTATCGCAAGCTCGGTAAATCCGGCATCAAGGTCAGCGAGATCGGATTCGGCGCTTGGCAAATCGGCGGCGGATTCGGCAAGCAAGACGACGCCGAGGCGATCACCTGCATCCATCGTGCCATCGACCTCGGGGTGAGCTTCATCGACACGGCTGCGGTCTACGGCGACGGTCACAGCGAGAAACTCATCGGCCGGGCCGTCGCCGACCGGCGCGGCAACGTCGCCATCGCCAGCAAAATCCCGCCGAAGATCCAGCGCCAGGCAATCGAAACAGATTCGATCAAGGATGTTTTTCCGGTCGATTGGGTCGTGCAGATTACGGAAAAGTCGTTGGCAAACCTGAAAATCGACTGTCTCGATCTGCAACAACTGCATTCATGGACCCCGGCTTTTCTTCACCAGATGGATTGGCTGGACGGCTTGCAAAAGCTGAAAAAGCAGGGAAAGATCAAATCCTTCGGCGTGTCGGCCAATGACTGGGATCCCTACGGCGCCGTTGAGCTGACGAAAAGCGGCCTGATCGACAGCGTGCAGGTGATCTACAACATGTTCGAGCAGCGTCCGGCCGAGCGGCTGCTGCCGGCGGCAATCGAGGCCAACGTCGGCATCATCGCCCGCGTTCCGTTTGAAGAAGGGCTGTTGACGGGAAATTTCGGGCCCGAGGTAAAGATGGACCCGACCGATTGGCGCTCGAAATGGCTGACGCTCGAACGTCGAAAAGAGGCTGCCGGCCGCGTCGATGCCCTCAAGAAATTCCTCAAGCCCGACCGCCCGACCCTCGCTGCATTGGCGCTGAAGTTCTGCCTGAGTCATCCAGCCGTCTCCACCGTGATCCCCGGCATGAGACGCATCGCGCATGTCGATTCGAACTGCGCCGTCTCCGATGGAAAGCCGCTTTCGCGGGATGAACGAAAGGCGTTGGAGAAACACACTTTCGTCCACGGCTGGCCATATCCGTGGGCCGTTAAATAGCTGCGTCATGCCCAGCCCCGCGGCGGTCCCATTTTGCAAGCTGGCCGATGCGACGAAGTATGTCGCCTGCTCGTGGGATTTGGCGCGGGACGAAGCCGGCCGAAATCATTGGGTTGAATTTTTCAAGCGGCATCTGAACACTCTGCTCAAGCTCGGCGTGGAAGCCGCGGTCAATCGCGGACAGGCCGAGTCGGAAGCGCTTCATCGCGCCGACGATTGCCGTCGCGAGTTTTACGCCGAATTCGATGCGTTCGCGGCAAATCCTTCGAGATTTGGCCGAGTGACGATTCTGACGCTCGACGCCTGGCGAGATAACCTGCTGCGGCGGTGGGGATTTGCCGATCCGTTTGCCGATTTGAAGAACCGCGAGAACGAAAAGATGCTGCCGCTGCTGCCGAGCGTTTGCAGGCAGATCGATGCACTGCCGCCGGCGAAGCAACTGGACTCGCTGGTGCTCGGAGTGTTCGCCGGAAATATTTTCGATATGGGGGCGGATGCGACCGCGAAGCAATTTCTCAGTTCCAGCCCCGACTTTTTCGCAACCCGATCGAAGATCGTCCCGCGTCCATGGCTCATCGACGATTACGATCGGTTCGTGCAGCGGATGCAGGGGCCGATCCATCGCAAAGCGGTTTTTTTTGTCGACAATGCCGGGAGCGATTTTGTGCTGGGTGCGGCGCCGATGATCCGCTGGCTCGCCCAGCGCGGGACGCGCGTTGTTCTGGCGGCCAACGAACGGCCGACGCTCAATGATATGACCATCGCCGATGTCCGTGCCTGGTGGCCCAGGATTCTCCAGGCCGAGCCGACGATGGCGAACTTGGCGATTGATTTGGTGAGCACCGGCACCGCCGAGCCGCTGATCGATCTGAAGGCGGTCAGTCCGGAATTGAACGCCGCGGCGATGGAAGCCGATCTGGTGATTCTGGAAGGAATGGGCCGCGGAGTGGAGAGTAACCTCGAAGCGGAATTTTCGTGTGATGCGGTGCATCTTGCGATGATCAAAGACACGGCGGTTGCGGCGCGGCACGGCGGAAAGGTTTTCGACGTCATTTGCCGATACTGGGCGGCTAAGTGAACGCCCCGGTCCCCCATTCGACGGCGATCCGCAAGATCATCCTTCGGCTCATTCCATTTTTGTGCCTGCTGTTTATTGTCAATTATCTAGACCGCACCAACGTGGCGATGGCGAAGCTGCAGATGCTTGGTGATACCGGTCTAACCGATAAAAGTTACGGGCTCGGGGCCGGCCTGTTTTTCATCGGGTATTTTTTATTCGAGGTGCCGAGCAATCTGATTCTGCACCGGGTGGGGGCGCGGCGGTGGATTGCGCGGATCATGATCTCATGGGGGATTCTCGCGGCGGCGATGATGTTCACTCGCGGAGCGCGGAGTTTTTACCTGTTGCGGTTTCTGCTGGGGCTGGCGGAGGCGGGGTTTTTCCCGGGGATCGTCCTCTATTTGACCGCGTGGGTGCCGGTGTCGCAGCGGTCGAAAATTCTCGGGGCATTTCTGACGTCCACGGCCCTTTCCGGGGTCATCGGTACACCGCTGGCCGGATTGATTATGAAGATGGAAGGGATTGGCGGCCTGCACGGATGGCAATGGCTTTTTCTGCTGGAAGGATTGCCGGCCGTGGTGTTGGGGGTCGCGATATTGGCATCGGAACTTTTGCCGGACGGCCCGGCGAATGCGGGCTGGATCACGGCCGCAGAGCGGCTCTGGATCGAAAGCGAATTGGCGGCCGATCATTCGCGTCAGCATGTGAATCACGCGGCCGACTTTCGCGCCGCGGCCGCGGATCGCCGGCTGTGGCTCTTCAGCGTGATCTATTTCTTGTTGATCATGGGGCTGTACGGCTTCATCTATTGGGTGCCGACGATCGTTAAAACATTCACCCATGGAGACAACTTTCACGTTGGCCTGGTGGCGGCGATTCCCTATTTCGTTGCGGCGGTGAGCATGGTGGTGATCGGCGCCGTGGCCGACCGGACGGGCCGGCGGCGAATGGTCGTCGCGGGGTGCGCTGCCCTTGGCGCGATCGGCATTGTTGGCCTGTGCGCGGCCAACGAGGCTGTCTGGGGCGTGGCGGCGCTTTGCGTGGCGGCCATCGGCATCTTCGGAACGCTCGGCCCATTTTGGACGCTTCCCACGCGATACCTGCGCCACAGAGCGGCGGCAGTGGGCTTAGCCATCATCAATTCCACCGGCGCGCTGTCGGGATTCGTTGCCCCCACGGTTATCGGATGGGCCAAGCAAAGCACTGGACAGTTCACGGTGGGGCTGCTGGTCGTGGCGGCGTCGCTGCTTTTGGCGGCAGTGCTGATTCTGTTCGTGCCGGCGAATCTTGAGGTCAATTGACGCTGCCGTGATGACTGCATAACATCGCCAGCGATACATGACTTGAGGAGACGAATGTTGAACATCGACCGGAAAAATTTGGATAGCCGTCTGTTGGATCGGGCCGCGCAATACCTGGGATCCGATCCCGGTTCCATCCCGGTATCCATGCCCATGGCCATGCCCGGAGCGCAGGGCGGCGGATACAACCGATATCGTGAAATGACGCTCGAGGAAATGCTCCTGGAAAACCGGGTGCTGTTCCTCGTCGGCGAGATCAATCACGTCAGCGCCAGCAGAATCATGATGCAGATGCTCTATCTTCAGAGCGTCAAGCGGGATCAGGATATCAACCTGTACATCAACAGCCCCGGCGGCGTGGTGGACGACACGCTGGCGATTTATGACATCATGAAATTTCTGACCTGCGAGGTGGCGACGTACTGCATCGGCCGGGCGGAGAGCGGCGGGGCGATCGTTTTCATGGCCGGGAAAAAGGGAAAGCGATTTATTCTGCCGAACGCCAAGGTCATGATCCACCAGCCGTTCGGCGGGGTGTACGGTCAGGCGGCGGACATCCAGATTCAGGCGGATGAGATTCTCAAAACCAAGGAGACGCTGATTTCGATCATGGCCCACTGCACGGGCCAGACGGTTGAGCGAATCCGCGAGGACAGTGAGCGCGACCGGTTTTTCGACGCGCAGCAGGCGGTCAAGTACGGCGTATGCGACGAAGTCCTGGGCGAAGATTCCCCCGCGGCGGTGGCCGCCAGCGATGGCAACAAGCCGAAATGAAAGTCAAAGCGGTTCATGCTTTATCTCGGCATCGATCATCCGGCGATTTCCTGCCACGATGTGAATCGGCAGGTCGAGTGGTATTGCAGGCATTTGGGTATGAAGCAGATCGCCGGCAACGGCAAGACGCCGCCGAGTTTTTTAATCGGTTACGAGATGGGCGCGGCGATGATCGAGCTGATGCCGGTCAGGGATGCCGGGCCGGAGCCGGCGCATACGCCGAGGTTTCAACCGGGATTGCGTCATCTGGCCCTGCGCGTGAGCGATTTTGAGGAAGCGTATCGGCGATTGAAAAATCTCGGAGTGGAGTTTTTATTTGAGCCGGTGGAGGCGGTTGGCGGTGGAATGACCGTTTCCTTCCGCGATCCGGAAGGCAACGAGCTTCAAATTGTGCAGAGAAACGAGAAATTGAGATGAGCGAAAATAATCTGATCCCCATCGTGATCGAAAAATCAGGCCGCGGCGAGCGGGCATACGACATTTACTCACGGCTGCTGAAAGATCGGATCATCATTCTCGGCGGCGCGGTGACCGATGAAACGGCCAATACGATCATCGCCCAGCTTTTGTTTCTGTCCAACGACGATCCGAAGACGGACATTCAGTTTTACATCAACTCACCGGGTGGGAGCGTTTCGGCGGGGCTGGGCATCATCGACACGATGCGTTTCCTGCGGTGCGAAGTGGCGACGACGTGCATCGGCATGGCGGCGAGCATGGGAGCGTGCCTTCTCGCGGCCGGCAGCCGCGGGAAACGCGCGGTGCTGGCCAACAGCCAGGTGATGCTGCATCAGCCGCTGATCGGCGGAGTGCTGCAAGGCCCGGCGACCGATCTGGGCATCGAGGCCGCCCACATGCTGCGATTGCGCGATCGCCTGTACAAGCTGATGGCCGACTTCACCGGCAAAGCGCAGGAGCAGATTCACCGCGATTTCGACAGGAACAAGTGGCTGTTTGCCGAAGAGGCGGTGGAATACGGGTGCGCCGACCGCGTGCTGGACCAGGCGCCGACAATCGTCGCGGCGGCCAATCGTGATGAGGATTCGGATGAGGACAAGGATTAGTCCGGCCGTCGTCGCAGCCATTATCTCTTCAAGTCTGCTCATGGCCGGCGGTTGCCACTCTCCCAACCAGGCGAATATCCTGCTGCGGAAACAGAACCAGCAGCTTGACGCGAAGATCAGCAACCTTCAGCGGCGCCACGATGCCGATCAGGCGACCATCCGCGGTTTGCAAAGCAGCGCCACGACCGTGCCGGTTCTGCCGGAAGATGAATTGGACGAGCTGTTCACGACATCGGGGTTGGACTTCGGCCGTCTGACTGGGGGATATCATGCCGATCCGAATGAGCCGGGCGATACGATGCTGAAGATTTACGTCGTTCCCATCGACGGGACCGGCGACGAGATCAAGGCCGCGGGGTCATTTCGTGTTGAATTGTTCGACCTGGCCCTGGGGCCGACCAATCGCATTGGGGAATGGGATTTCGATTTGTCGGCGGCCAAGGCGGATTGGTACGGGCCGTTGCTTTACAGTTATGTTTTGGATTGCCCTTGGCAAACCGTTCCAAGGCATCGCAACTTACTGGCACGCGTGACGTTCACGGATGCGCTGACGCATCGAATATTCATTGTCGATCGTCAAGTGACGGTGCAGCCGCCGGGGAAGTGAAGTTTTAGGCGTTCCATCGCGTCGCAGGCGACGGGGCTAAAAAAGGGTTCGCGGCGTTACGGCCGGGCGATGGTCCAGACCGTCGCGTTGTCGGCGATGATGGCGGTGCTGGCGAGGTCGATGAACAAGCCGGATTCGACGATGCCGGCGCGGGCGGCCAGTTTCAGATTCAAATCGCGCGGATCGGGGATTTCGGAAAATTTGCAGTCGAAAATGTAATTGCCGTTGTCGGTGATGAGAATCGATCCGTCCTCCTGACGCCGCAGGGTAGGGGTGCAGCCGAGATCGCGAAGGAAGCGTTCGCTGGCCTCGAAGCCGAAAGGGGTGACTTCAACGGGGAGGGGGGAGCGGGTGCCGAGCTTGGTGACGAGCTTTTGAGCGTCGGCGATGATGACGAGCCTGGACGAATTCTGAGCGACCAGCTTTTCGCGCAACAGCGCTCCGCCGAGACCTTTGATGAGCGTAAGGTCCGGAGCGATTTCATCGGCTCCGTCGACGGTGAGGTCGATCTTCGTGGTCTGGGCGAAGGTGACGACGGGCAAGCCGAATTCGGCGGCCAGTTTTTCGGAATGGACGCTGGTGGGCACGGCGCGGATGTCGCGCAACTTGCCGGCCCGGACGGCCAACCCGACGGCCTCGATGAAGAACCGCGCGGTCGAGCCGGTGCCCAGACCGATGATCATTCCGTTCTTGACATGCTCCAGTGCCGACTCGCCGGCTCGCTGTTTTGGATCCATCCCCGGAGGATACGCGAGGCGGGGCGGATGCACAAAGCCGCGCGATCAGTCGTTGGCGTTCCACGGTCGGCTGAAGCCGGGCTGGCCGACGGGGAAGAAGTTTGCCGTTATGCCGCTGGTGTTGGAGATGCCGTCGTGGTAGACGGCGATCGAAAACGAGAATATGTCGAACCTGCGAGTGACGGACACATACGTCACGGTCGCACGCGAACTGCCGAAATCCAGGGCCTCGCTTACGCTGAGTTGGTATTTGGACGTGAGATTGTAATTCGCGTTGAAGGTGAGGATTTGCGAATTCAGGGCCTGAACGTATGCATCGCCGACGTAGTAGCTGAGGCGGCTGCCGCGGTTGATGGCCACGCCCGCTTCGGCGATGGCGGTTTCACGCTGGTCCAGATTCCATTGCACATCGGAAATGAAGGCGGTGTCATCGGCGATGTGCCAGGTGAGATCGGAGTTGATCGCTTGCCGCGGGACGGAAGTTTGCGGCTCGGAAGGAAAGTACAGCCCGCGGAATGAAACGGGGTTCAGCACGGAAGCGGGGGGCTGATGCGTGTACAAGTCGGCTTCGACGTTGAAGTCGAGGATATCGACGCTCTGCCATCGGCCGGGTCCGCCGCGCATGGTTTCCCAGTGCTGGTGCAACGCGAATTGGCCGCCGGTGATGTCGTTGAGCGCGTCTACATCGGGGTCGAAGATGTAAATTTTGCTCTGATCGAGGGTCGTGGCGGAGGTGAAGAGATTGATTTCCGGCTGAACGATGTGGCGGAGGCGATGGATGTCGAAAAGATCGGAATCGACCGAATCGTAAACGCGCCAAAAGCTGGTGGTGAGGCGAAGACCCGCGCCGCCGTACAGACGGTTCTGGCCGTCGCCGCCGGGGCTGTCGGAATAGCTGGTTGCCTCGCCCATGACGAAGGGGACGACCCGCAGTTGCCCGATGGAAACCGGCCAATCAACCTCCTGTCGGGTGTCGGCGCGGAAAATCATGTTGCCCGTCGTGCCGTTTAAGCCGTCGGAAGGAAGACCCGGCGAGAGGCCCGGACCAAAGCCTTGCTGGGCGAGTGAAAAGGCGCTTTGGTCGAACTTCAGCGCCGCGCCGCTGGTGTTGCTGAAGAGCGTAAGCTGATCGTCGGCAAAGCTGTCGCCGATGCGCTGATACGTGATTTCGGGAAGCCGGGCGACGTCGAATTGCTCTTGCTGCCGGTCGGAATTGGTGACGAATCGCGTGGTGTCGCTCTCGGCGAGGAATGTCAGGGCCTCCGTGTCCTGCTGGCGCTTGGCGTAGAACTCGGCGTTGTACGGCAGGGTCGAGTCGAATTCCGGCTGATAGTATTCCTCGAGGAACGTGGGATCGGACAGATAACCGACGCGGATCTGCACCTGCCAGTCGTCGGGCAGGAATTGTTGATGTTCCCAGAGGAATCGACCGCGGAGATCCGTGGCGGGATCGACCAAACTGCGGTCGCCCCCGAGGTTGTCGATCCCGTGGTCGCTCATGAGGAAGGACTTGAAATCGCCTTGGTAACTCCAGGGTTCTCCGGAATCGGTGACGAAGCCGCCTTGGTATTTGCCAGCGAACCCGCCGCCGAATCCCCGCTCGGAGAAGTAATCGAGATCGTAGGAGATATCGAGTCCCTTCGGCGGCGCCTGGCCGAGGGTTTCAAACAAGCCCCATTCGCTGGTGAAGGTAAATCCATATCGGCTGGAATTCCCGGTCTCAAAATTACGAAGGAGAAAGGGCTTGTCATTCACCACCGCCCACAAGTATGGCCAATAGAAGCCGGGGATGCCGAATACTTCGGCCACCGTATTGCGGCCGGTGACTTCGTAATTGCCGGGATTGTCCGGTTCCTCGCGGACGTAGGCGTAGGTGTTCCGGACGCTGAACGTGGGGACCGCGAATTTGCTGGTGGTGAATTCGGAATGCTCCATCGTGTATTCGCCATGGGTAAGTTGCCGCATCACCTGGGCGCGGAAAACGATGGGGATTTGCGTCAACGGATCGATGGCATGGAACACAACGCCCGTGAGCACCGCGCGCTGAGTGACAAAATCGTAAAACACGCGATCGGCGGTCAGACGCTGTTCGGGTTTTTTAGCGGAGGCGGGGGTGAAATCCATCCGCACGTCGCCTTCCAGATAGGCCGCGGTGAAATGGCGGCCAAAGCCGCCGGCCGACGGCCCCGTCGTAGCGGCGCCGCGGTCGCTGCTGAACAGGACGGCATTGTTCGCGAGAAGCTCCAGGAAATCGCCGTTGTCCGACTTTTGGGTGATGGTCACGCCGCCGCCGAGTTGCAGGGCGCTGGTGCCGTCATCAGCCGTGGTCGGCACCACGAGTGCGGCGTGAAATTCAACCAGGCCGGCCTTGCTCAGCGTCGGCTGAACGACCCCGGAGACGGATGTTCCGCCCTTGGGTGGAGCCGGCGGCGGAGCGGTTGTGGTCAATGGGCGACTGGCATCGGGACTCGACGGCGCCGCCCCCGAATTTTCGTCAGCCCCGCGAATGGTTTGCGCATCGAGGTACAGCGGAGATTGTGAAAGATCTTTGGCTGATTCGGATGAGGCCGAAAGCTGCACCGTGCCGCGCACGATGGTGTTGACCAGCAGCCGTGGGCCGCTTCGGGTGAGATGATTCACCGAAGCCGCCAACGTCGCGTCGCCGATGAGAACGATATCCACCTGCTGTTCATGCAGCAGAGCGCCGGGCACGGGGGTGAGCCAGATGACCGCCTGCTTGGCCGAGCAGGTCACGTCATCGGTGACAACGGAGACGGGCCCCTGAAGCTGCAATATGTTGACGGATCCCGCGGCCCAGTTGGTCACGGACGAAGCACGAATCAGAAGTTTTTCGCTGACTTGCGCGAACTGGGCGCGTGCGGGCGACACGCAAGCGAATGGCAACAGGATGGCGATTAGAATCCAGCCGAGGCCGGCCCTCGTCCAATGCACTGACAGGCTCCTTCCCGATGCAGCCACGCAGACGGCCCAAGCGGTCTCGGCGGCATTATAGAAGGGGGGACGGGAGCGTCAAAGGAGGGCGACCGCCAATTGCATTGGCTATTGCCAATTGCCTATTGCCTATTGGGTCCGCAACCTGACTCGTTCAGCGCGATTGGCAAATCAGAATCGGCAATCGCTATAATCCACCTCCGGCGGGACTAATCATTGGTCGTACTCAGGAGCTGTTTATGAAATGGTGGGTGTTGGTATTGGTCGTGTCCGTTGCGGGGTGGGCGGGAAGTTGTCTGGCGATCACTTCGGCCTCGACACGCCCTTCGCAAAACAGCGCCTCTGCCGCCACCCAGCCGGTCAATCGATTCCCAACTCCGGCTGAACTGATGGCGAAAATCAAGGCGGCCCATACAGCGAATAAAGAGCAAGTGGAGCCGCGGCTTCCGGAGGTCGCGTATTTCGATCTGTCCGATCCGGTTGCCGAAAAACCTGCCGATTTCAGCCTCTTCGCCGAAGACCAGCAGACCGTGACCCTGCGGGTGCTGATCGACCGGCTGGAAAAGGCGCGGAAGGATGCCGACGTTCGCGGGGTGTTGCTGCGGCTGGGGGATGGGACGCTGAATCTTTCGCAGGCGATGGAATTGCGCGATGAGCTGAACATGCTGCGCCAGGAGGGGAAGCGCACGTTCGTGTATGCCGATGCGTATGACACGAGCAGTTACATAGCCGCCAGCGGCGCGACGGATGTCTGCATGATGGAGGGGGGTGAAATCATGATTCCCGGGGTGGGTTTTGAAACGATGTTTGCCAAGGGGCTGCTCGACAAAATCGGAGTGAAAGCGGATTACGTTCAGATCGGGGAATACAAAGGCGCCGACGAGGAATTCACCCGTACCGACGCCAGCGACGAATTGAAGGGTCAACTGAATAAGCTGGCTGATTCTCTGTACGGGCAGATCATCGACACGATCAGCACGAGCCGAAAGTTAGCGCCAAACGATGTGAAGGCGACGGTGGACGAGGCGCTCATTCCCGGCAAATTGGCGAAGGATCGCGGGCTGGTGGATCACCTGGTGGACATCGGCGGCCTGCGGGATTTGATGGCCAAGGAATTGGGTCAGACGGTGGATTTGGTGACGGACTACGGCGAGACGGACAAGGACCAGGTTGATCTGTCGAGTCCGTTCGCACTTTTTGCGCTGTTGGCCAGGAAGCCGCACGAATCGACCCGACCGGGAATCGCGGTGATCTATGCCGAAGGAGTGATTGTGGACGGGTCCAGCGGCGATGGGATGTTCAGCCAATCGGAAAACATCGGATCGGACACGATGCGTGAAGCCATCCGGTCGGCCGAGAAGGATGACAAAATCGACGCGGTGGTGATCCGCATCGATTCGCCGGGCGGCAGCGCGCTGGCGAGCGAGGCGATGTGGCAGGCGGCACGCCGGCTCTCCAAAACCAAGCCGGTGATCATTTCCGTCGGTTCGATGGCGGCCAGCGGCGGATATTATCTCGCTTCCTCGGGCGATTTCATTTTTGCCGATCCCACTGCGATCGTCGGCTCGATCGGCGTAGTCGGAGGCAAGTTCGTTCTCAAAGATCTGTTCACCAAGATCGGGCTGAACACGGAATCCTTCGTGCGCGGGAAAAATGCGGATCTTTTCAGTTCTTCCACCGAATGGGACAATCGCCAGCGGCAGCAGGTCACCCACTGGATGAAGCAAACTTACGACCAGTTCACCGAGCGCGTGATGACGACCCGCAAAGGAAAGATTAAGGACATCGACGCGGTGGCGCGCGGCCGCATTTTTTCCGCCCAACAGGCCAAGGACCTGGGCATGGTGGACCGGATCGGCGGGATTCAGGACGCCATTGCCTACGCTGCCAGGAAGGCAAATCTCAAGCCCGGCGATTACGACGTCCGTGTGCTACCCGCGCCCAAAACGTTCGCGGATCTCCTCAACGGAGACACCAACGGCAGCGATGAGGATTCGGTCATGCGGTTTTCTCCCAAATTGTCGGTCGAAGTGGCTGGATGGATGGATGTGTTGGAACCGTCGATCCGGCACGCGCTGGGATTGGAATTGGATGAGCTGATGCTCCTGCAGCGCCGGCCGGTGATGCTGACGTCGCCGGTGGTGTTCATCGTGAAATAGAGAGTCAGAGTAAAGTCGCAGCCGGGGCGCGGCGGCTTTAGCCGCCGTGTTGACTCGATTATTCAAGGACCGCAATTGCCTTTTTCAGCCCAGGGCGTATCCTTCCGGTTGAACCAACCGCTATTCATGAAGGACATCGTAGATGTTGGGGTTCGGTAAGCGCGACGGCGCCGAGAAGTCGCCGCGCGTCAGCGCCAAGCTCTGCACGGACCGATTCAACGGAAAATATCCGCACGTCGGGCTTTACGATTGCCGCCACCGCAAGGTGTGGGTCGCCAAACCGTTGAGTGGACAGGCCATCCGCACCGCGCACGCGGCCCTCATCACCGGCGTTGACAACGCCACTTCCACCGTCTGGAAAGATCGCTTTCTCTGTTTCTGGTTTTACACCCCGCGAACGGGGGAAGGATATATCCATGGCTATCCAATCGATTGGGACGAGGCACACCTGCTGGTGCGAATCGATCCGCAATGGGATTACGACCGCCAGCGAATGATCTCCGCAGAACTGCAGGACCAGATCGACGAGAACCTCGAACGGCAAATGCGCCATGGCGAACGCATCTGGGAATTTTTTCGCGCCTGCTCGCTCAAATACCCCATGAACCTGCATTTCATAGGACAACGGGCGGCCGATTCGCAGTTTTATGTCAAACGCAAAGAGCCGGCCTCGCGGAAGTGATTTCGACCACAGAGCCACCGTGCAAATGTAAAAATGGCCGGCTTATAGGTTCTGGACCGTCTTTACCGAAAGGGCAAAATAGCCGAAGATAATGGGGGAGATACCCTGTTTCAGAAGGTAAAGGGCTATGGATTTTCTTACACCTAACATTAAGACATTTCAGGTTTTCCCTGATGTTCCCTCTCCGCTTCAGCCGCTGCTGGAGATGGCCCACAATCTCTGGTGGGTTTGGCATCCGGATGCCGCGGAATTGTTCCGGCGGCTGGACCGCAATCTTTGGGAAGAGGTCAACCATAATCCCGTCAAGCTGCTGGGCATCATCGATCAGAAAAGGCTCTCCGACGCCGCCGGCAACGATGGTTATCTGGCCCAGCTCAACCGGGTGTACGATGCGTTCCAATACCATCTTCGGGAAACGGGATGGTTCGGAAAGGCGCACGCCGACGTGAGCGGGCAGAAAAGCCCCTTCATGGTCGCGTACTTCTCGGCAGAGTTCGGCCTGCACGAATCGTTGCCGGTCTATTCCGGTGGCCTGGGGGTGCTGGCGGGGGATCATCTCAAGAGCGCCAGCGAGATTGGTTTGCCGCTGGTGGCCGTCGGGCTCCTCTACCGCAACGGATATTTTCAGCAGTATCTCTCCGCCGACGGCTGGCAGCAGGAAGCCTATCCCGAGCTGGATTTCTACAACCTGCCCGTCGAACCCGTGAAGTACACCGATGGTTCGCCCGTGCAGGTGCGCGTCGATCTGCCGGAGAACGCGGTGTTCTGCAAGGTCTGGCTCGCCAAAGTCGGGCGCGTGCCGCTGTATCTGCTGGACACCAATCTTCCGGAAAATTCCCCGGCCGATCGGGAAATCACCGGCAAGCTGTACGGCGGCGGCCCGGAAATGCGGATCAAGCAGGAGATCGTGCTGGGCATCGGCGGCGTCCGGGCGCTGGAAGCGCTGAACGTTCAGCCGACCGTCTTCCACATGAACGAAGGACACAGCGCGTTCCTCGCGCTGGAGCGAATCCGCGTGCTGCTGCAAAATAGTCCGCTGAGCTTCGATCAGGCCCGGCAATACGTGATGGCAACGAACGTCTTCACCACGCACACCCCCGTCCCGGCCGGGATCGATACGTTCTCGCCCGACATGATGGCGAAATATTTTAAGAATTATTATCCGACGCTGAAGCTGGACGAGGAGGGATTTCTGGCCCTTGGCCGCGAAGATGTGACCAACAAGAAGCAGGGATTCTCCATGGCGGTGCTGGCGATTCGGCTGGCGGACAGCGTCAACGGCGTCAGCGCCTTGCACGGCGATGTCAGCAGGAAAATGTGGCACAATCTCTGGCCGCAGGTCCCGCCCGATGAGGTTCCGCTCCAGCACATCACCAACGGCATTCACGTTCGATCCTGGCTGGCGGCAGATATGGTTTACATCCTGGATCGATATCTCAGCAGTAAATGGCAGACCGACCCGACCGACCAATCAGTATGGGAAGGGGTCACGCAGATTCCCGACGAGGAATTGTGGCGTTGTCACGAGCGCTGCCGGGAAAAGCTGGTCGGCTGGGTGCGGGGGACACTGAAGGATCAGCTCACGCGGCGCGGGGCGCCGTTCGACGACATCGCCATCGCGGATGAAGTGCTCGACCCCGAGGCGCTGACGATCGGTTTTGCCCGGCGATTCGCCGGCTATAAGCGCGGTGCGCTGTTGCTGCGTGATGTTTCGCGCCTTCAGCACCTGCTCGAGGATGCCAAGCGGCCGATTCAGTTCATCTTCGCCGGCAAGGCCCATCCGGCCGACCACGAAGGCAAGGAACTCATCAAGGCGCTGGTGAATTTCG
Source organism: Tepidisphaeraceae bacterium (assembly GCA_036267155.1). GTDB lineage: Bacteria > Planctomycetota > Phycisphaerae > Tepidisphaerales > Tepidisphaeraceae > PALSA-1353. The sequence goes on from DATAWP010000025.1 coordinate 46,365, forward strand.
CCCGTAACCCCGCGGTTCGGCGAAAAATGGTTTTTCTGGAAAACTACGACATCAACATCGCCCGCTCGCTGGTGCAGGGCGTCGATGTCTGGCTCAATACCCCGCGCCGCGGCATGGAAGCCAGCGGAACCAGCGGAATGAAGGCCTCCGCCAACGGCGTGCTCAATTGTTCCATCCTCGACGGTTGGTGGGTCGAGGGATATACCCCGGACGTCGGCTGGGCGATCGGCCGCGGCGAAAGCTATTCGGATTACAACACGCAGGACCAGCTCGAAAGTCAGGCCCTCTACGAAATCCTCGAAAAGCAAATCATTCCGCTGTTTTACAAGCGCACCGTGGACAATATCCCGCGCGAGTGGATCTCACGGATGAAAACGTGCATGCGCAAGCTCGCGCCGGTCTTCAACACCAACCGGATGGTGCGCGAGTACACGGAGAAATTTTACATTCCCGCCGATGTCCGGGGACAGACGCTGGCCGCCAACAACCTCGAGCGCTCCGTCAATCTGGCCAAGGCCAAGGAGATGCTTCGCCAGCGTTGGGGCGGGATCAAGGTCGTCGGTGTTCACGTCGGCGGCAACGGCCATTATCGCGTCGGCGAAAATATGCAGGTGGAAGCGCTGGTCGATCTGCCGGACGTCGATCCGCGCGAAGTGGTGGTGGAGCTTTATTCCGGTCCAATCACCGCAACCGGCCAGATCGGCGCGCCCCATGTTCTGCGCATGAATCATTCCAAGCAGATCGCCGGAGCCCGACACGTATTCAGCGGGCAGATCGAATGCCGCACCAGCGGCCGGCAGGGTTTTGCCGTCCGTGTCCTGCCCGGCAACGCCGACATGGCCACCCCGTTCGAGCCCGGCCTGATTTCGTGGAATTAACCGCGGCCTGCCGACTTCAGTCGGCAGGTCCCCCCGTTTGATAGAACACTACCTTCGCTTCTTCTTATTCCGATCCTTCTTCTCCATAAATCCCGATTTCTTGGTCTTGATCATCGGCCCCCCCGGCATTCCAAGGTTGCTCAATCCTCCGGACATCACCGACTTCATAAATCGCATTTTACCCATGATGCCCTGTCCGCCGAGGGCGCGCATCACATCGCGGGCGCTTTCGAATTGCTTGATAAACTGCCCAACTTCATTGACCGCCACCCCTGCTCCCACGGAGATTCGCCGCCGCCGGCCGTGTTCCAGCAAGTCCGGCTTCTTTCGCTCCTCGCGCGTCATCGAATCGTAGATTGCCCGCATGTGCCCCATCTGCCGCTCGACATCCGTGTCGTTCATGTTGGCGGCTTTGCTCAGATCGCCCATGCCCGGAATCATCCCCATGACTTTGCCGATGGACCCGAGCTTTTTGATCTGCCCCATTTGCGACATGAAATCGTCGAGGGTGAAACTCCCCTTCTCCATCTTTTCCTGGAGCCGGGCGGTTTCCTCCATGTCGAATTTTTTTTGCGCCTCGGTGACCAGCCCGATGATGTCGCCCATGCCGAGGATACGCGACGCCATTCCCTCGGGCCGGAATTCCTCCAATGCCTCGAGCTTTTCGCCGACACCGAGGAATTTCACGGGTTTTCCGGTGACCATCTTGGCGGAGAGCAAAGCCCCGCCGCGTGTGTCGCTGTCGAGCTTCGTGAGGATCAGACCGTCGAGTTCAAGTTGCTCGTTGAAGGCTTTGGCGCTGTTGACCGCATCCTGGCCGCTCATGCTGTCCAGGACGAGGTAAATCTGATGCGGCTGAAGCTGTCCGTTGATGTCGCGCAGCTCGCCCATCAATTCGTCGTCGATGTGCAATCGTCCGGCCGTGTCGAGAATCACGACATCCAGTCCGGATGATTTCGCCTGATTGACCGCCGCCCGGCAAACCGCCACGGCCGCCCCCCGAACCACCTGGCCGTGAGGAGCGACTTTTGAATCGTCGGTGTAAACCGGCACGCCGACCTGCTCGCCGATGACGCGAAGCTGTTCCACGGCCGCCGGCCGCTGCAAATCCGCCGCCGCCAGCATCGGGTGATGCCCCTTGGAAACCAGAAATTTCGCAAGTTTCCCACAGGTGGTGGTTTTGCCCGAACCCTGCAATCCGCACATCATGAGGATCGTCGGCCCCGGCTGAACAAAATAAATCCGCGTGTCCACCGGCCCTAGAAGATCGAGCAATTCGTCGTAGCAGATCTTCACCATCAGCTCGCCCGGCTGAAGGCTCTTGATGACCTCCTGGCCGATCGCCTTGCTGATGACGTGCTCGGTGAAGTCGTTGACGACTTTGAGATTCACATCCGCTTCGAGCAGAGCGGTGCGGACACTCTGCATCGCTTCGCGAATGTTTTCTTCGCTGATGCGGCCCCGGCCGGAAAGGGATCGGAATACGCCGCTGAACTTATCGGTGAGTGCGTCGAACATAGGTTGTTAGCCAGACAATGATATGCGGGATGACGACGAGGTAGAAGGGTATGGATCAGGTGATGGGGCGCTTGGCCTTATCACGATCCCAGCACCTTGACGCCAACTTTCTTTGCCGCCTTGCGCAGCGGCTCATCGAGCGTTGCCAGCGGAAGCTGGCGGCGCATGGCCAAGTCCAGGTAGATCGCGTCATAACTGGTCAGGTGATAGGCGCGACACAGCGACAGCAGATGAGTAAATGCGCGGCCCGGCGCTTCGGCATCGATGTCGATGTCGAATTTGGACAGTTCTTCGATGAACGTAGCCGTCTGGGCGGGCGTGATGCGGCCTTTCCGCTCCGCCAGCGCAATCACGTTGGTCAATTCCACGTACCACCACGCAGGTACGACCGCGCTGTCCGAATTGAGGCGCTCCAACAATTCATTGGTGCGCATCGTGGCTTCGTCCTTGAACAGCCAAGTCAGCGCCACCGAACTGTCGATTACAAAGGCGCTATTCACGGACGACCCTCATCGATCAGGTCGCGGATCTTTAAACCCCCAAGGCTCAGGCCCTTCTGTAATTGGCGGATGCGTTCAATAGCTTCCCGTCGTTCCGCCGCTGAATACTTTTTCTTAATCGGCACCAGCCGCGCCACCGGCGAACCGTGCCTGGTGATGGTAATCTCCTCGCCCGCTTCAACCCGTGCCAGAAGTTCCGAAAAACGAGTCTTGGCATCATACGCCCCGACGGTGCTGGGATGTTGGCCGGCCGACATATTTGCTCTCCCGAGGATAGACTAGACGCCGACCAGTCTAATCATCGGTCCGCAGGCGTCAATTCCAGAGTGTCCAAATGGGTCATTGCCGGCTTGGTTTGGCCGGGACTTCCTCGCCCCCGTCTGGCCTTCTGTTGTTGATTCCACAAAATGACCAACTTGCCATCCCCCGCCCAATGGCTATACTCGCCGATTCGCATTGATTTTATGGCACTTGGAGATTGCAGATGTCAGTGAAGCTGAGATTGAAACGTATGGGCCGAAGCAATCGGTCGTTTTTCCGGTTGAACGCGATCGATTCGCGCTCTCCGCGGGATGGTCGCGTTATCGAAGAGCTTGGATTTTACGATCCGCGGGCCAAAGAGGCTGACAAGCAATTCGTGGCCAAGCTGGACCGTTGCAAGCATTGGCTCGATGTAGGCGCGGTGCCGTCGGAAACGGTTTCGTCGCTGTTGAAAAAGAGCGGGCTCGATCATAAACATTTGCGCTTGCCCAAGCCGGGCAAGCCCAAACCGGCCGCGCCGGAGCCGGTGAAGAAAGAAGCCAAGAAGGAAGCGCCGGCCGCCGAGGCGCCCGCGCCGGAAAAGAATCCGGAAAAGAAACAGGAAGCGGAAGCCAAGTAACTACCCGGCGGCGAGAGTGTCGTGCGGGAGGGTGTCGTGCGGATTAACATTCTCACGTTGTTTCCGGAGATGTTTGACGCGGCATTGGGGACCAGCATTCCCAAGCGGGCCGCGGAGAAAGGACTGGTCAGTTATCACCTGACGAACATCCGCGATTTTGCGACGGATGCGCACAAATCGGTGGATGACAAGCCGTTTGGCGGTGGCCCGGGCATGGTCATGATGTGCCAGACCTTGTTCGACGCCGTCGAGTCAGTCGAACGGCGGGATGCGGCCAAGAGCGTTCGCATTCTGCTGACCCCGCAAGGACGCCTGTTCGATCAGCGCGTGGCCGAGGAATTGGCCGCGAAAGATCGACTGCTGCTCATCGCGGGTCATTACGAGGGCTTCGACGAGCGAATTGTGACGGGCTTGGCGCCGATGGAGATCAGCATCGGCGATTTTATCCTGAGCGGCGGCGAACTGGCGGCGATGGTGGTGGTGGACGCGGTGGTGCGGCTTCTACCCGGCGCGCTCGGGGCCGAGGATGGGGCCGCCGATGAATCGTTCGCCGATGGATTGTTGGAATATCCGCAGTACACGCGGCCCCGGGATTTCCGGGGAATGGGGGTGCCGGATGTCCTGCTCGGCGGCAATCATGCCCAGATCGCCGAGTGGCGATTGGAGCAGAGACAGCAGCGAACGAAACAACGTCGGCCCGATTTGTGGCGGGCGTATTTGGATAAGGATCGCGGCCAGCAGAGCCGATAAGTGCATAGAATAGTTTTGCGCCGGTGCGGCATTCCGCGCCGGCGGGCTTCCGCGAATGCGGTGGATTGGAGTCGGTCATGACCAACAAAATCTTGCAACTCGTAGAGCAACCGCATCTGAAGAAGGAAGTTCCCCAGTTCGCGGTCGGCGACACGGTGGACGTAGCAACTCGGATCATCGAAGGCGATAAAGAGCGCATTCAGGTCTTCAGCGGCGTAGTGATCATGAAAAAGGGTGCGGGGATCAACGAGACATTCACGGTGAGGCGAATCGTGAATAACGAGGGCGTGGAGCGGATTTTCCCGCTGCATTCCCCGTTCATCTCGCGCGTGACCGTGAAGCGCAGCGGCGAATCCCGGCGGGCGAAGCTGTTCTACCTGCGCGACCGCGTCGGCAAGGCCACGCGGCTTACCGAGAAGCGCAAGGGCAAGAAGGAAGACGGCGGGGAGCCGACCGAGAAAGCGGAACTGGCCGCGTCGGGCGCCTAAGGCGGGAAATGTGAATCTCATCCCATTGAGCCCCCGGTGAATCACCGGGGGCTAATTGTTCCGATTTCAAAGTTCGATTTTCTCTGTGGGGTTGCGATGAAGTGGGATGCGGGCATAATTCCCTTCCATGTTTGAGTGGTTGGTCAAGCAGTTCAAACCGGCGCCGCCGCGCGATGCGCTGGGACAGCGCGGGGAGAACGTGGCGGCGAGGTATCTTCGCAATCAGGGGTATAAAATCATCGAACGGAATTTCCGGTGCGAAGTGGGGGAGGTGGATATCATCGCGCGCGACGGACGGACGCTGGTGTTCGCCGAAGTAAAAACGCGGACGTATGACGATCCGACGCCGGAAGAGCAGGTCAACGATATCAAGCGGCACCAGTTGACGAAGGCGGCGAAGTATTACCTGTCGCGCTACGGCATGCCGCAGCCGCCGGCTCGGTTCGATGTGGTCGCCATCGTCTGGCCGACCGGACGCGACCCGCAAATCCGGCATACGCCCGATGCGTTCGAGGCGACGTTTTAGAATGACTAATGAGCCATGATTCTCCATCATGTTCGACACTCATTGCCATTTGACCGATCCCAGGTTGTTTGAGCAGCTTCAGGCTGTTCTGGACCGGGCAGCAGCGGCTGGGGTAAACAAAATCGTCACCATCGGCACGCATCCGGCGGATTGGGAGGCGGCGTTGGCCGTCACTCAGGGGCGGCCGCACATTCGCTGTGCGGTGGGGGCCCATCCGAACTATTGCCATGAGATCGAATTGGGGGACCTGCAACGCTTGCGTCATTATTTCAATGTGCCGGCCGTTGTGGCGATCGGCGAGATGGGGCTGGATTATCATTACGATTTCGCTCCGCGTCAGCGGCAGGCGCAATATTTCCAGGCACAATTGGAGTTGGCACGGGAGGCGCGGCTGCCGGTCATCATTCATTGCCGGGAAGCGGTGGATGACTGCCTTTCGATTCTCGGGGCGTTTGCCGATGTGCGGGCCGTGTTCCATTGCTTTACCGGAACCGGCTCGGAAGCGCGGCGGATCTGGGACGCGGGACATCTTGTCGGATTTACCGGAGTGGTGACGTTTCGCAACGGACAATCGCTGCGCGAGGTAGCGGCGGCGGCGCCGGCCGATCGGTTTCTCGTCGAAACCGATGCGCCCTATCTCAGCCCCGAGCCGATGCGAAAACAGAAAATCAATGAGCCGGCCCTGGTGATTCATACGGCCGCGATGGTTGCCGCAGCCAGGAATATCAGCGTTCAGGAATTGGATCGGATGACGACAGGCAATGCGATGGGGTTTTACAGATGGGTTGAGGAAGGCGCTTAACCCTGCATGTTCATGGATGCTTCCATGCGGGGGTCTGGGGCGGGGACCTGCATCTGCGACGCGGCGGCGGCGGCTTTCTGTTTCGTCAATTGGTCCAGCAGCATCACCCACGTTTCCCGCTGGTATTTGAGGATTGCGATCGCCTCGTCCAGGGATTCGATGTGGTGATTCAGATTCGCATCGACCAGCTTTCGATAGGCGAAGCTGTACAGGCCTTTGAGCCGTTTGCACAGATCGGGCAGGAGGTCGGGCTTAAGGGCGCATAACAGCTGGTTGACGATCGCGAGGGTCCGGGTCAGGAGTTGATAGCTCAGCTCGTAGTTCTTGTTGTGCAGGGCGACGCGGGCCTGTTCGCTGAAACGGATCGCGCCGTCGAAGAGCATCAGTTGCAATTGCTCCGCGTTGGCCGTCAGGACTTTGGTTCGCAGATAATTTTGTGCTTGCGGATTCATATCACCTGGTCAAACGATCACGAACCGGAGGAACTGCTCGACGAGGGTGAGGAGGAGCCGGACGATCCCTCCGAGCCGAGCCCGGCGGTGCTGCCCGTGACGGACGCTGCTGCGCTGCTGAACGCGTTGAGAAGCGATCCCTGGCTTTGCAGCGTGGCCAGCGTTTCCTCCATATCGTTGAACTCGTTCTGCAACTGCTGCTTTTTTTCGGCCAGGATGGCGTTCAACTCGTTAATCTGATCCTGGTATTGGCTGATCTGGGTATTGAGCGTGTTGGTCTGAAGCGTCATGATTCCGTTGACCGGATCGGTCAGGGCATCCATCGCGTTGTTGACGACATTTCCCAGTCCGATCGTGGCGTCGCTGAAAAGATTCTGAACGGCCGTGGGGTCGTTGGCGAATGCGGTTTCGAACGTGCTCGCGTCAAATTCGAGTGTGGTGCCCGTGGTGCTGTTGGCGTCGCCATTGGCATCGACTGTGATGCCGATATCCGCCAGGTCCTTGTATTGGCCGGCTCCCTGCACGACGGAGTTGATCATGTTGTAGACAGCTTCCTGCACCCTTTGTGCGGTGGAATCGCCCAGCAGAATGCCGCCGGTGTTGTTGGCGGTGTTGTACTGGCTGTCCGTCGTGATGGTGCCGACCAACGAATTGAAGTCTGCGACGAAATTCTGGAGCTGCGCGGTCACGTTGCTGGGGTCGGGGGAGACGCTGAGGCTGACCGGGCTGCTGCTGGCGCTGACGAGGCTTACGGTGACGCCCCTGATGACATTGGTGAGTTGGTTCGTGTTCGAAGTGATCAGCAATGGCTGCGCATCGGCCGAGCCGCCGTAGAAGACCGCGGCATCCTGGGCACTGACGAGGTTCTTGATATTCAGGTTGGTCGTGCCGCTGTTGATGACGACGCGACCGGCCTGCCCCGAATTGACGGCCGTCAGCGACAGGAGGTAGGGCGAGGTGCTTGATCCGTCGTTGATGATGTTGGCGGTGACTCCGAAGCCGAGCTGGTTGATCTTGCCCTGAAGCGAAGAGAGCGTGTCGGTGCTGGTGACGGTGATGGTTTTCTCCATCGCCCCGTCGAGGGTGGTGCCGGTGGCGGCGCCGGCGATGTTGAGGTTGGCGGCAGTCGTGCCGCCGTCCAGGTCCTTGACGCTCATGGTTCCCGCTCCACCGGCGGTGTCGGTGAGAAGGATGCCGTTGCCGGTCGCATCGATCGACGCGGTGACGCCGGCGTTCGTGGCATTAATCGCATTCATCACGTCGCCGATGGTGTTGTACGTTCCCTGGGTCAGATCGACGGTGGTGATTTTGCCGGCGGAATTCTGGATTTGGAATTGTCCCAGCGCCACGCCCGCGCCGCCGTTGTAGTTGCTCAACAGGGTATTGGGAGAGACGTATTGCCGCTGGAGATTCACTCCCTCGACCGCCTGGGTGGTGGTGTCGAACGTGCCGGCGATTCCGAGCGCGGCCGCGGTGGTGGAATTGACGTCGCCGATCACCAGGTTTCCGGCGCCTCCGCTGCTGTCGGTGATTTGTATTCCGGTTCCTGACGAGTTCAGCGCCGCCGTGACTTTGACGCCGGCGGTATTGTTGTTGATGTCGCCGATGATGTCGCTGAGCGATACCGCGCCGGAGAGATTGATCTGGCCGGAATCTCCCGCGCGGTCGGTGATGGAAATGGTCCCCAGCGGGATGCCGGAGCCGCCGTTGAAGGATTTTATCAGGACGGAATCCAGCCCCGCGAGGAGGGGAACGCCCCCAATGGTGTTGCCGCTGGCGGCGCCGGTAAGGCCGAGATCTTTGGCGGCTTCCGAGCCGTTGTCCGCCGTGAGTGTCATCCCCCCGCCTCCTCCGCTGGTGTCGGTAAGGGTAATTCCGTTGCCCGCCGCATTGATCGAAGCCTTCAGCTTCGATCCACCCACCGTGTTGATATCGTTAATGACATCCCCGACGGTCTTGGCTCCATTGAGCGAGACGCCGATCTGCGAGCCGTCGCCGACCGTGACGGTGAAGTCGTTCTGCCCGGCGATGGTGGTGGCCACGCCGTTGCCGTCGTTGAGCTGCGCCAGCGTCGTGCCGGCGGTGATGTAGTTGATGTTGGAGCCGATGAGCGTGCCGCCGGTGCCCGTGCCAACGATACCGAGGGACTGCGCCGTGGTTCCGCCGTTGATGTCCTGTATCGATAGAGTTCCGGCTCCGCCGCTCTGATCGGTAATGACCAGGCCCTGGTCGGTGACGCTGGCATGCACGGCGATGCCGTCGGCGTTGTTGATTTGACTGACCACGTCGTCGAGGTTCACGTCGTTGGACGTGTTGATGACGGCGGAATTTCCGCTGGCGTCGGTGATGCGGAACTGACCCGCGGGCACACCTGCGCCGCCGTTGAGCTGGGAAAGGGGCGTTTGCGAATAGGCTTCGCCGCCGCCTTCTTCCAGCGTGATCGTGCCGGCGCCGACGAGGGAGGAAGTGGTGTCCGAAAATCCGCCGCTGATGCTCTGCTGGGTGGTGACGAGTTGGGCCACCTGAAACTGATAGCTGCCGACCGCCGCGCCCACTCCGGCGGTGGCGGTCAGCACGTTGGGATTGCTGCTGGTGGTCGTGGCATTCTGAAAAGTCTCCGGCAGGGCCAGGTTCTGGCCAATCTGCTGCATGTTGTTTAGCTGGGTTTCCAGCGTTTGGTAGACCTGCTCCTGTTCCTGGGCGGAGGTGACTTGCGCCTGGAGCAGGTCCACCGGTCCGGAATCTTCGGAAATCTCCGCGGCAATAATGGCGCCGGTATTGATCCCGCTGATCAAGCCAACGCTGGAGGTGATCGCCGCCATGGTCTTTTAATCGTCCAAAACGCTGCCGCGATATAAGGCCGACCAATCCCGGTTTTTCGGATCGGCAATGGCCGCCTCCGCCTTGGCATCCATGTCGCCCGCGACGCGATCCAGAGCTGGGGCATCGCTCAAAAGCTGGGCGACAGCCCAACGGTCCAGGAACAGGCGGCACGCTCCGCGTACGCTGCGCAATCGCTGTGCGGTATCGACCCAACGGGGGTCAGAGCCTGGAGGGGTGCTCATCCTCGTAATTATCGGAACTGGCGGAGGTGAAACATGAGCGGATTGACCACGAATGGCTGGGTAATCCCCCAGCGGCGACCCCGTGGGCCTGGGTTGCAAACGGGCCTGCCCAAGGTAGCCTTGGCCGATATGCGAAGCGACGGGCGCAAGGCGGAAGATCTCAGGCCGATTTCCATTCAGCGTCACTTCACCCAAACCCCGGCGGGATCGGTGCTTTGGCAGCAGGGCAAGACCGTAGCGCTCTGCACCGTATCCCTTGCCGCGGAATTGCCGCCGTGGTTTGGCGAGGATCGCGCCGGCGGCTGGGTGACGGCCGAATATGTGATGCTCCCAGGTTCCACGCCGCAGCGCAAACCCTGGCCGAAAATCGGGCACACCGATTCCCGCGGGACCGAGATTCAACGGCTCATCGGCCGATCGCTCCGGGCGGCGATCGACTTGAAAAAGATCGGCCCGCATACCCTGGCGGTCGATTGCCAGGTTCTCCAGGCCGATGGCGGAACGCGGACGGCGTGCATTTCCGCGGCTTACGTGGCGATGCGCGATGCGCTGGCGAAATTGCCGCCGCAAATGCCGATGCCGAAGGTGCTGAGCAAGAGCGTGGTTCATCCACTCACCGGCGCGACATTGCCGCGCTATGACGCATCCCTGTATTCTCCGGCCGCGGCGATGGTGGATCAGCTCGCGGCCATCAGCGTGGGGCTCGTGGATGGCGAGGTGTTGTTGGACCTGGATTACGAGGATGATTCGCGGGCCGAGGTGGACATGAACATCGCCTACACCGCGGCGGGGAAATTCGTGGAAATCCAAGCGAGCGCGGAAAACGGCCTTGGGTTCGACCGCGGCCGGATGGATGAAATGCTGGATGCGGCGACGAAAGGATGCCGCGAGGTGATGGAGCGCCAGCGGCGAGCGCTGGAGGGTTAATTCATTTTTTTTGCCACGCCGCCTGCGACGTGAATTGAACGCGTCGCCTGCGACGTGAGTTGAACGCGTTCGCCTGCGACCCGGCTAAATACGGTTGAGAAACTCCACACTCATCGACCCGTAATCACGGACATCGAAGACGCGCAGCGCCGCCAACTCCAAACTATCCCGTATATCGTGACGGAAAACGACGCATCCCCCCGGCGACAGATGTGTGGCCGCGATCCTGCCGGCCAGCGCTATCAGCTCGTTCGCCCGCTCAGTCAGGAATCGGTAGGGCGGGTCGAGGAAGACGATATCGGCCGGCTGGGCCGGATCCGGTTCGGTCGCAAACCAGGCGAACACATCGCCGGGAACGACCTTGGCACGATCCTCAACCCCCAGCGCGGCGATGTTTCTCCCAAGCAATGCCTTGGCCGATCGGTCGGATTCGAAAAATGTTGCCGTGGCAGCGCCGCGGCTGAGGCTTTCCAGCCCCAAGCTGCCTGTGCCGGCGAACACGTCATAAACAACCGCGTTTTCGAGCCGCGGCGACACGATGTCGAACACCGATTGCTTCACCCGATCAGTGATCGGCCGGGTTAGACTGCCTTGCGGCGGCACGAGCTTTCGGTTCCGAAATTCGCCGGCAATGATGCGCATTCGACAAAGGTAGCCCATTGTGGGGCGATTTCGCTACAATGATCGCTCGTGGCGGATCGCAGCGTCCATTACGAAGCGGCGTTTGAAGCCTTTCTGCGTGACCGTGGCATCCCTTATGTCGCGGTCGATGAGGCCAAGCGCGCGCTGTTTGCCAATGCCCGGCTCAAGTCGTTCGATTTTGTTGTTTACAGCAAAAATGGGCCGAATCTACTGATTGACGTTAAGGGCCGAAGCTGCCGCAATCGCGCCGATCGAGCGGGGTTTGAGACCTGGGCGACCGAGCAGGACGTCACCGACCTGACGGAATGGGAGCAGGTCTTCGGCGACGGGTTTAAAGCCGTGCTGACATTTGTCTATTGGGTCGAACCGCCTCTCAATGCCGATTCCGGCATGTTCCAGCATCGGGACAAATGGTATCTGATCTTGGGAATCGACCTGGCGGAGTACCGGACTCATATGAGACGACGTTCAGCCAAATGGGAAACCGTCAGTCTGCCGGCGCAGGAATTTCGCTCGCTTGCCCGTCCGCTGGAAAGCTGGTTATGATGCGTGGTATGAGGCGACGTTTTTTGGCCCTCCTTATCGTGCTGTTGACCCTGACCGCTGCCCCGCTTTCGGCGAGGGCGGACGACACCAACGCCCCCAAGGACTACGACGGCCGGTTGGACGACTTCGGCAAGCAGGTCACGCTCGACGGCGGCGGAACGGCGCTATCCTATTTCCTGTTTGCCGGCCTGGGCGTGATCGCCCTCGGCATCCTGTTCAAAGACGCCAGGCGTACGCACCTGGATTAACCGCCTGAAGTTTAAGCTTGAATATCTACGGGAGAGTTCGATGAAATCGACTGTGTTATGGATCCTCGTGGCTCTCAACGCGATTCTGCTCGTTTTGTTCACCGGGCAGTTCAATCACCTGAGCACCGCGGAGGCGCAGTTCCGTCGTCCGAGCGATTACCTGATGATTCCCGGCCAATTGAACACTGGGCCGCCATCGTTGGTTTACATCGTCGATACGACCACCGGCCGGCTCGGCGCTCTCGCGTACGATGACAGCAGCCACACGCTGATGACGATGCCGGCGATTGATCTGAATCGGATTTACAACGAAAAACGCTGATCTGCCAAAGAGGACCAACATGGACCGAAAATTGATAACCATCTGTGTACTGACCATTTCCGCGATCGCGCTGATGATCGCCAATTTCGTCACGCCCCCGGCCAGGGCCGAGGTGTCCGTCAACAGCCACGATTACCAGGCGGTGACCGCCAGCATGCAGGGCGGCGGCGAAGGGCTTTACATTCTCGACAACCGCACGGGCCAGATCGTCGTTCTCAGCTACGATCCGAACACCCGCTCGTTGGTTCCCCGCGCCTCCCGCCAGGTGGCCGACGCGTTCCGATGATGAACATGGCCGCCGATATTCGAAACGACTGGACGCCGGACGAAATTCGCACGCTGGCGGATGTGGGCCTGCTGGATTTGGTGTTTCGCGCGGCCGACGTTCATCGCCAATTTCACGATCCTCAGGAAGTTCAGGTCTGTAAGCTGATCTCGATCAAAACCGGTGCCTGCCCCGAAGACTGCGCGTATTGCTCGCAGTCCTCCCGATACCAGACGGATGTTCAGCCCACGGCTCTGATGCCGTGCGAAGAGGTTCTGGAAACGGCCCGGCGTGCCAAGGACGCGGGAGCAAGCCGTGTCTGCCTGGGTGCAGCCTGGCGCGAAGTGAAGGACAATCAACATTTCGATCGCGTCCTGGAAATGGTTCGCGGCGTGACCGAACTGGGGCTGGAAGTCTGCTGCACGCTGGGCATGCTGAACGAGCATCAGGCCAAGCGCCTCGAAGAGGCCGGGCTGTACGCCTACAACCACAACATTGACACGTCCGAGCGATTCTACGAAACGATCATTACGACGCGCAAATTCGCCGACCGCCTGAAAACGATCGAGCAGGTTCGTAAGACCAACGTGACAGTCTGCTCCGGCGGTATCATCGGCATGGGGGAAACTCTGGAGGATCGCCTGTCGATGCTGCATACGCTGGCCACGATGCGGCCGCACCCGGAATCGGTGCCGATCAACGTCCTGGCCAAAGTTCCCGGCACCCCGATGGCCGATCGGCCCGACCTGCCGATCTGGGAAACCGTCCGCATGATCGCGCTGGCAAGACTGCTGATGCCCGCATCCGTCGTCCGGCTCTCGGCCGGGCGAGCTAAATTGTCGGTCAGCGATCAGGCTCTGTGTTTCCTCGCCGGCGCCAATTCCATCTTCTCCAGCGACAACGGCCAGATGCTTACCAAAGCCGTTCCCTCGCCGAACTACGACGCCGATGCGAAACTGCTGAATCTGCTCGGTCTTCGCACCCGACCGCCGTTCAAGGAAACGGTTCAAGCCGAAAACTGAACAGAACTGGACGAACAATTTTCGGAAGTATGTATTTAACGCAATCTCGTAATTTTGTTCTTGACTCTAGATTGCGTTAAGTATAAAATTACTCGTATGAACGAAAACGATAAAAAACTCACAAAAAGACCCGAACTCAAGAAATCGCCCTTCATCGACAAGATGCCAAAGGCCTGCAATGACGAAACCGCCGCCGTCGAGCTATTCGAGGACATCCGCTGGGGCGACACCCCCGGTTGCGTTCACTGCGGATCAGTCAACGTCTACAAGATGATGGACGCGGCCACTGGCGGACGCTCCAAGCGGTTCCTGTGGCGTTGCAGGGACTGCCGGAAGCAATATACGGTTCGCATCGGCACCGTCTACAACGAGTCCCGTTTGCCGCTCCGGCATTGGGCCTATGCGTTCTGGCGAGCATCCACCAGCAAAAAGGGTGTGGCCGCGATGGAAATCATGCGGCACTGTCAGATTACCTACAAGACCGCGCTTTTCCTCATGCACCGAATACGCTTCGCCCTCAAGCCGTCACCAGCCAGGAAAATGACCGGCACTGTGGAAATCGACGAAACCTATTGCGGGGGAAAGCCCCGCCCCGGTGACGGCAAAGAGCACTTCAGCGGGCGCGGTACATCAAAGACGCCGGTACTCGGATTGGTTGAACGGGACGGCAACGTACACCGTCGCGTTATCGCCAACATCACCGGAAAGAATCTGGCGTCCGCTATTCGTGAAGTGGTCGATGCGTCCGCCAGAATTATGACCGATGAAAACAACTGCTACACTAAAGTTGGCAGGGAGTTTTCCGGCGGACACCACAGCGTCAATCACTCAAAAGGCGAATATGTTCGCGGCGACGCGACGACAAATACAATCGAATCAAGCTTCGCAATCGTCAAGCGCGGGCTGATGGGCATTCATCACGCCGTCAGCAAAAAGCATCTTCACCGCTATCTGGCCCACTACGATTTCCTGTGGAACGGTCGCAAGATGAATGACGGGGATCGGACGATTAAAGCCATTCAGTCTGGCGAGGGGAAGCGGTTGATGTATCGGCCATTGTTAAAGACGGCTTAGGGGAAATTCCTCGGTGTCAATCCCGGAAACGGACCGTGGACTATTCTCGGGAGCCTGCTAGCCGACTCCGTGAGTTCGATTGTCTGCGATGTTCCTATGTTTGCGGCGCACAAGATTGGAATACACGCATGGCCGATAAATCCCGGCGTTGGTTCCGGCTGCAACCCCATTCCCGCAGCCTGGAGATCAGCCGCTCGCAATTCCACAACCCAAAACGTCATCCCCAGTGGGCCGAGTGCCGCTGCCGCTTCTGGTTTTGGATTGGGGAGATAATCAGCGCGACATAATGATATCCCAGTTGTATCGGCTGGACGAGGATTGAAGCCCTTTGGAGAAAGGTAGTCGTCTCCTTGTTTGTATTGAGGCGGCAAAACCCGGCGGAAGACGATTTCTTCTTGCCCGATAGGCTCATTGCCATCGAGCACTCTTGCCTCAGCCAATCGAACCTCATCATTAAGGCCCTATCAATCAAAATTGAAGCGATCGCGAGATCGCAGATGACCATTATCAATTATGATTTCCTCGACGTAGCCGTTGGCAGAAACCTCAAACCACCGCGATAGCGGACCGCTTCTCCATTCAAGAGAAATCCCCATATTGCCATCAGTAACAATATTCACCGGGGCATCAATCCCTCCGCGTGCAATTCTGTCTGCCAATTTCCACGCGCGAATAATCGTTTGACGGGAAGGATAGCTTCCCTCTTCGTTCGCAAGCAAAGACGGATTTATCAACCACGATTGAAACTCGTTAAAAATTTCTCTCCATTTAGAAAGAGACTCTCGATATGGATCAGAGATTAGCTTCATCTCCGAACGCTCCAGAGATCGCGGTTTCTGGGTTTCATAGTATTCTTCGGGATAATACACTTTAGAGATTCCGGTGTCTGCGATTGCCATTAGTCCCTCATCTTCCAATGAATGTGTGCGCGATCCGAGGTCATCTTTGTAAACGTCCAGACGATAGCCGCATGACCGATCTCAAATCCCTCTAGAACGGAGAAACCCGCTTGGGAAGATGCGGTGCCGCGCGCCGTCAACTCCAAAATAATTGCCTCTGGTCCGGTCAACGAGGTGCGACCGAAATTGACGGTCACGTGCAATCGCCCACGATCTTCTGGTAGCACAAAGGCCCAGCGGCCAAGGACGAAATCCGGTCGTAGGGAACTCGCTGGAAAATTAAACCACGGAAAAATAGAACGCCAGTCTTTCGGCGAATCCCACAGTTCTCCTTTAACGAGGTGATTCTGATAGGTGACTTCCCACTGATTTTCTTCAATTTCGCCTATGTCTGATGCCTTGATGAATTCCTTGAATTTTGCATACGATTCGCCGAATTCCTTTCGCGTTGAGTCATAACTTGCATATATAATGCTCTGGCCTTTTTGCCAGTTGTAAATGAACCTACTATCTTGGACCTGGATCATTCTTGTGGCATCTGCTCGGACAATTTGGGTGCGTTGCGCTTCGACCCCAGTTGAAAATCTAAATCCGCCCGGCGGTCCCCATACTCGCTCATCGCCAAATCGCTCAAAACTATCATCTAGCCTCGGCGCATCATTGGCGGAGTTCCAAGTTTCATCGAGCGCTGATTTCCAAAAGCACCCGGCGTGCGCTGTACGAAACTTCGGAAGTCGAGCAAACTGCGCGCTTAATACTGTTTCAACAACCGGGGGATTGTCGTATTTGGGAAATGTTTCAGCCATGAAGTTTAGTCCAACACCCAAACTTCGGGCCCTTCTTTGGAACGCCTGATTTTATCGACACGTCCGGCGACTTCCGTGAGGCTTTGCGGTGAACGGGACTTGAACCCGCATAACATCTGTGGTGTTCCAGAGTTCCAAACTCCGGGCGTCTTCCAATTTCGCCACCACCGCAATTTGCGGAACGATAGCCTGAGGTATGGGTGATTTCAAGCGACCGCCTCCGATGATATAATGCGCCGATGACCAATAAAGTCGCAAAACACGTTAAAACAGGCAAAAAGAATGGGAAGCCCGGCCCAAAGGCCGAGGTTTTGAAACTGGAAGGCGACTGGAAAGACAATATCCGGAAGTCGTTTCAGAACGAGAAGGCCGCTCCCAAACGCTGATCCCCGCCATCGCATCCACCGGCAACTTTACGATGTTGCGGTAAGTACATACTTCCGACAATTTTCCGGGTGACCCGGGTGCGAGGCGCTGGGCGGCTCAATCCCTTCTCGCGATCATGTTAAGTCTTGCCAAAGACGACGATCCAGCCGGCGACATCAATCTCCGCATTCCGGCGGAGGGCTGCTTGACGGGCCGAGACCTCCGCGAGCCCGCAGGCAGCCGCGCGCTGGCGAACATAGTCCAGAGAATGGGCGAATCGCCCCTCGGAATGCAGAAAGAATCCCGGACCCTGGTAGTTTTCGATCGAGCCCGCGAACAGGCCGCCGCTGCGCAGGGCGCCGGCCACCGCGGGCATGAAATCGGTCAAATCGCCCACATAAATCAGCACGTCGCCGGCGACGATCAGGTCGTACGTTGCTGGAGAATCGTGCAGTGTCGTGATCAGCTCGCCGGTGATTAGCCGGTCGTAAATGCCGCGCGCATGTGATGCTCGAATCATCGCCGGCGAAAGGTCTACGCCGACTAGATTCTGTGCGTATGGGCGAAATTCCTGGCCGCACAGACCTGTTCCACAGCCGAGGTCCAGGATTTTCAAATCTTTCCGGTCCGTCGCCGCGCGAACCGATTCGAGCATTTGCTGCGGGGCCTGGTATTTCAGTTTTTCGACCAAGTGCCGTTCGAACGTGCCGGCATATTCATCGAACAATTCGCGGATATAGCGCGCCGGCGCGGTGGAGACGGAACCATCGCCGGACAGGGCGGCGAGTTTGAACCGCCATTCGGGCGTGTCGGGGCTGAGGCGGATCGCCTCGCGGTAGGCCGCCCGGGCTTCCTCCGACCGGCCGGCTTTTTCCAGGAACCTCGCCAGAAAATAATGGGCCTTGGGATTATTCGGATTTAAATCGACCGCGCGTTTAAAGCAGACGAGCGATTCGTCCATGCGTTCGCTGCGGTACAGGATTTTGCCCATGCTCCAGTTGGCCAAAAGATGGCCGGGATTGATTTCGATCGCCCTGGAATAATTCGCGATGGCTTCTTCGAGCCTTCCCTCATCCCACAGCAAATTTCCCATGCCATCGTGGGCGTCTGCCCAGTCGGGTTTGAGCCCGATCGCCGTCGCGTAGGCGGCGATGGCCTTTCCACGTTGCCCTTGTTCGTGAAACGCTTTGGCCAGGCTTAGAAACCCCGATGCCAAACCAGGCCTGAGTTGAACGACCCTTTTGAATTCCTCCAGCGCCCGATCGAGATTCCCGCGTTCGCGAAGCGCATTGCCGAGCGCGCCATGGGCCTCTGCCCAATCCGGCCGAAGTTCAACCGCCTTGCTGTACGCGGTGATCGCCTCATCCAGCTTTCCCTGGCTTTGCAGCCCATCCCCCAGGTTGTGATGCGCCTCGGCCCGGCGCGGATCGATTGCAATCGACTGCCGGATCATTTCGACGGCCTCATCAAATCGGCCTTCTTGCCGCGCGATCACCCCAAGCAGTCGCAGCGCATCGGCATTCCGCGGCTGATGTTTCAACACTCGACGATAGATTTCGGCTGCGTCCCGGAGCTGTCCCTCATGGTGTTGCTGAAGCCCCAAGAGCACCAGCTGTTCGATATCAGAGCCTGAAAAGGTGGCGTTCATAATATTGCATCCGGGGCGGGCGGTCTTTGACTGCGGCGAATCCGTTCTGTGGCTCATCCTTCCTGTTATCGCGCTGGACCGTGCGTGTGTGACGGGTCGCCCATCGTTTCGGAATAGACCGGCAGGCGGATCGTGAACGTCGTGCCTTCGCCCTGTTTGCTGCGGACGCTGATTGAGCCGTCGTGCTCGTCCACGATTTTCTTGGCCACGGCCAAGCCTAATCCGGTACCGCGGTTGCCTTTGGTGGAGTGGAATAGCTCGAACATGTGATTCATCAGGTTCGGCGGAATGCCGACGCCGTTGTCGATGATCTCGATGATCGTTTGCTTTGCTTCGCTGTCGTATCGGCTGACTACACGGATCAGGCCCTTCTTTGGCTCGACGGCATCCATCGCGTTGTTCAGCAGGTTCATCAGGACCTGGTGCAGCCCATCCGGATCGGCGGGGAAGGCGGGGTGATTCGGGTCCACATCGGCCACTGCCATCACGCCCTTTTCGTTGGCGGCGGAGGCGATGAGTTCCAGGCATTCCTCGATCAGCACTTTGGGATTGATCTGCTCAAGCTTCGGCTCGCGCGGGCGACTGTAAGCCAGGAGATTCATCGTGAGGTTGTAGATTTTTTCGAGGTTCCGATCGACGATGCGCCAGCCCTTGGCGGCCTGCGGGACATTGGCGGCGCGAAGGCCCAATTCGACCACATCCGCGCCGCCGCGCAAAGCCTGGAGAATGTTCTTGATCGAATGCGACAGCGCAGCGGTGGTTTCACCAACAGCGGCCAGGCGCTCGGCCTGCAGGCCGGTCTGATAGAGCTTGGCGTTGGTCACGGCCAGGCCCGCCTGCAGCCCGATTGCCGTCAGCAGGCGAAGCTGATCCGGGGCATACGTGTAATTCTTGACCGAGCTGTCGATGTATATCACGCCGATGATTTCTTCTTCGCTTTTGGCGGAGAGTTTGCTGGCCTTGATCGGAACGCACAGGGCGCTGCGGATTCCCAGATTGTGTACGCTCTTGCCGGCGGAAAACCGGCGATCGGCCATGGCGTTGCTCGACAGAACCCCTTCGCCGCTGGTCAGAACGTGATTGATGATCGTGCGCGACGCGTGGATTTTTTCGGGAGCCGGCTTCTGATCCGATTCCACCGCGATCCTCGCATCCTCATCGTGGAGATTACTTTTGGAATCCGACTTGTCCTCGCGCGTGCGGACGACTTTGGGAATCAATTCAGTCTTTTTCTCGTCGAAAAGAAAAATGATTCCACGGTCGGCCTTGACGTGCTCGAAGACCAGGTCCATGACGACCTCCAACACCTGATCCACGCCAAAGCTGCTCCCCAGCGCCGCGCCAAGTTGGTAGAGAATCTTGAGATTGGTCATTGCGACGGCGGCGGGCTCGGGGACGGCCAGGACCATTGAATCATCCGCCGACTGAACGGTGTGCATGATGGAACTGTCCATTCCCGCCTCGGCGCCGGTCAGCGCGACGTTGCCCCCGCTGGACCGGGTGACGCCCGGTTGGGCGCCGAAGACCATCAGCGTCCGCCCCACGCGAATCTGGTCCCCCAATTTCAACTCGTAGCGATTGTCCACTCGGGTCCCGTTGACATAGCTGCCGTTGGAACTGCCCATGTCGCGCAGAATCCAGTTGCCGTCATTCGGCAGGAGTTCGGCATGTTGGCGGCTGACGGTGTTGTCGCTGATGGGCAACTGACGGCTTTCGCGGCCGATCAATACCGGCGCGTCGGGCAACTCAAATCGCCGCCCTTTGTCCGGACCCTGCAAAACCAGGAGGGTAAGCACGGGATTAGTTTATCGCTGAATTACCGGCGGGAAAAGCGGAATGCGAATTTCCTATGTCCAATTTGCCTATTTCCTATTTCCTATTGAAATGGTCCCTCAATAGGCAATAGGAAATTGGCAATAGGCAATGATCCAGACGTGCCCAAACCTGCTCAGAAGCGGAAGCCAATGAACACGCCGCAGCGGAGTTCCTCGGCATGGTTGCCCATGCCGCCGAAACCGCCCCAAGCCGCCATGTAGGAAAGATCGAGTCCCACGGTTGCAGGGCCCCACGCATATCCCGCCTGGAGGGCCGGTCGGACTTCAAACGCCGCCCCGGTGTGGTCCGCCGTGTGGAAGATCGTGTAGTTGGTTTGCGGGAACGCCTGATCGATCGAATAGTTGTTGATTAGAAGTCCAGCGCCGATGCGCGGCTTGATGAAGATGCCCGTCCGCGGAATCCAGAATTCAAAAGCCACGCGAGGCTCTATTTCAAAGTTATCCAGGTCCGAGTCGAGTCTCGTCTGGCCAATGAAATTGCCGTTGATGTTGTTGAACGGCACGTCAACGTCGTGGCTTTCCCAATAGCCCGATCCGGTCAGGCCCACGCCGATAACCAGGGGAGACCGGCTGTAAGGCGCGTGCCATCCGAGGTCCGCGTCGAAATAAGCGCCGTCCCTGTCATAAAACAGGGAAGAATTGGATCCGGTGTAAATGTGCGAGTAGCCGGCGGAAAGCGTGTATTCGCCGATCTGAGCGAAGGCCATCGTGCTGGAGATCAAAACGGTGGCAAAAAAAGCAAAGCCGCGCAACACCGATAATTGCCGCATAGTTTCCCTTTCTCTTTGCGGGGATTATCCGCTTGCGCGGCAGAAACGGTCAATAGGTCTTTTAACAAGCCTCCTGCTGCAGGCGCTTATTAGTGTTTTTCAGCCGCTGCGGGCACCTTTGCAGCGTCTGGTTTCCCTTGCTGCCCCCGTTCGTAAGCCGCTTTGAGCAGGTTCCGCAGGATCATCAGCAGCGTATCCGATTCCAAAAAGCTGGGCGGCAATCGTAGATAGACGGTCTTTTCGTCAAGAACGGTCAATCTCCCCGGCGATCCGGTCAATCCAGCCTGAGCGCGCTCGGCGTTGGCAACCGTCAGCACAACGTCCGGCTCTTTTTTGATGATGCTCTCGATCCCGAAAATGCCCGCCAGCAATCGCAATTCCGTCAACGCCAGCAGCAATACCGCCGGCCGCGGCGGCTCGCCGAAGGCGTCTTTCAAATCCTGCTCCAGCAAATTCAACATTTCAAGCGACGTGCATCGGGTCAGTCGCCGGTAAACATCCATCCGCTGGCGATCCGCGGCGATCCATTGCTTGGGCACCAGGGCCGACACGCCGATGTCAACGTGAGCTTCGGGTTTGGTCGGCTTCGGTTCATTTTTCAATTCGCGCGTCGCCTCTTCCAGGAGTTGACAGTACATCTCATATCCGACGGTGGCGATGTGGCCGCTCTGTTCGGGGCCGAGAATATTGCCGGCGCCGCGAATTTCCAGGTCGCGCATCGCAATCTTGAATCCCGCGCCCAGATGACTGTATTCCTCGATGGCCTTCAATCTCTTGGCGGCCACCGGCGTCACCGGACGGTCGGCCGGCAACAGGAGATAGCAGTACGCCCGGTTCTTGTACCGCCCGACGCGCCCGCGCAATTGATGCAGTTCGCTCAGGCCAAACCGGTCGGCCTGGTTGATGAAGATCGTGTTGGCGTTGGGAATGTCCAATCCGCTTTCGATGATGGTGGTGCAAACCAGAATGTCCGCATCATGGCGGATAAACTTCAGCATCACCTCTTCCAGTTCCCCCTCGGCCATCTGTCCGTGGCCGATGATGATCCGCGCATCGGGGACGAGCTTGAGGATTTCGTCCGCCACTTCGGCAATGTTGTACACGCGGTTGTGGACGAAATAGACCTGCCCCTCGCGATTCAGCTCGCGCACGATCGCCTGCTGAATGCGCTGTTTGTCGTATGCGATCACTTCCGTGACGATGCTGCGCCGGTCTTGCGGAGCCGTTGTCAGCGAGCTGATGTCGCGCAACCCGAGCATGCTCATGTGCAGTGTTCTGGGAATCGGCGTTGCCGACATCGTCAGGACATCTACCGTTCGTCGCATCTGCTTTAATCGCTCTTTATGCGTGACGCCGAAGCGCTGCTCCTCGTCGATCACGACCAGGCCCAGGTCGGCGAACTTCACATCCTTGCTCAGGAGCCGATGCGTTCCGATCAGGATGTCGATTTCTCCCGTGGTCGTGCGGCGAATGGTCTGTTTCTGCTCCTTGGCACTCTTGAACCGGCTGATGGATTCGATGTGAAACGGATAATTCACCATCCGCTCGCGAAATGACCGCTCATGTTGCTCGGCCAGAACGGTCGTCGGCACCAGGACGGCGACCTGCTTGCCGAACTCCACCGCCTTGAACGCGGCGCGCATGGCCAATTCGGTTTTGCCATACCCGACATCGCCGCACAGCAATCGGTCCATCGGCCGGGGTTTTTGCATGTCCTGTTTGATTTCATCCGCTCCGGTGATCTGGTCCTGGGTTGGTTCGTAGGGAAATTCGGCTTCGAATTCTTTTTGCCATTCGGTATCGGATGGATAGGAAACCCCTTCCTGCGCCGCGCGAGCCGCCTGCACGTCGAGCAATTCCGCCGCCATGTCCATGAGGGCTTCGGAAACCTTCGCCTTTTGCTTTTCCCAAACTCCGCTGCCGAGGCGCGATAGATGCGGATGGCCGTGAAATCCGCCGATGTATTTCTGCACCAGATTGATTCGCGCCGCCGGAACGTGCAGGACGGCGTTGTCGGCGAATCGCAAAGTGAGGTATTCCTCGCTCTTGCCGTCCTTGCTCATCGTGTGCATGCCGGTGAACCTGGCGATCCCGTGCGCGACGTGGACGACGTAATCGCCTTCCTTCAGATCGAGAAACGAATCCACCGGCCGGGACGCGATGATCTTGCCCACGCGCCGCCGCTGCTCGTAGCGATGAAACAGTTCATGGTGCCCCAGCAGTGCCACGGGCTTTTGCCCTTCGCCGAAGTCCCAGACAAAACCGCGGTGCAGGTAGCCGATGGACGTGTCCATCTTCTCGCTGAGGCCGGGGACTTCTCCATCGACCAGCTCAGTGAAACGCTGCTTTTCCCCCGCGTTTTCGCAGAAAACGGTAACGTCATGCGTCATGGCCATCTCGGCCAGTTCCTTGATCGCTTTCTTGGCTTCGGTTTCGAATCTCTGCAGTGATCCCACGGGCAGGCGAATGTGCGGAACGCCGTCTCCCACCATGCTCGCCTGCTGATCGAACTGGCTCAGCTCGACGCGCGTGTATTGCGAGGCGAGCTTCAGCAGCGCACTCAGCGGATAAATCCCTTTCACCTCGGGCAGGCGGTCCAGATAACTTTTGGATTGTTCGGCGATTTCCAGCGGCGCCCAGAACGCCACGATCCCGTCGGCCGGAAAATAGTTGAATAGGCTGGTCGATTCGCCGGTGTCCGGCAATTGGCCCTTGATGTCGATGACGGCAACCGATTCCATCGTGTCGCCGGAGCCGAGCGAATCCAGATCGAATCGGCGGATGGATTCGATCTGATCGTCGAAGAAATCGATGCGGACAGTGAGTCCGAGTTGCTCGCCGGCCTGCTCGAAGATTCCAGGGAGATAGACATCGACGATCCCGCCGCGCACGGCGAAATCGCCGGGGACCTCGACTTGGTCGAGCCGGTTATAGCCATGCTCGCTCAGCCAGACGATCAATTTTTCCGCCTCGAATTTTTGTCCCGCTCGAAGCGAGAGGATCAATTGCCCCAACTGCCGAGGCGACGGCACGGATTGCATAAGCGATTGAATGGAGGCCACGAGGACGCCCCCATCCGTCCATTTCTTTTCGAACGCAAACCGCGCGATCAGGCGAAGGCGGTTGGAAACCTGCTCTTCGCTGACCCTTCCGAGGCTGCCGGCCAGTTCCAGCGCGGGGAAGACCGCCGGCCTTCGCCCGGAAAAAAGCTCAACGTCATCAGCCAAATCCTCCGCCTCGTCGAGATGCCCGCACACCAGCAGAACAGGGCGATTCAGCTCATTGCGCAGTGTGGCGACGACGGCACAAACGCTTCCACCCCACAATCCCGACACCGCGGCGGCGGGGTGGTCGCGCAGCGAGTGCGCGAAATCTTTTAGCTGGCGCGCAGCGAAAAGCCGCCCGGCAACGGCGGGGACGGGTGGTTCCATGACGGCATATCGTAGCGCCCTCCCGCCGCGGCGTAAAGGATCAGCGCGGCGCGCCAGTGGCGAAGATTTTTAGCCACGGATAAAAATCAGATTCAAACGGATAAATTCAGTGACGTTTTTTTGATCTATCTGTACGCATCTGATTTGCATCTGTGGCAAAAATGTATTCTCTTCGTAATCTTTATGCGTGCATGGCTCTTGCATTTGCGCGTGATGTTTGAGAGATTCCCGTGCGACCAAATGCCACACCCTCTCGGTATCGCCGGTGAGGCTGGTCGTTTGTAAGATCGCAACTCGGAATGGGCGCTACAGGGGCGCCAAAGTTTAGTTGAACAATTCCATGACGCAAGAATGGTACGAGCAGCCGTTTGTATTCCCTAAGTGGGCCAACTTTTTGTTGCCCGGGATCGTGCTGGCCGTAGTGGGCGGACTTTTTTACGTTCCTACGGTGGTGGGACTCGGTGCGTCCCCGAAGACGACTGCGGTGGGATACGAGCCCGTGCAGCCGGTGCCGTACAGCCACGCTTTGCACGCGGGGAAATTGGGGATCGACTGCCGCTACTGTCATACGACCGTTGAGAAGGCGAACTTCGCGTCGCTTCCCCCGACCGAAACCTGCATGAACTGCCACACCAATATCCGGACGGAAAGCCAGGCGCTGGCGCCGGTCCGGGAGAGTTGGGCCACCGGTAAACCGGTGGAATGGATCCAGGTTCACAATCTGCCGCAATACGTTTATTTCAGCCACCAGGCCCACGTGAACCATGGCGTTGGGTGCATCGAATGCCATGGCCGGATCGACCAGATGGAGCGCGTTTACCAGGTCAAGCCGCTAAGTATGGGCTGGTGCTTGGGTTGCCATCGCGACCCCGGCCCGCATCTGCGGCCAAAGACCGTAGCCGTAACCGATATGAACTGGACCCCACCGGCGGATCCGACGGACGCGGAGAACTTGGCCGAGCAACTGTTGAAGGATTATTCGATTCACGACAAAGCGTACATGCAGAGTTGTTCAACGTGTCATCGGTAAAGCGCGGCTTGCCGACTTCAGTCGGTAGGTCGCTGAAAAAAGCACAATGAAGCATCATTCGGCACAACGTGAATATTGGAGAAGCCTGGAGCACCTGGCCAACACGCCGGAGATTCAGCAATCGGCGTCCGCCGAATTCGCGTCGTACGAGCCCGACGGCATGTTGTCGATGTCGTCCCTGACGCGGCGGCGGTTCATGAAGTTGATGGGCGCCTCGATGGCGCTGGCCGGGCTGTCGCTGAACGGATGCCGGCGCTGGCCGGAGGCAAAATTAGCGCCCTACACGAGCACTCCGCCGAATCGCATCCCTGGAATCCCCGAGCAATACGCGACGATGATGGAACTCGGCGGCGTGGGAAGCCCACTGCTGGTGACGAGCTACGACGGCCGGCCGATCAAGATCGAGGGCAATCCAACGCATCCGTTCTCCGAAACCGTCAAGGGGCGCAGCGGCGCGGCCGATGCGATCGCGCAGGCCAGCATCCTGGAGATGTACGATCCCGACCGAAGCAAGGCGGTCATCAATCGCTCCGGCGGGAATGAGATCGCGACGGATTGGGACCACTTCACCAGCGCGATGTCTTCGACGATCGATTCGCTGACTGCCTCGCCCGGCAGCGGGTTGGCGATTTTGTGCGAAGCAACGGCGAGCCTGACGACCACCCGGCTGAAGGCCGCGCTGGCCAAGCGATTCCCGACGGCGTTTTACGAATACGAAGCTTTGAGCCGCGACAACGAACGGGTTGGAATCAAGTCGGCGCTGGGCCAGCCTGCCCGCCAGGTGCTGCACCTGGACAAGGCGGCCGTGGTGGTTCTGCTTGATGCCGATCCGCTGGGAGCGCATCCAGCCCATGTGCGCTACGCCGGGGATTGGGTCAAGCACCGCCCCAACAAAGAAAAAGAAACGAGCCGGGTTTACGCGATCGAAAGTGCGATGACGATCTCCGGAAGCGTGGCCGATTGCCGCATGGGCGTGCGGCCGTCACGGGTCGGAGCGATCTTGTCGGCGATCGCGGCCCAAGTCGGCCTCGCTGCTGCCGCGGCGAGCCTCACGGCCGAAGAAGAAGCATTCATCAAGCCGTTGATCGCCGATCTTTCGGCCAATTCGGGAAAGAGCCTCGTGGCGGTGGGGCCCCATCACCCGGCCGAAATGCACGCCATGGCGCTGGCGATCAATGACAAGATCGGCGCGATCGGCTCAACGCTGACGCTGCTCGAAGAGCCCAACGCCGATCGGCCGCATCATTTCGATTCGCTGGCCGATTTGACGAAAAAGCTCAAGGCTAAACAGATCGACACGCTGGTGATCCTCGGCGGGAACCCCGCGTACGATGCGCCGACCGACCTGGATTTTGCGGGGGCGCTCAAAAACGCGAAGACATCGATCCACCTCAGCCTGTACGACAACGAGACATCGCACGCCTGCACGTGGCACGTGCCGCGCGCGCATTACCTCGAAGCGTGGGGCGATGCGCGGGCGTGGGACGGAACGGTCAGCATTTGCCAGCCGCTCATCGAACCGTTGTACAACGGAAAATCGAGCGATCAGATGCTGGCGTTTTTTGCCGGCGAGCCGGAGACGGAATCCGACGCCATCGTGCGCAAGACGTTTGCCGACATAGACGATTTGGCGTGGCGGCGAGTGCTGAACGACGGGCTGGTGAAAGACAGCGGGTTCAAGAAGGTCTCGGCCACAATCAACAGTTCCGCCGCGTTGCCGGCGGCGGGGGGGCAGAGCGGGTACGAGGTTCGATTCCTCCAGGATTCGAAGCTCTACGATGGCCGATTCGCGACCAGCGGTTGGTTGCAGGAGTTGCCCGATCCCCTGTCGAAAATTGTGTGGGACAACGCAGTGCTCGTTTCGCCGCGCGACGCCGCGGGATTGGGCGTTGGGGTTGGGGATATGCTGAAGGTCACAGTGGGCGGGGCCTCCGTGGAGATGCCGGCCTTCGTGTTGCCCGGCCAGCCGGTTGGCGTGATCGGGCTGGCGCTGGGTTACGGCCGGACCATGGGCGAGCACATCGGGTCGGATGTTGGCGTGAACACGTACGCGCTGCGGACGACCGGCGCGATGTATTTCACATCGGCCCAGGTCACTGCAACGGGCGCATACTACGACTTGGCGACGACGCAGGACCATCACCTGTTCGACCAGCTTGGGATTCAGGAGCGGCAAGCGCGCGTTGGCGAAAAACACAAGAGCGCCGAAATCATCAGGGAGGCGACGGCTGCCGAATATAAGCGCGATCCGCAGTTGTTCCAGCGGAATGAAGAGGGTGGAATATCGCTTCAGCTTTACGAGCCGCCGAGGCGGTTCAACGATCCCCATGCGTGGGGAATGGCGATCGACCTGTCGAGATGCATCGGATGCCATGCGTGCGTGATCGCGTGCCAGGCCGAGAACAACGTGCCGATCGTGGGACGTGACAACGTGCTCAAGAGCCGGCAAATGCACTGGATTCGAATCGATCGATATTTCAAAGGCGATGCCGAAGATCCAAACCCCGAGGTGGTGTTTCAGCCCGTCGCCTGTCAGCAGTGCGAAAACGCCCCGTGCGAAGAAGTCTGCCCCGTGGGCGCGACGACGCACGACACCGAGGGGCTGAATGTAATGGTTTACAACCGCTGCGTGGGAACGCGCTATTGCAGCAACAACTGCCCC
Organism: Tepidisphaeraceae bacterium; assembly: GCA_036267155.1. Taxonomy (GTDB): domain Bacteria; phylum Planctomycetota; class Phycisphaerae; order Tepidisphaerales; family Tepidisphaeraceae; genus PALSA-1353. Next base: position 74,717 of record DATAWP010000025.1, read on the forward strand.
TACAAGGTGCGGCGATTCAACTATCTCGACTGGCACAGCCAGGATCCCCGCCACGACAAATATCCCAAGCCGTGGCTGGGTCTCCCCGACACCCAGCAGATTGAAACGGTTCCGATGGTGGAGCGGATGATGTACAACCCGGAGGTCACGGTTCGCATGCGCGGCGTGATGGAGAAATGCACCTTCTGCATCCAGCGGATTCACAATACGACCATCGCAAAACGAGCGCGCGGCGAGGAACTCAAGGATGGCGAGATCATGACCGCCTGCCAGCAATCGTGCCCGACGCAGGCGATCGTGTTCGGCGATTTAAACGATGCGAATTCGAAGGTGTCGAAATGGCACCAGGATAAGCGGGCGTATTCGCTGTTGGACGCTGATCTCAATACGAAGCCGAGGAATCGGTATCTGGCGAAAATCAGCAATCCGAACGATGAGGCGAACGGGTGAAGAAGCCCACACCGCCAGATGGGCAGTAGATAGTGGACGAAATTTATGGCTAGCGTACCTACAACCGAGTTTATCCGCATCGCCGAACAGACGGAGGGCGACAACACCACGGATGATCCGCGGTTTCGCGCGCCGCTGGTCACCGGCGGAAAGAATTTTGCGGCGGTCACGGAGACGGTGGCGAACATTGCCGAACGGCCGGCCCCGCCGCAGGCGTGGTACGTGGCCATGGGCGTTTCGCTGGCGCTACTTGGATTGCTTGGCGCGATGGTGGGATATCTGATTCTCACCGGCGTGGGCGTGTGGGGGAACAACCAGCCGGTGGGCTGGGCGTTCGGCATCGTCAACTTCGTGTTCTGGGTCGGGATCGGCCACGCCGGCACGCTGATCAGCGCGATTCTTTACCTCTTCCGTCAGAACTGGCGAACGGGCATCAATCGCCTCGCCGAGGCAATGACCATCTTCGCCGTGATATGCGCCGCGCTGTTTCCCGGCATTCACGTCGGCAGGCCGTGGCTGGCGTACTGGCTGTTTCCGATTCCCGACCAGATGAATTTGTGGCCGCAGTTCCGCTCGCCGCTGATGTGGGACGTGTTCGCGGTGGGAACTTACGCAACGGTTTCTTTGCTGTTCTGGTACGTGGGAATGGTGCCGGATATCGCGACGTTCCGTGACCGCTCCAAGAGCAAGATCAAGCAGGTTGTGTACGGAATTTTCGCGCTGGGATGGAACGGATCGAGCCGGCACTGGCACCGCTACGAGCGGGCCTATCTGTTGCTGGCCGCAATCGCGACCCCGCTGGTGCTCTCGGTTCACTCGACCGTGAGCTTCGACATGGCCGTGTCGCAGATCCCTGGCTGGCATACGACGGTCTTCCCGCCGTACTTCGTGGCAGGAGCCATCTACGGCGGATTTGCGATGGTGATATTCCTGGTCGTGCCCGCGCGCGAACTGTTCGGGCTCAAAGACATCATCACCAAGCGGCACATGGACAACATGGCCAAGATCACGATGGCCACGAGCATGATGGTGGGATATTCCTACATGACGGAATTTTTCATCGCCGGATACAGCGGAGACCGGAACGAGGCGTTTACCTTCCACAATCGCGCCCTGGGGCCGTATTGCTGGAGTTGGTGCGTCATGTTCTTCTGCAATGTCGTGGCTCCGCAGGTGCTCTGGAGCAAAAAATGCCGCATGAACATGTGGATCATGTGGGTCGTCGGCATCTGCGGCAACGTCGGCATGTGGTTCGAGCGGTTCGAGATCATTCCCGAATCGCTGACGCGTGATTTTCTGCCGTCGAGCTGGCACGCGTATTGGCCCACGTGGGTCGATTTGTGCACCCTGGCGGGAAGTTTTGGATTGTTCATGACGCTGTTCCTGCTGTTCTGCCGGTATTTGCCGACGGTGGCGATGGCGGAGGTGAAGACAATGTTGCCCGAAGCGCACGCGCACGGGGCTCACAGCGCGGATGAGAAGCGGACGGATTACCGTCCCGACGAACATCACGACCCCGACACGGATGCGCCCCGGTTTGCGAATCGGTGAGATGAACCATGACAACCGATCTAAAAGAAACTCACGACCCGCACGAAGAAACGAACGGCGTCGAATCGACCGAGCCGATGCTGACCGGTCTCCTCGGCGAATTCGCCGACGTGACCGGCGTGGTGGAAGCGGCCCGCAAGACGCGCTCGGCCGGTTACAAGGTCTGGGACGTGCACAGCCCGTTCCCCATCCATGGAATCGACGCGGTGATCGGAATTCGACCGACCATCCTCCCCTGGCTGGTTCTGATCGGCGGAGTGACCGGAGCTTCGTGCGGATTCCTTTTGCAGTGGTTCTGCAACACGTTCGATTATCCCATTCTGGTCAGCGCCAAGCCGATGTTGAGTTTGCCCGCGGACGTTCCAATTATCTTCGAATGCGCCGTGCTGTTTTCAGCTCTGACGGCGGTATTTGGAATGTTGGCACTGAATCGCCTCCCGCTGTTGTACAATCCGCTGTTCAAAAGTGCCCATTTCCGGCGGGTGACGAACGACCGGTTTTTCATCTGGATCGACGCGTCGGATGCGAAGTTCGACGAGAAATCGACGGCGGAATTTCTGAGTTCCGCCGGCGCGACGGGCGTGGAACGCATTGAGGATTAGTTGAATGTCTGAAGATCAGACCCATTCAGAGTCGTCCGACGAACCGGAATACGGTCCGACGTATTACGCGCCGGTGGAGATGCCCGTGCCGCGGCTGGGCCGGCCGCCGTTCTGGATGGTTTCGCTGGCGCTGATTTTCATCGTGGGGACGTGGCTGCCGCTGGTGATCATCGCGCGGGCACGCGTCTCGACCATGACCGAACCGCGCATTCAGCTCATGCAGGACATGGGAATTCAACCGAAATTCAAGGAGCAGATGACCAATCCGCTCTTCGCCGACGACCGCGCCATGCGGCCGAAGATTCCCGGCACCGTTGCTCGCGGATCGCTGGAGGAAGACGGCAAATATTACCGCGGATTCGTCCGGCAGAACGACGGGGACGGCAAATGGACGGTGGTGTTCGTCAACAGTCTGCCGGCCAAGCTGTCGGATACACCGGAAAAGATGCACACGCTATTGGAACGCGGGCAGCAGCGGTTCAACATTTATTGTTACGTATGCCATGGATATGACGGCTCGGGGCACGGCCCGGTGAATCAGCGGGCGCTGGAACTGAAGGCGATCGACACCGATCCCAATCACCCGATCGGCGTAAGCTGGACGCCGGCGGCGCAGTTGACATCCGATATAATCCGCGCCGAGCCGGATGGGAAGATTTTCAACACGATCACCAACGGGATTCGCACGATGCCCAGTTATGGATCGCAGGTTCCGGTGAAGGATCGCTGGGCGATCGTGGCGTATGTCCGGGCGCTACAGTTAAGCCAGGGCGGCGGACCGCCATCGCTATTGACGCCGGAGCAGCAAAAGGCTCTGCAGGGACAATGAACGTGGAACCGCATAGTGAACAACGCGGCGGAAAAATGGAACGGCTGAACGTGCGCGAGCAGGCGTGGCCGCTGTATGTGACCATGCAGATCCTCGGCGTCGTGGGCCTGATCGGCACGGTGCTTCTCGGCTACTTTGCCCAGGATGACTTCCGCAGATTCTTCTATTCGTATCTGACCGAATTCCTTTTCTTCCTGGCCATCGCGCTGGGCGGCCTGTTTTTCGTTTTGCTCCAGCATTCGACCAAGGCCGGTTGGAGCGTGAACGTCCGCCGCATCGCCGAGTGGTTCGCGTCAACCCTGCCGATGATGGCCGTCCTCTCCGCCCCAATCGTGGTGGCCGTGGCGCTCGGCCGCGGGCAGCTTTATCCGTGGGCCGGCGGGGAGTTCCACACAACGGGATTCAAGGCATTTTATCTTTATCCGCCGTTCTTCATTGGCCGGCTCGTGCTGTATTTTGTGCTCTGGTCGATCATGGGGGTCTGGTATTGGAAGCAATCGGTGAAGCAGGACGAGACCGGCGACATCGAACTCACCAAGCGCATGCAGTGGTGGGCGCCGCTTTGCCTGATCGTCTTCGGCCTGAGCATCACGTATGCGATGTGGGATTGGATCATGTCCCTGGACCCGGTCTGGTACAGCACGATTTTCGGCGTCTACTTCTTCGGAGGAAGCACCCTGGCGCTGCTTTCGTCCCTGGTCATCACCGTGGAATTGCTGCAGAGCAAAGGACTGCTCCGGAACAGCGTCACGATCGAGCATTTCCACGACCTGGGCAAATTCCTTTTCGGATTCACTTTCTTCTGGGGATACATCGCCTTCAGCCAGTATATGCTGCTGTGGTACGGCAACATCCCGGCCGAAACGGGCTGGTACCTGCGTCACGGCGCTTCGACATTGCATCCAAACGGATTTTCGCCCGTGGTCATCGCGCTGCTCTTCGGGCATTTCCTGATTCCGTTCCCCGGCATGTTTTCGCGGTACGTGAAACGGAATCCGAAATTCCTGCTGTTCTGGGCGATCTGGATCCTGGCGTTCTGCTGGCTGGATATGTTCTGGTTGGTCATGCCGCAGTTCGACAATGGTATTTTCCATTTTGGCCTGATCGATTTCGCGGCGTTTGTGGGCATCGGCGGCATTTTCGTGGCGTTCGTGGTGCGAAAGGCGTCGCACGATTCGGTCCGGCCGATGCGCGATCCGCGACTGGCGGATTCCCTTGCATTCGAGAACTATTGACGGAATTCGTGGTGTGACATGGCTTACAAACAGGAAGTGAATGTTCCGCTGCTGATGACGATCGGAATCGTCTCGGGCATTCTGTTGCTCGTGATCGTCATCGGCACACAGGCCTGGTATCAGGCCGAGGAGCAGGAAGAAACGATGCTCAAGGCCAACGAGGCCCAGAACCGGGCCTCCACCCTGGAGCTTCCCGATCCAACCTTCGGCCAACTGAAGGAGGGGCAGGAAAAGGCCCTCGCCGCCAAGCCCCATTGGATGGATGAAAAGAAAAAAACGGCAGTGGCGGTTCCGATCCGTCAGGCCATGGCATATCTGGAAAATCATGAAGGGAGGTTGCCGTAACATGAAACCGACTCTTTCATGTTTTTTCGCGATGATGTTGATTGCGGTCGGCACGTCCATCGCCCGCGCTAATTGGGCGCAGGACGCCACGAATGCGCAGCAGCAGGTTCCGGCGGCGTATCGCAACGTCGGCATCGATGAACACCTCAATGCGCAGCTTCCTCTGGACCTGCGGTTCTACAACGAAAATGCCCAGAAGGTGACCCTGGGCGACATGTTCCATCACGGCCGGCCGGTGGTGCTGCAGCTTGGATACTTGCAGTGCCCGATGCTCTGCGACCAGGTGTCGCGCGGGCTGGTGGAGTCGGCCAAGAAAATCGACCTGGATATCGGCAAGGATTTTGATTTCCTGTTCGTCAGCATCGATCCGACCGACTCGCCCGATCTGGCGAAGATCAAGCTGAACAGTTACGCGGCGGCATACGGCAAGCCGGGCTCGGCGAGCGGATTTCATTTTCTGGTCGGCACGGAAAGTCAAATCAAACAGCTCGCCGCCGCCGTCGGTTTCCGGTATCAGCCGGCGCACAACGGCCAGTTCGCCCATCCGGCCGTGGCGATGGTGATCACTCCCGACGGCAAAATCGCCCGATATCTCTACGGCATCAACTTTCCGTCGCAAACGCTGCGGCTGTCGCTGGTCGAGGCGTCGCACGGGAAAATCGGGTCGTCGATCGATCAGATCCTGCTGATCTGCCTGTGCTTTGACCCGGCCACGGGCAAGTATTCGTGGGCCGCGACCAACCTGATGAAAATCGGCGGAATCCTCACGTTGGTCGTGTTGGGCGGCTCGATTTTCCTGATGGTGAAACACAACTCCCACGGAGATGGGGCCGAAGAAAACACTGGGACGAACTGATGAACGCGATGTTGAACATTCTTGCCGACATGGGTGGGAGCTTCTGGATGCCGCCGCAGGCGTCGCAGATCGCGCCGGACGTCGACTGGCTGTTTTTCTTCATCTTCTGGATCTGCACATTTTTCTTCCTGCTGGTTCTGGTTCTGCTGGTGGGGTTTTCGTGGAAGTACCGCTATCGCGAAGGCCAGCCGATGCTCGATGCGCCCAAGCACAGCACCGCGCTGGAGTTGACCTGGACCTTCATCCCCACGGTGATCGTCATCGTCATTTTCTTTTATGGGTTCAAGGGATATCTGCGCATGATGATTCCGCCGCCGGACGCTTACGAGGTGGACGTGACCGCGCACATGTGGGATTACACCTTCATGTATCCCAACGGCCAGATTTCCGACGATACCAACCTGCACATTCCGATCGACACGCCCGTGGTGTTCGTGATGAGTTCGACGGACGTGCTGCACGGCTTTTACATGCCGGAGTTCCGGATCAAGAGGGACATTGTTCCGGGGCGATACGTAAAACTTTGGGTGGTGGCGACAAAGCTGGGAACGTTCGATCTGTTCTGCACGCAATATTGCGGCCAGGACCATTCCTCGATGCGGAGGAAGGTGATCGTGGAGCCGCGGGCCGATTTCGTGAACTGGGTGAACAACCTGGGCGGCGGCAATATGACCCCGCCGCAGCGCGGACATTTCCTGTGGAACACGCGCGGTTGCAGCAGTTGCCACAGCGTCGACGGCACGTGGACCGGAAAGGCGCCGACCTGGAAGGATTTATATGGCAGCACAGTGCATAACGTGGACGGGGATCACCTGGCCGACGAGAATTATCTGCTTGACGTGATTAGTCATCCGAACATCCATCCGATCGCCAGTTTCCAGCCGATCATGCCGCCGACCGAAGGGCTCGTGAACGACAAGGACATCGCCGATATCATTGCGTACATCAAGACGTTGAGCAAAAACTATCACGCCGCGCTGCCGGTCGTGAAGCCGGCGAAGAAATAAGCAGTTTCGTCCAGGAGTGTCGTATGTCCACCGCACAATCAATATCGCATCGCGAATCGAAGCCCGACAATTATCTGACGCACAGCCGGGGTTTTCTGTCCTGGGCATTGACGCTGGATCACAAACGGATCGGGCTGATGTACCTGGTCTTCGTGCTGGCCGCATTTCTGTTCGGGGGAACTTTCGCCGAGCTTCTGCGCACTTCCCTCCTGACGCCGAACCACTGGATGTTTCCGAGCAACTACCCCATCCACACGGCCGACGCGGCGCTCAATGTCGCCAACGCGACACTCAATGCGGCCCACGACACCGAGGCGAAGCTGTTCTACAACAACATGTTCAGCCTGCACGGGGCGGTGATGGTATTCATGTTCATCATCCCGGCGGTTCCGGCAGTTCTGGGGAATTTCATCCTGCCGATGATGCTCGGGGCCAAGGACGTGGCGTTCCCCAGGCTCAATTTGATGAGCTTTTACATTTACCTGATTGGCGCCTGCTTCGTCAGTTGGGTCCTTATGGGTGGCATTCTGCGGATCCTGTTCGGCCTTCACGTGCCGTTCGGATATGGGCTGGACACCGGCTGGACGTTCTACACACCGTTCAGCACCTCCAAGGCCGAGGATGGTATGGTCGCCGTCGTCGCCGGCGTCTTCATCCTCGGCTTCAGTTCGATCCTGACCGGCGTGAATTTCATCGCCACGATCCACACGCTGCGCCCGCGCGGAATGACCTGGTTCCGCATGCCGCTGTTCCTCTGGGCGCTCTACGCCACGAGCATCATCCAGATCCTGGCGACCCCGGTATTGGCGATCACTCTCCTGCTGTTGCTCGCCGAAAGATTGCTGCACGTGGGGATATTCGACTCCTCCATCGGCGGCGACCCGGTGCTGTTCCAGCATTTCTTCTGGTTCTATTCGCACCCGGCGGTCTACATCATGATCCTGCCCGGTATGGGGGTCATCAGCGAGGTGATCTCCGTCCATAGCCGCAAACACATCTTCGGATATAATTTCATCGCGTTCAGTTCGGTGGCGCTGGCACTGCTCGGGTTCCTGGTCTGGGGGCACCACCTGTTCGTCGCGGGGCAGTCCAACCTCGCCGATTCGATCTTCAGCCTGCTGACCTTCAGCGTCGCTATCCCCTCCGCCGTCAAAGTGTTCAATTGGCTCGCAACGCTGTATCGCGGATCGATCCGGTTTACCCCGGCCATGCTGTATTCATTGGGGTTCATTCTGCTGTTTACGATCGGCGGCCTGACTGGGCTGTTCCTCGGTGCGCTGGAAACCGACGTCCCGCTGCACGACACGTACTTCGTGATCGCCCACTTCCATTACGTGATGGTGGGGAGCATGGTCTTCGCGTTCCTGTCGGGGATGTATCACTGGTATCCCAAGATGTCGGGGAAGATGTGCAATCAGAATTGGGGCCGATTCGCGGCGATCCTGTTGTTCATCGGTTTCAACGTCACGTTCTTCCCGCAATTCATCATGGGCGCACACGGTATGCCGCGCCGATGGGCGACGTATCCCGCCGAATTTCAGCCGTATCACATTATTTCAACCATCGGCGCGTACATCATGGCGATCTCCCTGATCACGGTGGCATTGAACTGGCTGACGGGTCTGCTCTGGGGCCGCAAGGCGCCGGCCAATCCATGGGGCGGCAATTCCCTGGAATGGCACACGTCTTCGCCCCCGCCGCACGACAACTTCCTGGTTCCGCCGGTGGCGGACGATCCGTACAACCTGGCGGCGTGGGAATACGACGCCTCCATCGACGGCTGGGTGCTGCGCAAAACCGACCCGGTCCCCGCGCCCCCCGACCGCACCCGGCCGGTGGCGCACTAAGGTAGAAGGCCCCCATTGAGCCCGGTGTGAAGATACGCCGGGCTGGAGGCACGAAGGGAAAGAGAAACGCATGAGCAGCGCATCGACCACTGAAACATCAGTGCACCACGGCGGGCATGAGCATCACGATCCCCACCTGGCGCACCATTTCGATACGCCCGAGCAGCAGTTCAACTCTGCCAAGCTCGGCATGTGGGTGTTTCTCGGCACGGAAGTTCTGATGTTCGGCGGCCTGTTCTGCGTCTATTCGATCTACCGGCACAATTATCCGCTGGTGTTCAAATTCGCGTCCGAGACATATCTGAGCACGTTCTGGGGCACGCTCAACACGCTCATCCTGATCACGAGCAGCTTGACGATGGCCTGGGGAGTGCGGGCTGTTCAGCTCAATCAGAAAAAGCTGCTGGTTGTCTGCCTGAGCCTGACATTGCTCGGCGCGGGGGGGTTCCTGGTCATCAAGGGAATCGAATGGCACGCGAAATGGAACGAGCATGTTTGGTTCGGAGTGTGGAACAAGTACAACGGTCTGAACGACGAATCCTTCCGCGCTCCCCCACCGGCGCAGCCGACGACCGAGCCGGTCGTGGCGATCATGCCGCCGCCGCCGGTCAGCATCCGGGCGACCGACATGGACGCCAACACCGGCATCGACATCAGCCAGATCAAGCCGCGCTACGATTACGCATTCAGCCAGACGATCCAGGCGCCATCCGTGGCGCCATCCGTGGAGAAACCTTCTCCGGAGAATGCCAATGAACATTACCGGCAGCTTTCCGATGCCGCACAGTGGCGGGTGAATACATTTTTCAGTTGCTACTTTTTGATGACCGGCCTGCACGGCATACACGTCGTCGTCGGAATGGGGTTGATCACCTGGCTGCTGATAAGATCGCTGCGGAATGATTTCAGTTCTGAATATTTTACGCCCGTGGATCTGATCGGATTGTACTGGCATCTGGTGGATTTGATCTGGATCTTTTTGTTCCCGCTGTTGTATTTGATTCATTAAACCGGCCGACTAAAGTCGGCAGCCCGCGATGAGGGTTAATTATGAGCCTCACCCATTCCAATGACATTCCCGCCCCCGTGGCCAAAGACGTGGGGCCTAACGATCCGCATGGAGTTCACGCGGTCCCCAAGCGCTTATTGATGGCCGTTTACATCGCGCTGGTCGTTTGCACGTTCCTTACGGTTGGGGCTTCCAAGGTGGATATGGGGGATGCGAATATCTGGGTGGCGCTGCTGATCGCCATGGTCAAAGGGGCGCTGGTGATCATGTTCTTTATGCACCTGTGGTGGGACAGCCCGTTCAACGCCATGGCGCTGATCACCGCGCTCTTTTTCGTCGCGCTTTTCATCGGCTTGGCGCTATTGGATGCGCATTCGTATCAGTACGAGATCAAGCCCACGCCCATGGCGACCCCGGCGCCGCAGTTGTAAATAAGGCCGCCGCCGATAAAAAAATCGGATGTGCGCCGATAATTCGGCGCTTCCCCCGTAAGATCAATGACCCTGATGAGTGGAACCAAGATCGAATTTCGCGCGCCGCGCCGGGCGTCCACCATCGGCCTTTGGCTGTTTCTGGCGGCGCTGGCGATGCTGTTCATTTCCAGCATGTGGCTCTACGTGCTGATGCGGTTGGGTGTTTTCGGCAGGATTTCCAAAGCGCCGGTCCACGTCCCCTCGCTGGCGTGGGGCAGCACCGTCGTTCTGTGGATCGGCAGTTTTACGATTCACCGCGCCGTCGCCGCCATTCGCCGCGAGCGGCTGAAAAGCTGCCTGAAATTCCTTTACCTCACCTGTGCTCTGGCGGTCGTGTTCCTGGCGGTTCAATCCCCGTGCATGGCCCAGGTCCTGCAAAGGCACCGTGCGATCGCCGAGCAAGCCGCCGCCGGAAAAGGCCCCGGCGAATTCGCCCCGGTTTCGATGTACGGATTGGTATTTTTCCTCATCCTGGTTCACGCCTTGCACGTGGTCGGCGGGATCGTCGCTCTGGCCATCGTGACGCTCCGTGCGCGGCGCGGCAAGTACGATCACGAAAACTACCTGGGCATACAGTTCGCCGCACGATACTGGCATTTCCTGGACGTCGTCTGGATGGCAATGTTTACGATGTTCCTGGTCATGGGATAGGGAGGAAGTGGTTAGTGATTAGTGGTTAGTGGTTAGTGGAAACCGCATTTCCTAACCACTAACCACTAACCACTTCTTTCTTCCTCAGGACCCAATATCCCAATATCGCCCCCGCGGTGCCGACGCTGGCGTAGTCGATAGGCAGCGGCCGGGCCAGGGCGGCGAACGTGCCGGTCGGGCTGCCGATGGCCAGGTTCGCATCCTGTCCCATGGCCGCCAGGATGTAGCCGATCAGGCCGACGATCAGCGGCCCGGACCAATACCAGATGCTGGGACGCACCGGCGAATATTTGTAGGCGATCACCGCGCCGAGAAACGACGCGATCGCCACCGATGCCAGCGCCTGGTTCTTGGCTTCGGTTTGGCACAGGAACATGATGAAGACGGCCGTTGCGATGATCTGCGTGATGCCAGCGGTACACCGGTTGACAAAAGCGGATTCTGTTAAGTCGGCCTCGCCCGGAGCCGCCGAATTTGCCCGGCCCAGTACCCAAAGCAATGCCCACAATCCCACGATGAACGCGGCGAAGATGAGCAAATGGACGGTCATGCCGACATAGACCGAATCATTTCCACCTGTTTCGAGCAGGACCGACTGCATCGTCCCACAGCGCACGGAGATCGCCGCCAGCCCACACGTGGCCGCGAAGAGCCCCGCCTCGAACCTTACAGCCCCGGCCAGCGCGGTCCCGACGAGCAGCGCGATCACCAGCAAAACGGCAATGGCGAAGAATGCCACAACGGGGTTGGGCTGCTCAAGAATGCTCCCGTCGAATCCGGGAACGACGGGGATCCCAAACCATCGCGAGCCGAAGGTAAAGATCACGCAGCCCACCGCCGCCGCGACGAAGAGCGCAACCTGAGCGATGGTTCCGCTGGATTTGCCCAGACCCAAAACCCAATGGCCGAATGGGCGGTCGTCGATGGGCTGAGAATGTGAAACAGCATCCGTCATGTCGGACCGAGTTTACAGGGCAAGTCGCAAGCGGCAAGTGAACCCTTGAGCATGGATAGCGTTATCTTGCTCCAGCGGCCGAATTATCACCCGGGTTTTTGCCCAGCGGAACCGATTTGTTATCGCTTACGCCGATTGTGACGTTTATCACGGCGGCAAAACACGTTCGCCGTGGAGGTGAAACAAGCCTATTCGATTGGTGGTAGGCATCGCGAAGAATCGCCGCTATAACCTCCACGCGTGAACGCTCACCTCTATGACGCTGCCGGAAATCGCGTTCTATGGCTCGATGCAAGAGGTTTGTGCGGCGAAATCGATCACGGCCAATTGAAGATGACCGGCTTTGAATTGTCGCAGCGATGCCAATTCGGACAGGAAATCACGGCCGTTCTCTTTACCTCAGCGCGAGGCCACTACGCACTGTTTTGGAACCCAGACGGCACTTATGAAATGGTGTGCGGCAACGCGATCCGATGCCTGGCACATTTCATTTGCGACGACTCAGCCGCGCTGAACCATGTCCCGGTCGAAACGCCGCGTGGTCATTACCTCAGCCGGAAATTGGATGCAAACCAAGGCTCGGTTGTCATGCCGGACCACACGATCCGTGTCGCGATCCCGAATGACGGCGGCGATCTCCTGGTCGATGCCGGAACCCCGCATCGAATTCGGCTCGTGAACGAAGAATGGCCCGATCCTGACTTGCGGGAGGCTCGGTCCTGCTCCGGTGGCGCGAATCCTGTAAACTTCAATCTGGTGCGAAAGATTGCGCCGTTTCATCATCGAGTGCGAACTTTTGAACGAGGCGTTGGAGAAACATCTTCATGCGGCACCGCGGCGGTCGCAATTGTGGCTGCCCTCGAAGCGCTCGGCGACGCCTTAGTCGACCTCTCAGCGCGTCATCTTATTCAGTTCGCATCGGGTGAGCAGCTTTTCGTCACGGGCGGCCGATCGCTGGGTTCGTATGAAATTACCGGCCGCGTGACGCTCCTCCAGGACATTTCGCTTTAAACCTATGTTCGCCCTGTGGAGATCAGCCGCCTTCTGCGTATATGACTGGTCCCTCTGGCGCGACATGCTCGTCACGAGCATTCTGCCAAGGGCGCGCCGTATTGCCGCGGATTTTGAGCAAAGCCCGCGGCAGTTGCTGGCCAAGCTTCCCCGCCGGGCAAAGACGCTGCTGATTCATCTCGACATCAGCGACAACGCGCCGTTCATCGCCGATGCGGCGGAGTTTATTTCGATTCTGACGCAGCGCGAAATCCGCGTCCTCAATTGCCGATGCCGAGACATCCGAAAGACAACGGTTCAGTCGCACTGCATCCGACTTGGCTTGCCTTCCGTGACAGCGGCGGCCACTGGGCTCGATGACGAGCTTCTGATCGTTAAATCCGACCTGAACTCCGGCGGAGAAAGGGAGCAAAAGCTTTCCGACGCCCAAAAAGCCCGATTCAATCTTCCTGCCGCGGGCGGCCGCATAACAGGCCCCGCGGATTACCGCGTCACCCGGCGCGCCGACTTGCCCCGCGATACCTGGAATGATCCTCATTTGGTTGTTGAACAATATATCAAAAACACACTCGGCAGATTCTTCCGCGTCTACGTTGCCCTCAACGCCATCGTCATTTCCGAGGCGTACGACGACGCGCTCGTGAAACGAATGGCAGGCCCCATTCGGCGATGCAACCATCGGCTATGGCGGCATGGCGAGCTTCTCCATCCCCAATCGGCGAACGATTCCAAGCTGCCGCCGCGCTTGCTGCACACGGCCGGCGTCTTCGTGGACAGTTTCCATGTCGATTACGGAGCGATCGACATTGTCGAAAGCGCAGCGGGCGATTTTTACGTGGTCGATGTCAATAAAACTCCATACTGGGGTGATGAAAAACAGGCTGGGCTCATCGAACACTTACGCTTGGGGTTTTTCACGGCCAAGCGAAGATGATCTGAAATTCGAAGCCCGGCACGTTACCCAACCCTTTGTTGCTAACATTTGCCTAACAGTAGTGATGGGAATAGAGTTGGGGTGACGGGTCGGTGTGACAGGACCCAAGTCTGTAAAAAAGGCATCGCGTGACCGAGTCCCCAACATTGTTTCCGCATTTGCAGACTCCGGAGGCCCAGACCCCCGCGGAGGCTGGCCCGTTCGCGGGAGTGGCGCTGGAGCAGAGCGTGGATCGGGTGCTGGATTACGCGATTCCGCGGAAGCTCGCGGGGCAGGTGCATGTCGGCATGCGCGTGCGCGTGCCGCTGGGACGGAAGAATCGGCCCGTGCGCGGGTGGGTCGTGTCGATTCAGCCGATCAGCGAACACTCCAGGATCAAAAATCTGCTCGCCATCGACGATGAGCGGATTCTGGTTTCGCCGCCGGTGATGCAATTGGCGCGTTGGATCGGAACTTATTACGCGGCTCCGTTGGGCGTGGTGCTGGAAAGCGTTATCCCGGCGGCCGTGAAAAAGAGAATCGGCATTGGATACAGCAGTATTGTCCGTCCGGCTCAGGAGCCCCAGAAAATTCAGGAGGTGCTTGAGAAAACCAAGTCGCGCAAGCGACGGGCGGTGTTGGCGCGGCTGCTTCAGGTCGAAAAAGAAAAGGGGATCGATCTCGTGCGATTGGCCGGCGAAGCCGGCGTGAAGCCGCCGACGGTTCGGAAACTTGTGGGGCTTGGGCTGGTGACGATCCGGTCTGAAGTTGATCTGCCGCGGCTGACGCGGAATCTGGCCGAGGGGAGGGGCGATGAACAGCGACTGGAGTTGAATGAGGATCAGCAAAAAGCGTTCGACGGGCTGCGGCCGCGCGTCGTCAATGGCGGATTCAGCGTGAATCTGCTTCACGGTGTCACCGGCAGTGGGAAGACGGAAATTTATTTGCGCTGCATTGCCGAGGCGGTCGAGCGCGGAAAGCGCGGGCTGGTGCTGGTGCCGGAGATCGCCCTGACGCCGCAGACCGTGGCGCGGTTCATGGCTCGGTTCAAGCGCGTGGCGGTGCTTCACAGTGGTTTGTCGGCCACTCAGCGGCATCAGTTCTGGCAGCAGATCATGCAGGGGGATGCGGATGTGGTGGTGGGGGCGCGATCGGCCGTGTTCGCCCCGTTGCCGGATCTGGGCGTGATCGTCGTCGATGAAGAACACGATTCCAGCTACAAACAGGATCAGGCACCGCGTTATCATGCCCGCGACGTGGCGATCAAGCGGGCGCAGATCGAGAACGTGCCGATTGTGCTTGGCAGCGCGACGCCGTCGCTGGAGATGTATCGCCTGTGCCGCAGGGATGAGCAGCGCACGGATGCGAAATACCAATATCTCACGTTGCCGCGGCGCGTCCGGGGGCTGGCGATGGCGGCGACGGAATTGGTGGACATGCGCCTCGATCGCCGCCATCGGCGGGGAGTGCATCTCATCTCGCAGCGGCTGGAACATTTGCTGAGAACAACGCTCGAAGCCGGACGCCAGGCGATTCTGCTCTTGAATCGGCGGGGATATTCCAATTTCGTTTTCTGCTCATCGTGCCAGGAACCGATCAAGTGCAAGTATTGCGATACGACGATGACGTACCATCGCTCGGTGGATGCGCACGCGCTGGGGGCGTCCAACGCCGCGGCCGTGCATACCGGGCAGATGCTGTGCCACTACTGTCTGAACACTTCGGCCCTTCCGGACAAATGTCCGGCCTGTGGGAAGAAATTGAGCCTCTTCGGCCTCGGCACCCAGCGGGTGGAGGAGGAACTGGCCCGAAAGATTCCGGATTTGAAGTTCGCACGCGTGGACAGCGATTCGATGCGGACGTTTCGGGATTACGAATCGATTCTATCGCGGTTTGCACGCGGGGAATTGCAGGTCATTTTGGGAACGCAGATGATCGCCAAGGGTCTGGATTATCCGAACGTGACGCTGGTGGGCGTCATCAGCGGCGATACGGCCCTGTCATTGCCCGATTTTCGCGCCAGCGAGCGGACGTTTCAGTTGATTACGCAGGTGGCGGGGCGAGCCGGGCGCGGCGACGCCGCGGGGCGGGTCGTGGTCCAGACATTTTTGCCGGATGATCCAACGATCAAGATGGCCCTGAAGCAGGACTACCCCGCTTTCGCCGCTGCGGAATTGGCCAGCCGCCGCGAGGTAGGGCTGCCGCCGTTTGTGCGAATGGTGCGGATCATCATGCGGCATCAGGATAAAGATGAGCTGCACAAAATCTCTCAGGATTTGGCCCAGAAAATGAAGGCCGCGGGCGCGGGAGGTGAAAAGGGGGTCCAGATGCGCGGCCCGATGCCGTGCGCGATCGGGCGGATCGCGGGATTCGAGCGGAGCCAGATTTTATTGAGTTGCGAACGGGCCGAGCCGTTGCAGGAAGTGCTGCATGGGGTACGCGCCGGCGGCGGATTGGCGAAGATGGAAGCGGTGGCTGTGGATGTCGATCCGGTGGGGATGCTGTGAAAATTCGAAATCCGAATGACGATTTGGACTTCATTTCGGATTTCAGCCATTCGGATTTGATTCGTCATTCGAATTTCGACTTTCGAATTTCTTCGCTGTTTTGTCGAGATTTTCTATTAGCAGATGAATCTCCTCATTCGTCACGCTCAGCGACGGCCGCAGCCGGATACTGTTGGTGCCGGCGCCGAGCAGGAGCAGCGATTCGTCGTTCAATGCGGCATCCAGGAATGCGGATTTGGTCGTCGGCGGGTGCAGGCTGAAGCCTTGGTACAGGCCGATGCCGCGAGGGTTGTGAATCACGTTCGGATGTTTTGCGGCGAGAGTTTCGAGGCCGGCGCGGAGGCGGGCGGATTTTTCGGGGACTTGTTCGATCAATTTCTCGCGGCGGACGATTTTCATCTCCTGGACGAATCGGACCATGTCGGCGAGATGACCGCCCCAGGTGCTGTCGAGCACGCCGTGGTCGTCCATGGGATAAAGCATGTAGACCACGCCGGCCCCCAGCTTTTTCGCGGAGGCGACGGCCTGCGGGGGATGGGGGAGATTGAATTGGTCGATGGCCCAGAACGTGCCGGTCTGTCCGCCGGCGGTCTGCACTTCGTCGAAGCCGAGATTGGTGTCGGTGCGATGCGCTAGTTCGCTGAGTCGTTGGAAAAAGCTCGGCAGCGCGACGCGATGGCCGCCGGCGCCCTGCAACGGCTCGATGATGATGCCCGCCACCTCATCGGGGAAAAGAGCGATCATTCGCTCGATGACGGCGAGGCTTTCATCGGCGGCGGCTTCGTTCTCGGAACTGGATCGCGACGAATCGATGTAGGGGAAGGGAACTTTGATGTTGCCGGAAATATAGCCGTGGAAATCCCTGGTGATGACCGGATCGTTGGTGAGCTGGGTGACGTTGAGCGCGAAAATGGTCCGGCCGTGGAAGGCCTGCTCGAAATAAATGAATCGGCCGACCGACGCCTTTTTGCCGGCGCGCTGGAGCTTCTGATGATGGAGATTGATCAGGTACTTCATCATGTTCTCGACCGCCTCGGCGCCGGAGTTGAGGGTGTAAACCTCGAGGCGCGGGTTGCGCATGGATACCGGGGCCAACTCGTGCAGGAGACGGTAATAGTCCAGGCACTGCGGCGTGAGAAAATCGGGGTTGGCGGTCTTGTTGTTGGCGGCCAGGACGAGGTTGCGGAGATACTGAGGCTCGGCAAGGCCGGGATGATTGTGGGCGATCAGCTTGGAGCCGAAATATCCGGCCCAATCGAAAATTTCCCGGCCTTCCAGCGTCACCAGCCAGGATCCGTGGCATTTCTCCAAATCGAGAACGAACGGATATGGCTCGGCGATCACATAGCGCGACAGTTCGTCGAGCATTTGCGAACTACGGGAAATATCTTGAGGCATTGGGGAATAGTAACAAAATAATCTCCCTCGGAGGCGCAGAGGCGCAGAGGAATTCAGAATAAAGAGCATATTCCAATGCGGCATTTGGATCGCAATTTCTCTGCGCCTTTGCGCTTGCGCGTGAGATGATTTCCCAAACGTCAGATGATGCGGTTGAGCAGGGGTTGAGCGGAGGTGAAGAGCTGGAGGTTCTGTAGGAAATGGTTGACGCCACGGTCGGATTCGTCAAAGTGTCCGCCGCCCGTGTGGGGAGTGATGAAACAATTCGGCGTTCGCCAAAGCGGATGATCGGGCGGAAGCGGCTCGGGGTCGGTGACGTCGAGATATGCGGCGGCGAGATCGCCCGCGTGGAGCGATTTCATCAGGGCATCCTGATCGACCGTGGCTCCGCGGCCGATGTTGTAGAAGATCGCGCCGCGCTTCATGGCGGTGAAACGTGCGGAGTTCATAAAGTGCTTCGTGGCGGAATTGTCCGGGAGAATGTTTACCACGTGATCGGCGGGGGGGAGAAGTTTCTCCAATTCGGGCACGGGATGAACGGGAATGGGTTCGTTTCCCCGCGGCTTTTGGCGAACGCCGACCACGTTGACGCGAAGAGGCTGGAGCAATTCCGCGAGCCGGCGGGCGATGGCGCCGAAGCCGAGAAGCAGAACCGATTGTCCGATGAGGAGGCGGCACTTGGGACGAAGTTCGCCGACGGGCCATGCGCGCGGGCCGAATTGGTCGGCCAATGATGCGGGAAGCGCCCGCGCCTGTGCCAGCATGAACGCCAGGACGTGTTCCGCACAAGGTTCGTCAAAGACGCAGGAGCTGTTGGTAAGGATAGCGCCGCGGCGGCGCAAGACGTCGCGGATGTCGGGGCGGTCGTAGGGGGTGTAGCCGGCGCTGCTGAGGTGAATCCAGCGGAGGCGGGGAAGGTTCAGCAATTGATCCGGATCGGGTTGGCCATAGGCGATGTCGGCCTCCGCCAGCAGGGGATCGGACCCGCCGGCGGCGAGCTTGCCAGTGGGTTGCGGGCTGAGCAGAAGACGATGGGAAGAAACACCCGCGGCGAGCCGGGCGCTGGCGGCCTCGGGGAGGCGGGTGTTGGACCAAATAGTTAGCATGAGAGGCAGGATAACGGGGAAAATCCGAAATCGGAAAGAGTGCAGGCAGCAAGTTCCAAGTACAAGTTGGATTGCTTGCTTGCCACTTGCACTTGGTATTTGCCAGTTGCGCCGATTTCCCGTTTTTTGTCTCCATCCGCATCATTGACATTGGTTTGGGGCGATTTATACTCTGGCCCCTTCCGAGCTTCCGGTACGCGCGGAGAGGGCGTTTTTTTTCGGAAGCAATCGGCGGCGCTGCCGCCGCGGAGGCTTTGCTTGCCGCAGTCGGCAAAAAGCGCTGGCATAGCTCAGCGGCAGAGCGCCACCTTGGTAAGGTGGAGGTCCTGGGTTCAATCCCCAGTGCCAGCTTTATCGTAAAGAGTCTGTATAAAGAGTTCGGTCATTAGAGATTTTCGTAGCACAAACTGATCTGGAGGTAACGGACATGGCCAAGGGTGTATTCGAGCGAAAAAAGCCGCACGTCAACGTGGGGACGATTGGTCATATCGACCACGGCAAGACGACCCTCACGGCGGCGCTGAGCGCGCGGGCTTCGGCGAAGTACGGGACGGATGCCAAGGATTACAAGTCGATCGCCAAGGGCGGAACCGAACGCGATGCGACCAAGACCGTCACGATTTCCGCGGCCCACGTGGAATATGAATCAGACAAGCGGCACTACGCTCACGTGGACTGTCCGGGTCACGCGGACTACATCAAGAATATGATCACCGGCGCGGCGCAGATGGATGGCGCGATTCTCGTCGTCTCCGCCGCCGACGGACCGATGCCCCAGACGCGCGAACATATTCTGCTTGCCAGACAGGTCGGCGTGCCGAAGATCGTTGTCTTCCTGAACAAGATCGATCTCGTGGACGATCCCGAACTGCTGGAACTCGTGGACATGGAAATCCGCGAACTGCTGACCAAGTACGGTTTCCCCGGCGACGACACGCCGATGATCCGAGGCAATTCGCTGCTGGCGTATCAGAATCCCAAGGACGACAAAGCCTGCAAGCCGATCGACGATCTGGTCAAGGCGCTGGACGATTACATTCCGATCCCGCAGCGCGAGATCGACAAACCGTTCCTGATGCCGATCGAAGACGTGTTCAGCATCAAGGGCCGCGGCACGGTCGGCACGGGGCGTATCGAACGCGGGCGGATCAAGGTCGGTGACGCGATCGAGATCGTGGGACTGAAGCCGAATAAGAACTCGGTGGTGACGGGCGTGGAGGCGTTCAACAAGACGCTGGACGAAGGTCAGGCCGGTGAGAACGTCGGCGTTCTTTTGCGCGGCGTTGAAAAGGAAGAGCTGGAGCGCGGGCAGGTGTTGGCCGCGCCCAAGAGCATCACGCCGCACACGAAATTCGAGGCGGAAGTTTACATTCTGACGAAGGAAGAGGGCGGCCGGCATACTCCGTTCTTCAACGGCTATCGGCCGCAGTTTTACTTCCGGACGACGGACGTAACCGGCGCGGCCAAGCTGCTGGGCGGAGCCGAGATGGTGATGCCCGGCGACAACGTGACGATGGAAGTGGAACTGGGCGCCCCGATCGCGATGGAAGAGAAGCTGCGCTTCGCCGTTCGCGAAGGCGGCAAGACGGTCGGCTCCGGCGTCGTGACGAAGATTTTGGCGTAGCCAAAGAGCGCGTCGAAGTTGACGCGATTGAAATGGTTGAACAAGGCAGGAGCCAGTGGATTGCCTCCGCTGGCTTCTGATTTCTTGGAAGTGAGCAGTCATGGCCAAAGAAAACCGCGAAATGGTTTGGCTTCAGTGCACGGAGACGGGCGACCTGAACTACCGCACGGAATTGAAGGTGGTGGGCGGCGCGCCCAAGATTGAGCTGAAAAAATATTGTCCCCGTTTGCGAAAGCATACGCTGCATAAGATCAAGAGGAAGTAACGAGTGGTTAGTGGCTGGTGGTTAGTGTTTGGTGGTGAGCGGCTGGTGAGGTTTTTACTAACCACTACCCACTTACCACTAATTTACGCCAGTAGCTCAATTGGCAGAGCAGCCGTCTCCAAAGCGGCAGGTTGGGGGTTCGATTCCCTCCTGGCGTGTGAAATATGGAATCGACCAAGATAAAACCAGAGGCGAGGGACGTGATGACGGGCGATCAGCCTGGAAATTCCGAGGAGCCGCAGGAACCGTCACGTCCATCGCACAATGCCCCGAAACCGGGTTCGCCGCAGTCTGCGCCCGGGGCCAAATCCGGGTACTTTCACATTTATAAGAAGGGTCAGGGATATTGGACCCGAATGGGCACGGTGTTCGGAGTTTCTTTGATCGGATTGCTCGCGGCGAATTTCCTGTATTCGCAAGCCGACGGCCTCTCAACCGGAGCGAACGTAAGCAAGTTTCTCTCCCGGGTTCATTTGCAGGAGCCCCGTGGGCCATATTTGGTCGTGGTGATCTTCGCCCTCGTGTATGCGGCCATCTGCTATCACCTGATGAATAAGCCGATGAACGTCGATTTTCTCATCGCCACCGACAGCGAGATGAAGAAGGTGAACTGGACGACCAAGAAGGAGCTGATAGGGTCCACGAAGGTTGTGATCGGTTTCA
This sequence comes from Tepidisphaeraceae bacterium, assembly GCA_036267155.1. Taxonomy (GTDB): domain Bacteria; phylum Planctomycetota; class Phycisphaerae; order Tepidisphaerales; family Tepidisphaeraceae; genus PALSA-1353. The sequence continues at coordinate 96,014 of DATAWP010000025.1, forward strand.
TGTTCGTGATCGCGATTTTGCTGTTCTTCTACGACCTATTTTTCCAGATGTTATTTTATCTTTTTGGAGTGCTGAAAACCCCGCCGTTTTTCCTGGGACATTGAAAGCTTGGGTGCGCGCTTATGCAATTTTTCGTCTTGAGAGTAGCGAGCAATAAGGAAGACCGCGTGCGCGAAGCACTTGCGCGCAAGGTGAAGATCGAAGCCCTGGAATCGCAGGTGAACCGGATCCTCGTTCCCGTCGAAAAAGTGCGGCAGATCAAGGACGGCAAGCGGCGCGACACGGACCGCAAGCTTTATCCCGGTTATGTTTTCATCGAACTGGAATTGGATAAGAATGGGATGATTCCCGAAAAAGTCTGGTTCATGATCAAGGAGACGGATGGGGTCGGCGACTTCATCGGCTCCAACGGCAAGCCGACGCCCATGAGCCCCAAAGACCAGGCGAAAATGCTGGAAGAGGCCGAGCGGCCCGACGACAGCGGGCCCACGATTCAGACGGCTTACAAGCGCGGCGATCGGATCAAGGTCACGGAAGGGCCGTTCGTGAACTTCGAAGGCGATGTCGATGAGATCATCGCCGACAAGGGAATGGTGCGGATCATCGCGACGATTTTCGGGCGGCCGACGCCGCTGGAACTGGAATATTGGCAGATTGAGAAGATTTGATTGAACGGGAGTAACGGCAATGGCGAAAAAAATCATAACGGTGCAGTTCAAGCTTCAGGCCCCCGGCGGAACGGCCACGCCCGCGCCGCCGATCGGCCCGGCGCTCGGCCAGCACGGAGTGAACCCCGGCCAGTTCATCCAGCGCTTCAACGCGATGTCCGCCCACATGAAGGGGAAGGTCATCGGCTGCCTGGTGACGGTATACAAGGACCGGACGTTCGACATCGAGCTGAAGAGCCCGCCCGCCAGCGTGCTGCTTAAGGATGCGGTCAAAGCCGAGAAGGGCAGCGGCGAGCCGAACAAGAATAAGATCGGCAAAGTTACGATGGCCCAGTGCAAAGCGATCGCCAAGGAGAAAATCAAGGATTTGAACGCGTTCGACGAGGACCACGCCGCGCGGATCATCGCCGGCACGGCCCGCAGCATGGGAATCACGGTAGAAGGATAGAATGACACGTTGATATGAGCCCGGAACGCATCAAACAGCTTCTCGATACCAAGCCATTTGCACCTTTTACCATTCACACTGGCGATGGCAGTTCAGTTGATGTATTATCCCGCGAATTCGCGTGGCTGAGACCCGGAAATAGAACGCTGATCGTATCGGTGCCTATGTCTGAGCATGCGAAGGACGAAGGCGAGTTTCGAGACCACAATATTGATGTGTTCTTGATCACCAAGGTCACGGTGCCGCCGAAGCGCAGGAGCCGAAACGGCCGGAAGCGCGGCGGCTGAATGCTATTTCATGGCCTCACCACGGGCCGGAACAGTGGGAGCTTCAGATAAGGAGCGAAAGCATACATGCCCGTCATTGTCACCCGATCCAAACGATATAAAGAGGCCGCCAAGACTGCGACGGCCGATGCCGTTTCCGTTGAGAAGGCGGTGGAAATCGTCAAATCATTTCCGCCGACGAAGTTCGATCAATCGGTCGAGCTGATTTTTTCGCTCGGAATCGACGCCAAGCAGGCGGATCAGACGATCCGCGGGTCGCTGTCGCTTCCGCATGGTGTCGGCAAGACCAAGCGCGTCGTGGCGTTCTGCCCGGAACATCTCGTCGCCCAGGCCACGGCGGCCGGCGCGGTGCGCGCGGGCGGGCAGGAATTGGTCGTGGCCATCGATAAGGAAAATTTCACCGATTTCGACGTGGCCGTGGCGACGCCGGACATGATGCGTTTCGTCGGCCGGCTCGGCAAGGTGCTCGGCCCCAAGGGGCTGATGCCTTCGCCCAAGGCCGGAACCGTCACGGCGGACGTGGCGGCGGCGGTGCGGGAGTATGCCGCGGGAAAAATCGAATTCCGCAACGATACCGGCGGCAATGTTCACACCGTCGTCGGGAAAGTGAGCTTCGAGCCGCAGAAATTGGCGGACAATATTCACGCGATGATGCACCAGATTCGCCGCCTCAAGCCGCAAACGAGCAAAGGGGCGTTCATCAAGAAAATCGTTCTCAAGGGTTCGATGACCCCGGCAGTGATGTTGAAGGTGGAATCATGAGCAAAAAAGTCAAAAGCCTGATCGAAAAAGAGCTGACAACGAAATTCAGTCCGCTGGATGGCGTGGCGGTCATCAGCCCCAAGGGCATCGACGGGACGAAGAACAATCTGCTTCGCCGCCGGCTCGGCGCCAAAGGCGTGAAGATGACCGTCGTGAAGAACACCCTGGCGAAACGGGCGGCCAGCACGACGAAGCTCAAGGGCTTCGAGGTGCTGCTGGACGGCTCCAGCGCGGTCGTCTACGGAAAGTCGAGCATCGCCGAAATAGCCAGGATGCTGATGGCGGAGAAGAAGACCGACGAGAAGCTGGAGCTTCGCGGCGTCTTCTTCGATGGCGAAGTGTATCCCGGCGAGAAGGGCGTCGAGCAGGTCAGCAAGTTGCCGACGCGCGAGGAGGCCATCGCGAATATCGTGGCGGCCGTGCTCGGTCCGGGACGGAAGCTGGCCGGCGCGATCAAGGGACCGGGCGGCAAGCTCGCGGGAATTCTCAAAGCGATCGAAGAAAAAGCGAAAGAGAAAGATCAACCGGCCCCCGCAGCGGCGGCTGGGTGAAATGCAACAGCGTCCGACGGTACTTGATGTCCTTCACGGGTTAAACCGCTTCATGGTGAAGCGGGCGTCGAGTGCGGGATGCGAATCGACACGGTAAGGCCACGTTACGGCCTGGAGATTCAGTCATGGCAGAAGTTACCGACAAAATAAAAAAGTTGGCCGATGAAGTGGTTGGCCTGACCCTGAAGGAAGCGGTTGAATTCAGCGCCTACATCAAGGAATCGTACGGCATCGAGCCGGCGGCCGGCGGCGTGGCGATGATGGCCGCGCCCGCGGGCGGCGGGGCGGCCGCGGCGGCGCCCGCGGAAGAGAAGACGACGTTCGACGTCGTTCTCAAAGCGGCAGGCGAAAAGAAGATCAACGTCATCAAGGTCGTACGCGCGGCCACCAACCTGGGTCTCAAGGAAGCAAAGGACCTGGTGGAAGGCGCGCCCAAGACCGTCAAGGAAGGCTTGCCCAAGGCGGATGCCGACAAGCTCAAGAAGGAATTGGAAGAGCAGGGCGCGACGGTGGAGTTGAAGTAACACCGCTCAGAGGCCGCCCAATTGAGATTACCTGGAGCACCGGATGTACATCCGGTGCTTCTTTTATGGAGTTTGCGGTCAGTCGGACGGCGTGGAATCGGCGATGTTGGCGCTGCCGCCGTCGTCGATCAGCTTATTGGGAGCGGCGTCCGGGTCGTTTGATTGGCCGCTCAGCACGTTGAACTGCGGCGTGAGGGCGCTGGACTGACCGATCGTCGAATCAAGGACCGGAGCCCCGACCGACAATTCCGAAATGGCCGGCCCCACAGTGTGCGGGAACGCGCCGGCGATCTGGGCAAACGATTGGCTGTCCGCTTGTGCTGCCAATGCCGCCGCGGCGGGTGAAGCCGCATAGAGTACTCGCTGCTGCTGGAACGCGAGATTCGGCACGCTGACCGGAGTGCCGTTCATCAAGAATCGGCGAACGACCCCGGCGAAGATCTGAATGCTGCTCATGTTAGCGCCGGCGAGCCAACTTTCGCTGGCGCTGAGCGTGTAGTCGCCGGTGGCGGTGATTGCTACGTCGTTGAAGACGGCAAGGCCATTGACGGCGGCCACCGTGACAGCACCGCTTAGCACGCCGCTGCCCGTCGCGCTGGCCAGTTCAAGCGTTACGTCCGACGTGTTGCCGCTGACGACGTAGCCGGCGTCATCTTCGACGGCGACCACGATGCCGGGGAGCAGGATGCTGTTGGTCACTCCGACCAGAGGCTGCTCGGCGATGACAAGCTTCGCCGGTGCGGTGTCGCTGGAGTTGATGACCGTGCTGCCCTCGATCAGCCCATCCGTGGCGAGAACGGTCGCCGATCCATTGCTCGAAGGCGATGTGTACAAACCGGCGGTTGAGAGCTGCCCAGCCCCTCCGCTCTGCAACGACCACTGGACCGTCGGCTGCGTCTGCATGACCGCGCCAAACTGATCGTATCCAAGGGCTGTTAGCTGCACGTTGGTATTCAAGCCGATGGTGGGGGACGCCGGCGTGATCGCGATGCTCGTCAGTGTCTGACTCACCGTCACGGTGATGTCGCCGAGGACGGTGTAGTTGTTCGTATTGGTGGCCGTGACCGCGGCAAAGGTATATTCGCCGGCTCCGAAGAACGTGGCGATGACATTCTGCGCGGCATTGTTGCCGTTGGCGCTGAACGTCGGCAGGCGAGCCCCCGCCGGCGCCGAAACGACCGACCAGTAGTAGTTGAGACTCGACCCGCCGCCGTTGACCGTGGCGATGAGGTTAGTCGTCGTTCCGCCGGTGATGATCGACTCGGCGTCTACCTGCGCGATCGGAGCTGTGCCGGGGGACAAATCGATTACCGTCATTGAATACGCCGGGAACGTGAAGTCAAAACCATCGGAGACGATCGCCAGGCTGGTATCATAATTGCCCAGCGAAGAGGCTCCACTGCCCGAAAGGCTCTGGGCGGTATCCTGGGCTTCGCCGTACTGCCAGACTTGTGCCGCCCCATCGGTGCTGAACCCGTCGATGTTCATCTGCTCGGTGATGTCCGCGTTGGGATTCTTGTTGATGACGAGCAGATCGAGATGTCCGTTCGCCTCGACGACCGCATAGGCATCCAGCAACGAATCGCTGCTGCTGGTCCCGACGACGGTGCCGCCGCTCTGGACAATCTTGGAAGCCAGTTCCTCTGCGTAATAGGTGGGATATGCGACGTACGTTCCGGTGTCGGGCGCGCTTCCCGAAGTTCCGATCATGCCGTAGTCGCCGCCCTGGCGCCACCCATAGAGGCTGGAAGAGTTGTTGCCGGTCGTGACCCAGCCGTTGCGCAGATCCCAGAAGACCGACCCGTCGTACGCGGATTCCATGATCGCGCCGATGGAGTCGGCCAGCCACAACCCGTTCACCAGGCTGGTCGTCTGTTTGCCCGGGGCGAGGGTCGAGTTCAGCTCTGTGTTGAGGAGTTGCACCTTGGCGGCGTCGGTGGCGCCCAGATACATCGTGAGGTCGGATTCATAATCCGCCGCCCGCTGCGCCCAGTCCGTCGGATCGCCGCTGGTCTGATCGGTGTCGGAAACCGTGTCGTTGAGCAGGAACGAATCGCTCTCCGTTCCGCCCGCCTGCTCGTACACATGATCGGACAGGAATCCCGGCGTGACCCCGTTCGCGGACAGGATGGTGAGAATCTTGCCCAGCCAGCCGTTGTAATCCGTCAGATCGGGTCCCGGCGCATCGACGCCGATGGAGATGTTCGGATCGATCTCCTGCGCGAGGTTGGCGAACTGCATGTAGAAGTCGGCGTAGGTCGTCGGGTCGTGGGGCGCGCCGGTGTCGCCGCCCGAGCCGTGATAGTCTGTTTCCCAACTGCCGTACACCTCGTTGCCGACCTCGAAATAGGTAATGTTCATGGAAGCCGGATGATCGGCGCGGAGGAAGTTCAATCCGTCATCCGTCCCCAGCGGCGCGGCCGCGCGAAGGCTGGCCCAATAGCCGACGGTCTGCCAGTTCTCCTGGACCCAGGTGCTGGTGGTGGTGTCGTACTCCTCGCCCACGCCGATGACGGTGGTGTCCGTGGGGGATCCGTCCAGGTAAGCCAGGAAAGCCGCCGCTTCCTGCGGGCTGCCCGTGCCATAGTCGAGCGTCACGATTCCGTTGCCATTGACGGAGTCGATGAACGAGGCCATCGATTCCGCGGTTCCCTGGCCGTTGTAGGCCGGCGGCGTGTTGAAATGGAAATTGTCCGAGGCGCTTCCGCCAGGAAAGCGGAAGAGGTTCAAACCCGCTGCCAAAACCATTTGCTCGGTTTGCGAGCTCGTCAGGGCCGAGTCCCATTCCACGAGATTCACGCCCAGGTCCTGTGGATCAACCGACCGGATGGTCTGCGCGGCGTCGACCGTTACCGACGCCGTCGGAACCGGTGGCGGACCGGACGACGCCGGCGAAAGCTGGATCACCGTCATCGAATACTGCGGGAACGTGTAACTGAAATCGTGGCCGCTGACGCTGATGTTCGCCGCGAAGTTGGCCAGGGACGACGATCCATCGGTCGTCTCGCTTTGGGCCGTGTCTTGTGCCTCGCCGTATTGCCACACCTCCGCGGACCCGTTGGGTGTGAACCCGGTAAGGTCGAACTGTTCCGTGAGGTTTGCGTTGGGGTTCTTGTTGATGACCATCAGCGTCAAGTCGCCGTCGCTTTCGACGACGGCAAACGCGTCCAGGAGCGGATCGTCGCTGCTGGCCGCCACCACCGAGCCGCCCGCCTCAACGATCTTCGACGCCAATTCCTCGGCGTAATACGTGGGGTATCCGATGTACGGTCCGCTTTCCGGCGCCGTGCCGTAGCTTCCGATCAGGCCGTTGTCCCCGCCGTCCCTCCAACCGTACAAGCTCGACGAATTGTTGCCCGTCGAGTTCCAGTAACTCCGCAAATCCATGAAGTACGTGCCGTCGTATTCCGTTCCCAACGACTCGCCGATTGAATCAGCCAGCCATAATCCGCTCACGAGGCTCGTGCTCTGCTTGCCGGCGCTGTACCCCACGGTGTCGTATGCGGTGTTGATCAATTCGACGTTGGCGGCGTCGGCGGCGCCCAGATAGGTCGTCAGATCGGTCTCGTAAAGGGACGAGCGCTGCAGCCAATCCGTCGGATCTCCGCCGGTCTGACTGGTATCCGACACCGTATCGTTCAGCAGAAATGAATCGCTTTCGCTTCCAGGCGTCTCCGCGGAAAACTGATCGGAAATAAACCCCGGCGTGTATCCGTTGCTCGCAAAAATCGTCAGAAGCTGTTGCAGCCAGTTGCCGTAATCGCTCAGACTCGGACCGTTGGAGTCGATGCCGATGAGCGCGCTCGGATCGATCTCCTTGGCATAGTTGGCGAACTGCATGACGAAGGTGGCATAGGTGGTTGGGTCGTGTGCCGCCCCCGGATCGCCACCCTGCCCGTGGTAGTCGGATTCCCAATTGCCGTATTCATTATCACCCACGGCATAGAACTGGATACTAAATGGCGCGGCCTGATCGACGCGGAGGAAGTTATATCCATCATCCGTCCCAAGCGGCGTCGCCGCCCGCAGACTGGCCCAATACCCGACGGTTTCCCAGTTCACCGTGGCCCAGGCGCTGCCGTTCCACTGCTCGCCGTTGCCGATGACGGTCGTGTCGCTGGGCGAGCCCTCCAGGTATGCCATCCACGCCGCCGCCTCTTGCGGGCTGCCCGACCCGTAATCCACGGTGATCATGCCCGTTCCGCCGACGGACTGAACGAACTGAGCGAAGCTCGCGGCATCCGGCTGAGTGCTCCATCCCGGTCCCTGATTGAAGTGATATCCATCCGCCGTGCCCTGAGCCGGGAACATGAACGAGTTGAGCCCAGCGGCCTCTATCATCGCCTCGGTCTGCGACGTGGCCATGTTCGAGTCCCAGTCCACCAAACTCACGCCAAGATCGTTGGTGGCCACCGCGCGAAGCGTATCGGCCGCATCGACCGTTACCCCGGTGAGCAGCGTGCGCGGCTCCAGGTGTTCCATCTCGACTTTGCGATGCCGCAGTCGGCGTGAAAGCCCAAAGCGTTGGAAATGCCAGAAACCCCGAGGCTTCAATGAGTGACTTGGTTCGCGCCGGTCGAACATAGAAGGCTTATTTCGCTCCCCGAACACATGGCGACATCTGCGACTGTTTCGATATATCGCTTATTGCCTACGGCAGGATTAGACGGAAAAGGCGTTAAAATCGGCGCAAGTTCGGCAACGCGCAACATGTTATTTTGTAATGGGTTGTGATCTAAAACGCCGAATTGGTCGGATTGTCCGATAACCATCGGTTCAGGCTTGCAAAGGCCCGCGAAGAAGGGCGTTATCTGTCGTGGGCGAAGCACCGTGAAATCGTGACCCGAGTAACAAACGGAAGATCTGAATCTTCTCGGCCGTTGAGCCAGTATCAGTATGTTTTTACCACTTTTAGACGGCTTGCTTGCGACCCGTGATTTTGCGACGAAATGCGTTAATATGCCGTACACAGCCACCACACAACCGAAGTCCGCTTTTGTTTTTCATTGACACCCGCGCCTGCGCGCAGTAAAGTTATCTCAGTCGCTTTTGGAAAAAGGGACAAAATATTCTCGGTGTAAAAGCCACGAATCTTCCGACTCGGACGAGGCGGAGGCGTTGTGGGCGTTGTTTTTTGCGCCTTGACGGGTGACTTTTAGTTGTTACGTTGCCTACTATTTAGAGCTTTTGCCGGGCGCGAAGAGAAAGCCCGGCCGACAGGCCGCTTCACGTTTTACGTAAGGCGGCTAATTTTATCGGGTTATCACGATTTTTGCCCTGCCTAGGAAATTTGGGAAAAGGAAAATCTGATGCAAGTGTACGAGCCGCGCGATTTCAGCAAGCGTGGTGACACGCTGCCGATTCCGAATTTGATTGACGTTCAGATCGAGTCATACCAGCGGTTTTTGCAGAAGAATGTAGCGGATATAAAGCACCGGAAAAATGAGGGGCTTGAGTCGCTCCTTCGCGAGGTCTTCCCGATTGAGAGCTACGACGGGAATCTTCGCCTGGAGTACATCAGCTACGACCTTTCCGAGCCGCGCTACACTCCGGACGAATGCCGTGCGCTGCGCCTGACCTACGGGATGCCATTCCGAATTCAGGTGAAGTTTGTCCGCAAGGACAAGGACGAGGTAGTCGAGGACTCGATCTACCTGGGCGAAATCCCCATCATGATCGGCGGCGGCGAATTCATCATCAACGGCGCCGAGCGCGTGATCGTCAACCAGCTCCACCGTTCCCCGGGCGTCGATTTTCTGGTCGAGGTGCAGGAGGGCGACCGCCCGCTGCACGGTTGCCGGGTCATTCCCGAGCGCGGAAGCTGGATCGAATGTTCCGTGACCAAGAAAGACGCACTGGCGGTTCGCATCGACCAGAGCAGCAAGATTCCGGCCACGACCTTTCTGCGCGCCCTGGATGCAAAGTACAGCACCAGCGAAGCGATCATCAAAGAGTTTTATCCCGTGGAGAACGTCAAGGTCGGACAGCTTCAGGCGGGTTATTACGCCGCCGCTCCGATCATCGACGCCGAAAGCGGCGAGGAACTCGTTAAATCCGGTGCGCAGATCGGCGAGGCCATCAACAAGATTCAGGCCAGCGATCTGAAAAGCGTCAGCGTGGTGACCAAGGTCGCCGACCCGCTGATGCTCAATACGCTGGGGGACGACCCGGCCGAGAGCCACAACGACGCCCTGCTGCGGATTTATGCCCGTCTTCGGCCGGGGAATCCGCCGCAGCTTGATAAGGCCCAAACGCTCTTTGAAGAAAAATTCTTCGACGAGAACCGCTATCGCCTCGGCCGCGTCGGGCGGTTTCGCATCAATCGCAAATTCGATCAGAACGTGCCGGAAACCGTGATGACCCTTCGCAGCGAGGATTTGGTCAACTCGCTGAAGTACATGTTCAAGCTTCGAAGCGGCGAAGGTTACATCGACGACATCGACCATCTGGGCAATCGCCGCCTGCGAACCATCGACGAACTGGCCGGCGAGGAGCTTCGCAAGGGTTTCCTCAAGCTCAAGCGCACCGTGCAGGAGCGGATGAGCCTCAAGGACCCCAACGAGCTTGGGCGCATCGCCGAGTTGGTCAATTCCAAGAGCATCAGCAGTTCGATCGACTTCTTCTTTGGCCGAGGCGAGCTGTCTCAGGTCGTGGACCAGACCAATCCGCTGAGCCAGTTGACGCACGAGCGGCGTCTCTCGGCCCTGGGGCCGGGCGGTTTGAACCGCAAGCGCGCGGGCTTCGAGGTGCGCGACGTTCACATCTCGCACTACGGACGAATCTGTCCCATCGAAACGCCCGAAGGCACGAATATCGGCCTGATCGCGTCGCTGGCGATTTACAGCGACATCGACGAGTACGGATTTTTGATCACCCCATATCGCGTGGTCGAGGATGGAAAAGTCAACGGCGAGCACAAATATCTGCGAGCCGACGAAGAGATGAAAGCGATCCTCGGTCCGCCCGATGTGGTGGAGAAGGATGGCCAGCTTCGCAAGGGACTCGTGCTGGCGCGTGTGCAGGGCGACCTGGCGACCGTGCCGAGCCGCGAGGTGCAGTATGTTGACATCAGCCCCCGGCAGACCGTTTCGGTCTCCGCGGCGTTGATCCCATTCCTCGAGCACGACGATGCCAATCGCGCCCTGATGGGCAGCAACATGCAGCGGCAGGCCGTTCCGCTGTTGCGGACCGATCCGCCGATCATCAGCACCGGGATGGAAAGACCCGTTGCTCAGAACAGCGGGATGGTCGTCCGCGCCGAGCGCGGCGGGGTCATCACCTATATCGATTCTTCCCGCATCCTGATCGACAACGCGGACGAATACGTGCTGCGGAAATTCGTCGGGCTCAACGAGCGGACGTGCTTGAACCAGAAGCCCATCGTGCGCAAGGGCCAGCGAGTAAAGAAGGGCCAGATTATTGCGGATGGCGCCGCGACGCATCAGGGCGAGTTGGCCCTGGGCCGAAACGTGCTGGTCGCGTTCATGACCTACGACGGCTACAACTTTGAGGACGCCATCGTCATCAGCCAGCGGCTCGTGAAGGAGGACGTTTTCACCTCCATCCACATCGAGGAATACGACGTGGAGATTCGCGAGACGAAACTCGGCCGCGAGGAATTCACTCGCGATATCCCCAATGTCTCGGAGCGCGCCCTGGCCAACCTGGACGAAAATGGCGTGGTGCGCGTTGGAACGCGCGTCGGGCCGGGCGACATCCTGGTCGGCAAAATCGCCCCCAAGAGCAAGAGCGAATTGACGCCGGAGGAAAAGCTTCTGCACGCAATCTTCGGCCGGGCCGGCGAGGACGTGAAGAACGATTCGCTGGAAATGCCCGCCGGCGAAGAGGGCGTCGTCATCAACACGCAGCGCTTCAGCCGCCGTATGCACATGACGGACGATCAGAAAAAAGCCCTGAAAAAGGACATCGACAAGTACGAAAAGGAGATGAATCAAAAGGCGATTGGAATTTTCAAGCAGATGGTGGCCGAGATCAACGAAGTCGCCGGCCAGCAGATGGTTGATCCCAGCACCCGCCAGAAAGTCGGTCAATCCGAAAACGCGGATGTGATCCTGGAACAGATCGAAGGATTCAATCCCGATTGGATCAAGGGAAATAAAGAGGCCAAGGAGCAGGGCCTGAACACGCACAGCCGGTTCTGGCCGCGCGTGCAGGCGGAGTTGAAGGAAAAAAACCGCCGCATGGAGCACATGAAGCGGGGCGATGAACTGCCCAGCGGTGTGCTGGAGATGGTGAAGGTCTACGTCGCCACCAAGCGGCAACTGTCGGTCGGTGACAAGATGGCCGGTCGACACGGCAACAAGGGCGTCATCGCCCGAATCGTGCCGGAAGAGGATATGCCGTTCCTGGAAGATGGGACGCCGGTGGAGATTCTCTTGAATCCCCTGGGCGTGCCGAGCCGCATGAACGTCGGCCAGATTCTGGAGACGCACCTGGGCTGGGCGATGGCGGTGCTGGGCCAGCAGGCCATCACGCCGGTATTCGACGGCGCAACCGAAGATGAGATTCACGCGGCGATCGAGCAGGCCGGTGAAGCCATCCGCGAACGTCGCAAGGAACGCAAGAGCGCGCGCAAGTCGCTGGGCGAGCGCGATCTGGACGTCGTGATGCCCTGGGGCGGAAAGGTTCAGTTGATGGACGGCCGCACCGGCGAACGGTTCGAGCAGAAGACCACCGTCGGCTACATCTACATGATGAAGCTGCATCACCTGGTGGACGACAAGATTCACGCTCGAGCGACCGGTCCGTACAGCCTGATCACCCAGCAGCCGCTCGGCGGCAAGGCCCGCACCGGCGGCCAGCGATTCGGCGAGATGGAAGTCTGGGGCCTGGAGGCGTACGGCGCATCCTACGTGTTGCAGGAATTGCTGACCGTGAAGTCGGATGACGTCGAAGGCCGCACGAAGATTTACGAGAGCATGGTCAAAGGCACCAATACGCTGGAAGCCGGCACGCCGGTGAGCTTTGACGTTCTCTGCAACGAAATCCGCGGGCTGGGATTGAATATCCAGCTCGAGAAGAAGAAGGGAGCCGGAAGAGAGGAAGAGGATGCGGATTTGATGTGAGGTGACCGGTGGCAGAAAAGGAAGAATCAACCTTGGATACCATCCTTCATCTCAAGAGGAAGGAGCCGTTCAGCCCCTTCCGGATTGTGATGGCCAGTGGTGACAGGTATGTGATTGAGAATCCCGACGCACTGGCGATAGCAAGTACGCAGTTGCACTATTATCCGCGCTCGGGAATGGGAATTCATATGCGGCTTAATCAGATCGCCGCCGTTGAGGAGCCGGGCGAAAAACCGGCGGCATAAGCGCGATAAATCGCGGGCGATTTCGCCCGTCCCAAAAACAGAAAGAGACACAATCATGGCTGAAAGCGTTTACGATCGGATTAATGATTACGGCTCGGTGCGGATTCAACTGGCCAGCCCGAACGATATCCGTTCGTGGTCCTTCGGCGAGGTGAAGAAGCCCGAGACCATCAACTACCGCACCTATCGCGCGGAAAAAGACGGCCTGTTCTGCGAGCGCATCTTCGGCCCCGAGCGCGATTGGGAATGTTCCTGCGGCAAATACAAGGGCACGAAATACAAGGGCATCATCTGCGACCGCTGCGGCGTGAAGGTCACGCACAGTCGCGTGCGCCGCAAGCGAATGGGGCACATCAACCTCGCCGCCCCGATCGTTCACATCTGGTTCTTCAAGGCCCTCCCCAGCCGACTCGGTTCGCTGCTGGACATGAAGACCAGCGATATCGAGAAGATCGTCTATTTCCAGGACTACGTTGTCACCGATCCCGGCAAGACGCCGCTGAAGAAAAAGCAGCTTCTCACCGAGGACGAGTACCGCGCCGCTTACGAAAAATACGGCGATGAATTCGAAGCCGAGATGGGCGCCGAAGCGATCAAGAAGCTCCTGGGCCTGCTCGATCTGAATATCGAAGCCGAAAAAATCCGCCGCGACATCGAAAAGACCAACAGCAAGCAGAAGATCAAGGACCTCACCAAGCGGCTCAAGATCGTCGAGGCGATCCGCAATTCGGAGAACAAATCCGAATGGATGGTCATGGACGTGATCCCCGTGATCCCGCCCGATCTGCGCCCGCTGGTCCTGCTGGAAAGCGGAAATTTCGCGACGAGCGATCTGAACGATCTGTATCGCCGGATCATCAACCGCAACAACCGCCTGAAAAAGCTGGTGGACCTGAACGCCCCTGAAGTCATCATCCGCAACGAAAAGCGCATGCTCCAGCAGGCGGTCGATGCCCTGTTCGACAACGGCCGCTGCCGGCGCCCAGTGCTGGGCAGCAGCAACCGGCCGCTGAAATCCCTGACCGACATGATCAAGGGCAAGCAGGGCCGCTTCCGCGAAAATCTGCTCGGCAAACGCGTGGATTACTCCGCCCGTTCGGTGATCGTGGTTGGCCCGGAATTGAAGCTGCATCAATGCGGCTTGCCGAAGAAGATCGCGCTGGAACTCTATCAGCCGTTCATCATCCGCAAGCTCAAAGAGCATGGCCTTGCCGACACGATCAAGTCCGCCAAAAAAATGCTCGAGCGGCGCGATCCCGAGGTCTGGGACATTCTGGAAGAAGTGATCTATCAGCATCCCGTGATGCTCAATCGTGCCCCGACGCTTCATCGCATGGGCATTCAGGCGTTCGAGCCGGTGCTGGTGGAAGGCAACGCAATCAAGATTCACCCGCTGGTGTGCAAGGGATTCAACGCCGACTTCGACGGCGACCAGATGGCGGTTCACCTCCCCCTGAGCGTGGAAGCCCAGGCCGAGGCCCACATTCTGATGCTCGCGCCCAACAACATTTTCTCTCCCGCCAACGGCACGCCGATCATCACGCCGTCGCAGGACATCGTCCTGGGCATTTACTACATGACCGTGGACCGCGACGGCGACAAGGGCGAATTCTCGATGTACAAGAACCAGCGCGAAGCCCTGCTGGCGTACGAGCTGGGGAAAATCGCGACGCACACGCGCATTTTCGTTCGGCTCAGCAATCGGACGCTGATCGTTCCCGGCGAGAAATCCGCGCCGGTTTCCCTCTCCGATGAGGCCTGGAAGACCATCGAAACGCATCGCAAGCGCAAAAATCCCGACTATCAGCCGCAGACCAAGCCCAAGGATTTCGACGGCCAGGTGGTTCTGACGACCGTGGGCCGATGTGTCTTCAACGACATCCTGCCCGATGAGATGCCGTTCTATAATTACGCTCTCACCAGCGCCGGCGGCAGCCGCGTCATCGCTGATACCTATGCGACGCTGGGCCGCCCCGCGACCATCAAGTTGCTCGACGACATGAAGGCGCTCGGATTCAAGCGATCGACGCTGGCGGGCCTGAGCTTCGGCGTGACCGACATCCGCACGCCCGAATCCAAGCAAACCATTCTCGCCGAAGGCCAGAAGGAAGCCGACAAGATCGAAAAGCACTACCGCATGGGCGCGATCACCGATCAGGAGCGATATTCGCAGCTCATCGATCTGTGGGGCCACGCTCGCAAACAGGTCACCGAAGACCTCATGACCGGCCTGGAAAACGACTATCGCGACGAGAATGGCAAGCCCGTCGCCCGTGATGTCGCCAAGCAGAAGGGATTTTTGAAGTATCTGAACCCCATCAACATGATGGCTACCAGCAAGGCCCGCGGTTCGGTGGATCAGATGCGCCAGCTCGGCGGAATGCGCGGGCTCATGGCCAAGCCTTCCGGCGAGATCATTGAAACGCCGATCAAAGCCAACTTCCGCGAAGGTCTCAGCGTGCTGGAATACTTCTCCTCGACGCACGGCGCCCGCAAGGGATTGGCCGACACCGCACTCAAGACGGCTGATTCCGGTTACCTTACCCGCAAGCTCGCGGACGTGGCCCAGAACGTCATCGTCAACGAATTGGACTGCAAGACGCTCAACGGTGTCACCAAGACCACGATCTACAAAGGTGAAACCATCGAAGTGGAGTTGAAGGACATGATCGTGGGCCGCACGGCCCGCGACACGATCCGCAACCCCATCACGGACGAGACGATCGTCTCGGAAAACCAGAGCATCACCAACGAGATCGCCGACAAGCTCAAGGAGCTGAAGCTCGAAAGCATCCGCGTCCGCTCGCCGCTGACGTGCGAAAGCCCGCGCGGAGTCTGCGCCGCCTGCTACGGCGTGGATATGTCCACCAACCAGGTGGTCGAGGAAGGCTTGGCGGTCGGCATTATCGCCGCCCAGTCCATCGGCGAACCCGGCACCCAGCTTACGATGCGTACGTTCCACACCGGCGGTGTGGCGACGGGCAGCCTGATCGAAAACGACATCAAGGCCGCTTCGGGCGGAACCGTCCAGCATCACGACATCAACGCGGTGCAGGTGACCGATGCCGAAGGCAACAAGCGTCTCGTCGCCCTGAAGCGCAACGGCGAACTCGCCATCGTCGATCCCAAGGGCCGCGAGCTTGAGAAATACAAGGTTCCCTACGGCTCAAGCGTGCTCGTGGGCGACGGAGAAAAGGTCCGGCCACGGCAACAACTCGTGGTGTGGGACGCCCACATCACCCCGATTCTGGCCGAGAAGGGCGGCGCCGTCCGCTACGAGGACATCGAAGAAGGCGAAACCGTCCGCATGGAAGAGGAGCGCAAAGGCGGCGCCGGCGCCGGCGAGGCCAAACTGGTCGTCATCGAGCACAAGGGCGAGCGGCATCCCCGCATCACCATCGAAGGTGAAGACGGAAAAATCCTCGACTTCCATTATCTGCCCGCCAAGGCCCGTATCGAGGTGCGCAACGGCCAGAAGATCACCCCGGGCCAGATGCTGGCCCGCCAGCCGCGCGAAGCGGCCGGCACGATGGACATCACCGGCGGTCTTCCCCGCGTGACGGAAATCTTCGAGGCCCGCAAGCCCAAAGACCCCTCCGTCCTGGCCGAAATCTCCGGCGTCATCGAAATTCGCTCCGAAAAACGCCGCGGAAAAACCACGATGATTGTTCGTTCGGAAACCGGCATGGAACGCGAGCATCACGTCCCCAACGACAAGGAATTGCAGGTTCACGCCGGCGACTCCGTCGAGGCCGGCGATCCGCTCATTCACGGTCCAATCATTCCGCACGACATCCTCCGCATCAAGGGCGAGGAATCACTGTATCAGTATCTCCTGGCCGAGGTGCAGAACGTCTATCGCAGCCAGGGTGTGAAGATCAATGACAAGCACATCGAGATCATCCTGAATCAGATGCTGCGAAAGGTGAAGGTGGAGGACGCCGGCGACACCAAGTTCCTCCCCGGCGAAGTGGTGGACCGTTTCCGCTTCCGCCAGGGCAACGACCTGCTGACTCAGAGCGTGAAGGTCGCCGAACCCGGCGGCACCAGCTTCAAGGAAGGCGATGTCGTCACCAAGACCGAGTACAAGGAGGCCAACGACACCGCCGAGGCGGCAGGCAAGGAGCCGGCCAAGAGCAAAAAGCCCAAGCCCGCCCGCGCCAAGACGCTGCTATTGGGAATCACCAAGGCGTCGCTGCAGAGCGAGAGCTTTATCAGCGCCGCCAGCTTCCAGGAGACGACCAAAGTTCTAACGGAAGCATCCCTTGCTGGCGCGATAGACAACCTGGTTGGCCTGAAGGAGAATGTCATCCTGGGTCACCTGATCCCCGCAGGCACGGCCTTCTCGCCACACCTGAACCTAAAGATCAAGCACTTGGCCCAGCCCCCCGAGATCGAGGAGCCGGTCCCAGTCCCGCGTACCCCCCAACCCGCACCGAGCGGCGAGGTGGTGCCGCAGGCTGGCGCATAACCGGAATTGTTTCAATTGAAACCCAAAGCCCACGGCGTCGCCGTGGGTTTTTTTATGCGCAGTATGCTTTTCCCGAATCAAACGCCCCAATATCTCAAAAAACATCAAAGGGTTTTTTATTCCGGTGCGATCGGTTTGCCGTCATCGTTCTGCAACTCGACCGCCGAGCGATCAGGTGAATGTTCGTAACTCAGAACCCCCACGCTGGCGGTAGAACGGAGGAGTTTTCCCGCCGCATCGGGGCCGAGCCCGATCCAGCGTGCGGCGGTCACGCGGCTGATATGTTCAATAAAAAAGCTACTACATTCGCATTTACCTGCCGATGGCCTGCTCGTTCCGAGGTCAAGCTCGATGGGAACGTCGTCGTCGCATCGCGGTTCCCGCGATCATCAACATGATCACGGCCGCGCTCGTCGGCTCCGGCACGTCAGCCATCAACCCATTCGCCTCGGCGAATGCATCCAGAGCCGCCCATTCGCTGGTCGGCAATGCCACGGCCGCGCCGCTGGTCGACTTGCCGAAGTTGCCGGCCAACAATCCGAAGTCGATGCTGTTGACTGTTCCATCGTAGTTGAAATCGCCCTGGTCCCAGACCTTGCCCGACCTACCGAAGTTCGCCGCCATGTTGCCGAAGTCCACGCTGTTGACCGCGCCGTCGAGATTGGTGTCGCCGTAAAGCGTGTATTTAATCTCAATCTGGCCGGACAGCAGGCCCGCCACCACGCCGTCGGCGCCGTCGGCCGAACCCAGTGCATACGCAGGATTGGAGCCGGCGAACGTGCTGTCGACGCCGGCGCCGTTCCAGGCGCCGCCAGCGTAGCCGGTCTTCAAGTAGCCAGTGATCGTGGTGATTGGGTCAACATTGCTGCCGTAGTTCACGATGAAGTGGTTGTTGTTGATGTCCAGCTTCGATCCGCTGCCGATGACCAGCGAGGATTGCGGGCTCAAGCCGCTGAACGGGACCAGTTGCAGATCAGCGGCGCCGGCGGCAAATGCGAGGCTGCCCGTGCCGTTGATTCCGTTGATGTAGACCGATCCCGTGCCGCTTAGTTTCAGGGCGCTGTTGTTCGTATTGCCGCCGGGTTGCCCGACTGAAAGAGAGCTGCCGGTGATGCCGACGTAGGCGATCGCGCCCAGTTGGACGTCGGTGAGGGAGTCCTGCTCGGCGCTGAGCGTGTTGTCGTTGATGATCGCGGTGGCGGACCCACCCGGCCCGAATGCAGCGCCGGCAGCGCCCGATCCGCCCATGCCGCCAGTGGAGCTCGCGGTCACGGTGGGAGTCACCACCGATGTGATGGCCGTTGCGGTGGAGACGGCCGGGCCTCCATCAGAGCCGGAGAATCCGCTGCCGTATCCCGCGCCGGCCGAACCGCCGATTGACGTCGCAGACACCGTGTCGTTGTCCGGTCCGTCGTTGTCCGCGTAGGCCGTTGCATTGGCGGTCCCGCCGACGCCGCCGTAGCCGTTGGCGTTCGTCCTCATTCCACCCGAGCCGGCGATAGCGCTGGCCGAGGCAGTGATATTCCGATTGGAGGTGAGATTGACCGAGGCGTTCACGCCGCCGCCGGCGCCGGCGCTTGCGCCATTGTTCGCGTTGGTGTCGTCTCCGCCATTGCCGCCTTGGGCGCTGGTCGCGCCGCTCAAAGCCCCAACGCTGTTTTGGGTGGTGGTGAGACTGGAGGTTGCTCCTCCCCCCGCTCCGGGGGTGGTGCCATCGCTCGAGCCGCCGTTGCCGCCGACGGCATTTTGAGTCAGCGACAGACTTCCCGTCGTCGATCCGCTGACAGCGGTGCTGAGGTTTTCAGAAGCGCCGTTTCCGCCAGCGGCGGCGCTGACACCCGCACCGCCGGAGCCGCCGGTCACCGCCGCGGAAACAGCGACGCTGCCTCCGCCGCTGGAAGAGCCACTGACGGTTCCAAGTGATCCAGCGCCACCCGCTCCGCCGGAGAATCCGCTGCCCAGTCCTCCGCCGCCCGAGCCGCCGAGCACCGTGGCGGTCACGCTGGCGCCGTAGGGGCCGAGATTGCTGCCGCTGCCGCTGGCGGTCGCTGTCCCACCAGCGCCGCCGC
Source organism: Tepidisphaeraceae bacterium (assembly GCA_036267155.1). GTDB lineage: Bacteria > Planctomycetota > Phycisphaerae > Tepidisphaerales > Tepidisphaeraceae > PALSA-1353. Next base: position 115,125 of record DATAWP010000025.1, read on the forward strand.
TGCCATTGGCGATTGTTCTTGATCCACCCGTTCCACCGGTGGCGGTCGAGTTGGCCGTGATGTTCGCGTTGGATGTCAGCGTGATCGATGCGCTGCCTGCGCCTCCGAGTCCGGCCGTGCCACCCGTGATGGCGTTATCATTGTCGCCGCCGTTCCCACCTGTGCCGCCGCTCATGCCGGTCAATGATGCGACCCCGTTTTGAGAGTCGGTCAGATTGGAAGTGCCCGATCCGGCAACCCCGACTGTGCCACCAGTGCTGTCCCCGCCGTTGCCGCCGGTGGCGGACTGACTCAGAGACAGATCGCCCAGCGTCGATCCCGTGACCGCGTTGATAATGGTTTCGGACGCACCAGTTCCGCCGGACGCTCCACCGGACCCGGCGCCGCCAGAACCCCCAACGACGTTTGCGACGACTGATACCTGGCTTGCATAGCTGGATGTACCGACGACGGTTCCCACCGCACCGACCCCGCCGTTTCCTCCGGAAAAACCGCTGCCCAAACCCTCGCCGCCTGCGCCTCCTGATCCGGTGGCCGTGACGGAGACCATATTGGAAACCAGATTGTTCCCGCTGCCGCTGGCGGTTCCTGTTGCACCATTGCCGCCGTTTCCATTGCCGATTGAGCTTGATCCACCCGCTCCACCATTTCCGTAGGAGTAGGCAACAATGTTACCATTGGAAGTAAGGTTGACCGACGCGTTGCCGCTGCTTCCATTCCCTGCCGAACCGCCGCTCGCGGTGTTTTGGTTGTCGCCCCCTGATCCACCCTGCCCGGTGATGGTGCTGTTCAAAGCGGACTCACCGTACACGGTCAGCGTGAGACTGGACGTGCCCGATTCGGCAAGACCCACGAAGCCGTTAATGCTGCTTCCTCCATCGCCGCCGTAGGCGGATTGACTGAGAATCAAATTTCCGCTCGTCGATCCGCCGACAGCGTCGGTGAGCGTTTCCGAGCCGCCATTTCCGCCAGTCGCACCGTTCATTCCTGCGCCACCTGCGCCGCCAATAGCGCTTACGCTGACGTTTACATCCGCCCCACCGTTGGAGGATCCGGTCAGTGTGCCCACCGATGCCGTGCCGCCATTTCCGCCGAAGAAACCTGCTCCTTCGCCCGCTCCGCCAGCCCCTCCGCCCTCGGCAACGATCGAGGCGGCAGCGCCATTCGCGTTGGCGCTGGCGCTTCCAATGGCATTTCCGCCATTGCCGCCTTTGCCAAGCACACCATTTGAAAGGCCGCCGCCGGCCCCACCAAACGCGACGGCGCTGGCCGAGGCGGTTGTCCCCAATCCAGTGCTCGTGGAAGTGGCGCTGGCATTCCCGTTACCGCCGACACCGCCGGTGCCGGTTGTTCCACCGTCGACATTTCCGCCGCCAGAACCCGCTGAGTAATTCGCAGTTGCCGTAGCGCTGACATTGGCATCGCTGCTCACCTGAATCGAAGAATTGGCGGCCGCCCCGTTACTGGCGATGGCGTTTTCGCTGGTGCCGCCGTCGCCTCCATAGGCATCAGTCTCGACTTCAATCGGACCCGATCCATCGAGTGTCAGAACGACTGTAGACGCTGCCGATCCGGCGATGCCGCCGTTGTTATTACCATTGCTGCCGCCGCTGTTGCCGCCAAATACGGTTTGAGTCAAAGTGATACCGGTCAGCGACGGCGAGGCGACTGCATAGACCTCGTTAGAGATATTTTCGACGCCACCGTTGCCGCCCGCGGCGCCGGTCGCACCAAAGCCGCCATTGCCGCCCACGGCAAATCCCAGAACAGAAATCGTGGCCGTGTTCTGAGTGTTGTTGATGACGCTCTGGACAAGATCAAGTGCGGCGACGCCACCCGCGCCGCCGGAATACCCCGCACCCACGCCCTCGCCACCATTCCCGCCGTACGCGGACGCCCGGACGTCGGAATACAGCGGTCCCCGAGTTGTCGCCTGGGCGCCGGCCGTCGCATTTCCACCCGCGCCGCCATTCCCCAACACCCCGTTGAGAACCGAGCCGCCGGGACCGCCCCATGCGTCCGCCGCAGCCACGGCATCGCCGGGGGTTCCATAATAGCCGGCTTGCGGAATGGTGGTGTTGGTGCTCACTACAATTTCGGTCGCGGTGCCGTTGCCGCCCGCTCCGGCGGTGAAGCCATTCGCGCCGCTAGTGATGTTGCCGCCGGCGGCGACCGCGCCGTTCGTTTGGTCGTTCGCGGTTACAACGGCGCCTTTGACGCCAAATTCGTCGCTGATGAAGGCATCGGTGATGACATCGGCATTGGCGATCGCGTTACCAGCGTTACCTCCGTTGGCCTTCTGAGTCGCACCACCGCTGCCACCGTTAGCAGAGCATAGGAAGTTGAGGCCTGATGAAGGATTTCCCTCGATTTCGCTAAACATCAATTGCGAGGTGGCATTGCCGGCAATTCCGGCGCTGCCGCCATTGGTTCCTCCGCCCGCGCCGCCCGTGACAATTTGCGTCAGGTTGGTCAGGCTATTGGAAAATGAGGCAGCGACAGTATTGGTAAACGATTCGCTCGCGCCGTTGCCGCCATTGCCCCCGGAAGCGCCAGCGCCCCCGGACCCACCAATGATGGTGGCTTTGGCTTGGTCTTCCGAGTTATCTTCCGCATACACATTAGTACCGCTCATGGCGCTGACCACAACCCCTGAATTTAAAAAGCTGGCTACCCCGCCGTTGCCTCCGGAACCACCCGTATTTCCGCCTGGGGCTCCGCCGTTTCCGCCATTGCCGCCTTCAAGAAAAAGCGTCGCATCAGCCGTGTTGGTATCGGCGTAGGCGGTCTCACCGTCGAGCACGGCGGTGCCGCCGTCGCCGCCATTTCCGCCGACGCCGCCTGACGCGCTGCCAGCACCGCCATCGCCGCCGTTGCCGCCAGTGATGCCGACTGAAAGGGTGGCTGTGCCGAACGTGATGTAGTCAGTTGTGGCGAGGCCGGTCGCGCTGGCCGAACCCCCAACACCACCCATGCCGCCATTGCCGCCGAATCCCAGGATGTGATTGTTCACTGCGCCCATGCCGCCGGCGCCACCGGCGCCGCCGTAGCCGCCGCTGGACGACGCTTCACTGGTGATCGAGGTGGCGCCAGAATCGGGGTTTTCGATAGTAGCCGTCGCGACTCCGCCCGCGCCGCCGGCGCCGCCTGCCGAGCCGCTCGCGGCGAAGTTGCCGGGCGCGCCCGCGCCACCACCGCCGCCTGTGCCACCCTCTGCCAATGAAACATTAGTAATGGGCGGAGCGTCGGTACTGTTTACGTCGGAAGTCGCAGGTCCACCGGCGACGCCGGTTCCACCGGCAACACCCGTAGTTCCCGCAGGGCCCGTGGTGCCGTCCGTGCCGAACTCGTAGTCGGTCGCCCCCAAAACCGGCCATGAGCCAAGCCCAATCGCCACTGCCAAAGCAATCGACGAGATCTTCCCGCGCGACAGATTCTTATGACTGAGCATTCTCTCTCCCTGTAAAATCCAGACGTGTCCGACGCCCTAAATAGCGAAATGCGACAGGCGCAGCGACCCCGGGTGAGTCACCACTGATCCTAGATTTCCACCGTTTTCGCTTTCCCCCAAATCAGCATGCCGCTCGAAGTTTCTAATCGTACAGCAAGTTTTTGCAGTGTCAATGATCTGCTCTGGGTCGGCAAGGAATAGTCCCGAATTCAGCGGTCCCGCCCAAGCGATGGGGTTCGACACCCTCTGTAATAGTGGGGAGATTCAGATTTGTTTTAGTCGCAGCACGACATCGCATTTCAATGACGTCGCCGAATGGAAAATTTACCAATGTTTTCAAAATTCGTAAAAAACTCCCGTGGTGAACGTCTATATCCAGTGAAGGCCAGCGGCCCCAGGGCAGGTCCGGATTGCGAATATCGCAGAGCGTCCGGCCCGACTCATCCTGGTAGGGATTGAAATGCAGGTGCGAAGTTCACAGTCCAATTTCAGGCAGTCCCTCAGCGACGCGATCGTGCGCGGGGACCTGAACGCAGTGCAAGACGCCGTTGCCCATGTAAGCTGCGACGAGCTTTCGAGCGAGGGGCTGACGCCGCTGATGGAAGCGGTCCGGTGTGGCAAGCAAGCCATCGCCGAATTCCTGTTGTCCAAGGGTGCGGATGTGAATGCACGCAGCAAGAGCGGCGTCACAGTATTGGTCTTTGCCGCGTCGCGGTGCCGCCCGGGAATTGTTGAAGCGCTGTTGCGACGTGGAGCGACATTGGAGAGTGGGACTTTCGGAAACAAATCCGCGCCGGACGCCGCCGCCGCCGCGGGGGATTGGGCCAGCATGAGGCTATTGTTGCAAGCCCGCGCCGCTCGTCGTGATTTAGCTCAAAATGCCCATTCAATTTGAAAAAGTCACGAGGGCAGGGCGCCGTCATCGTTCCACAGTTCGATGGCCGGCCGTTGCAGCGTGTGTTCGTAAGTCAGAATGCCGATGCTGGCCGTCGCGCACAAAAGTTTACCCGCGGCGTCGGGGGGCAGGGCCAGCCAGCGCGCGGCAACCATTCGACTGATATGGCCGCTGGAAAATGCGATCACGTCCCCGGTCGTTTGACGCACCTTGGCGATGAAGCGATCGGCACGGCTAGCGACGTCCTGGGGCGATTCGCCATTGGGCGCGCCGTCACGAAAGAGATCCCAATCGGGCCGAGCGCCATACACTTCCGCCGAAAAATGGCCGTCAATATCGCCATAATTCCATTCAATCAGGTCGGGATCGACTTGGGCGGCGGGGCCGAATCCGGCAAGCTCGCAGGTTCTGCGAGCGCGTTGCAGGGGGCTCGTGAAAACGCGGGAGAACGTCAGGCCGGCGAGACGCGCGGCCAGGCGGCGAGCATTGTCTTCTCCGCGAGCGTTGAGCGGCAAGTCGGTCCGGCCGGTGAAACGATGGGCCTCGGCCCAATCGGTGTTGCCGTGACGAACGATGTAAAGACGCGGGAGAGGCACGCGGAAATGGTAGCAGGGGAAATCCGAAACCAGAAATCCGAATGACGAATCAATGACCAAAACCAGAAGCCCGAAACGAAGACGGTTTCGGTCATTCCGATTTGGGGTTCGATTCTGATTTCTGGTTTCTGATTTCTGATTTCGGACTTTACTCTTCGGTTTCCTCGCCATTCGAGGCGGGAATGGCGGGCTCGGCATGCGCCTGCCCGTTGCCGTTGAGGCCGAGTTCTTCGACGAGCTTTGCCGGCACTTCAGCGGTGTTTTTGCACTTGGGATATCCGCTGCAGCCGAGGAATTTTCCGCGGCGGCCGGTTCGGATCACCATCGGCTTGCCGCATTCGTCGCAGTCGATGTCGGTGGCGATCGGACCGGTGTTGCCGTTGTTGGCGGCCGGCGCGACGCCCGTGAGTTGGGCCACCATTTTCGCCGCCTTGTCGCCGCCTTCTTTCAGCTTGGGGAGCAGGGCCTCGACCGTTTTCAGATCTTCGCCGGTCATCTTGGCCACCTGTTTGGTCGCCCGGCATTTGGGGAACGCGCTGCATCCCAAAAATGGCCCGCGCTTGCTGTTGCGGAGAATCATGAAGCTGCCGCATTTTTCGCATTTCACCGGCGTCATCACCTTCGCTTTGGGAGGCATGGGTTTGCCTTCCTTGTCGAGGTTGATGATCGTCTCGCACTCGCGCGTGCCGTCGGGCTTTTTGATCATGTAGCCGCTGCAGCCGAGGAATTCGCCGAAGCGCCCTTTCATCTTGCGCATCTCGCGGCCGCAGTTGGGGCATTTGATATCGCTCTTCTCCTGCATCTTCGGCTTGCCCTGTTTGTCCACCGCCTTGATGCCGTCGCACTGGGGATAGTTGCTGCAACTGAGGAAGAATCCGTTTTTGCTGATGCGGTAGACCATCGGCGAGCCGCATTTTTCGCAGGTGTACGGCGAAGGCGTGCCGCCGGCGTGTTCCAGTTTGTCCAGCGCGCCATCCACGGTTTTGTGGAATGGGCCGTAAAAATCCTTCAGAAGCTTGATCCAGTCCAGATGTTGTTCCTCGATCTCATCGAGCTTCAGTTCCATCCCCGCCGTGAACTGTACGTTCATGATCTCCGGAAACGCCTGGACGAGCTTGTCCGTGACAATCGATCCGAGCATGGTCGCGTGGAACCGGCGATTGATCTGCTCGACGTATTCGCGGTCCTGGATCGTGTGAATGATCGACGCGTACGTGCTCGGCCGCCCGATGCCGAGGCGCTCCAGTTCCTTGACCAGCGACGCTTCGCTGAATCGCGGGGGTGCCTGCGTGAAATGCTGGCTTGGAGCCATTTCGATGGGGAAGACGTTTTTGCCTTCCGACAATTCGGGCAGAAGCTGATCTTCGCTGCTGACGCCCATGACTTTCATGAACCCGTCGAAGACGAGCTTGCGGCCGGCTGCACGGAACACGGCCTCGCCTTCGGGAGTCTTCGCCGAGATCGTGGCGGTGGTCGCGTCAAACTCGGCCTGCGACATCTGGCACGCGACGAAGCGGTTCCAAATGAGCTGATAGAGCCGGGAATCATCCGGCCCAAGCTTGGCATGTGCATCCGTCGGGGTGAAGTTCAGGTCCGTCGGACGGATTGCTTCGTGGGCCTCCTGCGCGGATTTGTTGCTGGAGGAATACGCGTTGGCCTTGTCCGGCAGATAGCGATCGCCAAAGTTCTTGGAGATGTACGACCGGGCCATCGATACCGCGTCGGCCGACAAATTGGTGCTGTCCGTTCGCATGTAGGTGATGTGACCGGCTTCATACAGTCCCTGTGCCGTCCGCATGGTGCGCTGGGCTGGAAAACTCAACCGGCTGCTGGCGGCCTGCTGCAATGTGCTGGTGATGAACGGAGCCGACGGCTTGCTCGTGACTCGCTTGGTTTCGATTCCTTGAACTGTGAACGTCGGGGGCTTTTCAATCCCGCCGACGAATTTGGTCAATTTCTTGGCCGGGCCTTTGCCCTGCGGATCGTCGGTGGTCTGGTCCTGCGCGACGACAAAGCCCAGCGCCTCGGCAGCCTTGCGGGCGTCGGACTTGTTGCCGACCTCGAATTTTTTGCCCGCCAGCTCGACCAGTTCACCCGTGAAGGCCGCATGTTCGCCAAGCCATTTATCGCGCTCGGCCTTGGTTCGCTCGCCGTTGCCGGTGTTGGTGAGGAAATTAACCCATTCATCCGTCAGGGCCCGCACTTTTTTGGTATCGGACGTGAAGATGCCGAGGATTTTCCAGAATTCATCCGGGATGAATGCGTCGATCTCACGTTCCCGCTCGACGATGAGCCGGACCGCCACCGATTGCACCCGACCGGCGGACAGACCCTTGGCTACCTTGCGCCAAAGCAGGGGGCTGATCTCATAACCCACGATTCGGTCCAAAATCCGCCGAGCCTGTTGGGCGTTGACTCTGTCTATATCTATAGTGTGTGGTTTGAGGAAAGCCTTTTGAATCTCGCTTTTGGTGATGGCGTTGAAGATGACCCGGTGAACCCGCTCGTCCGGAATGCCCAGCGTCTCTTTTAGATGCCAGGCAATGGCTTCGCCTTCACGGTCGAGGTCGGTCGCCAGGTAGATTTTGTCGCTTTCCTTGGCAAGCTTCTTCAATTCGCCGATCACTTTGCTTCGACTTTCCAGCACTTCATAATCGGGCTGAAACGTCTTGAGATCGACACCCATGCCTTTAGAGGGCAGGTCACGGACGTGGCCCATGCTCGCCTTCACGACGTAGTCGTCGCCAAGGTATTTGTTGATCGTCTTCGCCTTTGCGGGCGATTCAACGATCACGAGATGTTTTCCGCTCTTACGTGCCATGGCTTTACGTTCCGCAGCGGCAGGCAGCCTTCTGGGCGGCCGTGGCTCGTATCGACTGATCCATGGCAATTCTTCACGAATTAGCCGGACCCGACTTCGGCCAAGGGGTGGGCAGTCTCCGGACCTAACAGCTACCTGTCAAGTGCGGTCCGCCCATAAAACGCCGCGACATAGGTACGGGTTCCAGCAGCCCCGGTTCGCCGCTCAGAGGCCGAACAGATCGCCGGACAGGTATGTCTATTTGATATAAATTGTTTATTTATATGTATTTATAATTATAATGCAATAAAAATAGATTGGCTTCGTCCCGAAGCAAGCTCAAGCATAAAAACAAAAAAATCGTGGAAATGGAAAAATGTCACCACAGATCGGTTCCAGCCGCTTTCGTTCACTACTTATGGTAGCGCGGGCTTCGTTAAACCACCTGCACCGGCGACTGAGCCAGTGTCGGGTAATCGGCAAGCAATAACTGCGCGTCCTCTTTGGCCGACTGAAGCAGATCCTGTACGCGCGAGTTTGGCGGCGGGGGGTGTATGCGTGGCTCTGTCTCGACCACGCGGAATCCGTCAAGAGGTAGCTGTGCCCAATCTCGCAAACACCCGGAGAACGGAGCGTTCGTTCGGGCGCGCAAATTGCGAAGCCGAGGATCGAGACAGAGCCGGGGATGTCCCATTTTATCTGCCCTGCGGATTAATGCTCCCTCGGTTGCGTCGACGCAGGAGAAGCGCGGTAGTGCCGACCGCGAGGATAGACAGCGAAAGGGGTTCCGGAACCGGAAGGACCACATTCGGTCCGGCTGCGTAATCAGCCGCGATGGCGGCGCCACTCTGCGCGTTGTTATAAATGCGGAACTCGTCAATAGTGCCGGAAGTGGCGTTGTCGACGAGAAACGGCGATCGCCCGAGATAGGCGTTCGTGAAATTATAATCGCTGAGGGGAATAGCCGCGATTGTCTCTTGGAGTCCGCCGACGCCACCGGCGCTCACGTCGTACAGATAATAACTAAGCGTGCCGGCGGCGGCGTCAATGACGGTGGCCGACATGAAGGTTTCACCATCGTCCAGATAACCGCCACCATCAGCGCCAATGTTAGGGGTGGTCTCATACGCATCCGTTGCGTCACCGGTTGAGTACCCGTTGATGGTTTGTTCGACATGGTCGCCGCCGGTGTTGGCCCCGCCTGGGGGAGTTACAGGTTGAGGAGCGGATATGGCATGGATCAGATATTCACCACCTGCGCCAGTCGGTTGGTCGGCTGGATTGTCGTTGTTGCCATTTGAAAAAGTATAGGACTCGGCAAAAAACCCAGATCCCTGAAACGTGAACCATTCTTCAATAGTCGCACTGCCGCTGGACGGCAGGATGCTGGCAGGAAGGGAGAGATACCCGTTAGGATCGGGGTCGCCGCCCACACTGAATTCGGGGTTGTTCAATTGAAGCTGGCCGCCGGAAACGGTGGCGCTGTTCACCAGAGTGCCGTTGGCGCTGCCGACGGAGTCGTTGGCCGTACCGTCATTGAAACTGTAGCGATGGGTCAGATCCGCGTGAACCGGCGCCACACCCAACAGCCCAATGAGCAGAACACCACAACCGATACCCGAATGACGTATGTGCATTTTCATGCCTTCCTCCGTAAAATCCAACCCACAAGATTTACTTTCGACGTGAAAGAAAGTAATTATGTCGTAAAATGCGATGATGTCAAGAAGAATCTTGAAAGGTTTTTTCGGTAAGATTCGGTTCCATCCCCGGTAAAATGGGAAAGGTGAAGTGACCTGCCCACGAACGGTGGGCGTGTGAACCGCTGAAAACAAAGAGGCGGAAATCAGCCTACCTGAACCAAGTCCATCGTTTTGCCGAACTGGGCAAGCAATGCTTTGCGAAGTGAAGCGTGACCCGGTTGCGACAGCTTCGCATCGTCGGCGAGCAGAAGTTGAGCGTCCTCCTTTGCCAATTGCAGCAGGTCCAACTCGCTGGTGACATCGGCCAGCTTGAACTCCGGCAGGCCGTGCTGGCGGGTGCCGAAGAATTCGCCGGGGCCGCGGAGACGCAGGTCCATCTCGGCGATCTCGAATCCGCTGGTGGTGCTGAGCATCGCGCCCAGCCGCGCTTCCGCGCCCGACGTGGGGGCATCGGATAGCAGGATGCAATGCGATGGCCAGATTCCCCGGCCGACCCGGCCGCGAAGCTGGTGCAATTGCGAAAGGCCAAAGCGATCGGCCCCGTCGATCACCATCACCGTGGCGTTGGGCACGTCGATGCCGACCTCGATGACCGTCGTGGATACCAGCACGTCGATTCGCCCCTCGCGGAAGTCGGACATCGTCTGCTCTTTCTGTTCCGTCGGCATCTGTCCGTGCAGTGCCGCCACGCGCAACTCGGCCAACGGGCCGGCGGCCAGCGATCGCATGTGCCGCGTCACCGATTTTCCATCGGCATCATCGTCTTCGATTTGCGGCACGACGATATACGCCTGGCGTCCGCCGCGCACCTGCTCACGGACGAATCGCCACGCCTCCGCCGCCTGATTCGGCCGAAGCCATCGCGTGGTAATCGGCTGCCTGCCTGGCGGAAGCTCGTCGATGGCGCTCACATCGAAATCGGCGAAATAAGACAGTGCCAGCGTTCGCGGGATCGGCGTGGCCGTCATCACCAGATAGTGCGGCATGGAGCCCTTGTCCGTTAACGTCGCACGCTGCCGAACGCCCAGGCGATGCTGCTCGTCCACGACAATCAAACCGAGATTCGCAAACTGAATATTCTCCTGCAGCAGCGCCTGCGTTCCGACGACGAGATTTGCGTGCCCCTCCGCCAGGGCCGCCGCGACCGCGCCCTTGCTTTGGCGGCGCGTGCGCGAGGTCAACAACTCAATCTTCACGCTGGAATTGTGCAGCAGATTCCGTAGCGTGAGGAAATGCTGCTCGGCCAGGACTTCCGTCGGGGCCAGCAGAGCGGCTTGCATCTTGTTGGCCACCGCGACGAGCATGGCGTACAGCGCGACGACCGTTTTTCCGCTGCCGACGTCGCCCTGTAAAAGCCGTTTCATCGGCCGGCCGCTCTTGAGATCGTCCACGATTTGCCACACCGCGTTTTGCTGCCCGCTCGTCAATTCGAACGGAAACCGCGCGCGAATCCGCCGGTCCAGAGTCCCGTCGATCCTCAAAACCGCAGCGCTGATTTTGGTCGATTTCAGCCGATGACTCAGCGCCAGCGCCAACTGCATGAGAATCAGCTCGTCGTAAACCAGCCGGCGCCTGGCGGCGATGGCCTGGCGGCGATCTGTCGGCTGATGGATCGCGCGATACGCCTGCGGCCGGCCCATGAGCTTTCGTGTGGCCAGAAATCCCGGCGAGAACCATTCGCCGATGGCGCCGACGCCCGCGCCCAGATTCGACGCGATAATCCGCTCGATCTTTTCGCTGGCCAGCTTGCCGCTGGCCGGATAAACGGCGCGCAACTTGGCGTTGTCCAATGTCTCGGTGCTGGCTTCGACGACTTCCCATTTGGGATTCACGATCTGCGGGATGCCGCGGAAAAACCGAATAGGCCCGCGCACGCGCAGCAGGAGCCCCGGATGAATCTGCCGGCGGAGATACGCCCCGTGAAAAAAAACCAGGGCCAGCCGATTCAGCCCCTGAGAAAGCGTCGCTTCGAATCGAGGTTTGCCATGGCCGATGATGTAATTGACTGCCGTTACTTCCCCGCGGGCGATTCCAATCTCTCCATCGCGCAGCCTCTCGATCGGCTTTTCTTCCGATTCGTATTGGTAGTCGCGCGGGAAGTAATCGAGGAGTTCCCCCAGCGTGCCGACGCCGAGCGCGCGCAATGTTTTCGCCCGCGCCGGGCCGATCTCGGGCAGATCGTCTACTGATTGAGACAGAACGTCTTTCGCCCCCGTGCCACCGTTATAAGATCCGGCAGACAATTGAACCGCGGAGACGCCGAGACGCAGGGAAGACGCAGAGACGTCTACGCTCGCCTCTGCATCTTCTCTGCCTCCTCTGGGTCTCTGCGGTTCCATCTAATGCAGAGGATAGTGAGTGTTCATTCCTCCGCCCAGCCCTCGTCGCCGATGAGTTTTACGAATCGGCATGGACAGATGTCGCTGCTGACCAATTTGTCGCCGAGGCGCTGCACCTCGACGAGCATTTGCTCGTCGCTCGGCCCAACCGGCAGGACGGCGATTCCGCCGTCGGCCAATTGCGATTTGAGCAGGGCTTCGGGAACGCGCGGCGCTCCGGCGGCAACGAGAATCCGATCGAACGGGGCGGCCTGGGGCCAGCCCTTCGTCCCGTCGCCGAAACGAAAATGCACGTTGCGAATGTCCAGCGATAACAGCTTTTCAAACGCTTCATCCAGCAGCGGCTTGAGCCGTTCGATGGAATAAACCTCGCGCGCCAATTTGCACAGAATCGCGGTGTGATATCCGCTGCCCGTGCCGATCTCCAAAACCTTGTGCGCCGGGTCGATCTGCAATCGCGCGGTCATCAGCGCAACCATGTACGGCTGGCTGATGGTTTGACCGTGGCCGATCGGGGCGGCGCGGTCGGCGAAGGCCGACTCCCGTGCATCGGCAAGGAAAAATTTATCGCGCGGCACCGCCCGCAATGCCGCGATCACTCGCTCGTCGCGGATTCCGCGTTCGATGATCTGTTGACGGATCATCTGCTCCTGCGGAGTTATTTCACCAACTTGGTTCATGCCGGTATTCTATCCCATCATGAGCCATAAGCCGAATCCGGCCCATCCGATCGTGACGTTGACGACGGATTTTGGATTGTCCGATGCGTACGTGGCGGCGATGAAGGCCGCGATTCTGCGGCAATCTCCCCACGCGGTTCTGGTGGATGTCACCCACAATGTGCCGCCGCAGGACGTGCTGTGCGGATCGATCTCCCTCGAACGGGCGGTGGACGGATTCGGGCCCGGCACGGTTCATCTGGCGGTTGTCGATCCGGGCGTGGGGACCAATCGGCGAATTCTCCTCGTCGAAATCCACGGCAGCATCGTCGTCTGCCCCGACAACGGCCTCATCACCTGGACTTGGCGGCGGCTGGGACCGGGACGCGCCAGCGAACTGATCTGGCGCCCACACCGGAAAATCAGCGATACCTTCCATGGCCGCGACATCATGGGCCCGGTTGCCGGAATGTTGGCGGGCGGCAAGCGCCCGTCTGAAATCGCCCGGCCCATCAATGATCCAATCCTGCTGGATGTCGCTCCCCCGTCGCGGCCGGTCGAGTCCGGCCAAATCATTCACATCGATCATTTCGGCAATGGCATCACGAACATTCCGCGCGATTCACTGAACTCGCTCGGCAAGCTCACCGCTCGGGTCGGCCGAAAAAAGATGCGTCTGAAACGAACCTACGTCGATGCCGCGCCGGGATGTGCGCTGGCGCTATTCGGCAGTTCGGGTTTGCTGGAGATCGCCGTTCGCGATGGCTCGGCGGCAAAGGCGCTGGGCCTGCGCGTGGGAACTCACGTGACGATTACATCGCCGAACCCCAGATGAAGGTGTTTTCTTACTGCTTTGCCGCGTCGGCTTTTTCCGAAAATCCCAGGGCCAGCGAACTCAACTCATCATGATTGGCGGCGAAATGGGCATCCTCGGTCCAGCCGATGATTTGAATGTAGTGCGTCTTGGTGTCCAGAACGGTCACGCAATAACCGATGCTCACCTTTGAGCCGGGCAGTTGGCCGTGGAGTTCGAAACGGTAGGCGTCTTGTCCGTTGACCTTGACGTGTTGGCCGGCGTCGAGGCGGGGATTATCCAGACTCATCGCCATCGTATCACGCTTGCCCTCGGCGAATTGCGCAAGCGAGCCGGCGTAATCCTCCTTGCGGTCGGCCACGACCTCGGCATATTCTCCCCGATGCGGGTTGCTCGCGCTGATCTGAACGCTTTGGACATGGAAATCGGCCGGGCCCCATCCCTTGGGGGCGACGAGCTGATATTGGCCATCTGCGCTGTGGAGCGTGACCCCATCATCGGCAAGCAGCGCCTGCGGAAGGAAGGTCATGCAAACGATGATTGCGGCCGCAAACCTCAATCGTGTCATCAATGCAATTGTATCGCGCCGTAGCCTCGGATGTACATCGGTGGTTTCGATTTCCCGCCCGATGATTAAGCCCGACCGCGCCTGCGGTGCAGAAGTCCTAGCCCGCCAAACGCCAACAGCGTCAGAGACGATGGTTCGGGCAAGGCCGCGTTGACGGTCCCCTCCGCGCTCGTGATCCAAGCGCTGTAAGACATCGCGTTCACATCCTTCCAAATAAAACTGTTATCGTCGGCGTACGGAATGACATCAGATTCGAGAAGGACATTTGCCTTATCGTAAGAGTCGTACGTATACGAGGAGGCGTGAACACCCACGATGACATATTGCCCTTTCACCAATTCCAAAGTGGGTCCGCCGGAGTCGCCCTCCAAGGCGTACGATGTGCCGTTGTAGCCCCCGGCCCCGTTAGCAGTAATCGCGGTTCCCCCGGTAATTCCGTTGTACTGATACTTTACGGCGCCGGTCCCTGGGTCGTAGAACGACGAGGCCCCGACCAAGTTGGCTGTGACCTTCAGGATATTATTCTTGCCTGACAGCAGGGTGCCGTAGCCCAGTCCAGTGCCGGGCCTGTACACGTAGCCTGGAAAATTCGTCATATTAAGCGCGTTGTACACGTTGACTGGACTGGCGTTCGCCCGATAGCCGTAACCCGATTGCACGATGGCATCGTTTGCTGCGACGCCGGTGCCGATTTGCAATGGGGTGAAGGCTGGAAGCGCTGGCACTTGAGCCGCCGGCACATAGACCGAGAGCATTGCCAGGTCCACAGCACTGGTGCCCCCCGAGGGGATTGTAAAATCGGTTGTAACAGCCGAGGCGGCAGGATTAGGATTCGCGGCGTTCCCGAAGCCAACGTTGATCTTGCCGGGGGCAAAAAGGCTCGCGCCTTTGGCAGAACTGTCGTCTCGAATGACATGATCGGCCGTAAGCACATCGAACACGGTGCCGCCGTTATAACCGTACGACAGGACGATGCTCCCGGTGCCACCGAAACCACCCGCCGACACCTGCACGATTGAATTATTGACGCCCGCAGGCAGGTTATTGACAACCTGATTGCCGGCAACCGCCAAGCCGAGACTGATCCCCGGGAACAACGCGGAAGCGCCGATGGAAAGAACCCAATCCAAGTTGCAGGTCTTTCGCATTTTGATCCTCCAAAGTTCTGGCCGACAGTACATCTCTCAGAGCAGCGTAAAACAACCGTAAAAATCGCCTCACCACGGCGCGATAACCGATTTCCGCCAAATCTAACGAACCCCAATTTCTTGTCAAGAAACTGCCTGGCAATCTTGCGATATGCTGCCTTTTCTTCTTACAAGCATATTCATCTCCAAATCGAAAAAAATAGTTGGTAATTTTTTGAAAGAATATCCTTGATTATACGGGCTTGGCGTGACGCATAATAAGCGGCCGAAGTGCGCAAAATCGGAATCCATTGATGTCGCACGGCCATTTGAGGGGGAGGATTTTTCTATAGAATGAGCGCAATGCGGATGCTGATCACGGCCGGGCCGACGCGGGAGCCGATTGACCCGGTGCGTTATATCGGGAATCGAAGCAGCGGAAAAATGGGCGCGGCCCTGGTCCGGGCGGCGCTGGCGGCGGGGCAGGAAGTTACCGCGATTCTCGGCCCGGTTGCCACGCCCTTTCCCTCGGCTGCTCAGCGCATCGACGTCGAAACAGCGGAGCAAATGCTCGCCGCCGTCCTGCGCGAATTCCCGAAACACGATTTGCTGATCATGGCCGCGGCGGTGGCCGATTACCGGCCGGTCGCCGCCAGCGCGGCTAAGCTGGCGCGGAAGGGCGTCCGGATGCTGGAACTGGAATCGACCGCCGACATCGTCGCGGCCGCCGGACGCATCAAACGGCCCGACCAGCGCACGGTTGGATTCAGCCTGGAAACCACGCCGGACCCTCAGCGCGTTCGCGATAAATTGCGGCAAAAAAAACTCGATCTGATTGTTTACAATGCCGTCGAGACCATCTCTTCGGAATTGATCCAGCCGACCCTCTTTTTCGCGGATGGGAGTGAGGAAAAGCTGCCCTCGCGGCCCAAAGGGGAGTTCGCCGATATCCTCATTCAGCGGTCCGCCGGGCTGTTTGATTAACACCCCGCCAATCGCTGGAGTTTAGCCAGTGCCTCGTCCGATAACAGTCAAAGTGAAGCGCCTTGCCGGTGGTGAAGGTCTGCCCTTGCCGGTCCGCATGACCGAGGACTCGGCCGGCTTCGACGTTGCCGCCGCCGTCGCGCAGGCCACGGTCCTTCAGCCCGGCGAGATTCGCCTGGTTCCCTGCGGATTCGCCATCGCGATTCCCAGGGGATACGAGGCCCAGGTGCGGCCGCGCAGCGGCCTGGCCAGCAAACACGGTATCACCATGATTAACAGCCCGGGAACCATCGATTCCGATTATCGCGGCGAAGTCCAGGTGCCGCTGGTCAATCATGGAAAGTCCGCCTTCACCGTCCAGCGCGGGATGCGCATCGCGCAAATGCTCATCCTTCCGGTTCCGGCGGTGAAACTGGTTGAAGTTGCCGAACTCGATTCGACCGCTCGTGGAAAGGGCGGGTTTGGACATACCGGACATTGATGTAGAGACCGCGCGGCCAAATGCCGCGGCTAAAGGATTCATGCTGCAACGTTCTCATATTCTCAAACCGCTTGCCTTGTTCTCCGCTGCCGGCGTCTGGCTTTTTCTGCTGTTCGCCCTCGGCAGTTTTCATGCGACCGATTGGCCGAGCCATGCGGTCTATCCGTATCCGACGATTCAAAACGCCTGCGGCCCGGTCGGAGCGTTCATCGCTTACTGGTCTTATCTGGCCATCGGGCAGGGGGTCTTTCCGCTGCTGTTCTTCAGCGGAGTCTGTCTGGCGATGGCGTTCTATCACACGCGCCTCAGCGATCCGTGGCTGCGCGTGGTGGGGTTGGCATTGCTCTCCGTCGCGTTTGCCGCTTTCGTTCACCATTTCAGGCCCGGCTCAAGCGCCGGTTTTCCCGAAGGCTCCGGCGGTGTGATCGGAATCGGGACCGCCGCGTTTCTCCAGGCTCATTTCCACGTGGTCGGAACAGAACTCATTCTGCTGACTGCAATCCTGGTCGGGTTGCTGCTCGCGGCTGACGATCTGGTCCTCCGCGCACCCGGATTCGCCGCTCAGGCGTATTCGACCGTCAAAGACGGGGCGCCGAAGATGAAATTCTCCTGGCCGGCTTTTCCACAGTTATTCCACCGCGCAACCGACAAACCGGCCAAGCCCGCGGCCCGAAATAGTCCGCCCCGGCCCAAGTTTGATGATGATGACGACGAAGACCTGAAACCCCCCGTTCTGCTGAAGGTGGACAAAGCCGCCGCCAAAGCGGCACAGCTCGATTCGTTGGATGCTGCCGATGACGAGGAGGCACAGCCGCAGCCCGAAGAAAAGCCCCCCGTGCCGCGGGCGGACATCATCGTGAAGCTGCCCAACATGATGAAGCCCCGTCAGACCAGCCCGCCGCCTCCGCCGCCGAGGGAATTGGGCGAGTATCACCTGCCTCCATGGGATTGCCTGGAAGATGCGGAATACGGGTTCGCCGAAAGCCAGGAGAAATTCGTGCGCGAGAAGGCGGCCATGCTCGAACAGGCGATGAGGGAATTCAACATCGACGCCCGCGTCGTCGAGATCGACACCGGGCCGGTGATTACGATGTACGAATTGGAACTGGCCCCGGGGATCAAGGTGTCGGCGGTGACCGCCCTTTCCAACGACATCATGCGCGCCCTGCGAGCGGAAAGTGTCCGCATTGTCGCGCCGGTGCCGGGGAAGAATACCGTCGGCATCGAAGCGCCCAACGCGCAAAAGGAAAAAGTACGGCTCAAGGAGTTGATGCAGGCCGCGCCCGACGCCACGAAGAAAATGTCCATCCCCCTGTTTCTCGGCAAGGACGCCAGCGGCGAGCCGCTGATTACCGATCTGTCCGCGATGCCTCACTGCCTGATCGCCGGCACCACCGGTTCCGGCAAGTCGGTGTGCATCAACTCCATCATCATGTCCATCCTCTACCACCAGCGCCCGGATTTGGTGAAGCTGATCCTGATCGACCCCAAGGTCGTGGAGATGGCCCCGTTCAAGGACATCCCGCATCTGATGTGCCCGATCATCAACGATGCCGGCCGGGCCACCAGCGTTCTGGAATGGGCCTGCGAAAAAATGGACGAGCGGTATGAAGTCCTCGCCGAGGCCGGCGTGCGGAACATCAAAGGATACAACTCGCTGACGCGCGAGGAGCTGGTCGATCGGTTCAAGCCCACTTCGCCCGAGGAAGAGGCGAAGATTCCCAAGCAGCTTCCATACATCGTGATTATCATCGACGAGCTGGCCGACCTGATGATGACCAGCGGAAAGGAAGTGGAAACATTCATCGTTCGATTGGCCCAGAAATCGCGGGCAATCGGCATTCACCTGGTCGTGGCCACACAGCGGCCGCAGGCGAATGTCGTGACGGGATTGATCAAGAGCAACATGCCCAGCCGGATCGCCTTTCGCGTCGCCAGCAAGATGGACAGCCGGATTGTCCTGGATCAGAACGGGGCGGATCTATTGCTGGGCCAGGGCGACATGCTCTTCTTGCCGCCGGGGGCGGGCAAGCCGATTCGCGGGCAGGGCACGTACATCGACGACAAGGAGATGAAGGAAAGCGTCAAGATCGTCAGGGACCTTGCCGAGGCCCAGTATGAGCCGGAATTGGTGCAGATCAAAACCGGCGCCACCGTGGACGACGAAGCCGCCAAGGACGAGTTGTTCGACGCCGCCGTTCGTGTGGTGTTGGAAACCAAACGCGGCAGCGTGAGCCTCCTGCAGCGACGATTGACGATCGGCTACAGCCGCGCCAGCCGCCTGATCGAAGCGATGGCCAGCGCCGGCATCGTCGGCACCTACAAAGGCAGCCAGGCCCGCGAAGCGCTGATTACGGTAGAAGAGTGGGACGCGATGCAAGCCGCCCGCCAGGCGGATGCGGCAAGCGGGATGAGCGTGTGAGAGAACTTTTGCCTTCAGAGTGTATCTACGATTGCTGGCGCGAATCCTCCGCGATGGCGTTCCATAGCTCGACATATTTCGCGCGGACATAGTCATCGAGCTTTTGCCGCAGTTCCAGCGGCAACTTCAATATGCGAATCAGATCTTGAACGTCGGACAAGTCGCGCAGCCTTGCGGGATTGGTCATGCCCGACGCCAACTTCAGTTCAATGAGCCATTCGAGTTGAAGATAGCGGATGCCGTCGATTTCGGCCGCACCTTGAGAGGGGTCGGGGAACGCAATCGGCTTTGGTTTGCCATCGCCGGGAAATTGGCCGCCCACGAGAAACTTGATCCGAACGCCGTTGTCGGCATCGCGCAATAGCTTGCTGCATTTGAACGGAGCGACGCATCCAAGCCCGTCAAGTTTCTGTTGGATTTCGCGTAAGCCATCCGGCGTGACAAGGATGTCCACATCCTCGGTGAAACGCCGATACCCATGCGAGAAAAGGGCCATTCCACCGACAACCGCGTAGGGAATTTGCAGGTCCGCCAATTTCTTGGCCACCTTGTGAAGTGATTGATGAACAGCACTGCGCTCGTCGAAATGGATGCTGCCCTCTTTCAATGCCCAATCCAAATCGGCATCGAGTTTTGATTCATACGTCAGCATAGAATGCCTTGGCGATCTATAGTATATCATTGTTTACCCCATGGCGTCTGCCCACCCATCCGTCCCGGTTGAGCTTCCCAGCGGGAATTACAATGTCCTGATTGGCATCGGTCTGCTGGCGCGGGTGGGGGAAGAACTCCGCCGGCTGAGCGAATCCGCCAAAGCGGCCGTCGTCACCGATTCCCATGTCGTGGGATTGCATCTGCAAACGCTCGAGGATTCGCTGAAATCGGCGGGGTTCCAGACGATTACCGCGACAATCCCCGCCGGTGAGCAGCACAAAACGCTGTCCATGCTCCTGCCGGTTTACGATCGGTTCCTTTCCGCGAAGATCGAGCGGTCCACGCCGATCCTCGCCCTCGGCGGCGGGGTGATCGGCGATATGACCGGATTTCTGGCGGCCACCATTTTGCGCGGTGTGCCATTCGTCCAAATCCCCACGACGCTGCTGGCAATGGTGGACGCCAGCGTCGGCGGAAAAACCGGCGTCGATCATGCGGCTGGGAAAAATCTGATCGGCGCGTTTCATCAGCCCATCGCCGTCTTCGCCGACCCACAAATATTGGCGACGTTGCCCAAAACCGAACTCCAGGGCGGATTGGCCGAGTGCATCAAGCACGATCTGATCCGCGACGGCAACGCGTTCGCCCGCCTGGACGCACAAATCGAGCGGGCATTGAATCTCGATATGTCGGCCCTCTCCGAATTGATCGCCCACAATGTCGCCATCAAGGCCCGTGTCGTCGAGGCCGACCCGTTTGAAAAAGGCGAGCGCGCCCATCTGAACTTCGGCCACACCTTCGGTCACGCCATCGAATCGGTGTCGAATTTCTCCTATTCGCACGGCCAATCAGTGGCCCTGGGAATGTGCGCCGCCAGCTATGTCTCGCAAAAGCTGGGCCACATCACTGCCGGCGATCACCAGCGGGTCGTTGCGACGATTCAAAAAGCCGGATTGCCCACCGGCGGATTGAAGCTGGATACCAATAAAGTGTTGGAGACGATGCGTTTCGACAAGAAAGTAAAAGGCGGCCGGATTCGGCTGGTTTTGCTCGAATCGATCGGCCGGGCGATGATCCGAGATGATGTGCAAGAGGCAGTGATTCTCGAGGCCATACGATCGCTTGAAAACCCGAAACCAGAAACCCGAACGACGAATCAAATATGAATGACTGAATGACTGAAACGGTGTTCATTTCGGATTTCTGGTTTCGGATTTCTCCGCTATCCTACGCCCAATGTCTCTTTCCCACTGGCTTCAACTCGCACTGACCGAGGGCATCGGCCCGATCCTGACCTCCCGGCTCGTGGAGGCCGCAGGCAGCGCGCAGGCTGCGTGTGAGGCGAACGCGTCGCTGCTTCGATCCGTCGAGGGGATCGGTCCCGGCAAATCGCAAACGATTGTGGACGCACTTCGCCGGGCCGCCGATCAGGTCGAAGATGAGTTGGCCCGGGCCGCGGCGGGAGGCGTTTCACTTATTTGCATCGAAGATGAAGCGTATCCGGAAATGCTCAAGGTCATTTCCGATCCACCGCCGGTGTTGTATGTGCGGGGCGGCCTGGAGCCGCGGGATTTGAACGGAATGGCAATCGTGGGCAGCCGGCGATGCACGCATTACGGCCGGGAACAGGCCGAGCGATTTGGAGCGTTGCTCGCGCAGGCGGGATTTACAATTATCAGTGGGGGCGCTCGGGGAGTCGATTCGGCCGCCCATCGTGGAGCGCTGTCATCGCCGAGCGGGCGGACGATCTCGGTCCTCGGCTGCGGTGTGGACATCGCGTATCCACCGGAGAATCATGCGCTGTTCGATCAGATCGCCGGGCGCGGGGCGGTGCTCAGCGAGTTTCCGCTGTCGTCGCCGCCGCTGCGCGAAAATTTTCCTCGCCGCAACCGGATCATCAGCGGCCTGTCGCGCGGCGTGCTGGTCGTCGAGGCCGACGTCGCCAGCGGCGCGCTCATCACCGCCCGCCAGGCGTGCGATTCCCACAATCGGCCGGTGTTCGCGATTCCCGGCCGGATCGACAACGCCATGTCCGCCGGCCCGCATGCGCTGATTCGCGACGGGGCGGTGCTGGTAACGGCGTTGGAAGACATCGTCGACAATCTCGGGCCGCTGCCGCATCCAATCACTTCGCCGGCGCCGGAAGTGCCGGTGACAGAGGAGATTCCCGCGTCGCCCGTCATGCTCGACGATCGGCAGCAGCGGATTCTTCAAGGCATTGATTTGGACCCGACGCAACTCGACACGATCATCGCCCGGACGGACCTGCCCGCGGAAATCGTCATGCAGGAATTGACGATGCTGACCCTGCGAGGCGTCGTGAAACGTGTGGACGGACAAGCGTACGTTCGCAAAGCCCGAGGATAGCTTAATCCCTGGTTCCCACGTGACCGATAATTGTGGGGAACGATTTGATTTGCGTTTCCCCAGGAGATTGTCATGCCGATGCAGCCCAAGCAGGACGTCGCGACCGTCATGCCGGACGGAAAACCGGTGGGTCGATTGATCGACGGCGTCGTGATCCGCTACGCGACCACCCAGACCGATGACCGCGGCAGCCTCTGCGAAATTCTGCGGCCTGACTGGGGCGTGCATTCGGCGCCGTTTACCTACGTGTATCAGTTCACGATTCGGCCCGGCAAGATCAAGGGATGGCATCAACACCATCAGCACGATGACCGCATTTTTCTGAGCCAGGGCACGGTCAAAGTGGTTTTGTACGATCCGCGCAAGGATTCGCCCACGTTCGGTTTGGTTAACGAAATTGTTCGGTCCGACTATCACCGCTCGGTGATGGTGATCCCGCAATTTGTCTGGCACGCGCATCAGAACGTGGGCCAGACGGAAGCGCTGTTCGTGAGTATGCCGACGAGGGCGTACAATCACGCCAGCCCGGATGTATTTCGCTTGCCGCTTGAGAACGACGTCATTCCGTACAAGTTTGAGAACAAGCTGGGCTGGTAGCGGAGCATGCCGCGTGTGACCGTCATCATCCCGACGTACAATTACGCTCGGGTTCTGCCATACTGCATCCGAAGCGTTCTTCGTCAAACGTTCACCGATTTTGAGTTGCTGGTGATCGGCGATCACTGCACGGACGAATCGGAATCCGTGGTCACAGGCATCGGCGATCCTCGAATTCGGTGGATTAATCTCGACCAAAACGTCGGTCACCAATCCGGCCCGAACAACGAGGGTCTGCGGCAGGCGCGGGGTGAGTTGGTCGCGTATCTGGGTCATGACGATCTGTGGCTGCCGAACCACTTGGCGCTCATGGTGCGGAACATCGACGCCGGCGCCGACCTTTCCTACGGTTTGACGGAACTCGTTTGCCCGGATGGAAGACCGCCGATCTTCGTCCCCCAGGAAATGGACTATCAGCCCGGGATATGGATTCCGCCGACGGCCGTGGTTCATCGAAAGGAGCCCGCGATTCGGCTGGGGGGTTGGAAGCACTTTTGCGATCTGGCGGACAAGGACCCGGAGACGGATCTCTGGCAACGCATGCACGAGGCCGGATGCCGCAATCGATTGGTACGAATGCTGACGGCGGTCAAATTCTCCGCGGCCATGCGTAAAGACGTTTATGCGACGCAACCCTGCCATGAGCAGGAGCTTTGGTCCACCCGCATCGAGACCGATCCCGATTTCGTTTCCGTCGAGTTGGCTCGACTGCTGGTTCCCTCCCCGATCGATGCAACGTCGGTCCGCCAAAGCCTAAGCCGGTTCGCGACCGACACGCTCACGCGCGTCCGCAAGCGTCTTTGGCGCTTTGGCCTGCACGCGCCTCCGCCATCAACCAAAAGCCGCGCGGAGTTTTACAATCAGCGGCTGAAGTTCAAAGGCGTCAAACGGCCCGGTTAGATGTTTGCCGCTGTGGCGTCCATTACGAGCGCGGCCCGGAACTGTATAATCCGCCGCATGAACAGGGCGACGCAGATTTCCAAGCGAGGGATGGATCGAACACAAGAGTTCAGGAAAACGGAATCGGAAAAAATGAACGCGCAACCGTCCAGCGGGAATGGGCACGGTGTTCCGAAGTTGAAAGATGCGCTGCGCGTCGGCCTCTGCGGGATCGGCCGGGCCGGAATCGGCATGGTCCTGCGGGATTTTCAGAAGCTTCCGTACGTTCACGTCGTGGCCGGATTTGATCTGCTCGAACAAAGAACCCGCCAGCTTGCCGAGATGTGTTCCTCCCGCATCTACAGCAGCTACGGCCAATTGCTCAAGGATGACGAATTGGAACTGGTGATCGTCGCGACGCGCTCGAACGAACACGTTGCGATGGCGCTGCAGGCGATGAGGGCCGGGAAGGATGTCCTGGTCGAAAAGCCGATGGCGCTGGATCTGGCCGGGGCCGACAAACTGATTTCAACCGCCGGGAAACTGCGAAGGAAATTGTACGTCCGGCAAAACCGGCGATTCGACACTCCGTTTTTGCAGGCGATGGAGATCGTCCAGAGCGGAAAGATCGGGAAACTCTTTGCCGTGCAGCTTCGCCAGGGCGGATACCAGCGGAGAGCGGATTGGCAGACGCTGAAAAAATTCGGCGGCGGGCAATTGCTCAATTGGGGGCCGCACCTCGTCGATTGGGCCCTTCAATTCATCGGCGGAAAGGCCAAGGACGTGTGGGCCGATTTGAAGCTGATCGCCGCCGCAGGCGATGCGGAGGATCACGTGAAGCTGCTGATCCGCGGCCATAGCGGGATCGTTGTGGACATCGAGGTCAGCGGCGCCACGGCCATCACCCTGCCGCCGTGGACTCTGATCGGCAGCGCCGGAACCTTGGTGATCGACGGTAAGAATCAGTGCCGACTGCGGCATTTCAATCCGAAGGGGTTGCCGAAGCTGAAGGCCAGCGGCGGCACGCCCGCGGGCCGGGCGGGTTCGCATTTTTCCGGCAGCGAGGAGATTCAGTGGATCGAGGAGGAGTTTCCCGCCGCGCCGCAAAGGCCAACGAATTTCTGGCTGGAATTGTACAAGTCGATCCGAACGGGGAGGGAATTTCCAATCACCCTGGAGCAGGCGAGGGAGACCATGCGTGTGATCTCCCTCGCGAAAAAGGGGACGGGGTTTTGAGATTCAAAACAGCCCGTAACGGCTTGCCGTCGGGGGGCACAAATCATCTATAGTGATATCGAGCCAACGGATGGAGAAGACGATGGTCGGTTAAGATTTTCTTGACGGCCGAAATCGCCGACTTGAATATCAGAAATCGTCGCCGCCGCCGCCGGCCGCACTCATGGATGAATCTCTAACTCGGAACCTTTTCCAGGATGAGAATGGTTTCTTTCAGGCCCGTGTGGGCATAGTTGAACCCCTCTTCGCGTGCGCGGGGGATGAGATGGCGCCGCAAGTCGTTGGGGACGTTTTCCCAATCGTGATTGGCAATGACGATCCATCGCGGCCACTGGGCCGGGGGCGTGGTGAGCAGATATTGGTCCTCCTTTTCGCGAGCGCCGCCGCCCTGATAAAACGCGAGGCTCGGTTCCTCGTAGCCGATCATGGCGACGGGCACATCGGCTCCGTAGGCGCCCATCCGCGTCAGATCGGCGGCCAATCGCTCGGAGAGATGCAGAAACGTCAAGCCCGGCAAAACGGCGATGTAGAGAATGGCCAGCATGACGGCCATTCCAACGCCCAGAACGATCGCGGCGCGGGTAATGCGCCGCTGATGAAAACGCCAGGAAACCAAGGCGGCATAAATGATGCCGAAGACGGTGAACGCGATGAAGCCGGCGATGGGCAGTTGATCGGCGGAAGAAATCCTCAGGGACAACCAGGGCGCGGCGGAGAGTCCGAGCGTTGCCAAGGCCCAGATGCCGACAGCGAGCATAAAAATCGGCCGCTTGAGGTCGGGAGATTGGCCGCGGATGCATCGGACCAACGTGTCGGCGGTGAGAAACGCCAGGCCGGGGAATGCGGGAAGCACGTAGAAGGGAAGCTTGGTGTAGACCATTTCCATCATCAGCCAGGGCCCGACGGTGGCGGCCATGGCGAAACGAATCACGGGCGAGCGGCGATTATTCCATGCGAGGACGATCACCGTGGGCAAGAGCAGGCTCCAGGGGAAAAAAGTTCCGAAGATGAGCATCGCATGGTAACCCGGCGGTTTTCCATGGCCTTCCATGCTGCTGCCCAGGTGCATTTTCGCCTTGATGAACAGGGCCACGACGAATCCCGGGGCGCGGCGATGAATGAGCACGAGCCACGGCGCGACGACGATCACCAGAATGGGTACACCCAGCAGGGGCTTCAGATGCCGCCACCAGAGCATGTTCCGTTTCCAGACTCCGCGGCGGGATGAATGGCGATCGCGCGCGACATCCAGGAGCAGCAGAGTCAGCAACGTTATCGCGTGCATGCCCAGCGGCTGGGGACCCTTGGTGAGTCCGGCCAGGCCGAGCGAGATCCAGAAGGCGGGGGCGGCCCACAGTGGCGGCGATTTCCCGCGGCGATCGGCGGCGTACATCAGCGCCAGGCACGCCTGACCGATGGCGACGAACAAGAGCAGGACCCCATCGGTAATGCAGAACTTCGCGGACGCGATGACCAGGCCGGCGGTGCAGAAGATGAAGGCGGTCCAGAGCGCTCGCCGGTCGCTGGTGTAGCGGCGGACGACGACGCCGAGGAGCAACGCGGTGAGGACGACGGCGACAGTGGATGGAAAGCGCGCGGCCTCGGGGGTGCCGCCTTCGACCTTCATGGCGGCCAGTTGGCACCAATAAATCAACGGAGGCTTTTCCAGCCGCCACGCGCCGAGATATTTAGGAACGACCCAGTCGCCGGTTTGCAGCATCTCGCGGCTGCACTCGGCATAGCGCGGCTCGTCACGATCCCACAGCGGCACCCGGCGGGCGCCGAGCAGATACAAAACCATCGCCCCAAACAGGATGGCGGATAAGATTGGCCAGAAACTCGCGCGGCGCGGCATCGGCGAAGAAGGTACGCGGGGGGGAGGCCAAGTGCAAAAGGCGAGATTTGTATGAGTGCAAGTAACAAGGTCCAAATACAAGCTGGATGATTCGCCTGCCACGGGTACCTGCTGCTTGCACCTCTAATTTCACCCTGCTCCCCTTTACGCGGCGGCCTTGGCCCCTTAATTTCCACACCGCGAATGGTGCCTATCTACATCGTCCTGACGTTGGCCGTGGCTTGCGCGGTCATGATGCTGCTGGAACGGCGCGGGGTTCCAACGACGCTGCAGCTTTCGTTTAAGGGGGACGTCAAACGTGAAACGCGATTTTTGGCGCAGTACGGGCAACTCGTTTGCACTTTTTTTACGGCGCTGCTGGTCTGGCAGATCGATCGAGAACGCGGTCTGCGAATCTGCGAAGCGCTCTGGTCGGGGGTGATCGGCGTAACGATCGTCGGAACGATTTGCAAACGCGTGCTGGGCCGAGCCCGGCCGCGAAGCGAACATGCGGGGAAATTCCTGGGGCCGTCCCTCGGACATGCCAACTATCGAGAGAGCTTTCCATCCACCCACAGCGCATCGGCCGTGGCATACGCGGCGGTGCTTGCATACGCTTATCCGCAGGCGGCCATCACGTTCTGGATATTGGCGCTGCTCTGCGCGGGACTGCGCTATGTCATGGATGCGCATTGGCCGAGCGATGTGCTGGGCGGAATCGCGCTGGGTTATCTGGGGGGAATCGTTTCGTGGCGGATTTTTTTCTGAGCGCCCCATGCCGTTGCGATGGGATTTGGTTGAGTTGATCGACCGGCTGCGCAATTCGTTGCGGGCGGTCGAGGAAGAACTGCGCGCGGAGCAGGCCGTGTATGGCCTGGACGTGCGGGATGAGCGGGCGTTGCAGGCGCTGCTGGCGGAAAGGTTGGGGACGTTTTACGAAGCTGCGCGCGAGGTTCATTATCCCTCGACCGTGGGCAAAAAGTTGACGCATCGGCAGCGGTGCGATGTGGTTCTAACGCCGCTGGGGCGGCCGCTGAGGCTGGATCGAGCACCGCCGACGCTATTCGATCCGCCGGGGATGGCGGCGCCGGAAGAGGCGATGTGGCTGGAAGTGAAAGTCGCGTATCAGTTTCGCGAAGGGGGCGTTCGCCATGGTGGGTACGGCGGGCAATGGCGAAATGCCGTTGTCGATGATCTAAGGAAAATGGAGGCGGAGCCGAGGATTCGCGATGCGGCGTTGGTGCTGATCGTTTTTAATGAGTCGCGCGAGGTTTTGGAAAAGGATCTGGAGTTGTTCGAAACGGTTTTGGCGCAGAAAGAGGTGCTCGCGGGAGTGCGGCACGTGCGAAGCCTGGAGATTCAGGAGCGGATTGGACATCGGATTTGCACTGTGGCGGTGTGGCCGACGATTCAGAGGTGAAGGGGATTGTGGCGTGGCGAGCACGGGACAGCGGTCGAAAACCCGCGGGCGGGCTATCCCGCCGCTTTTGCGGGGAATCGGTGATGTGTTATTTGTCGAAGAGGTAGATGGTGTTGTGAAGAACGGCCATCGGCTGCTCGTGAAGGAAATGCTGGTACATCCATCGGCGGTCGCGCGTCATGTATGGGCCCTGAAGCGCGACGGCGCTCATGGCATAAACGGGCGGCAGTCCCGTGGGCTTGTCGGGGTTGGGGAACGTCACCGCTTGCATGCTTCCGTTCATTTGGACGTAATGGATTCCGTAATAGTGCGGATCGGGCGAGCCAAATTGACAGAAATAAAGTTGACGGTCGGGATGGGCGCGCTGCCACTCGGCCAGTGCGGGAAGGTCCTGTCCCCAATCGAGGTTTGAATCGGTGAGCAGATAGACGCCGCCGCGCGACCCGCCGGCGGCGATGTTGAAAAATGGAATGTAATCGGGATAAGCGGCGAGCGTTTCGGCGAGAAGGCCCAGAAACAAAAGCGAAATAATACAGCCGGTTGTTTTTGGGCGATGGGAAAAAGCCGCGGCGGCCATGACGCCGACGAAGATGAACAGGAACGGATAGACGGGAAATATGTGCCGAAGGCCGATGTTCAGATTGCTGTGCATGGCCATGGCCATGTAAAAGACCGGAGCGATGGCGGCGGCACACACGGCCCAACGATCGCGGATCGGGCCGCGGCGGCGGGCGCAGAAGAGCCAATATGCGCCGGCTGCCGCGACGGCGACGAGCGTGGCCAAGGGGGTTTTGAACGCCATGGCCAGCGGAAAGTAGTACCACCATCCGACGGCACTCAACTGGCCGCAGAGAAAGCAATGCCGGGTCTGCGAACTGCCGTACGTATAGAGGAAGCCATAAAGCCACGCCTGGGGAAGAAGCTTGTGCCTGTCGGCGAATAGCACGGCGCGAAACGTAGTGCTGGGTCGCCATTCGTTTACCCATTTTTGCAACTCGGCGTTCGATGGATAAAGAGGCGGAGGATTCTGCCGTAGCACCATTTCCGCGTCGGCGACATAGACCGTCAGACGGTAATAATTGAATTTCTCGTTGGGGTTTGGAGTCGGCCCGAATCGGAATCCATAACACGCCCAGATGGATCCGTAGCCGATGATCACGCAGCCGATGAGGATCGCACAGGCTGCGAAGAAGCGTGCCGGCCGGGTGGCGAGGGTCCATTTGAGACATGGCCAGGGGTTGCGCATCAGCGCGCGGCAGGTGAGGGCGATGGCGATCATGGGAAGGGCCAGGAGACCGGAGAACTTGACGGTGAGGGCGACTCCGACGAGGAGGGCAAGGCACGCGAGGCGCCGGACGGTCGCGTGTTCGCCGATGAGCCAGATGCTGGCCATGAGCAGCAGAAATACCAGGGTGATGGCGACGTCGTTTTTGATCAGGACGGAATGGGCCAGGAAATTGGGATCGAGGCAAAACCCGGCGGCGGCAACGACGGCGGCGAGGGGGCCGGCGAGCCTCCACGCCCACCAGGCGATCACCGCGCCGAGGATCACGGCCAACAGCAGCATCCGGGCGCGGCCGTGGCGAATCAGTGCATCGGTGTTGTCGTTGCCGATCGTGTCGTACAGCGTGTGAACCGCGTAAATCAACGATGGCACTGGAATGGAATTCAGCATCGCGCTCCACTGATCCGTTTCCCGATCCATTTTCAGGGCGTTTTTGGATGTCCCGGCGGCGACGTAGAATTTCCACAGCGGCGGGTCTTCAGGATTGCAGCGGAAGTCGTCGTAATGGGTTTGAATCCAGGCGCCCATGAAGTGTAGCGGCTCATCGTACGTGGCGCATTTGCCGAGCCAGGCAGTCCAAGCGATGGCCGCGAACGCCGTTAACAGCACAAGACAGATCAGTAGTGCCAGAACGTTCCGCCGGGAGGAGGGATCAATGGTCCGCACGATGCTTGGAGAAACTATAGCCGATCCGAAAGGAGGGCGTTAGCGGGCGGCAGTAAACAATTTAGCGGCGGTGCACAGCACCGCCGCTAAATGAATGACTTTTTTCAAACCGTTGGAACGGTTTCTACAACAACATGTGGGGGCGCTCCGGCCCGGGTGTCGGCGATGGCTTTGGATTCCTCTTCACTGCGCGGGTGAATGCGCAGCACGCCGTCTTCCATCACCATTCGGATTTTCGCCAACGCTTTGTTCTGAATCTGGCGGACGCGCTCCTTGGTGACGCCGATGATCTTGCCGACCTCTTCCAGCGTCAGGGGCGATTCCTCGTTCTGTTGCCAGTTGAACCGGCGGCGAATGACCGTCTGCTCCACGCTCGACAAATCGGCGAGATTGCGATCGACGATTGCTTTCAACTCGTCGATGCAGTCGTCCTCGATCTGATCACGGCGGCGGTCGGCCCAATCGCTTTGTTCCATCTCCGGCTCAAATTCCACCGGGAACCGCGTGCGGTGCTTGGACGCCTTCATGGCCGTGCGGCTGAACGCTTTCAGGATGGCGCGGCAGGCGTAGGTGCTGAATTTGAATCCGCGATCGGCGGAGAATTTATCCACGGCGCGCAGCAGGGCCATGTTTCCTTCGCTGACCACCTCGGCGAAATCGACATCGCCGAGCCGGGTGCGCTTGGCCATCGCCAAAACGAGCGCCAGGTTCGTCCGAACAAGGTATTCGCGGAAGTGCTCGAATTTTCGATGCCAATCCAGGAATTGGCGGGCAGTGGCCAAAGTCAGGCCGCTGGTGCGAATCTCTTTCTGAAGGGCGACCAGCCGTTTCTTGCAATAGTTGTAGCGCAGGAACATGAGCCGCTCTTCGGGCCCCTTCATCAATTGCGGCGGCGAACCGTAGCCGAGATCGGCGACGTCGTCGCGCGTTGGCTGATACCAGCTTGTCAGCGGCAACTCGCGCTCGGCGCCCTCGGCGAACAATTCTTCCTCCACGCGTTTATGGCGAAACGTGGGGCTGTCCATATAAGCGTAATTCTCTTCCAACAGCCGGCCGACGCGCTCCCGTATGGACTTGGGAATCGGCGCCGAACGACGTGTCTTTTTGATTGTCTTCATTTCCGTGGCCATCTTGGCCTCCACTTTCCTGTCCGTTGTACGGGCAATTCTTACTAAACCCCAAAGCAAACCGCGTACGCAACGGACAAATAATTATCGCAGTTGGCTTCAATAAATACTTACGTCACTTACCCAGATTCTGTTCGACCTCTAAGTAATTAACCCAGCACGGTTAACAAAGTATTCCCTGTCGGCCAGCCACGCGCTGAGGCAGTGGACACTTATATTGATCCGCACCGGTGACCCGCGGTCATTGGTCACTTTTTGGCAGAAACGCTATCCTCACCTGTCAAATCATCCAGAAACGCGGCATTCGATGCGGAAAAAAATCTGTTTTGGCGGAACGTTCAATCCAATCCACAATGGCCACCTGCTTTGCGCCCGTGCGGCTGCTGAGGCCGGGGGGTTCGGGAATGTCGTTCTGTTCCCTGCCGGTTCACCGCCGCACAAGCCCGGGCAGGCGGGCCTGGCAAGTGCGAAAGATCGGCTGAAGATGTGCAAACTGGCCATCAAAGGGGCCCGTGGCTTTGAAATCGACGGCCGCGAGATCGGCCGGCTCGGACCGAGCTTTACCATCGACACCGCTCGCCAACTCAAGCGGGATGGCTGGGATGAGGTGATCTGGCTCATCGGGGCGGACATGGTTCCTGCACTGCCAACTTGGCATGAGGCGGATGCGCTGCTGAGAGAGGTTCGATTTCTCATCATGGCCCGGCCGGGAACGCAGCTTTCCTGGTCATCTCTGCCGCCGGCTTTTCAGAAGCTTCAAGAAAACGTGGTGCAAGTGCCGCAGATCGACATTAGCTCGACGGACATCCGCAAGCGCGTGGGGGCTAGGCAGCCGATTGATTTCCTCGCCCCCGCGGAGGTGTGTCGATATATCACGGAGCATCGGCTATATCGCGGTAACTCCGGGGCAGCGGGCCGCGGTTGTATCATCAATCACTACGACATCGCCTATGGTCTGGGCGTTGGCCTGTCTTCACCGGTCTGGTTGGCGAAAACTTCCAGCCGCCGCAAGGTGCTGCGGGCGTTTTCGCAGCGCATGGGCCGTGTGCCGGAGCGAGACCTTTCCAAACCGGGAATCATGATCCATGCCGTCAGCCTCGGCGAGATCAACGCCACGCGATCTCTGGTGAATCTGCTTCGGACCACCCGGCCGGGACTCGGGTTCATCGTTTCCGTTACCACCGACACGGGTTACGCGCGCGGGCTGGAGTTATACGGCTCGGCGCCGGATGTCACGCTGGTGCGCTATCCGCTGGATTTCACGCCGGCGGTGGATCGGCTGCTGGATACGCTCCGGCCGGCGGTCGTGGCCCTGCTGGAACTGGAGGCGTGGCCGAATTTCATCCGCCGCTGCGCCCGGCGAAATATTCCCGTGATCCTGGTGAACGGCCGGATCACGCCGGGCAGTTTCAAAAAATATCGGCTCGCCCAGCCGCTGTTGGGGTCGATGTTCGCAAAGCTGCATCATGTCGCCGCGCAGGATCAGGAGTATGCGTGGCGATTTATAAAACTGGGGGTGCCGACCGATCGCCTCAGCGTGACGGGAACGATGAAATTCGATACGGCCGAAATCACCGACCGGGTTGGCGGCGAGGAGGATTTGGCCGCCGCGGTGGGATTGCTGCCGGGGCAGCGGGTGTGGGTTTGCGGATCGACCGGGCCCGGCGAGGAAGCGATTTTACTGCCGATGTACCGACAATTGCTGACGCAGTTTCCGGAGTTGCGTTTGGTGATCGTTCCGCGCAAGCCGGATCGATTTGACGAGGTTGCCGACCTAATCATTGCGGGAGGGTTCAGCGTGGTTCGGCGTTCGACGTCGCCCGCCCCGCCATCGCTGGATTGGGCCAGGCCGATCATTCTGGGCGACACGATCGGAGAGTTGCGGAAGTTTTACGCGCTGGCGGATGTGGTCTTCGTGGGACGGACGCTGGCTGATCTGGGCCATCGCCAGCACGGGAGCGACATGATCGAGCCGGCCGCCCTGGGCAAGCCGGTCGTCGTCGGGCCGTTCACTGCGAATTTCGCGGAGGCAATGAACTGCTTTCGGCAGGCCGATGCGATGGTCATCGTGCAAAACGCGCAGGAACTCGAGAGAACGATTGAGGCGCTACTGAAGGATTCCGACCGGGCAAAGGCGATGGGGCAGAGCGCCCGCGAGGTCGTCAGGAATCAGCAAGGAGCCACCCAGCGGCACGCGGGGATCATCCTTGACACCCTTGATTCCGTCCTGACGATGAAGCGCGGATGAAATTGATCAACCGCCTCGAGCGCCGATTCGGCGCTTACGCCATACCGAACCTGACGCCGTACTTGATTCTCTTTCAGGGGTTCACGTTTTTCATTTCGCTGACCAAGCCCGATTATGTGATGAAGCTGGTGCTGAGTCACGATCAGCTCTTCGCCGGACAGTGGTGGCGATTGCTGACGCTGCTGATCGTGCCGCCGCCGATGCATCCCGTTTTCATCATTTTTTATTTGTTCATTTATTATTTCATCGGCACCGCCCTGGAGGCGCGGTGGGGAGCGTTCCGTTACGACCTGTATCTGCTGATCGGATACGTCGCGACCGTGCTGGTGGTCCTGATTCCCGGTGCAATCGTTACCAATTTCTATCTGATGGAATCAGTCTTTCTCGCCTTCGCCTGGCTGTATCCGGATTTTGAGTTCCTCCTGTTCCTGATCCTGCCGGTGAAAGTGAAATGGTTGGCCCTGATCGGGTGGGCCTTTTATGTCTGGGCGCTTCTGACGGGAAACTGGGCGACGAAAGCAGAAGTGGCGGCAGGGGCGATCAATTTTCTGCTGTTTTTCCATTCCGACTTGATCGATGGGATTCGCTCGTCCAGACGCAGATTCAAGGGCGGCATGGCCCACGCCCAGGCGCGCGACGCCAAACCGCCGATGCACGTCTGCGCCGAGTGCGGCGTGACCGATCAATCCGACAAAAAAATGGAATTCCGTTATTGCCCCCTGTGTACCGGCACGCCGGCGTATTGCATCAACCACATTAACAATCATAAGCATCGGTAAAAGGACGCCGTCGTAACGGTTTCCCGTCGGCGAAGGCGCAAATCATCTATATTGCGATATCGAGCCAACGGATGAAGAAGACGATGGTCGGTCACGATTTTCTTGACGGCCGAAATCTGCTCTATTTGAGCGATTCCGCTGCGGTAAACAGTTCCACCCCCCGAGTTATTTCTTCCGCCGCACAAACTTGATGATGCCGTCAACGGACAGGAAGCCGGGGCCGAAGATCAGGATCAGGATGGCCGTCATCAGGAACGGGAAGGAATCATCCTTCAGCAGCACGTCCTGGTTGTCCCAGAAATGGCGGAGCAATTCGTGATAGTGAGGATTCGAAAGGTTCACTGAAAAAAAGGCAACGACGAAGTTGCCAATGAGGGGGATGCAAATCAGGCGGGATGCGAAGCCAATAAACAGCAGCGCGCCGCAAACGATTTCGGTGACACCCGACAATGCCACGCTGACTTCCGGCAGCGGGACCTGCCAGCCTTTGAACGCGTCCACCGTAGTGTGGAAATGCGTGAGGTGTTCGTAACCGGACAGGGCGCATTGATATCCAATGTATACGCGAATGAGCAAGAGCAGCGGCGATTGCCATTTATTCGCGAAGCGCGCGAAATGGTCGTAGAAGCCGGTGACGTGATTGCCCGATTGTTTTGAAGGAGGCTTGGTAGCGGCGGCGGTGGTCATGATGGCCTTTCGTTGCGGGGTTTCAGCTTCCATCGGATTGTTGTGATTCTACCTTCATCAATTCTCGAAGGAAAACTGTAGCGAAAGAACCAGCTGGGAGAGTGAAAGCGACGGTAACGTGCGGGCCGTGCTCATCTACGCCCGCGGCAAGCTCCACGTCGGCGGGGCGGACGCGCAGGGGTCTGCGGGCGCCTTTGACTTTTAATCGGCCTGCAACGCGAAAATCGGCTGCGCGAATCCCGCGCGAGGCGAAAACCGCCTGCTCGATTTGCAACGCTTCCGATTCGGGATCGGTCATGCGATACCCGATCAGCGGACCCGTGGGACTGATCTCAAATGCATCACAGCGCGGTTGTTCTGCCGTCACATCCTCCACGCGAAAAACCGCGCCGTTATCCTGTTTCTCGGCCAGATCGCCGCTCAGAAGCTTGTCGAGACTTTGAATTCGCCGGGCGACGACCGCGTTGAACATTTCCGATTGAAGGGAGGAGATCCAGAGCCGGCGAATGCGTTGATCGACGGCGCGAACGGCGGCCGCGGGGTTTTGCGTCTTGATCAGCCGCGCCAGGATTCGCCGCTCCATCCCGCTGGAGCGCGGCCAGAGCTTCATCGAACCGGCCAGGTCGTTTCGGTCGAACGCCTCCCGTGCGGCTCGCTGACGTGGATCGTCCAGGGCGGGATTGGGCGATCCGAGAAGAAGCTTTAGCACCGCCTGATCGTCGCCCCGCAGCAGGGCCGCGCCGAGGAGATGGTTGTTCCCGCGCCGGCCGAAGCGTTGCTCGCCAAAATAATTGGGCATGCCGCGATCCTGGAGCCTGCGAACCAGCGGCGTGAGTTTCACGACATCGGTCGGGTTCACATCGCGGATTTTCACGGCGAATCGGTTGCCGCGGAGATGGCCCAGACGCAGCTTATTCCCGTGCCGGGCTGCCCATTGGACCGACATCTTTGGCAAATGCAGGTCCATGACGGCTGATTCCGTCGTGCCCGCGATGGAGAAAATCTGGCGCGTGATGGCATGAGCGTCTTTGAGGCCCGCATAGCCGACATCGCGGGGATTGACGTTCAGCGCCTGCGCGACGCGGTCGATGGCGTCGAACGTGGTGATCCCCATCTTCTCGATTTCGCAGTAGACGTGCTCGCCCTGTCCCGATGGTTCGTAGAGCGGGATTTCCTGAACGAAGAAATCTTCAGGACGCTGCTTGATCGATCCGCCGATGCCGGAAAGTTCGCCAGTGAGGAACGGAAGGTTCATATATATACGGGCATTGTACGGAGAATCCGCGGCGCTTTCCTCGACGCGCGCCCGATATGGCTTGCACCGAGGCGAAAGATCAGGAGTTTTGCCGGTTGCAGTTTTCGTGACGGCCGGTGATTTCGGCCATCACGAAAAATGCAACCGATCATCTTCTTCACTGAGCAAACGCAAAACAGTTGCGGCAAATGAATCGTACGAGTATTCCTATGGGCGCGTGCGGCACTTGAATCGGGCGTCGGTATAGGGAAGGAGAGATCAAATAATGGGCAATAACCGGGTTGTTTCGACAGCGGCAGGCGTGGTTGGATTGCTGAGCGTTCTCGCCGTGGGATTTGGATGTGCGTCTAATGCTCCCAAGCCGCTGTACGATCGCATCGGCGGCGACGCGATGATTCAGGTGATCGTGGAAGATTTCGTCGGCAAGGCGGCGGGAGATCCCAGGGTCAACTTCACCCGCAAGGGAACGGGCCAGGAATGGGATCCGACTCCCGCGAACGTCGGTAAGCTTAAAGAGCATCTCGTGGAATTTTTCGATGCGGCCACGGGCGGCCCTCAGGAATATCGCGGCCGCGACATGCGAAGCGTGCATGCCGGGATGCAGATCACCAATGCCCAGTTTGATGCCATCGAAGTGGACCTGCAATCGTCGCTGAACAAGTTCGACGTCCCCGCTCAGGAACGGTCGGAGTTAATGGCCATCGTCGAGGGAACGCGCAAGGATATCGTTGAGGTGAAGTGACCGGCCGATTAATGCGGCGGTCTGGGATGCTCGGGATTTTCCAGCACCACGCCGCTCTTCACCTGCGGCCGTTTTCCGAAAATCGATAGCAGAAGCATTACTACTCCGAATGCCAGCAGGACCAATCCCCACCACAGGTTGATGTTGATGCCGAGCGAATCCTGCGGCCGAACGGTGCCGAAGATCGTCAGGATCGCCCCGAGAATCGTAAACATCAGGCCGAGCGGAAATCTGAGATCGAGAGCCATGATCCGACTCCTTACCAGAAAATGATGCTAAGTACGACGGTGAGCCCCAGCACGATCGAGCCAAGAACGGCGGGGCGGGCGAAAAAGTGCGCCTCCGGCTCGGTAATTCTCGGCGTCAATGAATAAACCAGACCGCGAAGGTCTTCATCGCTCTTGGTTCGTTGCGTGAACAGGGAAACGATCAGGGTAACAACGAAGCAAACACAGAACGCCCAGGCAGCCGTGACAAAACTCTGGGCCATGCCGGATTGGTAAACCCAAAGCGGGGCGTGATCGCCAAGGAGCCATCCTCCCTTAACGCCATGCGCTGCGCCCACGGGAAGCGTCAATCCATGATGAGCGGCCGCCGCCAGGGTGCCGCATATCAAGCCGGTGAATGCTCCGTGTCCGGTGGATCGGCGCCAAAACATCCCCAGGGCGAACGTCGCGAACAGCGGGGCGTTCACAAATCCGAACACCAACTGCAAGAGGTCCATGATGTTGTTGAACTGATTTGCGACATACGCCGCCCCGATGCTGGCCAAAATGCCGAAGATCGTCGCGAACCGGCCGACCAGGAGATAATGCTGTTCGGACTGTCCGGGCCGAATGTAGCTTTCATAGATGTCGTAAGTCCAGACCGAATTGAATGCGGTGACATTGCCTGCCATTCCGGACATGAATGATGCCATCAACGCCGTCAGGCCGATGCCCAGCATGCCCGTTGGGAAATAATGTCCCAGAAGTGTCGGCAGCGTCATGTTGTAGTCGATCGCGCCATTCTTCATCGGCAGGTGATAAGCCGCCGGACCGGCAGCGCCCGCATGGGCTGCGTGAAAGCTCAATCCCGCCGCGATCATGCCGGGCAGAATCACAATGAACGGAAAGATCATCTTCGGAAATGCCGCGATAATCGGCGTGCGCCGCGACGCCCCCATGGAATTGGCCGCCATCGCCCGCTGAACCACCAGGAAGTCCGTGCACCAATATCCAAACGACAGCACGAATCCCAGCCCAAAGACAAGGCTGAACCAATCGACGCCCATCGGATTATCGTGTGGGGAATTCAGGTGTTGATAGAGGGTAGTCAAGGTATGGGGCGGATAGTGATTCGCCAGCGAAAGACCATCCAGCCTCTGCATCAGCCCGTGCCAGCCGCCGATGTCCTTCAGTCCCAATAGCGACAGCGGCAGAAAACCAAGCACGATCAGAAAGAACTGCAAGACTTCGTTGTAAATGGCCGCCGTCAGGCCGCCGAGGAACGTATAGATCAGAACGATCAGCGCTGAAACAATCAGGCTGAGGTTGAAATTCCAACCCAGCAGAATGTCCAAAAGAGCGGACAACGCGTACATCGAAATGCCCGATGACATGATCGTCATGAACGCAAAGCTGAACGCGTTGAACCCGCGCGTTTTTTCATCGAAGCGCAGCTTGAGGTATTCCGGCACCGATCGCGCCTTCGAGCCGTAATAAAACGGAATCATAAAGATGCCGAGGAACACCATCGCCGGTATCGCCCCCAGCCAATAGAAATGCGTCGTGAGGATCCCGTACTGAGCGCCGCTGGCGCTCATGCCGATCATTTCCTGCGCCCCGAGATTGGCCGAGATGAACGCCAACGCGGCGATCCAGGCCGGCACGGATCGGCCGGACAGCAGGAAATCGTCGCCGGTCTTGATGAACCGCTTGATGACCGCGCCGATTCCCAGGACGAACGCGAAATAAATAACGAAAATGAGATAGTCGATTTTTCCGAGATTCAGCAGATGGCTGCTATCCGCGAGTATGTGCACCGGGATTTTCCTTTCGCTCCGCTGTCGTTGCGATCCATTCCTCCCCGAGGCGAGCCGAGGACAGAATGATGTTGCCTATGAACTGCCCGCGGGGATTATCTCCGGCCACGGCCATCTTTCAAGCAGGACGGACCGCCGAGTCCCGCGGATTTTATGCGGACATTGCAGGTTTCTCTTGACCCGTTAGAATCCGCGAAAATCCCGTGACGAGGCCTCTTGGCGGAATTGGCAGACGCGTTGGACTCAAAATCCAATACTCGAAAGGGTGTATCGGTTCGACTCCGATAGAGGCCATTCATCAATGCTCGTTAATCGATCGGGTTCATCCTCCTTTATAGACCAATAGCGGCCGCACGGTTCGGACGATTTTCACCAAATCACGCTGGGCACGCATGACAGACTGAATGTCCTTGTACGATTTGGGCGATTCTTCGCGCAGTGCATCGCTGAGGCGGGGATCGAACCAAACGCCCTGCATTTGCCGGCGAAGATCCGTGCGGTTGAATCGCTCGCGTGCGGCGCGTCTGGAAAAAAGTCGTCCCGCTCCGTGTGCGCTGGACAACAGCGATTCGGCACAACCCCGGCCTTCGACGTGAAAACTGAGCGTTCCCATCGACCCCGGCACGACTCCGGGCAACCCGCTATCGGCTGGCATCGCACCCTTACGATGAATCAGCAGGGATTGCCCGAAATGCTCTTCGCGGCGCACGTGATTGTGATCGCAGGCAATGGCCGTTGATTCCAGCGGCTCGACTTTGAAAAGAGCCCGCAGGATTTCGACGACCTGCTGTGCCATCGCCTCACGGTTGGCGCGCGCGAAGCGCCGCGCCCATTCGTGATCGTGCAAATAAGCTTGGCCTTCGGATGTTTCGGAATCGATCGCCGCCATTCTGGCGGAATGTATGGTTGTCCCGGCCAGGTGATGTTCTTTCACTGCCTGCCCGATGGCGCGCGACCCGCTGTGAATCATCAGCCAAAGGCGGTCGCTTTCATCCGCCTGCATTTCGATGAAATGATTTCCGCCGCCGAGGGTTCCGAACTGAAGTTTGCCCTCGCCTTCGGCGAGCGATCGCAAGGATGGGCGTGAAAGATCGTTGGGCTTCAACGTTGACGGCAGCGGCAATGTCCGAGTTCGGTTCCGCCGCTGCGAAGGAATCTTTTGGTCGAGCAAGCGTAGTACGGCGCCGGCATGGCCCGCATCGGGCAGCATGTCGGCCGAGGCGTTGAACGCCATCGCCAGCATTCCACAGCCGATGTCGCCGCCAACGGCGGACGGATAGATCAAGCGGCGTGTCGCCATCGCGGTGCCGACACAGACGTCGCCGGCAACGTGGACATCAGGCATCACCGCGATTTGCACCACATCCTCGGCGCGCCGCACCCGGTCGATTGCCTGCCTGACCGACGTATCCATCGGCATCGCCAGCCATGTTCTCAACGAAGCGGCAGTTTCGCGTGGTTCACTCATGGCGCTGCTCTCCTTGGAATGATTCCGGCGTCTGTGGAATGGCGGCAAATGAGAGCCCTGGAACCCGTTTGCGGCTGATAGAGCGCGCGACAATGGCTCGTAGTCTGGCGGATCGTGCATTCAATCGAGCCAGTACATCTAAGGCGGATAGACCCACGGTGGCTGGCACCGCCACGCATACCAGCAACTGCGAGCCGTTTCCCATGGGCTCAACCGAATCGACATAGACATCGCGTAGAACTTCATCATCGCATTCGCCTGCCAGCGCTAGCATCAGCGCCCGTCGCACCTGCTGGCAAAGCTGCTGAGTTTTTCGATCCTCGCGAGGATTAAACAATCTTCGTTTGGATCGCTCCTCACCGAGCAATGCGCGCTCGAACACCACATCGGCCGTCGCGTCGGGCGCGTGGCCTTTCCATTTCTTTCTTTGATGACTCACAAGAAGCTCCCTCAATCCGCGCGCGGAAAAGCAAAAACGCTTTGCGCTGCGGAATCAGTTATTCAGGAATAAAAACAGACCTACGCCAATCCAGGCGTGCCCGGATTCGCAAGAGGGAGTTTGATTTGAATGAGTCGCATGGGACACCTCAATTGGCGGACGCGCAATAACGCCCGCAGTTGTTTATATACCTGAAAAATCGGGTTGAAGCCAGGCCCTTCGCCCAAAATGGATCGCAAAATCGCTTCTAATCACGTCATCCGCCTATACTTTCCGATCTTGTACCAAGTATTGTTCCAGTCTTATTGGAAGGATGTTGTGCGCGCATGAGTAGGTGTGAGGAGGAGTGTCTTGAGCCCGCCGATGAATTGAGCGCGTCTGTGGAGACCTCGGAAACGGACAAGACGCCGATGGCCGTGGACATGGTTCCGCCGTCGCCGGTGCAGATCGCCGAGGCCCGCAAAACCGGGCCAAGGATGGATCGGCGGTGGGTGACCGCTGCGCTCATGCTCGTCATGGTGCTGGCGTCGATGGAGCAGACCGTCACCAGCACCGCCATGCCGACCATCATCGGATCGTTGCACGGGCTGGAGCATTATTCCTGGGTGGCATCCATTTATCTGCTCGCCTGCACGGTCAGTATGCCGTTGTACGGCCGGCTCGCCGATGCGCTGGGCCGCAAGCGCGTGATCCTGTTTGCCATTGCCCTGTTCGCGCTGAGTTCGATGTTGGCATCGACCGCGCGGACCATGCCGCAACTGATCGCCTATCGCGGACTTCAGGGATTGGGCGCCGGCGGCATCATGCCGGTGGTGCTGACGATCCTCGGCGATATTTTTACCCTCGAAGAGCGCGCGCAAATCCAGGGCCTGTTCAGCGCGGTGTGGGGCACCGCTTCTCTGGCCGGTCCGGCGCTGGGGTGGTTTCTGATCGCCACGCTGGGCTGGAAATCGATTTTCTTCGTGAATCTTCCCTTTGGCTTGCTCGGCATGATCGTGCTGATGCGATATTACCACGACCAGGAAAAACCGCGCTCGGTGCATCTGGATCTGCCGGGGATTTTTTCACTCGCGGTGGCGTGCACGGCGCTGCTGACATTGCTCTCGCGCCTCGGGCCCGGCGGCTGGCCGTGGCATGTCTCCGCGATTCTCGCAGCCGTGGCGATCGCATCAGCCATCTTTTTCACGCTCAACGAACGCGACTCGGCCAACCCCGTCATGCCCGTCGATCTGCTGATGAACCTTTCGATCGGTCCATCATTGCTTGGAAGTTTTCTGCTCGGCATCGGATTCCTGAGCCTCGACACCTTCGTGCCCCTTTACGTCCAGGGCGTGCGCGGCGGGGGCCCCGGCGCGGCCGCGTGGGTGGTGACGCCCGTCATGCTCACCTGGGCGCTCTCCGGCATCATCGCCGCTCCTCTGGTCGTCCGGTGGGGATTCCGAAATACTTCCATGCTCGGGTCGGCCCTCATCGTTGTCGGCTTCAGCGGGCTGCTGCTCTGCACCGCCGTCGGCGCGTCGAAGCACGTCCTGGCTGCGGTGCTGGCGCTCACCGGATTGGGATTCGGCCCGTCATCCATGAGTTTTCTGCTTTCCGCGCAGAACGCCGTGAGTTGGCAACGCCGCGGAATCGTGACCAGCAGCGTTCAGTTCTTCCGCACCATCGGCGGATCAATGGGCATCGGCATCCTGGGCGCTGTCTTCAACATCATCACCCAGCCGAAACTCCGCGGCCTGGAATCCTCCGGCGTCACCCCCGCGGCCCTGCTCGATCCCCACCTCCGCACCCAGCTTTCCGCGTCGATTCTGAAATCCGCGGGATGGATGATCGAAAGCGGCTTGCATTGGGTCTTCATCGGAATGCTCGGCGTGGCGATCCTGCAATTGATCGTCTCCCGCTGGATGCCCCTGCACAGCGTGGATCATGTCCCCAGCAAATCCGAAATGGCCGAGGCGATGGTGGGGTGAAGGCGGTTCGGGGTTTTCTACGATTCCGCCGGCTCAATAATCCCAGGCCCCCTAACGCCAAGAGACTCACGCTCATTGGCTCTGGGACCGGGGTGCCTGTAATGTTAACGACCAACCGCGGCAAAGCTTCTATCACGTCGCCAGGGTTGTTGAAGTAGGTTGCTTGATAAAGATTGTCGGCATTTGATGTCGTCAGGGCATCACCGGCATTGTATGACCAGTAAAGCGAACCGCCGCTTATCGCGGTCGGCGAAAGTGTTACAGTTCCAACGGAAGTGCCCTCATAGAGCAGATCATTGAAAGCAGTTGTGACAGTCGTAAATTGGGCTAACGAGGTTTGGCCAGACGCTGTTGCCGGATTTGCACGAGGATTTGCCAACGGAGTAATACCATAGTGATCACCCACATCACCGCCGCCAAAAGTGGGATTTCCTGCTGGGATGATAGGACCCGGGGGCATAATGCCTTGTTGCAACACATCGCCTGCGTCCTGAAGGTCGGTAACGAGATTACTGTTCAAATTGGCCGTGGAGTAGTAGTCTATGGTTCCACCGAACGTATCACGAATGGCGCCATGAAGCGGGGTCAGCGTGTAACCAGCTACGTCCGACGACTTGATCTGGAAGGAGAGTATACTAAGGCCAAGATTGGATGGCCCTGCCGAGATTCCCGTGGACTTACCACTGGGGGTGGACAAGGTCTGGCCGGCGATTGGATTCGGATTATTGCTGAGAATCGCACTGATTCCAAACTCAACGTAGTCGCCCAGTGGAACAGAAACCGTAACCGCGCTCGATGTTGGATTAATGATCGCCGTATTGGCACGAGCCGCAGCGGCAGCCGCGGTCGATCCATAACCGATCGCATCGATAACCGAAGAGCTGGAGCTTCCGGCGTTATAATACAGCGACAACGTCGCGGCGCGGGACGCCTTGACTCCCCATCCCAACGTGGCCGCCGCGGCCATTGATAAAGCCGAAAGCGTTTTCGTTTTCTTGGAGGATCGCATGATTTTACCTCCCCAGGTTAAGACTATTTGAGATCGCCATTTCCGCCCTTTTTTCCGCGAGCTCGCAGCACCGCCTAGCCAGGCGCCTTCCGCTCAGCCCCAGTAGACGGGAAACAAATCATACCGCGGCGCTGGTAAACCCCGAACACAAATCTCGCAAAAACAGGGCCGAAACTGAAAATCTTGCGTTTGGAAACGATCGGCTGGAGCCTGCCCCCAAGGGCCGATTTGTCAGGAATTCCAACTGCTGATACTTTAACGCCATCCATTTTCCGTAAAAAAAGGAGCAACCGATGACGGGCAGAGTGATGGCGGCAATGCTGGGGTGTGCGGTGGCCGTGCTCGCTGGGCAGAAGGCGAGCGCTCAGGACCTCGCTCCCACGCCGCCGATGGGGTGGAACAGTTGGAACACGTTTCAGACCCATATCGACGAAGACCTCATCAAATCGACCGCCGACACCATGATCGCCAGCGGCATGCGCGATGCCGGATACGTCTACGTCAACCTGGACGATGGATGGTCGGCCAAGGAGCGCGACGCCGGCGGCAACCTCGTCGGCGATCCGCAGCGGTTTCCCGACGGCATGAAGGCGCTGGGGGATTACCTCCACGCCCACGGCTTTAAATTCGGAATCTATAACTGCGCCGGCACGGAAACCTGCGCGGGATATCCCGGCGCCCGCGGCCACGAATTTCAGGATGCCAAGACCTACGCCTCCTGGGGAGTCGATTATCTGAAGTTTGATTGGTGCCACACCGAAGGCCTCGTAGCGCCCGAGGCGTACAAAAAAATGCACGAAGCCCTCGCGGCGTCAGGCCGACCGATCGTCTTCAGCATCTGCGAATGGGGCAACAGCAAGCCCTGGACCTGGGCCAAGGGCATCGGCCAGCTTTGGCGCACCACCGGCGACATCTCCCCCTGTT
Organism: Tepidisphaeraceae bacterium; assembly: GCA_036267155.1. Lineage (GTDB taxonomy): Bacteria > Planctomycetota > Phycisphaerae > Tepidisphaerales > Tepidisphaeraceae > PALSA-1353. The sequence continues at coordinate 159,570 of DATAWP010000025.1, forward strand.
GGGATTGCAAAAATAAATGGTCGGAGGGATGGAAGCGGATTCTCGATCAGCAGGTTCCGCTCGCCCAGTATGCGGGGCCCGGCCACTGGAACGATCCCGATATGCTGGAAGTCGGCAATAAGGGCCTGACCCCGGCCGAATGGCGCGGGCATTTCAGCCTCTGGTGCATCCTCGCCGCCCCTCTGATCGCCGGCAACGACGTGCGCAACATGACAAAGGAAACGCAGGACATTCTCACCAATCACGAGGTGATCGCGATCGATCAGGATCCGCTCGGCAAAGAAGGCACGCGCTTCCGAGCCGATGCGGATGAAGAAATCTGGATCAAAGAACTGTCCAACGGACAGTGGGCCGTCTGCCTGCTGAATCCCACGGCGGCATCGAAGCAAACCAAACTGAATTGGAAAGACCTGACCTTTCTCAATGGCCGGAAATATCTCGTCCGCGATCTTTGGGCGCAGAAGGACCTCGGCGATACCAGCACGGACTTTAGCGGCGAAATCGCCTCGCACGATGTCGCGCTGTTCCGGCTCACGCCGGCGAAATGAGCGATGGATCGATTTTCTTCTTCTCGATGCCTTTGGACCGTTGGCGTTGCCTGCCTCTGTCTTTTGTGCAGCTGCGCCCAGAATCGTTGCCCTGAACTCTACTATCACGTGATTCAGTTCGATCCCGACGGCAACACCGTCAATCCACTGACGGGGGCAAAATATTCAAAGCGCCAAACTGAAAAACAGTTCACCGATATTCTCGACAACATTCAGACCTATCTGGCCAACAAGTCTCACCCCACGGTCCTCATTTACGTTCACGGCGGCTTGAACAGCCCCGACGATGCCGTCGCCGTGGCCCAGGCCCACCTGACGGAAATTTCCCAGGAAGATAAAAGTTGCTACGCAATCTTTGCCATCTGGAATTCGGGTCTTGGAAGCACTTATGCCGAGCATCTCTTCGACGTTCGCCAGGGCCGCAAGGACTCGGAGACGGAAACCTGGGGGAAGTTCGATTTTCCCGTGTATCTGTTTTCGGATTTCCTGGTCGCCATCGCGCGGGCGCCGACGGTATGGCTGCAACAGGGCGCAACCGACATGGACTCGGTTGAAGCGGGCCTCGCGTCCATCGCCAGCTATCACAGGACCACCACGGCCCTGCAATCGCAGCAATCTTCCACGGCCGCGACCCGTTCGGCTGGCCAGTTGCCGGATCATGCCGAAGTCTGGCTGGAACGAAAACACCAGGTCAACACGGCGGCTTTTTATCTGCAACTGAACCGCCTCTATTACCAGGATTCGCAGCGCCCCTCGGGTCAGCCGAGAAAACAGATCGCGATTTCAATCGGTCCCGATGAATCCAAGCCGGTGGACTGGTTCAGCCGAGCCGCGGTCTACGCGGCATTCCTGCCCGCCAAACAATTGAACGCGCCCCTCGTTGACGCGCTGGGCACCCCTGCCTGGCGAGACATGTCGCGGAGGGCCCAGACGATCGTCGATGGCTCTTCGGATTTCAGGGTCACCGAAAAAACCACTCAAAGCGAGATTACCGATTACGTACAAAGGGGGACCAACGGCGGGCTGGACCTCTTCATGAGCGAACTTGCAAGCCGCTCGCAACCTGCCAAAGGCGCCGCAGCGCCGCCGTGGCAGATCACGCTGATCGCGCACAGCGCCGGCTCGATCGTGCTCAACGAAGTTTTACGCCGGCAAATCCAGCGGGAAGTGCAACCCGGCGAAATTGCTCCGCTGCCGGTCCGGAACATCGTCTACATGGCGCCAGCCTGCACGATCCGCGACTTCACCGAATCCGTCATTCCATTTATGGAATTGAAAAATCATTCCGATTCGCAGTTCTTCGACCTCACGTTGCATCCATCCGCCGAAACGCTCGAGGCGGAATTCTATGAATTGATTCCTCGCGGCAGCCTGCTGTGCTGGATCGACGATTTCCTCGGCTCGCCGCAAACGCCGCTGGATCGAACGCTGGGGCGCTGGGACAACATCCTTCAGGTGCCGTACGTCTTTCCCCAGTCGCTGCGCGGCCGCGTGGCCATCAAAGCGTTTGCCCTCCAGCGCCCCGGTGCCAAGACCTCCTCCCCGCCCATTTGGGAGCCGCAGATCCACGGTGACTTCTCGCAATCGCCGTTTTGGGACTCCCGCTTCTGGCAGCCCGATCCGCCTTTGAGCCCGGACAATCCGAGGATAAAAGTAGCGAAGATGGAAAATGCGAGAATGAAAGAAGAAGCGCCGCGAGCCGTCAATAACCCCGCGGCCAATTGAGTGAAGCGTTGCTCCAACGGTAAATAGCGACCGTGAAAACAGATGAGGCATTACAAGCGGCGATGCGGCATCATCAGGCCGGGCAGTTGGCTGCCGCGGAGAAAATCTATCGCGAAATACTCCGGCAACATCCGGATCATCCCGATGCCCTGCAAATGCTGGGCATTCTGGCCGGCCAGCGCGGTGACGCCGACGCCGCGATCGATCTGATCCGCCGGGCCATTAGCGCCAATCCCGATTATCCCGGCGCGTATCGAAATCTCGCTCCGCTGTTGGCGCAACAGCACCGGTTCGACGAAGCGATCGCGGCGTACAAGAAGTTTCTCGAGCTTCGGCCCGATGTGCCCGAGATTCACCGCGATCTCGGCGCCGTGCTCAAGGCCAGTGGGCGAATGGATGAAGCCGCCGCTTCCGTGTCCCGGGCCGTCCAGCTTAAGCCGGACTTCGCCGATGCCCACAATGATCTTGGATATATTTTTTTGATCCAGAATCGACCGGACGACGCCATCGCCGCGTACTGGAAGGTGATCGCGCTGAAGCCCGAATTTGCCGGGGCCCACAACAATTTGGGCAATGCGCTGAGCAAAAAGAGACGGATCGCAGAAGCACTGGCCGCATACCGCCGCGCCGCCCAACTCGAGCCGAATTCCGCCGCGGCCCACAACGGCATCGGCAACATGCTCCGCCAAACCGGCGAATTGGACCAAGCCATCGCCGCTTATTTGACGGCCATCCGCCTCAAACCCGACTTCGCCCTGGCCTATTTTAATTTGGGCCAGGCGTACCGCAGCGCCGGCCGGTACGAGGAGGCGCTCTCCGCCTACGGTCATGTTCTCAAAACCGATGCCGATGATGCCGAAGTCCATGCGAACATGGCCGTGGTTCTAGCCGAGATGCGGCGGTTCGATGAGGCGATGGCCGCTCATGCCCGGCTGGCCGCACTCGTGCCCGATTCCCCCGTCATGCACGAAACGCTGGGCGAGATCATGTTGCGCCAACACAACGCGCCCGCCGCGGCCGATCACTTTCGCCGCTCCGTCGCCATCGATCCCAACCGCGATAGCGCCTGGAACGGCCTCGGCTTGGCTTTGCAGTCCCAGGGCAGGTTCGACGAAGCCGCGAAATGTTTTCGGCGCGTGCTGGAGCTTTGCCCAAACGCCGCCATCGGGCTTGTCTATAGACATCTGGTCAATACCGGCAGAATTGCCGCCGGGCAGACGGACATTGACCGGCTCACGGCTTCGCTCAACGAGCCGGATATCCCGGCCGTCAGCCGCGTTGCCGCCGGCTTTGCACTTGGGAAGGTGCTGGACGAAGTGCAGCGTTTCGACGAGGCGTTCGTCCGCTACGCCGAGGCCAATTCACTGGTCAAGCAACTACAAACGGCCGCCGGCGAACGCTATGACCCGCAAATCGTCCAACGCCAGCTTGAGCAGACCATTGATACCTTCACGCCGGAGTTCTTCCGGCAACGACGCGACTGGACGGAGCCGTCACAACTTCCCGTATTCATTGTCGGAATGCCGCGCTCGGGCACGACGCTCGTGCAGCAAATCGCGGCCAGCCATCCGCAGGTCCACGGAGCGGGCGAGCTGCACGACATCGCCAACATCCTGAAAACACTGGGGGGAACCGACCTGAAATCCGCGGCGCTGGCGTGGAATCGCGACGCGATAAAAACGGCGGCCGATCGCCACCTCCAGCGCCTGCGGTCGCTCAACGCAACCGCTTTGCGCATCATCGACAAGATGCCGAACAACATCCATCGCCTCGGCCTGATTTCCCTGCTCTTTCCGGCGGCGCGCGTGATTTTCTGCCGCCGCGAGGCGCGCGACACTTGTCTATCCTGCTATTTTCAGTGGTTCTCCATCGGCAACACTTTTGCCTATGATCTGGCGCACTGCGGCCACGAATACATTGCAACCGACCGCTTGATGGATCATTGGCGTCAGGCCCTTCCGCTGCCGATGATCGACCTGCAATACGAGGATTTGGTGGCCGATCTGGAGGGCCAGAGCCGGCGATTGTTCGATTTTCTCGGCGTGCCATGGGACCCGGCCTGCCTGGAGTTCCATCGCACCGAAACAACCGTCCTGACGGCGAGTTCCTGGCAAGTTCGCCAACCGATCTACCGGAATTCGCTAGGCCGCTGGCGCCACTATGAGCGCCACCTTACCCCGCTGCTGGAAGTGCTATCCTCGCCCGATCGTTCCGCCCGCCCAGCGCGGCCAGAGCAATCCGATTAAAATCGCCGCCGCCGGCGCCGCGTGCATCAGCAATCGATCCATCGTCACCGTCAGCAGTTCATCGATGTTCCAATTCCTCGCCACCATCAGCGCCGGAACATACGCCAGTAGATGCAGCACCAGCAAACCCCCGATGACCGCCGCCGCCGGATTTGCAAACCGTCGCCGCTGCACGATCGCCAGACCCGCCGTCACCAGCCAGAATAATCCCCAGTCCTGCCAGTTAAGCATCTCCAGCCCCATCGCGCGCAAAATTGCCGGCAATCGGCCGACATTTGAGACGATTCCGTGAACGGTCAGATTTCCGGCGTAATCCTCATCCGTTCGCGGCAATCCCCACGAGTACAATACCCACGGCAAATAGATCGCCGCGACGATGATCGCCAGGACTCCCGCCGCCGCGATTGCCTTCCGTCGCGAACCGTGCGGTTTCATCGCCGCCAGCATCAGCACGTCGACCGCCGCCAGCGCCAGGCCTTCGTTTTTCGTCCAAGCCATCCACGCACTGAACAGCGCGCACAGCACGATGTATCCCCAACTTCCCGTTTCCTGCCAGCGCAAGATGCACAGCAGGCTGCACGCATAAAACGCGGTGATTGCCATCTCCGCCGTGCCCGAGCCGCCGTAACGGCACATCGGCTCCAGACACGCGAGCAGCGCCGTCGCCGTCAGCGCCGCGGTCGTCCCGTTGATTCGCCGAACCGCCGCGAACACCACCACCCCCATCCCTGGATACAGCAGCAGCGAGATCGACTTTCCCCAATCGTCCAACCGGCCGGTCATCGCATGCGCCCCGGCCGACATCATCGGCACCAGCAGCGGATAACGCAGATGACTGTAGCTGAGATTCACATTCGAAAAATACGCCGGCCGTGGATACAGCGGCATCAGCGTCAACACCCGCGCCTTCAATTGCCAGATCGCAAACGCATCCCACTCGATGACCGGATACCCCAGCGAATCGAGCAAGATCGCCGATATCCCGTACCCGATCGCCACGATGCAAACGGCCGCCCACAGCCTCGGCACTCTTGCGCCGTCCACCGCCACGGTCCGGCCGCCATTTCGCCACAAAATTGCGCCCGCAATCAGACCCGCGCCCGTTATCGCCAGAATTTCCAATCGGCCCGGCCGCAGGCCAAGCATCGACAGGAAAATCAGGCAGATCGCCATGATCCCCGGCCCCATGCACAGGCTGAGCCCGACCGTTTCCAGCCGGGATCGCCGCCGCGCCAATCCCGCCACAACCGGATACCCGGCCACCAACAGGCAGCAAAGATAAATGGCACACCCCATAAGAACGGCGCTTCCTTATCGCCCCAACCACTTCACCCCGGCGACGAACGGCTGCGTTCTCACCGGATCAAAGTCCACGATGATGATCGATCCCACGCCGTGGTCCCACAGCCACTTCTCGCTCGGATACGAGTTGGCGGCCAGGACCTGAAACGGTTTGTTCAAGACATCTCCCGGCCGCGCCACCAGCACCGGCCGCGGATACATCACATACACGGCGCGAAAATAAATGTTGGTCGCATATCCCGCCCACTGCCCGCGAAAGTTGACGAATTTCAAAAACACCCCTCGCCCGGGCTCGGCCCTGTTTAGAATGTATCCATCCCACTGGACATACGATTGGTTGAGATGCTGCGGCTCCGCCAGACCGAATTGGCGATAAACGTCAAAACCAATGCACAACCCCATCGACGTGACGATCAGCAATCCGCCAAACCATTCAAGGAAAATGCGAGCTTTGCCAGGCAAACCGGCAAATTGTATTTCCCCACCCCCCAACGTCAAACCATCCAGCGCGGCTTGCCGAGTTCAGTCGGCAGGTCCCCACATCACCCCAATCAACATCGCTGCCACCGGGGACACGTGCAGCAGCAGCCGGTCCATGGTTACCGGCAACAGATCGTAAATGTTCCAATTGTTCGCCAGGTATGCCAGCACATAAACCATCAACTGCAATAATCCCAGCGCCCACAGCATCCCGGCCGCCCGCCGATCAAATCCGCGCCATCGCAGCGCCGCCAGCGCCGGCGCTGCCACCCAGAGAATTCCCCATTGACGCCAATCGATGAACTCCAGTCCCATCGTCCGCAAAATGGCCGGTAGCCGAGGCGAATTCGCGGCAATAATTGCCAAAGATATTCGGCTGGCATAGTCCTCATCAATCCGGGGAACGGTCCGAATGTACAACAACCATGGCGCGATTAAAATTGCGATGATAGAAATAAACACCATTTCCCGCGCCAGCGATCGCCTCCATGACCGCGACAGATTGAAGACGGCGAGCGCATTGATCGCGGCCAGGGCCATTCCCTCGTTCTTCGTCCATGCTGCGCAGGCGCTGAACAGCGCCGCCAGTATCAGGTCGCCCCACGCCGCGCTTTGCTGCCATCGCAGCAGGCACACGACCGAGCAACCATAGAACGCGGTCAGCGCCATTTCGGCGGTTCCCGAGCATCCATAGCGGTAGAACGCCGGCAGATTCAGCATCAGGGCGGTCATCGTGATCGCGGCCGCATGTCCGCTGAACCGGCGCACCGCCGCATAAACCGCCGCCCCCACCCCGATAAACAGCAGCAGCGACGGCGCCTTCTCCAGCCCGTCGTCTATCCGCCCGGTCATCGCGTGAACACCGGCGGATATCATCGGCATCAACACCGGATATCTCAGATGGCTATAACCCAATTCGGCGTTCGAGAAATACGCCGGCTTCGGATACAGCGCGCCGCCGACCAACACTTTTGCCTTCAGTTGCCAGCACATGAACGCATCCCATTCCGTGGTCGGCTCCACCAGGGCTTGCGTCCCTTCTACCATCACGGCATACCCGATCGCCGCCAGGCAAATCGCCGTCCATATTTTCAGATACGTCGGCAGGGGAGCTTTGACCTCCTTCGCTTCCCGCACGCCGCGCCGCCATTTGCTCAACGCCGGGATTGCAAACAACGCCGCCAATAGGATGATCTCCCCCCGCGAGGGCCGCAGGCCCAGCATCGACAGCCCGATCATGCAGAGTCCCAGCAACCCCGGCCCCAGGCATGCGCTCAATCCAAATCGCTCGATTCGTGATCCCCGCGCGACGAGCCGGCCGACCACCGCATAGCCGGCCAATAGCGCCACGCAAAGATAAGCCGCGCACCACATTTATTTCGCGTCCGTCGGTGCGGCGTTCGAACCGGCAACGATTCGCCGCCACGATTCCACCGCAATCCCCGGCCCCGACGGTTTCAGAGTCAGCACGCCGCCGATTCTATTGTCTACCGGCGCCCCGCCCGCTGCCGTGAAAACCGCCAAAACCGGTTGCGGATACAGCACATACACCGCTCGATAAAAAAGTTCCGATTCAAGCTTCCACGACGACTCGTGAAAACCGTCAAATATCAGAATCAGCCCCTTTCCCCCGCCGGCTTCCTCAAACTGCTGATCCCATCGGTTGTAGAGATTCTCCAATCCCTGGCGGCGCGAAAAGCTCAATCTGCCTGAGGAAACATCGCCGGCGATGATGCTGGTGAATGACCCCATTGCCGCCAGCGCCAGGACCGCGGTGAGAAGGTTCCGCGGTTTCCGCCAGGCTGGAAATCGGAAAATGCCGGAAGTGACGCCCAATCAATGCATCATCCTAATTCGCCGGACGCGCCCGTCAAGCGCGATTTATGTCCATAATAATTAACTGGACATAATTTATGTCCGAATATAATATGAGGTTCCATGAAGCGCATCGCGGCCGCAAAGTTCAAGGAGCAATGCCTCGCCATTCTCGATCGCGTCGGGCCCGAGGGCATTGTCATTACCAAGCACGGCAAGCCGGTGGCCACGTTGCTCCCCGCCACCGCCGAATCCGCGGGTTTGATTGGTTCAATGAAAAAAAAGATCAAGATCAAGGGCGACGTTTTCTCCACCGGGTTGAAGTGGGATGCTCAATCTTGACACGCATATCCTTTTGCACGCCGTCGCGGGTCAGATCACGGCCAGGGAGCGGAAACTGCTGGAAGGGGACCAGTGGAGCATTTCCTGCGTGGTCATATGGGAGATCGCTAAACTGGCCCAATTGGACCGAATTGAAATCGATCTGGATGACGCCGATTTGACTCGGCTGTTGGCGCGCATTCACGCCTGGCCCATCACGCTGGATATTTGCCGCGGGATTCGCTCGCTGGATTTCCACGCCGATCCCGCCGACGAAATCATCGCCGCCACCAGCATCGTTCATCGTGTGCCCCTGCTCACGCGCGATGCGCGGATCAAACGATCGGCCGTCGTTCCGCTGGCGCGCTAGCGCGCTTTGCCGCTACGACGTCGGCGGCTTCTGGGGCCAATCTTTCGCATCGCGCAGCTTCTCGATCCTGTCCCGCTCGAAGAGTTCGCCGCGATTCATTCCCGGGCATCGTTTCGCCGCCGATTCCCAAGCCCTCCGGCTCGCCAGATTCCCCGTCCAGAACGGCCACGTCCTACACTGCAAGGGCCGAACCGGATAGATCGAGCAAATCCGCCGTGTGTGGGTGACTTCGCCCGACTTCCCCTGAGCCGGTTCTTCCTTGATGAAGATGCAGTCATATCCACCATGCTTCGGATGACGCCGTTCTTTCAGAGAAAATCGCCCGCCGACCTTCCGGCAATATTTCTCCACCACTTCTCCCCGTGAAATCCCCAGATATTCCGCGACGCGCCCGATCTCCTCCCGACTGACCCACACAAACCCCGGCGGTCCGCTGCAACAGTTCCCGCATTGACTGCACGTAAACCGCAGCCCCTCCGCGAACCACGGCTCCGCCGGCGATTCCAGAACATTCAGCTTCATGGTTGGAAATGATTATACCGGCGGAATTGCGCACCGCTAAACGCCGCCGCGCCGTGGGGAGTTCAAAACATCAGATACCAAACCGCCGCGACGATCCCCGCCTGAACGACCACGGCGGCCGCGACGGCGGGCGAAAGCCTCAATCTGCGGGACGTGCGTTTCGGTTTTTCCCGTTGCCGGCCCACGCCCATTTGGTTTTGCACCACGGCGATGATGAGGTTTGCCTCGAATCGCGCGATGCCGTACCGGGCGGCGGTTCGCACCAGCGATTCGCGCTCGCTGAAAGGCAAAACGGTGCCGACCAATCTTGCCGCCACCAGGTCGGCAAAGTTACGAGCCGCCGCGCCGCGTTGCCCCAGCACCGCCGATTGCGACCAATCACGGGCCGCGGGTTCCAGTTGGATTTGCTCAACTCGCATCAATCCGCAGTCTACTCCATGGCCCTCCCGACCAGCCTCATTCGGCGGTTTTTCGCGACACCCCACCGGCTGACTGTTGCCGTCTATGGCGAAGTTTCCGACTGTGACGGTAAACTCCCCTCCGTGGCTACGCGCCCCCGTGCATTCGTGCCTGAATTTGCCCCATGAAGTGGCTCAAACGTCTCCTCTATCTCATCGCCTTCGCATTGCTGGCCCTGCTCGGCACGTCGGTATTCGGCGTGTATCTCTACCGCGGCACCCCCAATTGGTATCGTCCGCGGGTCGCCACGACACAGCAGACCAAGGATGCCGCCAACAGCGCTGACCAGAAATTGCTCGACCTGTTCAGTTGGGCCGCCAGCGCCCAGGCGCAGCAAATCCGCCACATCCACGGCAAGGCCAAACCCGGCGAGCCTTCCATTGGCCCCCGAACCGTCACATTCAACGAAGACGAGATCAACTCGTTCTTTTCCACCTGGCACAATCCCGAAAAGTCCGCCTTGCAGCAGCGCATTTCCCGCTATTTCACGGATGGCCGCGTCGCGTTTGAGGACGACGCCATCATTCTTGCCGGTCGATCGCCCGAATTCGGCACCCTCGCCAGTGCGGAATTCGACCCGAGCCTCGACGCCCAGGGCGATCTGCATCTCGACTTTTCCGCCCTCCGCGCCGGCCGCCTGCCGATCCCGATGTCCACCGTCGCCAACCACCTTCGGCGTCTTCGTGGGTTGCTACAGCAGCAACTATTCCTCGAGCAATCCAGCGCGAAGATCGACACCGCGTTGACGGCCAACGGCCCCGCCCTGGCCGCCGCGTGGCTTCGCCTGCTCTTAAATGCTCTGAACGATCGCCCCTCGCCGCCGATCCTGGTGATCCCCTTCGACATGTCCAACCTCCGCCGCGGCCTGCCCGTGAAGCTCACGGCCATCAAAGTGGTTGAGGGCGAAATCACCCTGACGCTCGAACCCCTTGATGCGCCGGAGGATCCGCAAAAGTTGATCGAATTACGTGATTGAAGTGAGATTTGATCATCAATTCCAGCGCGGCGCGGCGGCTTCAGCCGCCGTGTTCTCGCGCCAGTCAAAGACCCCAATTATCGAATATTGAGACAGGACATCATTGTTCATCCCACCCCAATTCAACCGCGCGCGATAAACAAGATGACCCGATAACTCGCGCAGCCGCCGCATCGGCATACATATATATTATACAATCGACCCTGTGGCCGATTTGGGGGGCGTGTCTAAAGAGGGACCGTCGGGAATGAGCCAGCTCACCATTGACCAGGCGATGCAGGCCGCCTTCCGCCATCAGCAGGCCGGAAGATTGGCCGAAGCGGAAAAAATATACCGGCATGTATTGGCGCAGAAGGCGAACCATGCGGATGCATTGCACATGCTGGGAATGCTCGCGGGGCAGACGGGCCGTTCGGATCTGGCATTCAAGCTGATTCGACAGGCGATCGCCCTCGATCCATCGAGAGCGGACTACCACTGCAACCTCGGCAAGTTGCTGAGGGACATGAAAAAGCTCGATGAAGCGGTCGCCGCCTGCCGTCAGGCCCTGCGGCTCAAGCCGGATTTTCCCGAAGCGTGCAACAATCTTGGCATTACCCTCAAGGATCAGGGGAAGTTTGACGAAGCCGTTGCCGCCTACCGAGAGGCGCTTCGCCTCAGGCCGAATTTTCCGGAGATTTGCAGCAACCTCGGCAATGCCCTGAAGGACCAGGGCAAGTTCGACGAAGCGATTGCCGCCTACCGCGAGGCGCTGCGTCTCAAGCCGGACTATGCCATGGCCTACAACAACCTGGGCAACGCGCTCAGTGGCAAGAGGGAACTGGATCAGGCTCTCACCGCCTATGGGGAAGCACTGCGCCTCAGACCGGAATTTCCCGAGGCCTACAACAATCTGAGCATCGTTCTGCGGGACCAGGGAAAGCTTGACCAGGCCCAGGCCGCCTGCCAGTCCGCCCTGCGTCTTCGGCCCGAATATCCGGAGGCCCACAGCAATTTGGGCAATACGCTGCGCGACCAGGGAAAACTGAATGAAGCCGTCGCAGCCTACCAGCAGGCATTGCGGCTCCGGCCTGGTTTTGCGGTATTCCACTTTAATTTGGCCAACGCCTTGAAGGACCAGGCGAAGTTTGACGAAGCGATCGCCGCGTACCGACAGGCGCTGCGTCTCCGGCCGGACTATCCCGAAGCATACAACAACCTCGGCGCCGCCCTGAAGGATCAGGCAAAGCTCGACGAAGCAATTGCCGCGTACCATGAGGCGTTGCGCCTGCGGCCGGATTTTCCGGAGGTCTTCGGCAATTTGGGGATTGCCCTGAAAGACCAGGGGAAGCTGGATGAAGCCATCGCCTGTTTCGACCGCGCAATCGCGCTGCGGCCGGAAGACCCCACGCCGGACAGCAGCCGAATCTACACCATGCATTTCCATCCCCGTTACCATGCCGCCGCCATTTTCCGGGAGCAGCGGGCATGGAACGAGCGCCGCGCCAAGCCGCTTGCCGATTCCATTCAGCCCCACCTCAACGATCCCGCGCCCGATCGCCGTTTGCGCATCGGTTACGTTTCGGCTTATTTTTATTCGCACGCGGAGGCTTTTTTCGTTTTGCCCCTGCTGGAGGCACACGACCACGAGAAATTTGAAATTCACTGCTACGCCGGCGTCGCCCGTCCCGACGAACTCACCGAACGCCATCGCCGTGCCGCCGATGTGTGGCACGATGTCCGCGGCATCAGCCATGCCGATCTGGCCCAGCGCGTGCGCGACGATGGAATTGACGTGCTGGTCGATCTGGTGATGCACATGCCCGACAGCCGCCTCCTCGCTTTCGCCCGCAAACCCGCGCCGGTGCAGGCGACTTGGCTGGCCTATCCCGGCGGCACGGGACTGGACGCCATGGACTATCGCTTTACCGATCCGTACATCGAACTCCCGCTTGTTCAGCCCTGTCACATCGAGCAATCCATGCAACTTCCCGATTGCTGGTGCGTTTACGAACCGCTTACCGACATGCCTCCGGCGGCGCCGCGCGGCGGCGGCCCCGTTTGCTTCGGCTCCATCAACAATCCCTGCAAGCTGAACGAACCGCTGCTCCGTCTGTGGGGACGGGTGCTGAACGCGGTTCCCGATTCCCGGCTTTTGGTGCAGACATTCTCCTCCGAGCATTCCGATCGCGTTCGACGTCTGATGGGAGAAATGGGAATCCTCGCAACCCGGATCGATTTTGTGAGCCGTGTTTCCCGCGGATCCTATTTGCGGCTGTACGACCAAATCGACATCTGCCTCGATCCGCTTCCATACAATGGAATCACCACAACGCTCGACGCGTTGTGGATGGGCGTGCCGGTCGTGACCCTGGCTGGCCAGGCTGCCGCGGGACGCGCGGGGCTGAGCATTCTGAGCAACGCCGGCCTCGGCGAACTGGCCGCTCAGACTCCCGACCAGTTCGTGCAGATCGCCGCTCAGTTGGCGTCGGATATTCCACGAAGAACGGAACTGCGTTCAACATTGCGTGGCCGCCTGGCGGCGTCGCCGCTGATGGATTACCCGCGTTTCGCCCGCGCCATGGAGGCCGCCTACCGGCAAATGTGGCGGCGATGGTGCGAGAATCGCTCGACAGCGCACGGCTCCTGAACAATCAAAACGGATTGATCACCGCAGAGATCGCAGAGAATTAATTCACAAACGCAAATTCATTGGATTGTAATCGATGCGACTTCGCAGGCGTGGTCCGTGCGTTCTCTGCGTCTCAAGGGGAGCGGGCGGTAAATTTAAGTTTAAAAAAAACGCGGGAATATCGCAAAACGCGTCCAAAACTTTCACCCGCTGGCCACTTATATATGAGGACAACGTTTTTTCCCCAGCAGTCATCGTCAGATTCCGTCAAGCCCCAACAGCGCGATAGCGCGAAAGGTGTGGCGTTTGTGAGGCATTTTGAGACTTGATCCCCATTGGCGCCGCCGCAGCGCGGTTGCCATGTGCGACTGATGCCTCCTGGGTGTCTCAAAGCCCCGTTCGAAACGGTCACCTATGTGGCAACGACCGAATCGCGCTTCTACTCTTAAACGAGTGAATAAATTTGCCGACTCGTCGGCGGAATCTGCGCGTTCGCCCACTCTCTTCAGGTGTCGGCGCGGTTAAAAGCGCGGTGCAACTCTGCACATTCAGTTCGCGCGATTAGCCCTGCTTTTCCAGATCATTTCGCTTCGCCTTGTGCATCGTCCTTGCCGGCGAACATCGCCCTTTGGCATCGCTGGCACGCGGCTTGTTTAGGCTCGCCGGACGTTGGGTCTTTTTGCGAAGCGAGTGCGTATGTACGATGTCCCGAAGGATTTGGGCCGGCGCATCGTCGAGGCAGCCCGCCTCGCCGTTGCCATCCATCTTCAACGCACGGCGGAGCCGTTCTCGCCGCGGACACGACCCAGCATCGGCGGAGCCGATTGTTACGGCGGAGCCGTTTTGGACGGCGGAGCCGCTGACGGCGGCGCTCCTCCCGCGCCTCTGCCGGCGATTTCGATCGCCGGCACCCTTGCCGAAAGCGAGGCCGAATGATTTACGGCCTCTGGCTCTCGGCCTCGGGCGTCCTGACCAATTCGTACCGGCAGGACGTCATTGCCAATAACATCGCCAACTCCGAAACCGTTGGCTTCAAGAAGGACCTGACCCTCCTCCAGCAGCGCCCAACCGCCGCCCAGGAACTCCACCGGTGGAACCAGACCGATCCCCATCTGGAAAACATCGGCGGCGGACTGCTCGCGGCCAGGTCCGCGGTCGATGCCAGCCCCGGCGACTACGAGCCCACCGGCAACAACATGGATGTCGCCCTTGACGGACAGGGCTTCTTCGCCGTCAGCGGCGGCGGACAAACGCACCTGACCCGAAACGGCCAATTCCTTCTCAATCGCAACGGCGCCCTCAGCCTGTCCAACGACCCAAGCCAGACCGTGCTCGACGATAAACAAGCGCCGATCGTTCTCGACGGCACCCAGCCGATCAATATTTCCGCCGATGGAACCATCACCCAGGCCGGCAAGGTCAAAGCACGCCTGGGCCTGTTCAGCGCCGGCGATCCCCGGCAGCTTCAGAAGGACGGCGGCACGCTTTGGCAAATCCCGGACGGGGTGAATCTGGCGCCGGCCACGCCCACCGTCCGCACCGGATTTATCGAGCGATCCAACGTCGATCCGGCCACGGAGTTGACCGACTTGATGGAAGTTCAGCGCGAACTCGAAGCCAACGCAAACATGATTCAAATTCAGGACCAAACGCTCGACAAGCTCGTGAACGATGTCGGAAAAGTCAGTTGATTGACGGATTAAAGGAATCAGGGTTTTAACATGGCCATCACCGCGCTACATTCCGCAGCCACCGGATTGAAGGGGCTGTCCACCGCCATCGATGTCATCGCCAACAACCTCGCCAACGCCGAGACTAATGCCTTCAAAGGCAGCCGGGTCAACTTCGAGGATCTCTTCTACCAGACGCAAAAAGCCCCCGGCACGACCAACGGCAGCGGCGATATCTCCCCCTCGGGAATCTTCGTCGGGCTCGGAACGCGCATCAGCAACACGCAACTTGACCTCACCCAAGGCAGCCTGCAAAGCACCGGCAATAGTCTCGATGTCGGCATCCAGGGCAACGGATTTTTTAGAGTGAAGGTGCTCAGCACGCTCGGCGATGGAACCGCTTACACGCGAAACGGCCAGTTCTTCGTCAACAACCAGAACCAATTGGTCGTCGGCATGGGAGATGGATATGAGCTTGATCCACCGCTGACCATTCCCACGGGCGTGACCAACATTCAGATTAGCCAGGACGGAATTATTACCGGCATGAAGCCCGGCAGCACGACACCGACCCAGCTTGGTCAGTTTCAGCTCACCCAGTTCGTGAATCCCCAGGGCCTCCAATTGCTGGGCGGAAATCTTTATCAGGAAACCGAGGCTTCCGGGCCCCCGATTACGTCCACGCCGGGCGATCAAGGGTCCGGGGAGTTGCTGCAAAGTTATCTCGAAGCCAGCAACGTCGATCCAGTGAACGAATTGGTCACCCTTATCCAGACCCAGCGTGCGTTCGAGCTGAACAGCCAATCGATCCAGACTGCCGATCAGGCTCTGCAAACCATCACCAATCTGGGCCGCCAGTAGTCGTAACCGAGAATCAGAGGTCGCCATGAATAACCGCCGGCTCGGCAAGCAAAAGCAAGTTCAGTTACTGGTCGTTCTCACCCTTCTGGCTTGGGCGACGCAGACGTTGCTGCATCAGTGGGGATACGGCCAGGAGGTTGCTCCCCCCGCGCCGAGCGACCAGCCCGCGCCAGCGCCATCCGATTTCACCGGCGACGAAAAATTCGTGCCGAGCGATTCGATCGGCTCCCCAGCGGGGATTCTGGAGCTTCGGCAGGAAGCCTCGATTTCCGGGGCGGACGTGACGCTCAAGCAGGTCTGCCGCTGGTCCGATTCCGACGCGGCCGTCTTCACGCCCATCGCCGATCTCACGCTGGTTCACCTCACTGGCCAGGTCTCGTTCCGCACGATCACCATTGACGACATCCGTCAGACGCTGCACGACTCCGGCGTCAATATCGCGATGATCAACTTTTCCGGCGCAACGAGTTGCAACGTCACTCGCAGCGACGCGCAGGTCAATCCGCAGCAGAGCCTTCAACAATGGATAGACTCCCAGCAGCCCGCGGCTCCAAAGGCGGCGAATCGGCCGGCTCCGGTTCCCACCGCCGCCGCGCCCGATCCGACTTTCCATACGCTTCGTGAGCTGTTGGCCAGCGACCTCGCCCAGCGGCTGAACATCGACCCGGAGCAGTTGCAACTGACCTTCAGTCCGGAAAATGACAAGGTTCTTTCGCTGGCGGAGCCGATCTTCAAGTTCGATGTGCGTCCCTCGCGTGCCCGGGCGCTGGGCAATGTATCGTGGGACGTGACGGTTTTCGCCGGCCCCTCCAGCAAAAAGATGACCATCCCCGCGGTTGCCCGGGCCTGGGAAAACCAACTCATCGTCGCTCGCCCCCTGGCGGCTCACCAGATTCTCGCCGCCACCGACTTCGCCTTGCATCGCGCTCTGGTCGATTCCATTCCCGACCATCAGCCTCTGCGGATGGACCAATGCGTCGGCGAGCAGGCGGCGGAAGACCTGCGGCCCGGCGTCGTCATGACGGCGATGCTCGTCGATCCCGTCCCGCTCGTTCGTTCCGGCCAACTCGTCACCGTCACCCTGACGCACGGCACCGTCCAACTTCGCTCGGTCGCCCGGGCGATGGAGCAGGGAACGCGCGGCCAAACCATCAGGGTCCGAAACGAAAACTCGCGTGATGTGCTCTATGTCGTCGTCACCGGTCCCCAGGAGGCGCGTTTCGACGAGCCCGCCACCTCCGACCTCGTTTCACAGGCGAACTGAAGGAAACATCCTCTATGCCAACAACGTTGCGAATGTTGATCGGACTGATTGCCGCCTTGGTGGTTTTAAGCGCGGCGTTGGCCGCTGCCGTCGCGCAGGTTGCGCCGGCGGGGGCTCCATCCGTTCCCGCGTATACCACCAATCCCGGCGCTGCGGGGCTGGAGCCCGTTTCCGAGCCTGTCCCCACGTTGCCGATCGGCGTGCTGGTGCAGCGAACCGGCGGATCGCTCTTGCGGGCGGAATCGGCCCGCCATCCCGAAAGCGGCTCCCTCACCACCGACACGGCCAGCTACTACAGCGTGCCCGAGCCCAAGCCCAAGCTTCTCCGCAAGCACGACCTCGTCTCCATCATCATTCGCGAAAACAGCCAGTTCGCCACCAACGGCAATACGACTTTGAAGCACGGCAACGATCTTGACGCCATTATCGACAGCTACCTGACTCTCGGACTGTCAGGGGGCCTGACTCTTGCGGAGCATTCACCCACCACGCCGCTGGAGCTTAAAACCAGTGGCCAGCGAGATTTCACGGGCACGGCCCAGGTTGAGCGCGATGATACGTTCACTGGCCGCATTACCGCCGAGGTCCTCGACGTAAAACCCAACGGCACGCTGACTCTCCAGGCGACGGAGAACATCAAAACCGATGAGGAAGAACAAAAGGTGACGCTCATCGGCACCTGCCGCGTTGAGGACATCTCCGCCGACAACTCGATCCTGAGCAATCAGCTCTATGACTTGTGCCTGAGCAAGCAGCACAAAGGCGCGGCGAAGGACACCACGACGCGCGGCTTCATGACCCGATTATTGGACTCGATCAATCCATTCTGACGATGGTTATCGGGCCGGCGCCGGGATGTATCAGTGAGCGGCGGTGACTTCGGCGAGCTCAGTCGAGCCGCGCGGCACCGCGGGTATTTCTAAGATGACGCGACTTCTGATCCCCTTTCTCATTCCGCTGCTCCTGATCGTCCTCGCGCCGATCCCCGCCCGCGCCGTCAAGGTCGCGGACATCACCCGCATCGGCGGCGAACGCACCAACATCCTCACCGGCTTGGGCCTGGTCTATGGCCTCAAAGGCACCGGCGACGGCGGCAGCTTCACCCCGGCCATCGCTCCCCTGCGTTCCATGCTGGCGAAATTCGGCGATCCCGTCACCATGCAGCAATTGGGCAATGCCGCCAACGTCGCGGTTGTGATGGTCACCGCCACCGTTCCAGCCGCAGGGGCCCGGGACGGCGATCATCTGGATGTGCACGTCTCCAGCGTCGGCGCCGCCGCCAGCCTGCACGGCGGGCGTTTGTTCGTCACTCCCATGCAGGGACCGTTGCCCGGCGGGCCGCTGCTGGCGCTGGCCGATGGGCCCGTGACGATCGAGGACCCCAGCACGCCGACCGTCGGCGTCATTCGCGCCGCCGCCGGTGGGGCGGTCATGGAAACCGACCTTCCCGCGCGCATCATTGACGCCAGCGGCCGATTCTCGCTCATCCTTGACGAGTATTCCGCAAGCTGGGGAACCGCCAGCAGAATCGCCAAGATCATCAACGATTCCGAGTCCGTCAACGGCGAAACCCTCGCCACGGCCGTTGATGCCAAGAACATCATCGTCACCATTCCCATCAACGAGCGCGATCATCCGGACAGCTTCATCGCCAGAATCCAGCAATTGCCGGTCCAGATGCTTTCCACCAAGGCTCGGGTCACGATCGATCAAAAGACCGGCACGATCATCATGACCGGCGACGTGGAGATCAGCCCCGTGGTGATCAGCCACAACGGCCTGTCGATCTCCACGATCATGCCGCCGCCGCAGCCTTCGCCGCGCAATCCAATGGTGACCGACCACCAGGCGATCGCTATCTCCACGACCGGCCAGGGAAACGGGAATTTGCAGGATCTCGTCGCGGCCATGGAACAACTCAAAGTTCCGGCACTGGATCGCATTCAGATCATCGAAGAACTCTACAAGACCGGCAAGCTGCACGCCGAGTTGATCGAAGAATAAGGAGCGCCATGAATCTTTCCACAACCCCATTTCCATCCAACCGGCGCGGTGCGGGGCAGCACCTTCACGTGCTGGACCGAGGGCCGTTGTCGCGGCACGACAAGCTGGTCAAGCAAACCCGCAAATGGGTCGCCATGTCTTTTTTCGAACCGCTGCTCAAGCAGGTTCGGGAAGATCCGTTTCACAGCACCATGTTGGACGGCGGCGAGGCCGGCAAGGCGTTCGGTTCCATGTACGATGAGCGATTGGCTGAAAGCATGACCAGCGATGCGTCGGACTCGCTGGTCCATTCCATCGTCGATCGGATCGAGGCCAAGCAGGGGGGCAACGCCAGCCGGGTTGGACAACGCATCAACTCCGAGCGCGAAGGCGCCGACCGATGGAAAGCCTTGCGTGCCAAGGGAAACAGCCATCTTTTCCACGGAGACAACCATGTCCCGCCATATATCTGATCTGCAGGCGATCCTCATGCAGTTGGCGGCCGAGCATCGCAAGCTGCTGGACCAGCTTGAGGCTCAACACGCGGCGATGAAAAAATTCGATCTGGTCGCCATCGCGGATTGGATCACCCGCAGCGAAGCGACGCGGCTGCGCATCAACGACCTGGAAAGCCGCCGCCGCGCTGTGATGCGGCAAATCACCGCTGCCCTGAAGCTTCAGCAGGAGCCCCGTCTTACCCGGCTGGCCGAGCTTTTCCCGCCGCAGGCGCCCGGACTCATGAAAGTCCGCGAGGAACTGCGCGACCTCGCCGCGAAAATTTCCCGGCGATCGCAGGGCTCTTCCCGGTTGGCGTCGGCGGTGCTGGGGCATTTGAACAACGTCGTTCGCCTCCTCGCCGGCGCGGTCGAACGCGCGGGGCTTTACAACCGGCAGGGAATTCCGCGCGTCGTGTCGCGCGTCGGGTCCATGGACGCCGTCGGATAATTCGAGCGAGCAAATGTCTCTCAACGGAGCCCTCAACATCGGCGCAAGTGCACTGACAACGGCCCAGGCCGCGATGCAGGTCACCGGCAACAATATTTCCAATCTCGGAAACGCCAATTATTCCCGCGAAGTCGCCGACATCACCGACCTGCCCTCTACGGAGATTCAGCCCGGCGTTTACATGGGCACCGGCGTCGATCTGTCATCCATTCAGCGCCAGGTGGACGAGTCTCTCAACAGCCGGCTCAACTCCGCCATGAGCGACTATCAATCCGCCAATACCACGCAGACCTACAGCGGGCAGATCGAAACTATTTTCAACGCCCTCGGCAGCCAGAACCTCCAGACGCAGATGACCACTTTCACGAATGACTGGTCGCAGTTGGCCAATGATCCCACCAGCACTTCACAGCGTCAGGTCGTCATTCAGGATGGGCAGTCGCTCGCGCAGGATTTCAACAGCCTTGGCTCGCAGCTTGATTCGGTGCAGACCAGCATCGGCAGCCAGCTCAACTCGCTGGCCACCAACGCGACCCAATTGGCGCAGCAGATCGCGACCCTGAATCAGCAGATCGCCACGAGCCAGGGCGCCGGTGGGGAGGACAACCAATTGCTCGATCAGCGCGACGCGACCATCCAGCAACTCGCGCAACTGGTCAATGTCCAGACCGTCAATCAGGGCAACGGCACGGTGAATGTGTACATCGGTTCCGAGCCACTGGTGGTCGGAACGACCAGCGACGGCCTGACGGTTCAGCAGGGCGCGACATCCAGCGGGCAGCCGAGTTATTCGCTGGCCTTCACCTCCGACGGCGGGACGGTCCAGGCCACCAGCGGCCAACTCGGCGCAACCCTCACGGCCCAGACACAACTGAACACCGTTCAGCAGCAACTGAATTCACTTGCGGGGGGATTGATCTTCGGCCTGAACTCGATTTATTCCAGCGGCCAGGGTCTCAACGGATACACCACAGTCACTGGCACGAATCAGGTGCAGGACCCAACCGCCGTGCTGAACAGTTCCGCGGCCGGCCTGCCGTTCCAGCCCGTCAACGGCAGTTTTGTCGTCACCACGACGAACACCCAAACGGGTTTATCCAGCAGCACGCTCGTGCCGGTCAATCTCACCGGCCAACCCACCGACACGACGTTGAACAGCCTTACCGCGAGCTTGAATGCGATCCCCACGGTCCAGGCCACGATCCAGGGCGGGAAGCTGACCATCGCTTCCACCGATCCGAATGTACAGATCAGTTTCAGCCAGGACAGCAGCCATGTTTTGGCGGCGCTGGGGATCAACACCTTTTTCCAGGGATCGGATGCTAATTCGATCGCGGTCAATTCGGTGGCGGCCTCGAATCCCAATTTGTTGGCCGCCGCCCAGAATGGCGATCCCGGCGACAACACCAACGCCCTGGCGATCGCCAATTTTCCTTCGACCCTGCAATCGACCCTGGGCAACCAGAGTTGGACCGATTCCTACAACGCGATGATCGGCGGAATCGCCACGACTTCCGCCCAGGCGATCAGCGACACGCAATCGACGCAGGACATTCAGCAGACTTTGCAATCACAGCAGCAGTCGGTCAGCGGAGTGAACATCGACACGGAAACGGTGCACATGCTTCAGCAGCAGCGCAGTTACCAGGGCGCTGCCATGTTCATTTCCACGGTTAATCAAATGATGACGGCACTGATGCAGATAACGCTTTAAACGGAAAAGCCACAGGATGGCAATCCTGTGGCCAACCAGGATCAAGACTCATGTCCGTACTTCCCATAGGTCTCTCGAACGTCAGCAGCCTGATGCAGGCGAACCTCGTCTCGCAAAACATCAACAGCGAGCAGGCGCAGCTTCTAAAGGTGGAGAACGAACTGTCCACCGGCCAGGCCATCAGTACCCCCAGCGACAATCCCTCGGCTGCCGCGATGATCATGCAGCTTCAGCAAACCCTCAACACTCAGCAGACCTACAACGACACGATCAACACTGCCAGCGCCCAGCTTTCCGAGACCGACACAGGCCTCGGCAACCTCACGACGCTGCTGCAACAAGCGCAACAGATCGCCTCCGCCGATGTCGGCTCCGACGTTACCGAGACTCAACGCCAAAGCGACGTCGCCGTGGTTCAAAGTCTCTACAACCAGGCCTTATCCATCGCCAACCAGCAGTACAACGGTCAATATCTGTTCGGCGGGGCCACGGGGGATTCAGCACCCTTCGTCGAATCCAACGGCGTCGTCCAATTCGTGGGCAGCTCGCAAACTCTGGAAAATGAGGTCGATGACGGTATCTCCGTCTCCTTCCAGGCCAACGGCGCCCAGGTATTTGGATCGCTCTCATCGGGCGTCACCGGTTCGGCGGACATCACCCCGTCCTTGACGGCGCAAACACGCCTTTCCGATGTCGGCGGCGCCGGCAGCGACGGCATCGAGCCCGGCTCCATCCAACTCAGCAACGGAACCGTCACCAAAACCGTCGATTTTTCCTCGGCCTCCAGCATCGGCGATGTCGTGAACCTCATCAACCAGGCGGGCGTCGGCGGTATCACCGCGTCCATCACCGGCCAGGGGCTGACCCTGACCGGAGCGCTCACCGATAACATCACCGTCACCGGCACCACGGCCCAGGATCTGGGCATCGCCACCGCTTCCGGCGGCGAAGGGGCGGGCAATCCCGACGTCGGCAGCTCGCTCAACCCGCGCGTCACACTGCTCACGCCCTTGTCCACGCTGGACAACGGCAGCGGAATCGACAATTCCGGCCTGACCATCACCAACGGCCAGCTCAGCAAAACAATCACCTGGTCGCCAACCGGCACCGTGCAGGACATGCTCAACGCGATCAACGGCGCGGGCCTGGGCGTGCAGGCGGAAATCAATTCGGCCGGCACCGGCATCAACATTCTCAATGCCTCGCAGGGAACGAGCCTGAGCGTCGGCGAAAACGGTGGGCAAACCGCGGCCGACCTCGGCCTGCAAACCCTTTCGCTATCCACGCCGTTGTCTCAATTGAACAACGGGCAGGGCGTTCAAACCGCCGGCGGAGCCACGCCCGACTTCCAGATCACCGCACGGGACGGATCGACTTTCCAGATTTCCGTCAGCTCGGCCACGACGGTTGCGGATGTGATCAACGAAATCAACGCCGCCACCGGCGGGAAAGTGACCGCATCGCTCGCCACCACCGGCAGCGGGATCGTCCTGACCGATTCCAGCGGCGGCGCCGGCACCCTCAGCGTAACGCCGCTGAATGCGTCCGACGCCGCCAACGAGCTTGGGCTCAACGTGACGGCATCCGGCAACACGCTCACCGGCGCCGACGTTGGGGCGCCCACGTCCAATGGAGTATTCGGCGACTTGCAAGCTCTGATGAACGGATTGCAATCCGGCGACCAGGATGCCATCACCGCCGCCGGCGGCAACATTCAGAACGATACCAACACCGTCATCGCGGTGCGCGGGCAGACGGGCGCGGTCGAGCAGGAATTGACCAGACAGCAGACCGACCTGCAAGAGCAGGGCACGGCAACGCAATCGCTGCTTTCGCAACTCCAGGACGTGGATATGACGACGGCGGTGACGCAGTTCCAAACGCTGCAAACGGCGCTGCAGGCGAGTTACGAGACGGCGGCGGACACGCTGCAGACTTCGCTGCTGAATTTTCTGATATGAGGCCGGCGTGGCACGCCGATTGCCTGTCAGTTGATGCAGCGTAGATTGCGATTGATAAATAAGCAATCAATCGCAAGGAGGCGCAGAAAAGTCTGCCGGGAGCGGCGGAAATCGCCGAACGCCTGCCGCCGAGGATCGGACGGCGGCGAATGGGCAAACCGCGGTGGAAGCCGCGGCAAGCCATGCCGGATCGCGGGTTGCGGTCCGGTGCTGAAACGCGACCGGCTGGAGCCGGCTGCGAGGCCGTGGCGGACGCCGCGGCACACGCGGATCGGCATGACGCCGCCGCAAAACTTTCGCCTCCACCGCATCGGGCTTTTCCCCGGATGCGGAGCGGCGGCGAGATTGGAGCTCAGATGGAGATCAGAACTTCTCGTTTCGGCGTGATCACGGTCGATGAGGATCGACTCATGAACTTCCCTCGCGGGTTGCTCGGGTTTCCCAATTACACCCGCTTTGCGCTGATTCAAACCGGCAACGGAAATTATTTCTTCTGGCTGCAAAGCGTCGACGAACCCGCCGTCGCCTTCGTCGTCACCGATCCGAACACGTTCTTCAAGGATTACGATGTTCCCCTTCGGACCGAGACGTACGAGGACCTCGCCTTTACCGACATCAAGTTCGCGCAGATCCTGGTGATTTGCAACAAAGTCGGCGACTGGCTCACGGGCAACCTTCTGGGCCCGATCGTCCTCAACGGCGAGAACCGCATGGCGCAGCAGGTCGTGCTGACCGAAAAGAAATGGACGACCCGCCAGCCGCTGCTGAGGCTTACGTCCGAAGTTCCGCTGGCGAAGTCGGCGTAAACCGCCGGCTCCAGTGCGGGAAGTGGCAGTTGAGGGAAGGGTCGAAGCGCCCCGGGACAGGGATGTCACGGGCAAAAGAGCAGGAAGGAGCCTGAACATGCTGGTGCTGTCCCGTCAGCGCGATGAGACGATCATGATCGGTGACAACATTGAAGTCACCGTGGTCGACATCCGCGGCGACAAAGTCCGACTGGGAATCAACGCCCCGAAGGAAATCAGTGTTCATCGCAAGGAAGTCTACGATGCCATCCGTCGCGAAAACAAAGCCGCGGCCCAGGTTAAACCCGAGGATCTTTCGGGATTCGGAAAGATCGATTCCAAGCAAGATAGAGAACCCAAGAAGTAGGAAACTCTAGCCCCTTTTGCCATTAACAGTCATGGAGGATTGATATGGCCCGCATCGAAACGAACGTCGCGTCACTGGTTGCACAGAACGCTTTGGCCAATTCGCAATCGTCCGAAGATATCGCGTTGCAGCGGCTCAGCACCGGTCTGCGCATCAACAGCGGCGCGGATGATCCCGCAGGTCTGATCGAAAGTCAGAACCTGCAGAGCGAGATGACCGGCCTCCAGCAGGCGGTTAACAACAGCTCTCAGGCGACCAATGTCATCACCACGGCCGACGGCGCGCTGACCGAAGTCAGCTCGCTGCTGAACGACATCAACGGCCTGGTCGTCGAGTCCGCCAACTCCGGCGCTCTGTCTTCGGCCGATTTGCAGGCCAACCAGTTGCAGATCGATTCCGATGTCCAGAGCATCACCCGCATCGCCGGCACCACCAGCTTCGCCGGGCTGAACCTCCTGGACGGGAGCCTCAACTACATCACCAGCGGCGTATCCAACAGTGCCATCAGCGCGTTGAGCATTTCCCAGGCCAACCTCGGTACGAGTACCTCCATGCCGGTGGACGTCAACGTCATCAGCAGCGCCAAGGTTGCCGACCTTCAGTTCCGCGCCAGCGCGATTACCAAGAGCACCACGCTGGAGATCTCCGGAAATACGGGCGTGCAAACCCTCTCGTTCGTGAGCGGCACCACCGCATCGGCGATCGCGTTTGCCGTCAACAACATTTCGGACAGCACCGGCGTCACCGCGAACCTCATCAACAGCGCCAACGCCAATTCCGGGATCAATTTCAAAAGCTCCGGCTATGGTTCGGGCAGCTTCGTCTCGATCCAGGCCCAAACCGGCGCGTTCCAGACCACCGACACCGCCGGCGCGGACAAGGAGCGTGCCGTCGGCGCCGATGTCGTCGCCACCATCAATGGGGCCTTAACCGTCGGCAGCGGACTTGAGTTGAAGCTCAATACATCTTCTCTCGATCTGGATATGACCTTGAGCGACACCTTTGGCGCTGGAAAAACAAACTTCGCCATCACGGGCGGTGGGGCGCTGTTCCAGCTTGGGGCGCAGGTCAATAGTCAGCAGCAAGTGAGCATCGGCATCGGTTCGGTCGCGGCCAGCTCACTGGGAAATAACGGCGTCGGATTCCTGAACGACATCGTGACCGGCGGCAACGCGTCGGTGGTGGGCGGTCAATCCGAGACGGCCAGCCAAATCGTTGCCATCGCCAGTCAGCAGGTCGCGGAGTTACAGGGCCGGCTGGGGGCGTTTGAGAAAAACACCCTGGAAACCAATTCCGCGAGTTTGCAGGTCACTCTGGAAAACGTGACCTCCAGTCAAAGCGATATCGCCGACGCCGACTTCGCTTCCGAAACCGCTAACCTCACGCGGGCGCAGATTCTCGTGCAGGCTGGGACCACGGTTTTGGCCACCGCCAACAGCACGCCGAATACCGTGCTCGCGCTGCTTCAGAATGCTTGATTCTTGGGGGGTGGAATCGCTGAATTTTAAGTGGACGGCCCGGTTTTCCGGGTCGTCCTTTTTTGCGCTGCCTCGTAGTTTCGCCGTTATCGCTCCACCACGTCACATAAATTCCGCCCTGGCGCGCAGGGACCGACAGCCGGGACGCTACCGCCGGTTTCCCCGTTAATCTTTACCCAGACTCCTAAAGTGCCCAAAAGTCTCCGTCGATAGGCCGCGTATGCCGTGCGGTGTTGCGTGACTCGTCTCACAGGTGCGGCAAACTTGCGAGAAAGGAGACGCTCAAAACTCGGGTTTCCGCACCGAAGCGTCGCAGAACGGCTTGGTGCTTGTGGGTGCTGGAGGTTTACCCTGACCTGCCAGCAATAACTTTACAGGGAATGGCTTTTCCGTCACGGAGAGACAATCATGAGTAGCGTAATCAATACGAACATCAGTTCGCTTATTGCACAGAATTCTCTGATGCAAAACAACACGAACCTGAACACGAGCCTTCAACGGCTCAGCACGGGTTTGCAGATTAATAGTGGTGCGGACAATCCAGCCGGCTTGATCGCCGGGCTGGCGCTCCAGCAGGAACAGACCGGAATTCAGACCGCCATCAGCAACGCCAGCATGGCCGGCAACGTCATCGGCACCGCCGAAGGCGGTTTGAACGAGGTCAGCTCTCTTCTCACCCAGCTCCAGGGGCTGGTGGGACAAGCCGCCAACAGCGGCGGTATGAGTTCCAGTGAAACCGCCGCCGATCAGTTGCAGGTGGACTCGATTCTGTCCACCATCAACCGGATCTCGTCCTCAACCACGTTTGAAGGCAACCAGTTGCTGAACGGTAACCTCGCCTACACGACCAGCAGCGTGGGCTCGGCGGTTACCAACCTGCAGGTCAACAGCGCGCTTGTCCCCGATGGCGGCAAGGTCGCGGTTGCGGTGCAGGTGGTTTCCTCGGCCAAGACGGCCGCCCTGACCTATACCGGCGGCGCGATCAGCGGCAACACCGTCACGCTGCAAGTGGCCGGCAACCTGGGCAGCACCCAGTTGTCGTTCGCCTCGGGTACATCGGTGACCGCAATCGCCACGGCGATCAACGGCGTGAAGAACGCGACGGGCCTGTCCGCTCAAGTCA